>NZ_JBXENX010000001.1:0-764338 GCF_059383895.1 Paenibacillus sp. J22P59
CGCAGATGGGGCGTAGATCGGTTACGCCGTCACTATGACTGGTCAGGCAAGATATGCCCGCGGCTAATGTATGACGGTGGCAAGTGGACTAGATGGGTGGAGTTTAAGGCGACAGTAGCTGATAAAATGGAGGGATACAAAATGAAGGCAGAGGATGCGAACAAGCTCATTGCTGCTCATCTTAGCCCGATGTGGGCAGCAGCCAAGAAGAAAAATGATGTTGCAGGAATGAAGGAAGCTAACCGGTTGGCTAATGAGCTGCGGAAGGCAAGTGGTCAAAAACTACAGTAAATTCGGAGAGTTGTTGTCAGTTTAAAGTCAGCAAGGATTTTCTCACTTTCTATTAAAGTAGAATCCAACACAACATTGTTTCCTGAATCAACAAAAAAAGTTGACTGAGGAAACAATGTTGTGCTATTATAATAGTGAAAGAAGATAATTTCAAAGTGAGAGGGGGCAGTATCCATGCTAACTCTATTTGGTAAGTTTTGTAGAAAACTCCGAATCGACAATGGAGAGTTACTTAAACATATGGCTGACTACTTAGGAGTTACATCATCCTATCTGTCTGCTGTGGAGAACGGTAAACGAAATGTTCCTCAAGAATGGTTTAACACTATTACTAACAGATACTCACTCCATGTTGAACAACAACATGAATTAAGAGTCGCTATTGAGCAATCTCAACTGCAAGTTAAAGTTGAGATGAGGGATTACAACAATGGCGATAGGAATTTGATTATGGCATTCGCGAGGGAAATAAAAAACCTAGACGAAGATAACAAGCAGAGAATCAGGGATATTTTGAATCAGAACTCGGAAGGAGGCAGTGAATGAGTGGATATCTAGCACAGCCTTTATCTAGAGTAAGCATAAGTTCTTATGTAATAGCTATAAGGGAAGCCATGGGATTGAAAGATGCGAAAGAATTTCCGGTTATGTACTTTCTTGAACACATTCTTCCGCAAGTTCATCCTGATTTCTTATATGAGATTGTTCCCTTTGAAGAAATGCCAAATCGAGAAGGGTTGGCTGTGCCAGATAAACATCTGATTCTCATAAGGGAAGATGTTTACGACAACGCTACTCTCAATAAGCCGAGGGACAGATTTACTATCGCTCATGAAATAGGTCATTATCTATTACATAAACCTGAAAGAGTTTCTTTTGCTAGAGGTAAAAAGGGGGGAGAAATCCCTGCTTATCTAAACCCTGAATGGCAAGCTAATACATTTGCTGGGGAGCTACTAGCCCCGCCAAGTGTAATCAAGGGTATGAGCCTGCTTGAAATTATGTCGCATTGTAAGGTTTCCAAAAAAGTTGCGGAAATTCAAATGAGATATGCATAGAAGTAAAATAAATAGGAGGGGTCTAGATGGTAGAGGTACATAAAAAAAACCGCGACTCTTGCAGAGAGCCCACGGTTGTGTAGCATCAATTACTGCACACGACGTCCAATGCAGTAGTGATCGGCTACATAAATATTTGTTTGTGGTGAACTAATATTAGCATGTGGACACGGCTCCTGACAAGAACCAATTTAATGGCTCGAAGCCAGGGGGTATTCATAATGAATAATAAAGAACAAATTAACACAGGTGGAAAAAAGAATAAAAGCAAGTACATTAAGAAAATGCATAACGGGCAAGAACTTACATGGAGTCTTGAATTTGGGGCATGGGGCATTTTTCGTCCATACCGTAAAGACCCCAAAACAGGAGAACTAGTGTGGGCTCGTCTTCATGGTAAAAGAGCTTGGTTCATCCCGGTTCATTACGGTCCATTACCAGATTAATAAATTAATATGAACATCGTGTAACCGATCAACATAGATGTTCTGCAAACAATAGCTCATCGGTCATTATTTATGACTGGTGAGCTATTGTTTTATTGGGCGGCGGTATCCATCTGGTGTTCGTCAGGTGGTCGGTTCATTGATACCGCGGTTCATAGCTTCCTTGTAAGCATTGGGGCGCGTACAGCGCCGCTAGCCGGGCTTTCAAGGATCCAGAGGCGTTAAGTTAAACTGCAGTGCTTTATGAATTTTACTATTCTGGATTCGGACTGCCCGAACCAAAACCAAAATGCTGAGAGCTAACACTGTGACATCTGGTAACGTTTAATGAAAAATCCGATCGGACTATGGTCGCAAGGCTTTCTTTCTGTCTGCATATACTTCGCTAAAAATCTACCGATTTTGCAACCTAGCATTTTTCTCCTCTATTCTCCTCTGTAACGCCTCTTTGTATGCAACTAATCTGATGACCCCGCCTTTCGACTGCCATGCGGTATGCTAAGCAACATAGCTGCTTTACGTGTGTAGAACAGTAAGCGATCGACGTTAGTCTTCATTACTTCTTTCTCCATAACTTTATTAGAGCCGCAACACTTATGGTCAGAGCTACAATAGAGATACTAAGCGTCAATGTGTCCATAACCTATACCTCCTAGATTTATTTTATTGTTGCGTTATGTTAAGATTGGATAGAGAGGCCGTCGTTAGCGACCTCTCAACGGAACCTATTTACGTTTGCGTGGTCCGCGGCGTTTTTTGGTTCCTTTTTTCTTTTCCTGAGTTGCCAGCCTGTAAAGCATGATTGCTGTTATAAACTGTATAGCGGCTGTCAGGAGTCCGATCCAATCTTTCATTTGTTTTCCTCACCTCCTTATATTCTTATTATACAACGAAAATAGTTGAAAGTCAACGAATATAGTTTATAAATATAACTATATATGTTGAATAATAACGGCTGTTGTTCTATAATGATATCGAGGTGATGGGGATGTTATATTTGAAGTTGCAGGAGATAATGGAGGAGAAACGCTGGAATGCTCGCCAATTAAGTGAAGCTACTGGCATACGATGGAACACTATAGATGATATGGCCAAGAATAAATCTAAAGCGTGGTCACGGGAGAACTTGGACATAATCATGAGGGTGCTTGAAATTGAGGACATCAACAAACTAATTGAATACAGAAAAGAAGGCTCTGGCACATAATGCTGGAGCTTATTTTATATCTTGATAGAGAACATTTGTTCTTATATAATAATCCTAGATAATGAATACGGAGGCGATCAGTTTTGAAGCTAACAATCAGAAATTTAGATGTTGCAATGGCAATCCTTGATTACACAGAAAAGCATGGACGGTCACCTGCAATTACGGATCTATGTAAACTGACAAAAATAGCTTCTAGATCAACTGTTCACACGCACCTAGCGAGGTTGAGGGAAATGGGAATTGTCTCATGGGGAGTTGGAGAGGTTCGTTCGTTAAAAATTCTTAATGCTCAATTTGTTAAGGATGAGCATGCTAAGCTGCTGCAGCTCGAAAAAGATAAATTGAAAGACTATATATATTAGGGGAGCCTGCGTATGATTAATCAAATGGAAACTTATATTGATAAAATCGTGCAGCTCATTTATATAGATCGTAAACGAAATATATCTATAAGGAATATTCGAGTGATTTCTGTTAAGGGAGAACAGATTAAAGCATACTGTTATTCTGCGAAGGCTGTGAGGATATTTAACCGTGTTGGGATTATAGATTTCGAGTTGGAGAATACTCCTGTTTAATTTCTCGTCATCAATTTGTCATCAAGTGAAAATCAGTTTGATAGTTTCAGGTGTGAAAATACTTGTTTTATCAGTAGTTATGCAAAAAAATCGGGGCTCCTTTTGGGAGCCCCTTTTCATGGGAGAGGAGAAACCGGACGAAGAGCTTATGGGGAAACGTAAGTCTTCTCCGCGGTTGTCTACGACATCTTCCGACGCCGATGATACTATTTTGTCCGGGATGTGGGGGATTATACATGTAGAGGCAAAAAAATCTGCCTTGCCCGTTATCGGGCGCTTTTTCTGCGGCAGAAAAATGTGGTACGATAGGCGGGACAGAAGAACATAAGGGGGAAAATGCAATGAGAGTCATTGCAGGCGAGGCCAAAGGCCGCACACTGAAGGCGGTGCCTGGCATGAATACGCGTCCTACGACGGATAAAGTAAAGGAAGCTATATTCAGCATGATCGGGCCGTTCTTTGACGGAGGCGTGGCCCTTGATTTATTCGCCGGTACAGGCGGTCTTGGCATAGAGGCTTGGAGCAGGGGGATTGAGAAGACGATTTTTATTGATCGGGAAAAGACGAGCATTGATATTATAAAGCTGAATACGGAAACGGCAGGTATGGGACGGCATGCCGAAATCTATCGTAACGATGCAGACCGGGCGGTTAAGCTTCTCGATAAACGCGATATCGTATTCTCATTAGTATTCTTGGATCCGCCTTATCGAATGGTCGGAATGGACGAGCTTATGTTAGACCTAGCGCAACGCTCTATGCTGGAAGAAGACGCAATAATCGTGGTAGAGCATGATGCGTCGCATGTCTATCCCGAGCAGATGAAAGATTTTGTCCAATTGAAAAAACAAAAGTACGGCGATACAGCTGTATCTATTTATCGATATGCACCAAACGACAGCCTTAATGGAGGAACAGACCTTGCAGAAGAATGAAAAGATACGTGTAGCGGTATATCCTGGAAGCTTTGACCCAGTAACCTACGGGCATTTGGACATTATCCGCCGTTCGGCGAAGCAGTTCGATCATTTAATCGTAGCTATATTGAATAATACGAGTAAAAACCCTTTATTCTCGGTAGAAGAACGTAAAGAAATGTTGCTGGAGGTAACTAGTGATATTCCGAATGTTACCGTTGAGAGCTTCCGCGATTTGCTCGTCCGGTTCATGAAGTCACGCCAGGCGAACGTGATCGTTCGCGGAATACGCTCGGTGACGGACTTCGAATATGAGCTCACATTGGCTTCAACGAATCAATTGCTCGATAGCGAGATTGATACGATCTTCATGATGACGAATCCGAAGTATTCTTATTTAAGCTCCAGCATCGTAAAAGAAATCGCACAATTCAACGGCTCGGTAGCCGAGTTGGTTCCCCCAGGCATTGAGCAGCGCTTGATTGCCAAATATGAATCCAAGCAGCAATCCTAACAAGCTGCTTATTTGTTGTGTGATGGCGGATGATTGGGTTGCCCGGTACGTTTCATTAGCAATAGGATCACAAATACCACGGTCAACAGGACGGCGATAGTCGTCGTATAGGGCCATAGAGAAGGCAGTTGAGCCGCTGTAAACGTTGTTGGCCATATGGGCTGCAGGGCTGACTCACTTGGTCCGACCGACATGACCGGCTCTATGCTTGAGGAAGAGCCTGGTAATAGCCGCAATACGGATTGGGCAGGCTGCCACAGCAGCAATGCGAACAAAGCAGCGTGAAGAGCATGCAGCAATCTTGCCGCAATGAAAGGCAGCAGCTTCAGGTCCGTCCCAGAGATCGCATAGCCGGCTTGGAGAATAGCGCTCAATCCGCTCCAACCTAGAACAGCGGCGACAGCGGCAACCTGAACTGCAAGGTTGATAGTTGTCCCTTGCCAGACAGCAGCAGCATAGGTGCCGATGTGGCTCTCAAGCAGTGCCGGCAGAATCAGCTCGACAGAACTATTGATTTGGGGTAGTGCTAATTGTATGAGAGGCTGAGCAAGCTTGGCGATAACCGCAGCAAAAATCATGAAGCCGCCGATTGCCATAAGCTTCTGTACACTTAAGGAGACGGAGTCGCCTAGCGCCTTGCCGAAGCTGCGGCCGTCTTGCTCTCTGCCGGTTGTAATGGCGCTATTCGTTTTATCTAGCAGACTTCCTGCAGGCTCCGCTGTGCTATGCCAAATGCTAGCAGGAGTAGGATGAATCGGCTTCTGGATGAGTCTCATGATGCCCATTGTCCATAGAGCCGAGAGCCAGACGATGATGGCAATATAGACACCAAGTTCCGGACGATGCAAGAAGCCTGCGCCGACAACAACGAGCATAAATAAAGGATTAGGCATATGAGATAGAGCGAGCAGGCGTTGCCCTTCATTCCGGTTCAGTATGCCGCTGCGTCTAAGCGCTGCAGTCGAATCTGCTCCGGCTTGAAACCCTGACATCCAGCCTAGCAGTAAGGGAAGAGCTGCTTCACCGGGAAGCTTGAACACTCTGCGCATAACCGGTCGGAGCAGGCTGCCAATTCCATGAATAAGGCCAAAGGCGGCAATAAGCTCGAAGAGAACAAGGAATGGGAGCAAGCCCGGAAACACGATATTCCACCATATTGTAAGTCCTTGCAAGGAAGCCTGAAAAGCATCGTCCGGCTGCCGGATGATGGCGACTACAAGCAAGATAGAGATTATAGCTGACAGAATCGTTCGTATCACAGGGTTGATCAACTCCACTACATACATTTTTGGACAAACAATGCTGGTATTCATTGTACGCTTGGAAGAACAGGGATAGACCAGTACGTTTCAGTAGAGAACAGCCACAAGATTAACGGAGCTATTAAGGAATGCGATGGACTCGTGAAGGAGAGAGACGAATGCAGGCGGCACGGAATAAGGAATGGACAAGAACGGTTCTCATTTGTGGAGCCACCGCTCTATTGATGTGGTTTTTGCTGTATGCGCCGACTCCCTTCTTAATCTACGAGCCGGGGCTGGCGGCATCTACGAAGCAAATGGTGACTCTTGGTCAGTCAGGGCAACAAGCTGCAAACACCGCCAATGCCAAGAAAGAAGGGGCCTTCTTCTTAACGACGATTAAGCTGACAGGAACGGATTATTTGCAAGCCTTATTTGCAACGTGGGATTCGAACAAAAATGTATATCGAAAAAAGGATATATTACGTGGATATTCTGAACAGGAATTTATAGAGCGCCAATCGGTTAGTATGTTAGGCTCTCAGAATAATGCTATTGAAGCCGCTTATAGACTGGCTGGCGTTCCTTATCAGATCGTGCCCGAATCTATCATCGTCACGGACTCCCCGGCACATCGGGCGGAAGGCCTTCATGCAGGCGACACTCTCATTCGTGTAGATGACAGAGCGGTTAAGAGCTATGCTGGCCTGATTCAAGCTCTCCAACATAAGCGGACTGACGATTCAGTAAAGATAGCTGTACAGCGTGGAGAAGCCGTGACAGAGCTCTCTGTGAGACTAGGCAAGCTTGAAGGCTTGGAGAATGAGGACAAGCTTGCAGCCGCAATTGGTACGATTAAGCTGGCGGAACAGCATCATTTGAAGGCAAATGAGGACAGCTTGCAGCTGACGATTACAGCTGGGTCCATAGGCGGACCTTCTGCCGGGTTAATATTTGCTCTGCAAAGCTATGACCTATTGAGTGAAGGGGATCTTACAGGAGGCTTGCGGATCGCAGGGACGGGAACGATTAAGCCAAATGGCGAGGTTGGGGAGATTGGCGGCATTGCTTACAAAATTGTCGCAGCTGAAGAGGAAGGGGCGCAATTGTTTCTCTCTCCAGCAGGCAATTATAAGGAGGCGGCCACCAAAGCGGCAGCGATCGGAAGCCGTATGAAGGTGGTTAGTGTACAAACGCTTGATGAGGCCGTAGACGCTATTAATCGTTTTGTCAGCATCATTACACCATGATAGGCTTATCGAAGTAATCCCGGAATAAGGCTCTGGTTGAAGCTAGGTTTGTGTTAGCGAGCATGTAAGCTCCTGTAGCCTGTACATCCAGTTCAAGATAACGGTAGCGTGCTGGAGGTCTAGCTGCACTGAGCAGAACAGGCAGCTTGGCAGTTTTGCGCATTCGGCGGAGCAGCTCCTTGCCTTTGTCAGAGAAGCCAAGGACACGAATGTATTCAATACCTGATGCTAAGCGTTCTGCAGTGAAGTCTTCTTTTTTATGCTGCAGCAAAATAGAGAGAAGAACCCGCTGCAGCTTCGTTCTTGTATAGCGTTTGGTTTTGACCTGCTCCAGCAGCAATTCGACTGCAGGCATGTCGAGCTGCGGAATGGCTTGGAGCAAGCGATGCTCCAAGCCTTCTGTGATTTCATGGAATTGTCCTAATTGAGCGGCAGAATGGGTAATTAACGTATGGAACAATGGAGCGGTGAAGCTGTCCCAAGAAACAGGGCTCCTGCCAGCGAGCCATTCCCGTTCCATAATGGCAAAGGTAGAGGAAGGCACGTAAGGCTTGCTGCCAAGCAGCTCGCCCTTATTGGATAGCAGCTTGCGTATAGCAGTAGCACTGGCGATCGTGCTGTCGGTTAAGGTGGTTTGCCCGTACTCCGACTTCTCTCGGCGGATTGTAAAGGGCTCCATGCGACCGCTAATCCGCTCCAGCGCCACCAAATAATGAAGGCCAAGTGTATGGTTCGGCAGCGCATAGGGGAAAGCAGCGGCTTCTGTCAGCCCGACTGCTTTCAAATAAGCAGCTATTGCTGAGCTGTAGGCGCTGGGATAACTGACGCCTGACTCAAGAGTCTCCTTGAGCAGCTGCTTGAAGGCAGGCGGTTCATTCGCTATTAGACGAGCCGCTTCCTGCATGGCAGTCAGTTCGCCGCTCTCAGAGCCGAAGCAGAAGGAATCGACTACACCAGTTGCCTCAAGCAGGGATATAGCTCCATAGGCAAACCATTCGGCTGCTTGGGTTGCATAGGCGACCGGCAGCTCAATGACAAGGTCGCAGCCGCCTCGCAAAGCGGCTTCTGTTCGTGCCCATTTGTCCATTATGGCTGGTTCTCCGCGCTGTAAAAAATGCCCGCTCATTACGGCGACGACTGTATCGGCCTTAGATATTTTTTGTGATTGTTGCAAATGATATTGATGTCCGTTGTGAAATGGGTTATACTCAACAATTAGCCCTACCGTACGCATTGGAACTCTCCTTGCTTGCGAGAAATATATGATTCATCATAGCACAATGCTGTTCTATTATTCATAGAGTCAGAAGAATAAAACGAATTGCCGTCCGACTATGTTGACAAAACCATAGTAAAATAGATATAATAATTTTTGTTTGTTTGGGGTGATCTAATGGAGTTTCATGTACAAGAAACAATGTCCAAAGGGTTAAAGATAACGATCGACGAAACGTTGGACGTATCCGCTCTGTTTGAAGGACGTATCGATGTCATTAGCACGGGTCCGCTTCATGTGTCTCTTCAAGTATCAGGGAACGAAGGCGGGATTACAGTCGAAGGTGAATTGACAATCGACTGGGAGCTCGGCTGCTCTCGTTGTCTTGAACCACTTAAGACACACACGACAATTCCTTTCTTCGAGCAGTTCCAACCGGCATCCCCAGAGGATGACGGAAAGAATGACGACGAGGATGATGATTTCATTTCGGTGAAGGAAGACGTACTAGATTTGAGGCCTTATGTGGAAGAAGCGCTTCAACTCTTTATGCCTTTTGCGCCATTATGCAGTGATGATTGCAAGGGACTTTGTCAATCCTGCGGACAGAACTTGAATGAACAACAATGTGGCTGTTCGAGGGAGAAGATTGATCCTCGACTTGAAGTTCTCAAGGATTTATTCAAAGATTAATAACGCAATACCCTATTGATTTTGTGAAGGAGGTGGGAAACATGGCAGTACCTCAAAGAAGAACGTCGAAAACTCGCCGCGACAAACGTCGCACGCACTTTAAGCTGGCGGTACCTGGAATGGTAAAATGCGAGCAATGCGGAGAGTTGAAATTGGCTCACCACGTATGCAAAGTGTGCGGATATTACAAAACGAAAGAGGTTATTTCCCAATAATCTCGGGGTTTCCCACAATAGCACTTCATTGCGATGAGGTGCTATTTTTTATGCCTCGTTGCTTCTGGAGGCTATTTTTTATATAATTGTTTAGTACCAGGTGATAATATCAGCCATCATTTTGGAGCGGCTGCAATAGAGTAGTTTAGATATGACTTTAAGGTGGTGCCGACAATCGAACGAATGCCCAAACGGCAGCGGCATCAGCTGCTCGCCCGATTAATTGATGAGAATCCATTTATCACGGATCGGGAGCTTACTCGTGATTTGAAGGTGAGCATCCAGACCATTCGATTAGATCGTATGGAGCTGGGTATACCTGAGCTCCGGGAGAGAATGAAGCTGATGGCAGAACGTTCATACGATTCGGTCCAGTCTCTGCCGCTGCATGAAGTGATAGGTGATATTGTTGATCTGCAGTTGGATAAGAGTGGTATTTCAATATTCGAGATACGAGAAGAGCATGTATTCTCGCGAACAGGCATCGCTAGGGGGCACCATGTTTTTGCCCAAGCGAACTCGCTCGCGGTAGCAATTATAGATGATAAAATTGCCTTGACGGTTACAGCGGATATCCGTTTTATAAGACCCGTTAAACTAGGTGAGAAATGTATTGCCAAAGCGTATGTTCGCTCCATATCGGGAGAACGGCATAAGGCTAAGGTGGAGTTATTTACTTATGTAGGCGAAGAAATGGTGTTTCAAGGGAATTTCGTTATTTATCGGTCTACGGGAGATAACGAGAATGAGGCTTAGGGAGGAAAACAAACATGCGGATCGCCATTGATGCTATGGGAGGCGACCATGCTCCTGGCCTGATTGTACAGGGAGTATTGGAAGCTGCGCGAGAGTGGCAGGATATTGAGCTGCTGCTAGTCGGGGATACAGCGGTTATTGAGCCGCTATTGGGCGGGAACAAGCCCGCCAACATCACAATATGCCATGCGGATGAAGTGATTGGTCCTGATGATGAGCCCGTTAAAGCGGTTCGTAGAAAAAAAGGCGCTTCCATGGTTGTAGCCGGACAATTAGTCAAGGATAAGCAGGCGGATGCTATGCTGTCCGCAGGCAACACTGGCGCTCTGATGACGACTGGCCTGCTTGTTGTGGGCCGCCTTGATGGAATTGAACGTCCTGCGCTTGCTCCAATGCTGCCAACGATGGATGATATCGGAGTGCTTGCTCTTGATCTTGGGGCCAATATGGATGCGAAGCCAGAGCATTTGCTTCAATACGCGATTATGGGCAGTATCTATCGCAGTAAAGTGCATGGAATGGATAAGCCTAGAGTTGGCTTGCTCAATGTTGGAACGGAAGCGAAGAAAGGCAATGAGCTGACAAAAGCCGCTTATGAGCTGATTGAACAGGCACCTGTTCATTTTATCGGCAATGTGGAGGCTCGCGATATACTTACCCGGAGCTGTGACGTACTCGTTTGTGACGGCTTTGCAGGAAATATTCTACTGAAAGCGATGGAGGGGACAGCGGGGACGCTGTTTACTTTCCTGAAGCAAGCCTTCGGAGATACATTACTTACGAAGCTGGCAGCAGCGATTATGATGCCAAAGCTTCGTACGCTGAAGAATAAAATGGATTATAAAGAGCATGGCAGCGCGCCGTTGCTTGGATTGAATGGGTTAGTCATGAAATGTCATGGGTCTTCTGATGCCACTGCGATCAAGAATGCGGTTCGTCAAGCTCGTACAGCGATTCAGTCCAAGTTAACAGAATCCATAGCAGAGGAAATTAGCGGGAAATGAGTGGAAAATGATGAATTTGCGTCCTGTTGGCATTATTGGAACGGGTAAATATGTACCCGACCGAATTTTATCCAATCAAGAGTTAGAAACAATGGTTGAAACGAATGATGAGTGGATTGTCACTCGTACAGGTATTCGTGAACGGAGAATAGCAGCTGCAGAGCAGGCTACTTCCGATCTTGCGCTGGAGGCATCTAAGCAGGCCATTGCTGCTGCTGGCCTAACTGTCGAAGATATCGATCTCATTATTGTGGCGACAATTACGCCAGATATGTTCTTCCCGTCGACAGCTTGCTTGCTGCAAGAAAAGCTTGGAGCCAAAAAAGCCGCAGCATTTGATTTGTCGGCTGCATGCTCAGGCTTCATCTATGGTCTGGCGACAGCGTCGAATATGATTGCGACAGGAATGTACAAGCATGTGCTCGTTGTAGGTGCAGAAACATTGTCCAGAATCACGGATTATACGGACCGTAACACCTGTATTTTATTCGGGGACGGGGCAGGAGCGGTCGTTCTTGGACCTGTTGCGGAAGGGCGAGGCTTCCTTTCGTTCGAGCTGGGGGCAGATGGCGCAGGAGGCGATCTTCTCAGGGTAAGCGGCGGCGGCTCACGCGTACCGTCTTCGGAAGACAGCGTTGCAGCCAAGCAGCATTTTATTCATATGGCTGGCAATGATGTATTCAAATTTGCCGTTCGTATCATGGGCAGTGCCGCAGAGGCTGCTCTTAGCAAAGCTGGCATATCAAAAGAAGATATCGATCTATTGGTTCCTCACCAAGCAAATATTCGCATTATCCAATCGGCATTGAATCGTTTGAGTTTGCCGGAAGAGAAATGTATGATCAACCTGAACAAATACGGCAACGTGTCTGCAGCCTCTATTCCAATTGCGCTTGCAGAGGCGGTTGAAGAGGGTCGTGTAAGTGAAGGGGATTGCATGGTTCTCGTTGGTTTTGGCGGCGGACTTACATGGGGCGCTTCAGTACTGATCTGGTCATAACGGAGGGACTATCATGAGTAAAACAGCATTTATATTTCCAGGTCAAGGCGCGCAAGCGGTTGGCATGGGCAAGGATGCGCATGATGCATTAGATTGCTCGCGCGCCATTTTCGAGCAGGCGGATACTGCACTAGGATTTAAGCTGAGTGACATTATATTTAACGGACCAGACGACATGCTGAAGCAGACCGCTTATACACAGCCTGCATTGTTAACCGTTAGTGTTGCACTATTAGAGGCGCTTGCAAATAAAGGATTGAAACCTGATTATGTTGCTGGTCACAGCCTAGGTGAATACAGTGCGCTTGTTGCAGCAGGTGTGCTGTCATTCGAAGATGCTGTGAGAATGGTTCGAGCGCGTGGTGAATTTATGGAGCAGGCTGTGCCAAGCGGACAAGGTGCTATGGCCGCTGTCCTCGGCGCAGAGCGCAGCGTGCTTGCTGAGCTGTGTGCTGCGATCTCAGCAGAAGGCAACGCGGTCGAGCTTGCGAACGTGAACTGCCCAGGCCAAATCGTTGTCTCTGGAACAGCAGCGGGCGTACAAGCCGTTGTTGAGCGCGGCAAAGAAGCAGCAGGAGCCAAACGGGTTATCCCGCTTGAAGTCAGCGGGCCATTCCACTCTTCTTTAATGAAGCCTGCGGCACTTAAGCTTGCTGATGTACTGGCGACAGTCACCATGCAAGAAGCTGCTGTTCCTGTTGTGGCGAATGTGACGGCGAAGTCGGTTTCTGAAGCATCAGTGATAAGAGAACTGCTTGTAGAGCAAGTCTATTCTCCGGTTCTATGGGAGGATAGTATCCTTTATTTAATCGAACAGGGCGTAGATACATTTGTCGAGATTGGATCAGGCACAGTACTTGCTGGCTTGGTGAAAAAAATCGATAAAACTGTGCGCATTGTTTCGGTAAACAGCATCGCTGCAATTGAAGCTCTGTAAGCGGGCTAGAAGTTGTAAGCTTCGCAAGTGGCTCTACTTTGATAAGGAGGGATAACATGTTTGCCAGTCTTGAAGGAAAGAAGGCGCTTGTTACAGGTGCTTCGCGCGGTATTGGGCGAGCGATTGCTATTGCCCTAGCGGAAGCAGGTGCAGACGTAGCGATAAATTACTCTGGCAGTGAGGCTGCTGCTGCGGAGACGGCGCAAGCTGTTGAAGCACTTGGGCGTCGTGCGATTATCTTGCAAGCCAATGTAGGCAAAGTGGACGAATTCGAGACGATGGTTAAGAGCGTTATCGAACAATTCGGTTCCCTTGATATTTTGGTGAATAATGCAGGTATTACAAGAGATAATCTAATTATGCGTATGAAAGAAGAAGAATTCGATCAAGTTATTGAGACGAACCTGAAGGGTGTCTTCAACGGAATCAAAGCGGTAACTCGTTCGATGATGAAGCAGCGCTCTGGACGTATCATTAATATTTCATCTGTTGTCGGTGTACTCGGTAACCCTGGACAAGCTAACTATGTCGCTGCTAAGGCAGGGGTCATTGGCTTGACCAAGGCAAGTGCTAAGGAACTGGCGTCCCGTGGCATTACGGTGAACTGTGTTGCGCCTGGATTCATACAAACGGAGATGACCGATAAATTGCCTGATGAAATGAAGGCTTCCTTATCGGGCCAGATTCCGCTTGCTCGTCTCGGTAACCCAGAGGATATCGCTGCTGCGGTTCGTTTCCTGGCATCAGATGAGGCTGCCTATATGACGGGTCAGACCGTTCATGTAGACGGTGGCATGTATATGTAAGGTTGCTGCCAGCGCGGGCAAGATGTTTTTAAAACGGTTACGTCTGGCATTTTGTCTGTAATTCTCGTATAATACCAAAGAGGAGGTGAACCGGATGTCCGAAGTAGTAGAACGTGTAACACGTATCGTCGTCGACAGACTTGGCGTGAGCGAAAATGAAGTCACATTGGAAGCCTCCTTTAAGGATGACCTCGGCGCTGACTCTCTTGATGTCGTTGAATTGGTCATGGAGTTGGAAGACGAGTTTGATATGGAAATCTCTGATGAAGATGCAGAGACCATCACCACTGTGGGAGAAGTAGTCAAATACATACAATCTCATACGTAAAGAGGAAGGGTCCCGTTGTCACAAACGGGACTTCTCTCCATGTGATGAACATTTCCATTATGACGTGATGAACTGAGCTGAACGGCTTTTTTATATATAGAGAGAAATGATGCAAGTACGCATTTAATTTGCAGTCAATAGAGGTGAGTCAAATGAAACAGAGAGTAGTCGTAACTGGCATGGGGGTCATGACCTCGTTAGGCTCCGAAGTGGAGCAATTCTGGGCTAATTTGCTGGAAGGAAAGTCGGGCGTTTCATTAATTGAGGCTTTTGACGTAAGCGAATACCCAACGCAGATTGCTGCCGAGATCAAAAATTTCAATCCTGAAGATTATAACCTGGACAAGAAAGAAGCGCGCCGTATGGATCGCTACGTTCAATTCGCCGCAGTTGCTAGTCAATCTGCAGTGAAGGATTCGGGCATCCTTATCGGAGAGAACGTTGATCCGGAGCGTATTGGCGTAATTGTCGGCTCTGGTATTGGCGGTCTAGGTACTTGGGAAGATCAGCATAATATTCTGCTTGAGAAAGGTCCGAAACGCGTTAGTCCATTCTTCATTCCAATGATGATCGCTAACATGGCTTCCGGACAAGTATCGATGCTGACGGGTGCCAAGGGCCCTAACACTGCAGCTGTAACTGCTTGTGCGACGGGAACGCATTCCATCGGAGATTCTTTCAAAATCATTCAGCGCGGCGATGCAGACGTTATGATATGCGGCGGTGCAGAAGCAACGATTCGACCAACCGGTCTAGCTGGATTCTGTGCTATGCGGGCCATGTCAACACGCAATGATGATCCTGCCAAAGCAAGCCGTCCATTCGATACAGATCGCGATGGTTTCGTTATGGGTGAAGGCGCGGGTGTGCTGATCTTGGAATCCCTTGAGCATGCACAAAAGCGCGGGGCACATATTTATGCTGAGATTATCGGCTACGGTATGAGCGGTGACGCTCATCATATGACAGAGCCTGATCCAGACGGCGCAGCTCGCTGCATGGTCAAAGCACTGAAGGACGCAGGAATCGAACCGGAGGCTATTGATTATATCAATGCTCACGGCACATCGACCTCAGTTGGTGACCGTTCTGAGACGAAGGCGATTAAGAAAGCCTTTGGCGACCACGCTTACAAAGTGGCAGTCAGCTCTACCAAATCAATGACGGGCCACCTACTCGGTGCTGCTGGCGGCGTTGAAGCAGTTATTCTTGGGTTGACGCTGCAGAATGGCATTATTGCGCCAACGATTAATCTTGAGAATCAAGATCCAGAATGTGATCTGGATTATGTTCCTAATACACCGCGTAAAGCGGAAGTGAAAACAGCGTTGTCTAACTCATTCGGCTTCGGCGGTCACAACGCTACGATCGTGATGAAAGTTTATGAGGCGTGATTCGTTTAACGAGCTGCAGACCCGTGTGCAGCTCCGTTTTAAACAACCCAAACTGCTGAAGCAAGCATTTACTCATACGTCATATGTGAATGAGCATAAGCATGGCACTATTGAACATAACGAACGTTTGGAGTTCCTTGGCGATGCCGTACTCCAACTGCTTGTTTCGGAATATTTGTTCACTTCTTACCCAAGGCGCCCGGAAGGCGAGCTTACTCGGATGCGAGCATCCGTTGTCTGTGAGCCTTCGCTTGCGCAATTCGCTGAACGTCTCGATCTAGGCTCTCATGTTCAGCTTGGACGTGGCGAGGAGCAATTGGGAGGACGTCAGAGACCAGCACTGCTCGCCGATTTATTCGAAGCGTTCGTCGGAGCCATTTATTTGGATGCCGGCATAGAACGGACGCGCGTCTTCCTTGAAACTTATATGTTTCCTTATATTGAATCGAATGATTATGGCTTGCTAGTGAAGGATTTCAAGTCCAAGCTGCAAGAACGGGCCCAGCATAATGGTCTTGGTGCTGTCGAATATCGTATTACGGAAGAACGCGGTCCAGCTCATGATCGAGAGTTCGTCGTAGCCGTCTATATCGGTGATTCGGCCTTCGGAAGCGGTAATGGCCGCACGAAGAAGGAAGCGGAGCAGCGTGCCGCTGCAGAAGCATGGCAATCACTATCGCAAGAATAGAGAAGAAGAAGCCGGTTATCCGGCTTCTTCTTTTTTATTATTACTATATCCTAAATATAACCTGATTGTTGGACGAGGCTTAGACTGTCGACAATTGAATTCCATGAAAGCATGCTATCGCCTGCAATTTTCCGAACTGAGACTGACCTTGCGGGAATTGGTTCCACTTAGTAGTTGGGATTATTTCGGCCATTGTAGGACGTTGAAGAAGTAGGGATGAGTTTTTCTCAGTGGGGTTGTTTCGTCCGAATATTGTTCATTGTACTTTAAGGAACGGCACGGTGTTCCGTTATTTTTGCTGGTGACCGACTTCAGATGAAAGTAACGGATCTCGGTTCCGGTATTTGGAGGATTTTCTGCTTTTTCTTCAAATTATTAAGAATAGAGGAATGGAATTCCGCTATTCTATCTCTTTGAACCTCAAAGTTGTGAATAGCGGATCAAGGTTCCGTTAAACGCGTTCTGTTGGGTGTTGGGTGTTGGGGTTGAGCGGACTGTTGAGGGATAGAATTAAGCAGCATCCAATGCAAAAAAGAGCATCGTCCACTTACTGGACGCTGCTCTTTTATATATACTAAGCTTGCTTCCCAGGAATATTACCTGCTGCTCTCCCGCGTTTGCGGAATTGCTCATAATATTTGTGCAGCATAGGGGTGATGAAGTAACCGAGACCGAAGCGCCCACCGTTAGCTCCTGCGACAAATACGATGAGGCCGAGAAGCAATAGCCAAGGGTTAGTGCTGATCGTTCCAGCGAATAAGAACATGAAATTCATCAATCCGCCAAAGAATGCAGCAGCTGTAGTTAAGGCTCCAAGGATCAGGCCGAGACCAACTAAAAATTCACCTAGTGGTATAACAAAATTAATTATATTCGTATTAGGCAATGCGAAATTTTCCAAAAATGTAGTAAACGTTGGGTATAGCGGTTGTTGTGTTGCTTTGTCCATCACGGGATTCGTTACGGCATTGCCCAAGTAACCAGCTGCATCGAATCCATCGGTTAATTTGTGATACCCGACTGTTATCCATTGCCACCCTAGAAAAACTCGAATGACGGTAACAATCCCAGCAGCCCATTTGTTCTCTCTCCACCATTTCATCATCTTGATCGACTCCTTATCTCTTGTCTTGTGTTGTCTTGTTCTAAGCATACGCCTGTAGAACTAGATTTAATGTGATATTTTTCACAAAACAAGAGATAGTTACGACATAATTATTACTATTTCGACAAAAGTCATTAAAATCAACATGCATTATTAAAATTTATTGAAAAGCAGGCTAGAAATAAGCCTGCTTGAATTTTCTGTGCCATCGGGAGGTCCCGTTAAGCTTGTCTGACTGCTTCACCTGATGTAGAAGCTGTGTTCTTGCGCTGACGCAGGCTGTCAAACTTTTTGCTAATGATTGGACTGACGAAACGGTCCAGACCGAAGCGTCCAGCATTGGAACCCGCAACAAAAATAACAAAAGCGATGAGCAGAAACCAAGGGTTCTTGCTTACAGATCCTGCGAACATGAACGTAAAGTTCATCAACATTCCGAAAAATGCAGCTGTAGTTGTGAAGAGGCCTACAATTAATCCAGCACCGACCAACAGCTCACCGAATGGGACGATTAGATTGAACAGCCCAATATTCGGCAAAGCAAAGTTTTCCAAAAACGCATGAAAATTCGGATAGACAAGCTCCTGTGTGGTTCTGTCGACGATTGGATTTTTAATAGCATTTCCAATAAAGCCAGAAGCATCAAAGCCATCTGTTAGTTTGCCGATACCTGACGTTAGCCATTGCCATCCCAAATACAACCGAATTACCGTGATAACTGCTGCGACCCACTTGTTTTCTCTATACCATTTCATTTGTATACGACTCCTTTATTATTAACCTCCTCGCTTGCATCAAGTTTTTACTCTCACATGAATTAGTATAACGCTTTCATTGACAGGATACCACCTATATTGTCAACATAGTTAACGGGTCGTTTAAGATGTGCTACAATGTACGATGAGGTGAAAGCCAGACTATGTTCCTGAAGCGGATAGAATTATCAGGTTTTAAATCATTTGCCGACAAAACGGAAATGGAATTCGTTACCGGCATTACCGCAGTTGTCGGGCCGAACGGCAGCGGTAAGAGCAATATTTCGGATGGCATCAGGTGGGTGCTTGGCGAGCAAAGCGCAAAGAGCCTGCGTGGCGGTAAGATGGAAGATATTATTTTTGCAGGCAGCGATGCACGTAAGGCTGTCAATTATGGTGAAGTATCACTTACGCTTAATAATGAGGATGGAGCTCTTCCATTAGAGTATAACGAAGTTACCGTAACCCGCCGCGTCCATCGCAGCGGAGATAGCGAATATATGATTAATAAGCAGCCATGCCGGCTGAAGGATATAACCGAGCTGTTCATGGATACGGGTATCGGGAAAGAAGCCTACTCGATTATCGGACAGGGTAGAATTGAAGAAATTCTAAGCACCCGGTCTGAGGATCGCAGGGGCATTTTCGAAGAGGCCTCGGGTATCGTGAAATATAAATCCCGCAAACGTGAGGCACAGAAGAAGCTGGAGGATACCGAGCAGAATTTGCTTCGGATTCATGACCTGGTGACAGAGCTGGAGGATCAGGTTATACCGCTGCGCGAGCAGTCGGAGAAGGCTATTCATTATAAGCAGCTTAGAGAACAGCTCAAGACGCAGGAAATATCCATGTACGTGCATAATATCGAGAATGTACATAGCTCATGGTCAGAGGCAAATACGAAGCTTGATCGGCTTAAAAAAGAACAGCTTGAGCTCTCTACTGTTGTCAGCAAGCATGACGCTCATTTGGAAAAGGATCGGCAAATGCTTAGAGAGCTGGAAGATGCGCTTGATCGACTGCATGAAGCGATGCTTCAGTATAGTGAAGAGTACGAGAAGTGCGAAGGCTACGGCGAGGTTCTGAAGGAACGGAAGAAGAACCTCGATCAGAACAAACATCAGCTAGAAGAGACGATTGCGGCACAGGATGAGCGCATTGCCGCCTTAACGCAAGAAGAGGCCGAATTCCACAGTCGGGCTGCTGCTCTTGAAGTAGAGATGGCGGGCCTTAAAGTTAAGCTGGCGGAAGAGGAAAATAATCTGATTGGCGTTGTCGGTGGAGCAGGCGTTGATGCAGAGGAGCTTCTGAAGGGCGAGCTGCTTGATGTACTCAGCACGATGGCACAGCTGCGCAATGAAATTCGTTATGCAGGGCAGCAGCAAGAAGCTGTTCAGCGAAGGATGGAACGGTTAACCGATGAGGAAGCGAAGTGGGCAGAGCAGCATAAGCGTCTGGCTGAGCGCCGTTCCAAGCTGGAGAAGCAACTTGAAGCTACTATGGACACTATTTCCTCAACTCGTACAAGCTATATAGATGAAGCAGAGAAAAGTAAAGAGCTTGGTCAATACGTTGAAGAAGCTTCCACTGCTATTCGCAAGTGGGAGCAGAAGCTGGACTCCAATCGTTCTCGCAGAGATACGATGAAGGAAATGCAGGATGCCTTGGATGGATTCATGCAAGGTGTGCGCGAGGTGCTGAAAGCGTCTCGTCGTTCTACTGGCGGAATTGGCGGTGTCCATGGAGCGGTGGCCGAGCTGGTACGTGTTCCTGAACGTATTGAGACCGCTGTCGAAACTGCGCTCGGTGGAGCATTGCAGCATATCGTAATGGAAGACGAGAAGTCAGCACGCACAGCGATCGCCTTCTTGAAGCAAAGACAGCTTGGACGTGCAACTTTCTTGCCGCTTGACGTCATTCGTGGACGGCAAGTGCCAGAGCATGATAAACGGCTTGCCGCAGCTGTGGATGGTTTCGTAGGGGTTGCCGCTGATCTGGTCTCATGTGAGCCGAAGTATGCAGCTATCATTAATAATTTATTAGGCAATGTGCTGTTGGCGGAGACGCTAGAGCAAGCGAATAGAATTGCATCCAAGTGCCAATACCGGTATAGAGTCGTTACATTGGAAGGCGATGTTGTAAATGCTGGCGGTTCGATGACCGGGGGCAGCCTGCAGAAGAAGGGGGCAAGCCTTCTAGGCCGTCAAAGGCAGATTGAAGCGTTGGATAAGGAAATTATTGAAGCGGATGCGCGTATCGTTCAGCTTCGAGATAGGCTAAGCGATCTTCGCAAGGAGCAGTCCATTCGCTCACAAAATATGGAGGAGCTTCGAGCAGCTTCAGAGCAGCACAGGATTAATGAGCAGCAGGTAAGAGCGGAGCTTCAGCAATTAGAGAACGAAGCGAAGCATCTGAGCGAGCAGGAGCAGCTATTCACGGCAGATCGCAGCAGTCATCAGGCGGAACAGCAGTCTATGCAGACGACGGCGGAAGCTGCTGAGATTAGATTAGAGCAGCTAACGCAAGATGAAGCGAGGCTCCAGGAAGCAATTCGTATAGCTGAGGAGAAACGCAAGGCAAGCGAGACTGCGAAGGAAGCGCTGCAGGGTCAGTTGACGGATTTGAAAATTGCGGTGGCAAAGACGGATCAAGAGAAGCTGTCCTTTGAAGATCAAGCGACACGTGTCCGTTCTGATATTCAACGGGTGAAAAAGGAGCTTGCTGGCTTCCGAACACTGCTTGCTCAGCAAGAAGAAGAGCTGGCACGCCATAGTGACGAGACGGTTAATCAGATTGAGCAGATTAACAGCTTGCGCCTTAAGAAGCAGGAATGTGCGGAGCAGACTGATCTGAAGCGTTCACAGCGAGCCGATCGTCTTCGTGAGTTGGAGCAAGGTGAGAGCGATACGAAGGAGCAGCGCGTACAGCTTCGAGAGGTAGAAGAGCAAATGCGTCAGACGGAGATTGCTGCGAATCGACTTGATGTGGAGTTGGACAATTTGCTCCGTAAGCTGAGCGAGGAGTATGAGCTTAGCTTCGAGCTTGCGAAGGAGCAGTATCCAGTGCCGGAGGATGTCATCGGTACACAGAACGCTGTCCGCGAGCTGCGGCGCCAGATTAGCGCGTTAGGCGATGTCAATTTGGGTGCAATTGACGAATATGAACGAGTACGCGAGAGATTCGAATTCCTGACTGAGCAGAAGGATGATCTGATTGAAGCGAAGACGACGCTGTATCAGGTCATCAAGGAAATGGACGATGAAATGTCGAAACGGTTCAAGACGACATTTGAGGCGATTCGTGGCCATTTTGTCGTCGTATTTGCGAAGCTGTTCGGTGGAGGACGTGCTGACCTGGTACTAGTTGAGCCGGATCGGGTACTTGATACTGGGATTGAGATTGTGGCGCAGCCGCCAGGCAAGAAGCTGCAAAATTTAATGCTGCTCTCCGGTGGAGAACGGGCCTTGACCGCTATTGCGTTGCTGTTTGCTATCTTGCAGGTTAAGCCGGTTCCATTCTGCGTGCTTGATGAGGTTGAGGCCGCACTGGACGAAGCGAACGTATCACGATTCGCGCAATATTTGCGTGAGTTCTCAGATTTGACGCAATTCATTGTCGTTACCCATCGCAAAGGTACAATGGAAGAAGCAGATGTTCTCTATGGGGTGACGATGGAGGAAGGCGGCGTATCGAAGCTGGTATCCGTCCGCTTAGAGGAAGAGCAAGACAAGGAAGAAGAGCAAGAAAGTGCTTAGATAGAGGACAGAGGGGGCAGCAAACGATGAGTTTTTTTAAGAAGCTGAAGGAAAGCATTGCTACCAAGACAGAAGCGGTCACAAATATTTTTAAAGAGGGTTTGACGAAAACCCGTGCTGCGATTGTTGAGAAGGTTGAAGATCTCATCATCCGCCGCAAGAAGATTGATGAGGAGTTCTACGAAGAGCTGGAAGAAATTCTGATCGGAGCTGATGTTGGCGTTAATACGGTCATGCAGCTCATTGATGAGCTTCGTGCAGAAGTGAAGAAGCGCAAGATCGAGGATGCAGCAGATTTGCAGCCGATCTTATCAGAGAAGCTGGTTGGGCTATTGAAGGGCGAGAACAATCCCGGTCTGCAAATGTCTGCAAGCGGCATTACGGTCATCTTGTTCGTTGGCGTTAATGGCGTCGGCAAGACAACTACAATCGGTAAGCTCGCGCATAAATTTAAAAGCGAGGGCAAAAGCGTGCTTCTGGCAGCAGGCGATACTTTCCGTGCAGGTGCAATAGAGCAGCTCGAAGTATGGGGACAACGTGTAGGAGTAGATGTCATCAAGCAGCAATCGGGCTCTGACCCTGCCGCTGTTATGTTTGATGCCGTACAAGCTGCCAAGCAGCGGGGCGTTGATATTCTGCTATGCGATACGGCAGGAAGACTTCAGAATAAGTCGAACCTGATGGAAGAGCTGAACAAAATATTCCGTGTTATCCAACGGGAAATTCCTGATGCTCCCCATGAAGTACTGCTCGTGCTGGATGCAACAACGGGCCAGAATGCATTAAGCCAAGCTAAGCTATTCGGTGAGAAAAGCGGTGTTACGGGGCTTGTGCTGACGAAGCTTGACGGCACAGCCAAGGGCGGTATCGTCATCGCTATTCGCAATGAGCTGAATTTGCCAGTGAAGCTGGTTGGATTAGGCGAGAAAATGACAGACTTGCAGGAGTTCGATTCCGAGCAATTCGTACATGCCCTTTTTGCAGGCTTGATCCAGAAGGAAGAGGAGTCCGAGGAACAATAAAGGTGACAAGGACAAAAGCTTGACAGAGGCATTTGCTATCGTGTATGATAAGAATCGTTGTAAAGGTTATTTGCTTGACAGTGTGTATAACGAATGAGGGGGCGCAATGGTGATGAGCATAAATGAGCCCGATGCCCTTGCGAAGATGACCCGAATTAATTTATTATTTGACTTCTATGAGCCGCTTCTTACCGATAAGCAGCGGACATTTCTTAAATATTATTTTCACGACGATTTCTCCTTAGGAGAGATTGCTGCTGAGTCAGGCATCAGCCGACAAGCGGTGTACGAGCATGTGAAGCGAGCAGAGCAGGTGCTGGAGAGTTATGAGAGCAAACTGAAGCTGCTCGCCAAGCATGGGGCACTACTCCAGCTAACACAGCAATTGGAGAGCAGTATTGCTTCATTGTCCATTAGCGACAGCGTTAAGAATCATTTGCTGGCGGTAATCGAACAATTAGCGACAATAGATCAAATAGAAATGACGGAGGTGATGGATCATGGCGGCATTTGAGAGCTTGACGAGCCGATTGCAAAATGTGTTCAGCAAGCTGAAAGGTAAAGGCAAGGTATCTGAGGACGATGTGAATGAAGCGATGCGCGAAGTGCGGCTTGCGCTGCTCGAGGCAGACGTTAACTTTAAAGTCGTCAAAGATTTTATCGCCAAAGTAAAAGAAAAATCCCTCGGATTAGAGGTAACCAAGAGCTTCACTCCTGGCATGGTTATTATTGATATTGTCAATAAAGAAATGACAGAGCTCATGGGTGGCACGCAGAGCAAGCTTGCTAAGGCGAACAAGCCTCCGACTGTTATTATGATGGTTGGTTTGCAAGGCGCTGGTAAGACGACCACAAGCGGCAAGCTGGCTAAGCTGCTCCAGAAGGGCAACCATAAGCCATTGTTGATTGCTTGTGATATTTATCGGCCAGCAGCCATCAAGCAGCTTCAAGTGCTTGGCGAACAGATTAATGCTCCGGTATTCTCCATGGGAGATCAGACTTCTCCAGTGGAGATAGCTAAGGCTGGTTTGCAGCACGCTAAAGAAAATCATAATGATTATGTCATTATTGATACAGCGGGTCGTCTACATATTGACGAGGCGCTGATGGATGAGCTGAAGCAGATCCATAGTCATACTCGTCCTGATGAAGTATTGCTCGTTGTAGATGCAATGACAGGACAAGATGCAGTTAATGTTGCACAAAGCTTCCACGAGCAATTGGAGCTGACGGGCGTTGTGCTTACGAAGCTCGATGGCGATACTCGCGGTGGTGCTGCCCTTTCTGTCAAAGCGGTAACGGGACAGCCAATCAAATTCGCGGCAATGGGTGAGAAGATCGACTCATTGGAGCCATTCCATCCAGATCGGATGGCTTCACGGATTCTTGGCATGGGCGATATGCTATCGCTTATTGAGAAGGCGCAAGCGAACATTGATACGGAGAAAGCGGCAGAGATGGAGCGCAAAATGCGCAATGCCGAATTCACGTTCGATGATTTCTTGGAACAGATGGAGCAGGTTCGTAATTTAGGGCCAATCGACCAGCTCATGGATATGCTGCCCGGCATGAACAAAATGAAGGGCGTCAAGGACATGAAGGTGGACGAGAAGCAGATTGGCCGAGTGGAAGCTATTGTTCGTTCGATGACGAAGGAAGAAAAGCAGAAGCCGGAGATCATGAACCATAGCCGCCGGAGACGGATCGCTACAGGCAGTGGAACATCGGTTGCCGAGGTTAATCGTCTGATCAAGCAATTCGATGATATGCGCAAGATGATGAAGCAGTTCTCGTCGATGATGGGGCCGAAGGGTCCTAAAGGCGGCATGAAGGGACTGAAAGGGCTCATGGGCAAAGCAAAAGGGATGAAGTTCCCTTTCTAAGCTTGAGAATGAGTGAATAAATCAGTTGATTAGTCGAAGGAGGTGAATTTCATGGCAGTACGTATTCGTTTGAAACGTATGGGTGCTCACAAAGCTCCATTCTATCGCGTTGTTGTTTCTAACTCCCGTTCCCCACGTGACGGTCGCTTTATCGAAGAAATCGGTACTTACAACCCGGTTGCACAACCGGCTCAAGTAACGATTGACGAAGAGAAAGCATTGAAATGGCTGCAAACTGGAGCGCAAGCTTCTGATACCGTTCGCGACTTGCTTTCCAAAGCAGGTGTCCTGAAAAAGTTCCATGAGCTTAAGCAACAGAAATAACTGTTGAACAGCGGAGGGCCTTGAAATGAAAGAATTGATTCTTGTCATAGCAAAGGCGTTAGTGGACCATCCAGAGGACGTGCGCGTGAATGTGAAGGATGATGATCGCGGCACAGTATACGAGCTTTCGGTGCATACTGAGGATATCGGTAAAATCATCGGCAAGCAAGGCCGTATCGCGAAAGCGATACGGACAGTCGTATCGTCCGCTTCCGTCAAATCACAGCAACGCGTTATCGTTGACATCATATCGTAAATGCATAAGAAGCAGGGTTAGGATTAATGTCCTAGCCCTTTTTCGTACACAAAGCAAAGGGCTGATACATAGATGAGCAAAAAATGGTTTACAGTTGGTAAAATCGTAAATACGCATGGTCTTCGCGGCGATCTCAAAATTTTGCCGCAAACGGATTTTGCTGATATTCGTTTTGCAAAGGGCAATACACTCTCCATGTGCGATGAGAAGCTTGGCAAGCGTGTTAATGTCGAAATCGTCACTGCCCGTGAGCAGAAGGGGTTGTATTACCTCAAGCTTAAAGGGTTCGATGATATTAATGAAGTGGAAAAGTATAAGAGCTGGCTGCTTCAAGTATCGGAAGAGGATCTGGAGGAGCTTGATGAAGGCGAATATTATTACCATGAAATTATCGGCTGCCAGGTCGTAACGGAAGATGGCGAAGAGCTCGGAACGATCTCTGAAATATTAAGCCCTGGAGCGAATCATGTATGGGTCGTTGACCGTCCCAAATCAAAAGGCAGCCAAGTGCTTATTCCTGTAATTGACGACGTAGTCATTGCTGTTGATGTTGCAAGCAAGATCGTGACGGTTCGTTTGATGGAAGGGCTGATCTAACCCGATGAGAATAGATGTACTGACGCTGTTCCCAGAAATGTTCGACGGCGTATTCGGCGCGAGCATTCTAGGCAAAGCCAAGGATAAAGGGATTGTCTCCCTTGAAGCGATTAACTTCCGCCAATATGCGAACAATAAGCATAATACAGTGGACGATTATCCTTATGGAGGCGGAGGAGGCATGGTCTTGAAGGCCGAGCCGGTATTTTCCGCAGTCGAGGATCTAATGAAGGATAAAGAGAGCGAGAGTCGCCCCCGTGTCATTCTAATGTGCCCCCAAGGTGAATCCTTCACCCAGCGCAAAGCGGAGGAGTTGTCCAAGGAAGAGCATATTGTTCTTATTTGCGGCCATTATGAAGGCTATGATGAACGAATCCGCGAGCATCTTGTGACCGATGAAATTTCCATAGGCGATTATGTGTTGACAGGTGGAGAGATTCCGGCAATGACGGTCATTGACAGCGTTGTACGGCTGCTGCCGGGCGTGCTGGGCAATGAAACATCCGCGGTTACGGATTCGTACAGTACAGGACTGCTCGAATACCCCCATTATACGCGTCCTGCGGTATTCAGGGACTGGGAAGTGCCAGAAGTGCTTATATCGGGGAATCATAGCCGAATTGATGCCTGGAGGCGTGAGCAGTCGCTTCTGCGGACATTGACCCGACGTCCGGATATGCTCGATAAGGCGGTGCTGACAGACAAGGAGCGGAAATGGCTAGCATCACAGCGCAAATAAAGCAGGGACCGATCCGCATGCCTTTGAGGGCAAGGCGAATACGGTCTCTTTTTCAATAGTAAGCTTATGGAATAGAGGGAAATGGGGCATAATAGAATCATATGGTTTGATTCGCCCTTATCCTAACGAATTAGGTAGTGCCTATCCTATTAACATAGAAAATCGGGCAGCTGCATTAACCTATAAAAATAGCTTGAACCTAGTTGGGTGATATGGTATAATTTCAAATGTTGTACGTATTAGTCGGGCGGTCCGCTAATAGTAATGACCCGGTTCAGAGGAACTTGGAGAGCTATTAAGAACGTCTATGGTGGAAGGAGTGAATCCAAGATGAATCTTTTACAAACAATTGCTCAAGAACAATTGCGTCAAGACCTTCCTAATTTTCGTCCAGGTGACACGTTGAAAGTCTACGTTAAAGTTATCGAGGGAACTCGTGAGCGTGTCCAGCTGTTTGAAGGCGTAGTAATTAAACGTCGTGGCGGCGGAATTAGCGAAACGTTTACTGTACGTAAAATTTCTTACGGTGTTGGTGTGGAAAGAACTTTCCCGCTGAACTCGCCTAAAATCGACAAAATCGATGTGGCTCGCCGTGGTAAAGTGCGTCGTGCGAAACTGTACTACCTTCGCGAACTTCGCGGTAAAGCTGCAAGAATTAAAGAAATTCGCTAAGAACAAACGACTAGAGGGGCTTGCGCAAACAAGCTCCTTTTCGTTATTTTTGCAGGTTGTGAGTCAAATGCAATTGGGAATAACGTAAAGAAAGAGGGCGGAATTGATGGATTCAGGGCAGCGTAATGATGTGCCGGTTAATGAGGTCAATTCGGAAGGGTTGGATAGCCAGTCATCTAACGTTCCAACGAAGAATGCCAAATCCGGCAAAAACGGCGGACGAGCCTCGAAAGAAATAGTGGAGTGGATTAAGGCGCTCGCTATTGCAGTTATTTTAGTGTTAGTCATCCGGACTTTTTTGTTCTCTCCGTTTATAGTAGATGGTTTCTCCATGCAGCCGAATTTTCAAACGGACGAGCGTCTTATTGTAAATAAAATATTGTATAAAATTCGTGAGCCTAAGCGCGGAGAAGTCGTTGTCTTCCACGTGCCAGATGAAGGCAGAGACTTTATTAAGCGCGTAATCGCTTTGCCGGGGGATACCGTCAAGGTTGATGGGGACGATGTATTCGTTAATGGAGAAAAGATCGAGGAGCCTTATATAAAAGAAGCGGTTGAAGCTGCTCATGCAGAGGGCATTCTATATAATGCATTCCGCAGCGAGCTGTCTAATTTCGCTGAAGCTACCGTGCCGGAGGGAACCATCTTTGCGATGGGAGATCACCGAGATGATAGCAAGGACAGCCGTGAAATTGGCTTCGTATCCGAAAAAGAACTAATCGGCCGTGCAGATGTCGTATTCTGGCCGCTGAGTGACTTCAGATTCGTCAAGAACTAAGAGACAAATAATGTACGGTAATGAATGAGGTGAGGAAATGACCATTCAATGGTTTCCGGGTCATATGACCCGAGCAAGACGGCAAATACAGGACAAGCTGAAACTAATCGATATTGCCATTGAGCTATTGGATGCGCGTGTTCCGCTTTCAAGCCGCAACCCTATGGTTGATGAAGTATTAGCTGGTAAACCCCGGCTTATCGTATTGAATAAATCGGATCTGGCTGATCCGAAGATGACGGAAGAGTGGATGGCTTATTTTGCTTATGAGGGTCATGAGGTCGTATCCGTTGATTCTTCGACGGGAACACGTGTCAACGAGATTCCGATTAAAGCAAAAGAGCTGCTGCATGAGAAAATCAATCGCCAGCTATCCAAGGGAATAAATCCACGCGCAGTTCGAGGTCTAATTGTCGGAATTCCCAATGTCGGCAAATCTACGTTAATTAATCGTCTCGCCGGCCGCAATATTGCGATTACAGGTGATCGCCCTGGTGTAACGAAGGGGCAGCAATGGATCAAGATTGGCACAGAGATGGAGCTTCTTGATACGCCAGGTATTTTGTGGCCCAAATTCGAGGATCAGCTTGTTGGCTATCGACTGGCGATGACGGGTGCGATCAAGGAGCAAGTACTGAATGTTGAGGATATTGCATTCTTTGCTATCCGAGAGCTTGTCGATCGCTATTGGCCTGCTATGCAGGAGCGATTCGAATTGGTAATGGATAAGCCGCAGGACTTTACGAATCCAGATGAGATTGTTCAAGTCATGGAAGCGATCGGCCGTAAGAGAGGCTGCCTGCTCAGCGGTGGACATGTGGATCTGGAGAAGGCATCCGGTATCATATTAAGAGAGCTGCGAGCTGGCAAGCTTGGCCGCATTACGCTGGAAGCGCCATACCCGGCAGCTGGAACAAGGACTTAGGATCAATAACCGGGGGAATAACATACGTGCTGGAATATGAAGAAAAGCTATGGAACGAAGGTTATGCAGCGATCGCGGGTGTCGATGAAGTAGGAAGAGGCTGCTTGTTCGGTGACGTGGTCGCAGGTGCCGTGATTTTACCTCCTCATGTTGTGCTTGAAGGAGTTAATGATTCCAAAAAGCTGTCGGAGAAGAAGCGGGATGAGCTGTACGAAGTCATCAAATCTCACAGTCTGGCTTGGTCAGTAGCTCGCGTTGATGCGGAGACGATTGATCGCATTAATATTAAACAAGCTGCTCGATTAGCCATGAAGCTAGCTGTGCAATCTTTGCAGGTCGAGGCCGATTATTTGCTGGTGGATGCGGAAAAGGTCGATCTCCCGCAGCCGCAGCTCGCTATAATCAAGGGGGACGCGACGAGTCAATCCATCGCGGCAGCCTCTATTATGGCGAAGGTAACTCGCGATCGTCTGTGCATGACGGAATGGGAGCAGCTATATCCGGAATATGGCATTGCTATACATAAGGGATATGCAACCAAGCTGCATCGGGAAAGATTGTTGGAGTACGGGGCAAGCCCGCTGCATAGGAAATCCTTTTTGGGTAAAATATTCGTGGAACAGCAGCAATTATTTTAGATCAGCGCCATTCGTTTTAATAACTTTGTTTGGACATAGAAGGACAGCAGGTCTGCATGTATGCAGGCGATATGCTCGTCCTTTTTTTGTGCGTTGCTGATAAGGGAGGCGATTTATGAGCTATCATGCATAAATTTGGTGCAGTTATAGAATGAAAATTAGTTGCTTGCTTGTTAATTGGCGGTGGAGCAAAGCCGATAAATAAGATAGCAGTGTTATAATGAATAAAGTGATATAGGTATAGTTACTTGGAAGCGGGTGTCAATGTTGAATATTGGACAAATGATGAGAAGCCTGCTTGGTGAAGCTTCTGGAGGCGAGACACGTGCGATGGAGCTGAAGGCGGGCCAAATCGTTCGTGGGATCGTCTTGCAGCTTATGGATAATAATGAAGCGCTAGTACAAATAAATGGGGTACAGGTTCGTGCTCACTTGGAGCTGCCTTTGCAGCTCGGGCAATCAGCGATGCTGCAAGTACAGTCGCAGTCGTCTGGCAGCTTGGTTATGTTGAAGCAGGTTGATCCATTAACCGTAGGGCTGCCGGAGGAAACGCTCAAGGAATGGGCGAAAATGCTAGGCCTGCCTGAACAAAAATGGGCGATGGAGCTTATTAAGGATCTGCGCAAGGAAGGTATAACTCTTAATAAAGAAACAGGGCAGCTGTTTCAGCAAGCGATGGCGTCCAAACCGGCAGGAGTGGATACCGAGCAATGGATGCAGGCAGCCGCATCAGCCTTTAAGCGGGGGCTGCCTATGACAAATACATCTATCAGCGGCCTGCAGCAGGTCATGTTCGGACGTTCTGCACATGAGCTGATAGATTCCTTGCAGCAGCAATTAGCTGCTGTCAGCTCTTCTAAGGCGCCATCAGAAGCCTCTGGAGGTGCGGATAAGTCGTTGCAACAGTTGACCGCTAAGCTGCAGGCGCTGCTGGCAGAAGGCGCTGTTCTGTTTAAAGCAGCCGCTGAAGGGAACCTATCAGGTCGAGCCCAATCAGCTGTATTGCCAGCACAAGGACAGCAGGCCGCTCCAGCCACAGTGCAAACGCAACAAGCTAATGCGCCGACCACTGTGCCGTCTCAAGCTAATCAAGCAGCCTCGCAAACTCTAGTCTCAGGGATGGGGGAGCAGCATGATGCAGGTCCGAACGCCCGGCTGATTCCAACAGCGAATAGCACATCTAACTGGTTGGGGCAGATGATGAAATGGCTTGGGGTAGATTACGAAAATCAATTATCCAAGCAGCTGTCATCTGGTCATGGAGCTTCAACGCCGACGCAAGTAGCAACGAGCAATAATTCGACTGTTGCTAGCGCAGCACATGGTACGCTGGCACAGCCTGCTGGAGCGGAGGAAACTTCTCGACAGGGGACATCGCCAACAGAGCGTAACAGCCAAGCTCAAGGCGGTCCAGCTGCTGCAACACATAGCAGCGGACTGGAGCTTCGTCAGTTAACTGAGCGCCAGGCTCTCGAACTGCCAGCGTCTCTCCCTAGGGCGGCTGGAGATGCCGTACCGGAGGACGCGAAGCCAGTGGCACAGCAGGAATCACTGAAAAGTGTCCTGTTATCCATTGCCGCTTCTTCGGACGCGCCGCCAGCGCTTCGTGAGACCGCACAGCAGCTTGTATCCCATATCACAGGGCAGCAGCTGCTGCTTACACCAGAGCGTAACGGAATGATGTTTACCCATCTTACGATGTTCGTGCCGCTGCATAGCCCGGATGGCGATCAAACGGCCTCCGTCCATATCCAGACGAGAAGAGGACGCAAGGGGGAGCTCGACGCGAGCAACTGCAGATTGTTATTCAATTTAGAGATGAAGAATCTGGGGGACACAATCGTAGATGTTAATGTAGTCGACAAGATTGTTAGTCTAACGCTCTGGAATAACCACCCGGCTATTAGCGCATTGACGGAAGCGTCTCGTTCCGAAATTACGGACAGCTTGTCTCAAGCAGGCTATCAGTTATTATCGCTTCGGACGACACCAACGATTAAGGATGTGGATGGTGAAGGGGGAGACAAGCTTCCAGACCCGCAGCAATTCGGATCAACCCGCTACAAAGGAGTGGACTTCCGTATATGAAGAACAGCAACGGCACGCCAGCTCAGACTCGTAAGGCAGTTGCCTTGAAATACGAGCCGGGAGAGAATAATGCTCCTGTTGTCATCGCTAAAGGCCAGGGTCATCTGGCGGAGCAAATTTTGGAGAAGGCAGCAGAGAACGGCATTCCTGTACAGGAGGACTCCTCTCTGGTCGAAGTATTGTCCAAGCTGGATATTGATCAGACGATACCGCCTGAGCTGTATGCCCTCGTTGCCGAAATTCTTAGCTTTGTATATCGCTCTGACCGCAAAGCGAGGGACTGGAATGAATAATGGCAAGGATGGAGTAAGGAAGAGTCAGCAAGGTGAAGATCCACGGAGGGCAATGGGCAGGGCAGGAGAAGATGCGGCTTGCGCTTATTTGGAGCAGGCCGACTATTTACTGCTGGACCGTAATTGGCGTTGCAGAATGGGCGAATTGGATATAGTAGCAGCACGTGATGGCATTCTGATTATCGTAGAGGTTCGCACTCGACGTGAGGGAGGACGCTTCGGCACAGCTGTCGAGTCGATTGACCGCCGCAAACAGCAGAAGGTAGCAGCGCTGGCGCAATATTATGTGAAGATGAAGCAGTTGGAGAATCGAACCACTCGCTTTGATGTCATTGCTGTTCAGATTGGCAAAGATGGGACCGTTCTTGAGCTAAGGCATATAGAGCGGGCATTCTAGCTATTAAGAGAAATTAGCTATTGTGAGAAAAGCTCCTTGTCAAAGCCTATAGTTGGCCTTTGACAGGGAGCTTTTCCTCATGCAAGGAGGCTTGAGGATAGTTATAGATCAAGCCTGCGATATTGGATCGCTTCAGCGACATGCTCAGACTCTACTAGTCTGCTGCCTTCAATGTCGGCGATTGTTCTTGCGAGCCGCAGAATTCGGTCATAGGCTCGCATGCTAATATTGAACGCTTGAAGCGCATTGTTAAGCAGGAGGTGCGCATCCGGCTTGATTAGGATGGAACGGCGCAGAGCTATGCCAGCTAAGCGTTGATTCGGATTTATTCCTAATTCAATCGAACGCTTGCTTTGACGGGCCTTCGCCTCCAGTACAAGTTGCCGCATAGCTGCAGAGTTCATGCCATCAGGGGTATTTTCAAGGGAGGAGGCATGCTTATCGAGCGGCCGTGGCACCTCTAACTGAATGTCGATGCGGTCGAGCAAGGGTCCCGATAGCCGCGCTCTATATCTTGCAATGACGGAATCACTGCAAATGCAGCGTTTTGCTGGCGTTTCGTGGCCCGCATAACCGCATGGGCAGGGATTGAAGGAGGCCGCCAGCATAAAGCTTGCGGGAAATTGAAATACAGCTCTTGATCTGGCGATCGTAACAATTCCATCTTCTAAAGGCTGTCTTAATACTTCCAGCACCTGTCTGGAAAACTCCGGCAGCTCATCAAGATATAAGACCCCCCTGTGGGCGAGCGTCACTTCACCTGGTTTCGGAATAGAGCCTCCTCCGATCAGTCCGCCAGAGGAGATTGTATGGTGAGGAGCGCGAAAAGGGACTGTCCGCATAAGTCCTATAGCTTTGGAAGGAAGCTTGCCAGCAGCACTGTATATTTTGGTTACTTCAAGAGCCTCCTGTTCATTAAGCGGAGGCAGTATAGTGGGGAGGCGGCGTATCATCATCGTTTTTCCTGTACCCGGAGGCCCTGAGAACAGCAGATTATGAGCGCCAGCCGCTGCTATAAGCAGTGCTCTTTTGGCTTGCTGCTGACCGATGATGTCACTATAATTTCCCCAGCTTTCATCAGGCTCGATAGGAGTTGTGTCAGCATTCCTCTCATGACAGTGGGTTTCTATATCGAAGCGAATAGAAGCCCATGAAGCCGCCGAACCATCCTTTATTATTAATTCTTTCAAATGGCTTAAGGCGAACAGCTCCATACCGGTAATCCAAGCGGCTTCCGTTGCATTGGCGAGCGGCAGCAGAACTTTACGAATACCGCTGCGCTTGGCTTGCTCCACCATCGAAAGAACACCTGGAACCGCTCTTACCTGCCCATTTAGAGATAATTCTCCAATAAGCATGGTGTCATGGAAAGGAGTCATATCGAGCTGGCCGCTTGCCGTTAATATGCCTGCTGCAATCGCCAGATCAAAGGCGGTGCCTTCCTTGCGAAGATCCGCTGGAGCCAGGTTGACGGTGATGCGATCAAGGGGAAAGGCAAACCCGCTGTTTTTGATCGCGGCTCTAACTCGTTCCACCGATTCTCTAACGGCTGGATCTGGGAGCCCAACCACATTGATTTGGGGGAGGCCACTCGCGATATCGACCTCAACGGCTATTCCCTTGGCTTCGATACCGTGAACACTGCTGCTGTGCATTAAACTAAACATAAAAAAGAGCACCTCCATTATTGGGATGAAGGTGCTTCCTCACGTCCTAGATTAGTGATTTTACTATAAATTGTAAATTCATAATAATTGATATTTATTATTTTTGTCAATTTCATGGTGGTTTTTGCATATAGAGGAAGCGTGAAAGGCCATACTAACACGCAGGATTTGTCGTTTAATCTCATTTTGAGATGAAACCCATATCAAAAAACCAAAACCCGAAGGGTCGAAATATCGGGGGAAAGATGCTACAATGATTAGGGTTTGTGTACATATGACTGAACTCAGTCTGTGAAATGGAGGATTTCAACAATGAATATCCATGAGTATCAAGGCAAAGAGGTTCTGAAACAGTACGGTGTTGCTGTTCCAGAAGGTAAAGTAGCTTTCTCTGTTGATGAAGCAGTAGAAGCGGCAAAAGCACTGGGTACCCCAGTTGTTGTCGTAAAAGCACAAATTCATGCAGGCGGACGCGGTAAAGCCGGCGGCGTTAAAGTAGCTAAAAACCTGGATGAAGTTCGCGCTTATGCAAGCGAGATTCTGGGCAAGGTGCTGGTAACGCACCAAACAGGTCCAGAGGGCAAAGAAGTTAAGCGTCTCCTTATCGAGGAAGGCTGCGACATTAAAAAAGAGTACTACGTTGGTATTGTCGTAGACCGTGATACTGGACGAGTTGTTATGATGGCTTCGGAAGAAGGCGGCACAGAGATCGAAGAAGTTGCTGAGCATTCCCCGGAGAAAATTTTCAAAGAAGTAATTGATCCAGCCGTTGGTTTGCAAGTGTTCCAAGCACGCAAATTGGCTTATGCAATTAACATTCCAAACGAGCTTATTAACAAAGCGGTTAAATTCATGGTTGCTTTGTACACAGCTTTCGTAGAAAAAGATTGCTCGATCGCTGAGATCAATCCGCTTGTCGTTACTGGCGACGGTAATGTCATGGCTCTTGACGCTAAGATGAACTTCGACTCCAACGCGTTGTACCGCCGCAAAGATATCGTGGCGCTTCGCGACCTAGAAGAAGAAGATGCAAAAGAAATCGAAGCTTCCAAATATGACCTGAGCTATATTGCCCTTGGCGGTAACATTGGCTGTATGGTTAATGGCGCAGGTCTTGCGATGGCAACGATGGACATTATTAAATATTATGGCGGCGACCCTGCCAACTTCCTAGACGTAGGGGGCGGTGCTACGAAAGAGAAAGTAACGGAAGCGTTCAAAATCATCCTGTCCGATGAGAACGTAAAAGGTATTTTCGTTAACATTTTCGGTGGCATCATGCGTTGTGACGTAATCGCTGACGGTGTTATCGCTGCTGCGAAAGAGCTTGGCCTAGATCGTCCGCTGGTTGTAAGACTGGAAGGTACGAACGTAGAGCTTGGTAAAAAAATGTTGAACGAATCGGGACTGAACATTGTAGCGGCGGACTCCATGGCTGACGGCGCACAAAAAATTGTCGCTCTCGTGCAATAATTACGCGAATTCAATAACGGGGATGTGAGATTCGATGAGCATTTTGGTCAATAAAGATACAAAAGTCATCACGCAAGGGATTACAGGCGCAACAGGTCTCTTCCATACAAAAGGCGCATTGGAATACGGTACGCAAATGGTTGGCGGTGTTACACCAGGCAAAGGCGGCACGAACGTTGATATTACGCTTGAGAATGGCAACGTCGTTTCCCTTCCGGTCTTTAATACGGTTGGACAAGCGGTTGAGGCAACTGGCGCAACAGCTTCTGTTATCTATGTACCTCCTGCATTTGCAGCAGATTCCATTATGGAAGCGGTAGATGCTGGTCTTGATCTGGTTATCTGTATTACAGAAGGTATTCCAGTTCTGGATATGGTAAAAGTAAAACGTTACATGGAAGGCAGCAAAACGACTTTGATCGGTCCTAACTGCCCTGGTGTTATTACACCTGATGAGTGCAAAATCGGCATTATGCCGGGCTACATTCATACAAAAGGCCATGTAGGCGTAGTATCTCGTTCTGGAACATTGACTTATGAAGCCGTTCACCAATTGACAACTCGCGGTATTGGTCAATCCTCCGCAGTTGGTATCGGTGGGGACCCTGTAAAAGGCTCCGAGTTCATCGACGTGCTGAACCTGTTCAATGAAGATCCAGACACTTATGCGGTTATCATGATCGGTGAGATCGGTGGTACAGCAGAAGAAGAAGCAGCGGAGTGGATCAAAGCGAACATGAAGAAGCCGGTTGTAGGCTTCATCGGCGGCGCTACAGCACCTCCGGGCAAACGTATGGGTCATGCGGGCGCAATCATCTCTGGCGGCAAAGGTACTGCAGCTGAGAAAATCGCAACGCTTGAAGCATGCGGCATCAAAGTAGCTCCGACACCTTCCGACATGGGCTCGACACTTGTCGCTGTTCTGGAAGAGCAAGGGCTGCTTGAGAAATGTACGACTGTATCTAAATAAGCAAGACCGATAAGGTAAGCAACCTTCTAACCCTCTTGGGGATTGGAAGGTTGCTTTTTTTTGTGAAAATGGGCGGCCGACTTGCATTCTTTTGCCATGTAACGCACAATAGGAAGGAATGCTGGCCGGCCCTCGCACTAAGGAGGGGGTGGTCGAATGAAGCTGGATGTGGATAAATGCAGGCAAATGACGATTATGCTGCATGAATTGGCGGGCATCGGGTGGCATACCGTCCAAAAGGCGCTTGCTGGGGAAGCCTGGCACTATAGCGATACGATGAAATCGGCAGATTGGCAGGCCATTGGCTTGCAGAAGGCTCAGGCTGAGACAGTTGTGCAGCGGATGAGAGAGCCCTTCGATTTGAAAGATACGCCTTATGATCGTGCTCAGAAGCTTGGAATTGCGGTTATAACGCTTTTTGACCCTGAGTATCCCGAATATCTGCGTCACATTCCGCAACCGCCCTGGGTGCTATATGCGCGCGGGAGAATGGAATTGCTGAACCGCCCATCTATTGCAATTGTAGGGACAAGAAATCCGACTGCTTATGGGCGCCATACCTCGGCTTTACTCTCGGAGCAATTGTCAATGAAAGGCATGACTATCGTGAGCGGATTAGCTCGTGGAATAGATAGCAAGGCGCATGAAGCAGCACTGCGCGGAGCGGGAAGTACGATTGCCGTACTTGCATGCTCTGTAAATTGTTGTTATCCTTCAGAGAATAGATCTTTATATCAGCAGATCGCAGAGCAGGGGCTATTAGTATCAGAAACGCCGATCGGGTCGCCGCTGCATCCGGGCATGTTCCCTTTGAGGAATCGCATTATTGCGGGATTAACACTTGGGACATTAGTCATCGAAGCGGCGAAGGGCAGCGGATCACTTATTACAGCAGATCAAGCGCTTGATATGTCACGTGATCTGTATGCAGTGCCTGGACCGATTTCCTCGCCGAAGAGCGAAGGGACCAACGAATTGCTTGGGCAAGGTGCCAAGCTGGTGAGCAAAGCTGATCATATAATAGAAGAATACGGCTGGCTGGAGCCTGTATTGCAATCCTTTACAGCAAGGGAAGCTGTTGAGTCCCAGAAGTCCTTGGCAGACCTTGCAGCCATGACGGATGATGAATGCAAGGTAATAAAGCTGCTTCAGGATCAAGCATTAACGATTAATGAATTACACCAGCTGACTTCTATCCCGTTTGGACTTTTAAGTGCACTTCTGATAAATTTATGTATAAAACGAAAGATAGAACAGCAGCCTGGGGCACTTTATATAGCGTTGTAACAAGAGCAGTGGAGAGAGGAGGCGCCTGACATGGCAGATTCACTAGTAATCGTCGAATCACCGGCCAAGGCCAAAACCATCGGGAAATATTTGGGCAGCAAGTACATTGTCAAAGCCTCGATGGGACATATTCGCGATTTGCCTAAGAGTCAAATTGGCGTCGAAGTGGAGAATGATTTCCATCCCAAATATATTACGATACGGGGCAAAGGCAGCGTATTGAAAGAATTAAAGGATGCTAGTAAAAAAGTAAAGAATGTCTATCTAGCAGCCGATCCGGATCGCGAAGGAGAAGCGATAGCTTGGCATTTGGCGCATTATTTGGAGCTGGATGAAACAGATACCTGCCGCGTTGTATTCAATGAGATTACGAAGCAAGCGGTTAAGGATGCTTTCAAAACGCCGCGCAAGATTAATATGGATCTGGTAAATGCCCAGCAAGCTAGACGTATTCTAGATCGGCTTGTTGGTTACAAGATCAGCCCGCTGCTGTGGAAGAAAGTGAAAAAAGGGCTGTCAGCAGGCAGAGTTCAATCCGTCTGCGTGAAGCTTATTATTGATCGGGAGAATGAGATTGACGCTTTTATTCCCGAAGAGTATTGGTCAATTACGGCTAAGCTGACGCAAAATGGCGTTCCCTTCGAAGCCAAATATCACTCGATTAATGGCGAGAAGCGCGAGCTTGGCAACGAAGAAGAAATGCAGAAGGTACTGGATGCCGTGAATGGCAATCAATTCACAGTAGCTCAAGTGAAGGAGAAGGAGCGTCTGCGCAATCCGGCACCGCCATTCATTACAAGCTCCTTGCAGCAAGAAGCAGCTCGTAAGCTTGGCTTTCGGGCTTCTAAGACCATGTCAGTAGCGCAGCAGCTGTACGAAGGTGTTGAACTGGGCAAAGAAGGCACAGTCGGTTTAATCACCTATATGAGAACAGACTCCACACGTATTTCGCCGATTGCTCAAGAAGAAGCGAAGGAATACATTATTGGAAGATATGGAGCGCCATTCGTGCCGGAACAGCCGCGTATTTATACGAAGAAGAATAGCAATGCGCAGGATGCGCATGAAGCGATTCGTCCTACTTCAATATTACGTGATCCGGAAACGATGAAGCCTTTTCTAAGCCGAGATCAAATGCGACTATACAAATTGGTATGGGAAAGGTTCGTATCGAGCCAAATGTCATCTGCCGTGCTAGATACGATGACCGTTGACCTGGAATCGGGAGAAACAATCTTCCGTGCGAATGGCTCGAAGGTCAAATTTGCCGGCTTCATGAAGGTCTATGTAGAGGGCAATGATGACGGTACGGAGGAGGAGCATAAATTCCTTCCTCCATTCGCAACGGGGGATCTCGTCCATTCGGATTCGATCGAGCCTAAGCAGCATTTCACGCAGCCTCCGCCGCGATTCTCAGAAGCGAGGCTTGTCCGTACACTAGAGGAATTAGGCATAGGACGGCCGAGTACTTATGCGCCAACATTGGAGACCATCCAAAAACGCGGTTATGTAGCTATCGAAGAGAAAAAATTCATGCCTACCGAGCTTGGTGATTTGGTTATTCAATTGATGGAGGAGTTTTTCCCGGAAATTCTGAATGCCGAATTCACAGCGCATATGGAAGGCGATCTTGACCATGTCGAGGATGGCACCCAGGATTGGGTGAAGGTACTCGCTTCCTTTTACGAATCATTCGAGAAACGACTCGAAGTTGCGGAAGAGGAAATGAAAGAGATTGAGATCCAAGATGAAGTATCCGATGAGCTCTGTGAGAAATGCGGACGTCATCTCGTATATAAGATGGGGAGATTCGGCAAGTTTTTGGCTTGCTCAGGATTCCCGGATTGTCGGAATACGAAGCCAATTGTCAAGGATATCGGCGTTGTATGTCCGAAATGTGCGACAGGTAAAATTATCGAGCGGCGCAGTAAAAAAGGTCGGATTTTCTATGGTTGCGATACTTATCCGACATGCGACTACGTCTCTTGGGATAAACCGACGAATAAGCCTTGTCCGAAATGTGAGACGATGATGGTCGAGAAGCGCAATCGGAATGGTGGAAGACTGCAATGTACGGCATGCGATCATTCGGAAGAAATTCCTGAAGATGATTTGGAACAAGCTTAAGTGAACTTACTCACTTGACCAGTCCTCCCTTCACAGGGGGGACAACTGTTTTTTTATATACAGTCTTAAACATTTATTGGAGGTCATATCATTGTCTCAACAACAGGTTACCGTCATTGGCGCAGGATTAGCTGGAAGTGAAGCAGCATGGCAGATCGCTTCCCAAGGTGTGCCAGTCGTTCTATATGAAATGCGTCCCGAAACAAAAACGCCTGCCCATCATACCAATCAATTCGCAGAGCTAGTATGCAGCAACAGTCTGCGTGCTAACGGTCTATCCAATGCAGTAGGCGTTTTGAAAGAAGAAATGCGCCAGCTTGATTCTTTGATTCTTGGCTGCGCAGACCGCAATGCAGTTCCTGCTGGAGGAGCACTGGCTGTTGACCGCGATGGCTTCTCGGGAGAGGTAACTCGTCTATTACACGAGCATCCGCTTGTAGAGGTTCGCAATGAGGAAGTAACGAGCATTCCAGAGGATGGTATTGTCGTTATTGCGACAGGCCCGCTGACTGCGCCTTCTTTATCTGCTCAAGTGAGAGACTTGCTTGGCGAAGAATATTTCTATTTCTATGATGCAGCAGCGCCGATCGTGGAGAAGGATTCCATAGATATGAGCAAGGTCTATTTGGCATCTCGTTATGATAAAGGTGAAGCAGCTTACTTGAATTGTCCAATGACCGAAGAGGAATTTGAAATTTTTCATGAAGCTTTAACGACTGCAGAGACAGCTGAATTGAAGGAATTTGAGAAGGAAGTTTATTTTGAAGGCTGTATGCCGATTGAAGTGATGGCAAGCCGCGGCAAGCAGACGGTACTATTCGGGCCAATGAAGCCAGTTGGGCTTGTTAATCCTCACACAGGCAAGCTGCCGCATGCGGTGATTCAGCTTCGTCAAGATAACGCCGCAGGTACGCTTTACAATTTAGTTGGTTTTCAAACTCACCTCAAATGGGGCGAGCAGAAGCGGGTATTCCAGCTAATACCTGGTCTGGAGAATGCAGAATTCGTTCGCTTTGGCGTCATGCACCGGAATACCTTCATTAATTCACCACGCGTCATGGAGCCGACTTATCAGTTGAAAAACCGTGATACGTTGTTTTTCGCGGGTCAGATGACTGGTGTGGAGGGCTATGTGGAGTCAGCTGCTTCCGGCCTTATTGCCGGCTTCAATGCAGGAAGATTAGCGCGAGGTCTGGAGCCGCTTGTGCTGCCTGTTGATACAACCTTAGGCAGTATGGCAAATTATATTACAACAGCGGACTTTAAGCACTTCCAGCCGATGAATGCCAACTTCGGATTATTCCCGCCGCTTGAGAAGCGGATTCGCAATAAGAAAGAGAAGAATGAAGCGATTGCCAACCGTGCTCTTGAAGGGATTGCGAAATTTAAAGAGGAACATTTCGTACATTTGTCCGTAGAGTAGCTAATAGTCGTTTTTTGAGATTAGCAACTATATAAAAAAAAGCAAGCCGTAGAATAAATTTCGGGAGGGCAAAGAGATGGATATGGAATTTCACGCTACTACGATATGCGCTGTAAGGCATGAAGGCAAAGGCGCAATCGCCGGAGATGGGCAGGTTACATTCGGGAATAGTGTTGTAATGAAGAACAAGGCAAAGAAGGTTCGCAGACTATATCGCGGGCAGGTTATTGCCGGCTTTGCTGGCTCAGTAGCAGATGCCATCACTTTGTTCGAGAAGTTTGAAGCGAAGCTCGAGGAGCATCACGGCAATCTGCAAAGAGCTGCTGTTGAGCTCGCCAAGGATTGGCGCTCCGATCGCGTCCTTCGCAAGCTGGAAGCGCTCATGCTTGTGATGGATAACACAGGACTATTGTTAATATCGGGCAATGGCGAAATTATTGAACCTGATGACGGTATTCTAGCGATTGGCTCCGGAGGCAATTATGCTCTGGCTGCTGCTAGAGCGCTGCAGAAGCATGCGCCGCAGCTTGATGCAAAGGATATGGCTCGATCTGCTTTGGAAGTAGCTGCTGACATATGTGTGTATACCAATCATAATATTATTGTGGAAGAAATCGGCTAATGAGCGGAGGAGATAATATGTTGAATGATGCACTGACCCCAAGGCAAATTGTTGCGGAACTAGATAAGTATATCGTTGGGCAAAAGCAAGCGAAACGCTCGGTAGCAATAGCCCTTCGCAATCGCTACCGCAGAAGCAAGCTGGATGAGACGCTCCGCGATGAAATCGTACCTAAAAATATCCTTATGATCGGTCCTACTGGTGTAGGTAAGACAGAGATAGCACGTAGACTGGCAAAGCTCGTAAAGGCTCCTTTCGTTAAGCTGGAGGCTACAAAGTTCACAGAGGTTGGCTATGTAGGGCGTGATGTCGAATCCATGGTTCGAGATTTGGTCGAGACGGCTATTCGTATGGTTAAGGCAGAGAAGACCGAGCAGGTTCAGGATAAGGCGGAGAAGTTGGCGAATGACCGACTGATAGCGCTTCTTGCCCCTTCTAAAGCAAAGGATAAGCCGCAAAAAAATCCGTTCGAAATGCTTTTTGGCAATCAACAAAATACGCAAGAACCAACAGAAGAGCCGGAGCAGGATCATTCGGTTATTCAAAAACGTTCCCAGATCAAAGAAGATCTCGCTGCAGGCAAGCTTGAGAATGAGATCGTGGAAGTCGAAATAGAAGATAATGCTCCAAATATGCTGGATATGCTGTCTGGTCAAGGTCCAGATGGAATGGGCGGCATGAATATGCAGGAGATGTTAGGACAATTTCTTCCTAAGAAAATGAAGAAGCGCAAGCTCCCTGTGAAAGAAGCACGCAAAGTATTGATTCAAGAGGAAGCGAATAAATTGATCAATATGGATGAGGTCATTGCCGAATCAGTGTCTCGTGCTGAGCAGTCTGGCATTATCTTTATTGATGAGATTGATAAGATTGCCAGTCCTTCGAGAGGGTCAGGCCCGGATGTGTCCAGAGAAGGCGTGCAGCGGGATATCTTGCCGATTGTAGAAGGCTCGACGGTTATGACCAAATATGGTCCTGTCAAAACGGACTATGTCTTGTTTATTGCAGCCGGTGCATTCCATATCGCGAAGCCTTCGGATCTCATTCCGGAGCTACAAGGACGTTTTCCGATTCGGGTTGAACTGACTTCGTTAAGTCTTGAAGATTTCATGAGCATTCTGAAAGAACCAAAAAATGCGCTGACCAAGCAATACGCAGCACTATTGCAGACAGAGGGAATTGCTATAGAGTTCTCTGATGATGCAATTAGAGAGATTGCGTCGATTGCAGCAGATGTAAATCGCAATACGGAGAATATCGGGGCTCGGAGGCTTCACACGATCCTTGAGAAGCTTCTTGAGGATTTATCGTTCGAAGCGCCGGATATAACGTTGGACAAAATGACAATAACACCGGAGTATGTCCGTGATAAAGTCGGGGGCATTGCGCAAAACCGGGATTTGAGTCAATATATATTGTAGTTGGGATGAGTTTTGGGAGGCTTAAGCATGACTTTACTTACAAAAACAAGAACGCTTAATCGGCTGCTTCAACGAGCGGCCGGCAAGGCGTTGAATTTCAGAGAAATGGCAGATGTTTTGAGCAGCACGATTCAGACGAATGTATTTGTTGTCAGCCGTAGAGGAAAGGTGCTTGGCTGTGCAGCGGTAAATCCGTATGATCACGATATGCTGCGTCAGATGTCGGGTAGCGAGCTGCGTTTTTCTCAAGAAAGCAATAGCTTATTTTTGGACATGCAGGAATCTATTACAAATGCATCTCCAGATACTGGGGTATACGACACATTTCCTTCACTTGGTCAGCAAGAAATTATGACCGTAGTTCCCATTATTGGTGGGGGCGATAGATTAGGGACTTTAGTCCTTACTCGGAACGTTGGAACCTTTGATGATGACGATTTAATTCTTGCAGAATATGGCTCTACCATTGTTGGAATGGAAATATTGCGGGAGCGTGCTGAGGAAATTGAGCAAGAGGTGCGCAGTCGAGCTGTAGTAGCGGTTGCAATCGGCTCCTTATCTTTTAGTGAAATGGAAGCAGTCGAGCATATTTTTGAAGAACTCGAAGGCAAAGAAGGTTTGCTAGTTGCATCCAAAATTGCCGACAGAGTGGGAATTACTCGCTCAGTAATTGTCAACGCTTTAAGAAAGCTGGAAAGCGCTGGAGTGATCGAGACAAGATCCCTTGGAATGAAAGGTACTTACATTAAGATATTGAATCATCAACTGCTGCAAGAGCTGGAGAAGCTCAAAAAATAGCTGTATGATCTATCTACTGAAAAAGCCCTATCTTCTATTAAAGATAGGGCTTTTTTCTCATTGTTATTTTTTAGGATATTGTTGAATATAAACATGTCAGCAAATATCGACAGAAGGGTCTCATTTTTTTCATAATTAAATGTCGAAAAAAGCAGGAATGCTTCCTATTCTGTTGAATACGTTTATGAAGATCTTCTAATTGAAAGTGGTGAATACTACATGAAACTTTTAAGCGGCGCATCTTTTCAGAGAATGGAAGGCGCTGTACATGCTGCTGAAATGCGGCAAGGAGTTATCTCAAACAACATTGCGAACGTCGACACTCCTCAATTTAAAAGATCCGAGCTATTGTTTGAAGAACTGCTTAAGCAGGAAATGGGCAATAATGATTCAACAAAGCTCAAGGGCAAGCGGACGAATGAACGTCATCTTCCGATAGGCAGTGCAAAAGCTGCTTCTGCACAGCTTGTAACGGATCAAGTATCCCAAATGAATAACAATGAGAATAACGTCGATATCGATCGAGAGATGTCTCTGCTGGCGAAAAATCAACTAAGTTATAACTTTTATATTGGCCAGATTAATCATGAAGTGAATATGCTACGTACTGCTATAGGAGGGAGAGGATAAAAGTGAGACTATCTAGTGGTTTTGATGCGAGCGCGTCAGCCCTTACTGCACAGCGTTTGCGGATGGACGTTATATCTTCCAACATCGCTAATGCGGAAACGACTCGCGCAGGATTCGTTAATGGTCAATTTGTACCTTACAAAAGAAAAATGGTCGTACTAGAGCCCTCTCAGCAAAACTTTTCCTCGTTGTTGAATCAACAAATGGGAGTAGGTAGTCGTACTCAGGACGTTCAAGGGGTTAGAGTTGCAAAAATAACAGAAGACCAAACACCAACAAAGCTGGTTTATAATCCTACTCATCCTGATGCGGATGCGAATGGTTATGTAAATATGCCAAATGTCGACGTACAAAAAGAGATGGTCGACATGATATCAGCCTCACGTTCGTATGAAGCTAACGTAACAGCAATCAATGCTTCTAAGGCGATGTTTCTAAAAGCACTTGAGATCGGTAAATAAAATTGAAGATGGAGGGTATCCATGATTCAACCTTTGCAGCTTAACCAGGTATTACCCACAAACAAAACAATTGAAACAGCGCAAATAAAAAAAGCTACACCAGCAGAACTAACAGATTCATTTGGACAATATTTAAAAGCAGCTTTGGATGGCGTAAGTGCCCAAGAACAAAATGTACATAAAATGAACGATAAATATTTGGTTGGCGAAGTTGATGTTACTCAGGTATTGATTGCATCGGAGCAAGCGCAGCTTGGTCTTCAATTAACCTCACAGGTCCGCAACAAAATGATCGAGGCATATCAAGAAATAATGCGGATGCAAATTTAATCGCACTTGAGATCCAGTAAAGAATTTGGGTGAGGTGACAACGTGAATGAAAAGGTCGCCCAGTACAGACAAAGGATTACGCAGTTCTGGCGTCAGATGGGCAGAAAACAGAAAATATGGTTGGGGGCGTCCGCAGGTGTCCTGTTGTTGTCCATAATTTTATTAACCATCATATTCTCAAGAACAGAGTATGAAGTGGCTTTTAAAAATTTAGATACAACGGATGCTGCGGCAATAATGACTTATCTTGATGGAAGTGGCATTCCTTATGTATTAAGCAACAATGGCAACACGATATCGGTGCCAAGCGCAGTAGCTTCACGTGTTAAGGTAGATGTGGGCTCACAAGGGCTTGTGCAGAATGGTTCGATGGGCTTCAAAGATTTCACGTCGGGATCATCCGCATTTGGCACAACCGACAATGAGTTCAATGTTAAATACATTAATGCGTTGAATGGCGAGGTTCAGCAATTACTCAATGGGATGCAAGGCGTAGAGCGGTCGAAAGTGCTGATTACGCTGCCAGAGGAAACGGTATTCCTAACCCCTGAGGAAAAGGATCAAGCATCAGCTTCGATCATGATGAACTTTACAGCAGGCTACCGGCCAAGCCAGAAGGAAATTGATGGCTATTATAACCTGGTGAAGACAGCGGTACCTAAGCTGGCGCTTGCGAATATTACTATCTCAAGCCCGCAAGGCGAGCTAACTTCTTCTGAAGCAAGCAATGCTGCGGTAGGTATGGTAGATGCCATTGAGAATCAATTCACGATCCAACGCAAATATGAAGCAGAACTGAAGAAAAACATCCAACAGTTCTTGGGTGATAATCTTGTCATTCACGTGGCAACCAGCTTTAACTTCGATAAAAAGAGAACAGAAGAGCAACTGGTACGGCCTTTGGAGAATAACAGTAACAACGGCATCATTATTAGCGAAGAGGAAAATACGAGCACGTCGACTAACGGCAGCAGCACAGCCGGCGGTGTAGCTGGTACAGGGGAAACAGATGTGCCAGGTTATACGTCAACGGATAATAGCGGACAATCGGAATCGGAGACTAGCTCCAAAATTACGAATTATGATGTGGATCGAATAAATAATTTGATCGAATCTGCACCTTATCAATTGAAAGACTTGTCCATCAGCGTCGGAGTTGAGGCAGCTGACCTAAATGAACAATATCGCACAGACATTACGAATTACTTAACAACGCTGGTTCGGGCACAGCTTGCAGATTCCGGTCAGAATGTTAATGATGACGTACTAATTGGTAAAAAAGTTTCAGTTATTTCAAGAACTTTCGCAGATAACGGCAATACTTCGTCGGCAAGCGGTCTATCATTGCCGTGGGTAATCGGCATCGGCTTAGCAGCGTTAGCATTAATCAGCGGTCTCGTATTCGTGCTTGTCCGCAGACGCAAACAGCAGCAAGTGGTTGAAGAACTCGTGGTGGATTCGTCGTCGACTAAAGTTGAATATCCAACCTTGGATTTCGAGAATGCGAATAGTGATAGTCAAGCAAGGAAAAATCTTGAAACACTTGCCAAACGCAAGCCGGAAGAATTCGTTAATCTTCTTCGCTCCTGGCTTGTGGAGGAATAGGGGTAGTTCAAATGGCGAAAATGATGAATGGATTATCTGGTCGACAAAAGGCAGCGATCCTTCTCATTACGTTGGGACCAGAGGTTTCTGCTCAAATCTTTAAACACTTGAGAGAAGAAGAAATCGAACAGCTAACGCTAGAAATTGCCAATGTACGAAAGGTAGACAGCTCTGAGAGAGAAATGATTCTAAGCGAATTTCACCAAATCTGCTTGGCACAAGAGTATATTTCACAGGGTGGCATTACCTACGCGAAAGAAATCTTGGAGAAAGCGCTTGGCGAGCAGAAGGCTGGAGAGGTTATTAGCCGCTTGACAGCGACGCTTCAAGTTAGACCTTTTGACTTTGCTAGAAAAGCAGAGCCTATGCAAATATTGAATTTTATACAAAATGAAAACTCGCAGACGATTGCTCTGGTGCTATCCTATCTGCAATCTGATCAGTCATCGCATATCCTATCTTCATTGCCACAAGAGAAGCAGGCGGATGTAGCTAGAAGAATTGCGCTGATGGACAGTACATCGCCAGAGGTTATCGGTCAAGTAGAACGTGTGTTGGAGCAGAAGCTATCATCCACTGTAACGCAGGACTATACGAATGCAGGCGGTATTGATTCTATCGTTCAAATCTTGAATGGCGTAGACCGTGGTACAGAGCGCACGATACTCGATGCACTCGAGATTCAAGATCCAGAGCTTGCTGAAGAAATCAAAAAACGGATGTTCGTATTCGAGGATATTGTTAATGTGGATAATCGCTCCATTCAACGTATCATTCGCGACATCGAGAATGCTGATCTTCAGTTGGCGCTTAAAGTGGCTAGCGAGGAAGTTCGTGAAGCTATTTTCCGCAACATGTCCAAACGGATGGCGGAATCTTTCAAAGAAGAAATGGAGTTCATGGGTCCTGTCCGGCTGCGTGATGTCGAGGAAGCTCAGACTAGAATCGTTGCTACGATTCGTAGGTTGGAGGAATCCGGCGAAATTATTATAGCCCGCGGCGGAGGAGATGATATCATTGTCTAATTTGATAAAATCTTCGAGCGTCATCTCGATTGAACAGTTGAAGCAGCTTTATTGGCTGAACCAGCATGCAGCGGTGGAAGAAAATGCCGAGCAGGCTCAGAATGCTGCTGAATTATTGCCTGATGAAGAGACTATTACGATTAGAGATCAAATCATTGCGGATGCCCAGTCTTTCGCTGAAGAGCGCATTAAAGAGGCCGGTCAGCAATGTGAGCAGATGATCGGAGATGCGGAAGCTCAAATCGATGCTTGGTGGCTTGAGAAGCGGCTGGAAGATGAAGCCATTGTGCAAGAGTCTCGTGAAGCTGGTTATTCGGCTGGCTATGCAGAAGGAACGGAGCAAGCAGCAGCACAGCTTCAGCAGGATTGGGAGCAGCGCTTGTCAGAAGCTAATGCGATTCTGCAATCTGCTTATGAGATGCGTGAGCAAATCATTCAAGAAGCAGAGCCTTTTCTCGTCGAGCTTAGCTGTTCGATATCAGAGAAAGTGATCGGGCAGCAACTGGCTGGAACACCGGAGCTTTCATTAGAGCTTATTCGCAAATCGTTAGCGAGAAGAAGAGAGCAAGGCGTCATTACCTTATGCGTAGCTCCAGGGCAGCTCTCATTCGTTCAAGCAGCAAGGGAAGAGCTGAATCTGGTCATTGATTCTCAGGCTGAGCTCCAAGTGCTGCCTGACTCAACGGTAAAAGATTTTGGCTGTGTCATCCGTTCCGCATATGGCAGTATTGATGCCCGAATCGATACGCAATTGTCAGAAATTAAGCGTGAACTTGTACAACTTGCTCATCAAAGCAGTGAAGAGCGGGGTCATGCGGATGAACAAAATTAAACTAGATGCATCCAAATATGTAGAGCACTTGGGTCCTATAGATCCGGTGCGAATTAATGGCAAGGTAACGCAAGTTATCGGATTGACGGTTGAATCCGAAGGACCAGATGCTAGTATCGGTGACGTATGCCTGATTTACTCTGCAAAAGGTGCCAAACCGATCAAAGCCGAGGTTGTCGGCTTCCGGGATAACAAAGTCATCCTTATGCCGCTGGGTGATCTTCATTCGATAAGCCCGGGCTGCGATGTGGTCGGAACAGGCAAGCCGCTTAGTGTACAAGTAGGCTCAGAGCTTCTAGGCAAAGTTCTGGATGGTCTCGGCCAGCCGCTGGATGGTTCTTTTCTGCCAAGCCGTATGCAGCATTATTCTACTCATAATGAACCTAGCAATCCGCTCAAGCGACCGCGGGTAGTAGACCCGCTCGGTATTGGCGTACGTGCGATTGATGGTCTTCTGACTGTCGGACAAGGTCAGCGTGTTGGTATATTTGCAGGCTCTGGCGTAGGGAAAAGTACTTTGTTAGGCATGATCGCTCGCAATACGACTGCTGATGTCAATGTTATTGCCCTAATCGGAGAGCGCGGACGCGAGGTTCTCGAATTTATCGAAAAGGATCTTGGTCCTGAAGGGCTAGCGCGCTCGGTCGTTATTGTAGCGACCTCCGATCAGCCTGCATTAATACGAATAAAAGGTGCGTTGATCGCCACCTCAATCGCAGAGTACTTCAGGGATCGCGGCCTGAACGTCATGCTAATGATGGATTCCGTTACGCGTTATGCTATGGCGCAGCGTGAGGTCGGACTAGCCATAGGCGAGCCGCCTGCAACACGAGGCTACACGCCTTCTGTATTTGCGAATCTGCCGAAGCTTCTAGAACGGGCTGGAACAGGGCCGACAGGGTCGATTACAGCATTCTATACCGTGCTTGTTGATGGCGATGATATGAACGAGCCAATTGCGGACGCCGTTCGCGGAATACTGGACGGTCATATTGTTCTAAGCAGGCATCTGGCGCATAAAGGCCATTTTCCAGCTATTGATGTACTTGCTTCTGTCAGTCGTGTAATGAAAGAAATTATTACAGAAGAACAGCAGGATGCGGCCAATCAATTAAAACGCCTTCTATCTATATATAAGGATTCGGAAGACTTAATTAATATTGGGGCGTACCAGCGGGGTTCTAACGAAGAAATTGATTTGGCCATGGATTATATTGATTCTATTAATCAATTTACGAGGCAGAAGACCAATGAAAAGGTCGGATTGGAAGAAGCACAGGAACGACTAATTAACGAATTCTACAGGAGATGAATTGTTGAATGGCATCCTTCCGTTACTCCTATCAGAAAATCGTCGATCTTAAGACGAGTGAAAAGACACAGGCCGAATGGCTGTTGTCATCTGCAATCGGTGCATTGCAGGCCGAGGAAATGACATTAACTGAAATTCGCGCAACTAGAGTCGAGTGGGAGCAGAAGCAGCAAGAGGCTTCTGTAGGAGCTGTAGTCCTTTCCGAGCTGCAATTAATCCAGCAATATTTGGACTTTCTGGACACGTGCATTGAGAAAAAGCTGGTAGAGGTTCGTCAGGCACAGCTTGTCGTTGATCACAAACGGACCAAGCTTGCTGACAAGATGAAAGACGAGAAGGTATGGATGAAAGCGAAGGAACATGCACAGGAACGGTTCCGATACGCCATGCAGCTAAAGGAGCAGAACGAGCTTGATGAAATGGCGACTGTTCGTTTCATGATCGCCGTTCCGTAACAAATGCCTGGGGCGTATGGCTAGAGGGAGTGAGCGATTATGGCAGATACGGATTTAGAGAAGCAGGGTTACAGCGGTCTTGAAAGGCTTATGTTTTTTATGACACCGATCTTATTTACGATTGTCCTATTATTGGCCCTATGGGTGCTGCTGGACACAGGGATGCGTAATAAGGCGCTCGAAATCGGCAATTCAGTTCCTTTTCTGAAGGAGGTTCTACCAGAACCGAAAATAGTGACAGGTCCAGGCGGCACTAACGATGACGCACTGAAGTCTGCCAATATGAGCCGGAAAGTGGAAGAGCTGCAAGCTCAGTTAACGGAGAAAGAAACAGAGCTGACACAAACTCTGGAACTCAAGACAACTCAGGAGCAAGAGATTAAAGGCTTGGAAGCAGAGATTGACCAGCTTACGATCTCAAATAATGAGAAGGCGCTTGAAGATGAGCAATATCAAGCCAAGATTCAAGAGCTTGCCAGCATGTACGGGAAGCTGTCACCGAGCAAGGCGGCTCCGATTCTGCAAAGCATGACGCTTGAAGAGATGGTTCTCGTACTGGAAGCTATGCGTCCAGATGATCGGGTCAAAATTTTGGAGAAGATGAATCCCCAGACAGCAGCCGATGCAACGATGGCATTGAAAGATACCGTGTCAGTTAAGGATCGTCAAATCGCGGCTCTTCAAGCACAGCTGAAAAAAGCGAAGCCAGCAGAATCCAAGCAGCCTGCATCTACACTTGATACGGAACAGCTGCGAGCTACGTTCACCGCAATGGATCCGAAGAGCGCAGGGGACCTGCTAATCAAGATGTCGGATATTAGCCCGAGCAAGGTTCTCCGAATTTTGAATTCAGTTGATGATACTGCTCGTTCCAAAATTATCGCTGAGATGTCATCTAGCAACGAGAAGGTAACGGCACAGTTAGTTTCCAAGCTGATGACTGGCAAATAAGGAACTAGCCATTAAATATGATTTTAATAGAAGGGAGGTGAAAAAATAATGGATATGGCTATACCTCAAGCTTCATCACCTGCAGTACCTGTCCAAGGTGCAATCGGCGGTTCTCAAACTAAAGCATCCGGCGGAGCAGTTTTTCAGCAAACGCTTGTCTATCAGATGAACGGAAGTAATGGAGCTGCTGCGGCACCATCAGGCACAACGCCTACCGATGCTGTAGCTGCCCTGCTGGCAGATGCGGGAGCTTTGCTGGAAACGGCTGAAGACACAGATCTTTTGACGCTAATTGACGGCTTGATCGATCAGCTTGATGGCGAGCAAGGAGAACTGACAGATAGCGAAGCAGCGTCTGAGCTTGCGGAACTGAATGCTATGCTGGATCAAATGAATGCTTTGCTCACGCTGTTGGGCATTCCTGCTGTAAAGGCCAACTCGATTCAAGGCTCTGACTCTGCAGCAGCTGGTGAAGGAGAAGGAGAGCAGGAACTGCTGGCAGTTAAGAGCAGTCTACAGGATTCTCTCTTGCTCTTGCAGTCGTCTATGGCAGAAGGTTCATTGAAACGCGTACAGCAGCAGGAACCAAGCAGACTGATTGGGCAGCAACTAATGGCTTTGCAGCAGCTTCTTCACAATCAGAAGGATGCAGGCTCGAAGCTTAGCTCAGAGCAAGGGAAAGAACTGGTTGATACAGATCTCGTTGTTGCAGCTCCTCAAGCATCTACATCAGTATTGCTGCAGCGATTAAGCCAACAGGCACTGCATCCAGCTGTCTTGCAAGTTGCTGTCGATAATGAAGCATCCGAAAGCTTGAATGGCAATGCATCTGCACAGACGAATGAGCAGCCAATTGTACAGCAAGCGGGTACTGGATTTGCGGATATGATTCGAATGGCTTCTCAGGCAAGCACGAAATCGGCAATTACACCTTATGTTATGGCAGATGATTTTGCGGATTCAATGAGCGGTTTTATCGTACAGAAATTCGATGTTAGTGTATTGAACGGTATATCCGAAGCCAAAATCAAGCTTTTCCCTGAACAGCTTGGTCAGGTCGATGTACGGATTACGATGCAAAATGGGATTTTGACTGCGATCTTCCAGACGGATACAGCAAGCGCAAAAGATATACTTGATAATCAAATGGCACAGCTTCGTTTGGCGCTTCAGGCGCAAGGCTTGTCAGTTGATAAATTAGAGGTTACACAAGGCCAGTCGGCTTCAGAGCTAACGAATGGTCAGCACGGGCAAGGCAATGCGCAGCAATCTTTCAGCAACCAGAACAAGTCGAAAGGCAGTCAAATAGCGGATGATTCCGGATTTGAGACGAATGTGACTGAACAGACGGCCATTCAAGATATGGGATATGGACGCGCAGTTAACGCAACAGCCTAACGCAAGCCTTGCAAACGGTGCATAAGTAGGACGGAGGTGAATGGAATGGCAACCGTGTCTTCGAAGGTCATGTGGCCTAATTACAATGCCGCAAGTGTACAAGCTGCAGCTAGCAAAACTGATGGAAATATAATGGGTAAAGATGATTTTCTGAAAATATTGGTCACGCAGCTTCAAAATCAGGACCCGATGCAGCCGCTTCAGGATCGTGAATTTATTGCTCAGATGGCTCAATTTACTTCAGTTGAGCAGCTCATGAATATGTCTGATCAGCTTGGTCTGCTGAGGCAGAACTTAGGCTCAGCTTCCAGCTTGATTGGCAAATCGGTTGAATGGTTCGAATGGGACGATCAAGGGAAATCAGAAGTCGTATCGGACATTGTCACAGGAATCGTGCTTAGCAACGGTAAGCAATTTGTGAAATTTGCTGATGATACAATGGTTCTGATTGATGATCTCGTCTCCATCTCCAAGACTGGCAGCGAATCAGAATCAGATGGAGAAGAACAACCGAAAGCAGACGGGGAAGGGGAGACGGCCCCATGAGTGACAGTGTAAGAATTGGTCATATTCTCCCTATTAAATCAGCACTTCTGCAATCCTCCAAATCGTCAACATCGAAGCAGGCTTCGACGGAGTTTCGTGATCTTTTAGACGCTAAGGTATTGAAGTTCAGCCATCATGCTGAGGTTAGAATGCAGCAGAGGGGGATAACGCTTCAGCCCGAGTCATTGACCAAAATAATGAATGCGGTAGATGAAGCGGCATCCAAAGGTGCAGTTGATTCCTTAATCGTGTATCGCGATATTGCAATGATTGTGAATGTTCCAAGCCGTACCGTCGTAACAGCGATGGATGGCAAGCAAATGCAGAGCAATGTTTTTACACAGATTGATAGTGCAGTTATATTAAGCTAGTAAAAGGGCTGGACCGAATAGGGGGCCCACAGGCTGCTGACCGATAGAAGCGGCCAACTACAATTTCACAATAACAGGAGGAATATAAATCTATGCTTAGATCTATGTATTCAGGCGTATCGGGTATGCGCGGTTTCCAAACGAAGCTTGATGTTATTGGTAACAATATCGCCAACGTTAATACAATTGGTTTCAAGGGCGGACGTGTAATGTTCAGCGATATTTTGAGCCAGACGACAGCGGGCGTAACAGGCTCGGCTGAAGGGGAAACAGGCGGTGTCAATGCTAAGCAGATCGGTCTAGGCGTTTCTATATCCGCCATTGATACGATTCACTCGCCTGGCAGTGCGATGACGACGAATAATCCGACAGATCTGCGAATTGATGGCGATGGATTTTTCGCGGTATCAGCAGGAGATGAGTCGCCTACTTATCTGACTAGAGCAGGTAATTTCACATTGGATGCAAGCAGACAATTGGTGACTGCAGATGGACTATTCGTATTGGATAGCGATGGCGCACCTATTACTATACCGGAGGATGTTACATCCTTCTCCATCGGGCAAGATGGTTCCATATTGGGCGTTACGGCTGATGAGACACTTGTCGTTGCCACGCTTGGTATTGTGAAAGTGGTTAATCCAAGCGGTTTATTGAAAATGGGAGGCAACCTGTATCAGGTTACAGCCAATGCCAATCCTGAAGGCGAGTTCGAAATCTTGACTGCAGGTGATGCGGAAATGGGAACAGGCTCGGTTATCGCAGGCCAGCTGGAAATGTCGAACGTAGACCTTACAGCTGAATTTACTGAAATGATCGTTGCGCAACGCGGCTTCCAAGCGAACTCACGTATCATTACAACTTCAGATGAAATCTTGCAAGAAGTCGTTAACTTGAAACGCTAATAGTTAACCGGCGGGGGGCTTAGGCCTCCCCAAGGTATTAGGGGGCGTAAGATGATTACTGTAACTCGATTGAATGGCACGAAGGTGATGGTCAATGCTCTTCTTATTGAACTTATAGAGGAGACGCCTGATACGATTGTTACCCTTACGACAGGCAAAAAAATAATTGTCGTAGAAGCTGCTTCTGAGCTTTTGCTGCTCATTCAAAGTTATCTTCGTACAATCGGCGTTTATGCGGCGACCCAGAAGATTGAACAAACGGAGGGTCCTTAGTTATGAAAAAAATGCTGCCATGGTTAGTTACTACTTTGCTTGCCATAACATTGATCGCAATTGTAGCTATTATTTTATTTAAATCATTATTCGGCGACACAGAAGCGAGTGACCCTAATAAGGTTGTTGTGAAGAAATTGACTGCTGATCAAAGATTGGAAGTTACATCTGAGCTGAAAGATTTCAGAAGGAATTTGAAAGATACGGAATATGTAGTTATTTTGAGCTTTGCGTTTCAACTAGATAGCAAGAAGACGAAGACTGAATTTGATAAGCTTATCGACATTGAAGTAAGACCTATTATTAATCGTATGTTAGCGGATATGACAGCAGAGGAGTTGAGCGGTTCCAAAGGCGAGGATATGCTGGAATCAAAACTTCTGAACTTGATAAATCCGATCTTGCCTGATGGTAAAAAATTGGTCAAGGTTGAAATTACAAACTTTACTTTAGCGGAGATATAAACGCTTGGTCCACATTCCTTGAAAGGGGTGAGAGAATTGGTTGATGTTTTATCGCAGAATGAGATAGACGCGCTTCTAGCTGCCTTGTCTTCCGGAGAAATGGATGCAGACGAGCTAAAAAAAGAAGAAGTAACAAAAAAGGTACGTATCTATGATTTCAAGCGCGCTGTTCGTTTTTCGAAGGATCACATTCGAAGCTTGACCCGCATACACGAAAACTTCGCGCGATATTTGACAACCTATTTCTCAGCGCAGCTACGCACGTTTGTTCAGATTAACGTTGTGCAGGTGGAACAATTGCCATATGACGAGTTTATTCGTTCCATACCAAAGATGACGATATTGAACATATTCGAAGCGGAACCGCTTGAAGGTCGCATGGTGCTAGAGGTTCATCCTAACGTTGCCTATGCTATGCTGGATCGGCTGCTAGGCGGTCCTGGTACAGCGCCTTCGAAGATCAATAATTTGACTGAGATTGAAACGATTGTCATGGAGCGTATCTTTAGCCGGACGTTTGAGAGCCTGCAAGAAGCTTGGAAGACAATCATTGATATTTCGCCAAGAATGGAAGCACTAGAGACGAATCCGCAGTTTATGCAGATCGTGTCGCCGAATGAAACGATCGCTCTTATTTCATTAAGCACGAAAATCGGCGATACAACCGGAATGATCAATCTCTGTATTCCGCATGTCGTCATTGAACCGATCATGCCGAGATTGTCCGCACATCATTGGTTCGTTTCCCAGAAGAAAGAACGCATACCTGCTGAAGTAGAAATGCTGGAGCAGCGCGTTAGCAAGGCAAGGCTGCCGATCGTAGCAGAGCTTGGAGAGTCGTCGATTACGATCCGAGAGTTTCTCGGCTTGTCAGCCGGCGATGTTATTTCATTGAACAAACCGATTAATGAAGGACTCCGAATTAAAGTGGGAGAGAAGCTTAAATTTATTGGCAGCCCAGGCTCAATAAAGGATCGTCTTGCCATACAGGTGGATGAAGTAGTTAGCGAAGGAGCGGAAGAAGAATATGACGAGTAAAGACTATTTGTCGCAAGAGGAAATTGACGCGTTGTTAAATCAATCCTCAGACGATTTGACAACGATGCAGACTTCTGCAGGAGAAGCTCAGCTATCGGACTTCTTATCGGATATGGAACAGGATGCTTTAGGCGAGATCGGGAATATCACATTTGGCAGTGCTGCTACTGCATTATCCACTTTGCTTGGGAAAAAGGTTGACATTACAACGCCTGAGGTTACCTTTATTAGACGTGAGCATTTGGCTGATGAATTTCCAAAGCCGCATGTTGCAGTTAGCGTTCAGTATGTAGATGGATTTCAAGGCATTAATTCTCTAGTAATCAAGACAAGGGATGCGCAAGTTATTGCTGACCTGATGTTAGGTGGAGAAGGTGACGTGACTCTGCAGGAGCTGAACGAGATTCATATCAGCGCGGTGCAAGAAGCAATGAACCAAATGATGGGGTCTTCCGCTACATCCATGTCGACCATCTTCAACCGTTTTGTCAACATCTCGCCGCCAGGCATTGATATTCTCGATGTAGATAACGGTGGAGGAATGGGGCAGTTGCCTCCAGAAGATGTATTTATCAAAATCTCTTTCCGTCTTACCATTGGGGATCTGATAGATTCTAGAATTATGCAGCTGCTACCCGTACCTTTTGCGAAGCAAATGGTCTCGATCCTTATGGGGGAAGTAGAGCCAGAGGCTCCAGCAGCACCAGCAGCAGTCACACCGGCACCGGCACCAGCGGCGCCAAGCCAACCAGCTATGCAAGAGGCAGCGCAAGCTCCTGTAGCAGCAGCATCACAGATGCAACAGCAGCAATATCAGCAGCCGCCAGCAGGCTATTATGAGATGCCGCCTATGCAGCCGCCGGGCCCAAATACATATGGTCAAGCAGTAAATCGCAACGTGAATGTTCAGCCTGTACAATTTGCTAATTTTAACAATACGCCTTTTGTACAAGCGGATGATACAAACCTCAATTTACTTCTCGACATTCCGCTTAAGGTTACCGTAGAATTAGGGAGGACCCAAAAGCAAATTAAGGACATTCTGGAACTATCGCAAGGATCGATTATCGAGCTGGACAAGCTGGCTGGTGAGCCTGTTGACATCTTGGTCAACAACAAACTGATCGCCAAGGGTGAGGTCGTCGTAATAGACGAGAATTTCGGTGTTCGTGTAACAGACATCGTCAGCCAATGGGACCGCATTCAAAAATTACAATAGCACCTTAGGAGGAAAAAAAAGATGGCAAACCGCATTCTAATCGTAGACGACGCAGCATTCATGCGTATGATGATCCGTGACATTTTATCCAAGAATGGTTATGAAGTCGTTGGTGAAGCACAAGATGGTGCTCAAGCAATTGAAAAGTACAAGGAATTGAAGCCTGACTTGATTACAATGGATATTACAATGCCGGAGATGGATGGTATATCCGCGCTGAAAGAAATTAAGAAGCAGGACCCAAATGCCAAAGTCATTATGTGCTCGGCAATGGGGCAGCAAGCTATGGTAATTGATGCGATTCAAGCTGGAGCAAAAGACTTTATCGTTAAGCCGTTCCAAGCGGATCGTGTTATTGAAGCAATTAAGAAGACACTTGGTTAAGGCATTACGAGTGTGTTGAAATTATATTCAAGGTTGATGATAGGATCTGGAATGGGGATGGCCCTTCTGCCGACTGCTGCAGCTGCATCAGCTATAAGCGGAGATGAAGCTCCTACCATATCAGGACCTGAGAATATGACAAGCAGCTTGATCTGGGTTGTTGTTTCTCTGCTTATTGTTATTGGTCTTATTATATTACTTATCAAATGGTTGTCTCAGCGCAACCGGGTATGGGGCACGAATCGTGCGCTCCGCTCACTCGGAGGCGTTGCGCTGGGGCAGAATAACTCGTTGCAAGTGGTTGAATTGGCAGGACGTCTATATATTGTTGGAGTAGGCGAGAATGTCACTCTGCTTGATAAAATTGATGATCCGGAAGCCGCACAGGCGATCATAGCTGCTATTGAACAGCAGCAAGCAGGAGGCATGCTGTCAGCGAGCACAGTGGCTGAATGGCTCAAACGGTTCCGCCAGCCAGGCAAAGAGCCTGATCCGAAGGAAGCGGAGTGGAATACCTCCTCTTCGTTTCAGAGTATGCTGAGTGATAATCTGAATCGGCAAGCGGACCGCAAGCAGCAATTGGAATCATTGCTCAATGACTCAAAACCTAATGAACGGTTGATGGATGACAATGAAAAATAAATGGTGGATATCAATTGTCGTAATGCAGCTAATCGCTCTGCTGCTGTCATCAACGGCATTCGCGGAGCCGCTGCCTAATATTGATATTAACTTCGGCGACGCAAGTGAGGATAAGGGGACGAGTGCATTATCCCTGTTGCTGTTAATTACGGTATTAAGCATTGCTCCTGCAATTCTAGTGTTAATGACTAGCTTTACGCGAATTGTTATCGTGCTGGGATTTGTGAGAACATCGCTTGGTACACAGCAAATGCCGCCGAATCAGGTTCTAATCGGCCTTGCTATGTTTTTAACCTTTTTCATCATGGCTCCCACATTCTCGCAAGTGAATGATGTGGCGCTTCAGCCCTATATAAAAGGGGAGCTCACTCAAACGGAAGCGTTCGAGCAAGCTACGATCCCAATGAAGAAATTCATGTTCTCTCATACAAGGGAGAAGGATCTGATGTTGTTCATGAATTATACGAAGACGGAAAAGCCGAAAACCTACGAGGATATCCCTCTGACGGTGCTTGTCCCGGCTTACGCAATAAGTGAGCTGAAGACAGCCTTCCAGATGGGCTTTATGATTTTCATTCCGTTTCTGGTTATAGACATGATCGTGGCCAGTACCTTGATGGCGATGGGGATGATGATGCTCCCGCCAGTTATGATATCCTTGCCCTTCAAGCTGCTCTTATTCGTCTTAGTAGACGGCTGGTACTTGATTGTCAAATCTTTATTATTAAGCTTCAACACGTGAGTGAAGGCGGGAGGGACGTTCAATGAGTGCTGATTTCATCATCGGATTGGCTGGACAGGCCATATACACGGTATTGAAAGCCAGCGCGCCGATGCTCGTTCTCGCTCTAGTCGTTGGATTAATCATCAGTATTTTTCAAGCGACGACACAAATTCAAGAGCAGACGCTAGCTTTTGTACCCAAAATCGTAGCGGTCTTTTTATCCATTATTGTATTTGGCCCATGGATTCTAAATACAGTTGTCGATTTCACTTTCAATCTGCTGAATAATCTACATAAATACATCGGATAGGCTGTGAGTCGCAAAGATGGATTTGATCGTAAAGAATGTTCCTATTTTTTTGCTTATCTTTTGTCGAATAACATCATTTTTCGTCGTGGCACCGTTGTTTTCCATGCGTGGTGTCCCGAATACCTTCAAGATCGGATTAGGCTTCTTCATTTCTCTTATCGTCTTTATGACCTATGGAATGAATCAGTCTATCCCGCTTGATGCGCAATATTTGATTTATGTGGTTCGTGAAGTATTGATTGGATTGCTGTTAGGCTACGTGGTGTACCTTTTTTTCACTATTGTATCGACTGCGGGTGCCTTGATAGATTTGCAGATCGGCTTCGCAATGGCGAATGTGGTAGATCCATTAACCGGGATATCCTCGCCGCTGTTCGGCAACTTCAAGTATATGCTTATGATCATGATCTTCTTGATGATGAATGGCCATCATTATTTACTTTCCGGATTAATGGACAGTTATCAATGGATGCCGCTTTCTAACGAATTTTTCAGCAGAATTTATGATGGAAGCATCACTGAGTTTCTGACGAGAACGTTCGCTACGACATTCATGGTTGCTCTTCAAGTGGCAGCGCCGGTTACAGTAGCTATGTTTTTAACGGATGTAGGACTAGGCTTTCTCGCCAAGACAGCACCGCAATATAACGTATTTGTTATCGGTATGCCATTAAAAATTATAATCGGTTTGTTCATGATCTTTTTATTAATGCCCAGCTTGGCTGTCGTTTTTGAAAGGCTTTTCTCCATGTTGTTCGAACATCTGGAGCAGTTGTTCGGCATTATTCAACAACAAGAAGGGCAATAAGGAGGCTGCAACCGTGCAAACGTATTATGTAAAGCTCGACTTGCAGCTGTTTAGCCAGGAAAAGACGGAAAAGGCTACGCCAAAGAAAACGCAAGAGGCAAGACAAAAAGGTCAGGTATCCAAATCTGCCGATTTGCCAAGCGCTTTAATTCTACTCTTCACCTTTGCCGGATTTATGATGATAGGCGGCTACTTTAAACAGCGAATTATGATCGTATTTGGTTCTTTATTTAATGATTGGCTAACCATGGATGTCACGACTGGTAACGTCATGGTTCTGTTCTACGATATTGTTGTTCAAATGCTTCTATTCTTGGCTCCGATATTTGCTATAGCGATTCTTGTAGGCATTTTTGGTAATGTGGCGCAGTTCGGCTTTCTATTGACTGGCGAGCCGCTGAAGCTGCAGCTGAAGAAGCTGAATCCAATCAATGGATTCAAAAATATTTTTTCTGCACGCTCCCTTGTGGAATTTGTGAAAAGTATATTGAAGCTTCTAATTATCGGAATATTGGTCTATCGAGCGATTGCTGCCGATTGGGACAGGATGCTCATGCTATCGAGCTTGCCGCTCCAACATATATATAGCTTTGCAGCTAGTCTGACGATACGGCTTGGCATCGAGATTGGTGCCGTCCTCGTTGTACTCGCTTTTGCAGACTATATGTATCAAAGGTATGAGCATGCGAAGAGCCTAAGAATGTCGAAGCAGGACATTAAAGATGAATTTAAAAAATCTGAGGGTGATCCTTTAATCAAAGGCCGCATTCGTGAGAGACAACGTAGAATGGCTATGCAGCGTATGATGCAGGAAGTGCCCAAAGCAGACGTCATCATAACGAATCCGACGCATTTTGCCATTGCTTTGCAATATGATGCTTCCAAGATGGAGGCACCGCTCATTATTGCCAAAGGTATGGATCATGTGGCGTTAAGGATTCGAGAAGTGGCAAAAGAGCATGGCGTCATAATGATGGAAAATAAGCCTCTTGCCAGAGCGTTGTACGAACGGGCAGATATTGGAGACTCTATACCAGCGGATCTGTTCCAAGCTGTGGCAGAAGTGTTGGCATATGTGTATAAAGTAAAGGGCCGCGCAAAATCATCTTAAAGGAAAGGGAGGAGGCAGCATCATGAAACTTAAAGATCTTGTCGTTCTAATCGGGATCATCGGCATCGTACTCATGATGGTCATCCCTATCCCTATTTTATTACTAGACTTTTTGCTCATTATTAATATATCAGTAGCATTAGTCATTTTGCTCATTGCAATGAATACGAAGGAAGCGCTTGATTTTTCGATTTTCCCAGCCCTCCTTCTGATTACCACGTTATTCCGATTAGCACTGAACGTATCGACTACTCGTAACATTCTGCAGCATGCAGAAGCGGGGGAGGTCGTAGCCACCTTCGGCTCATGGGTTGGCGGCGGTCAGGTGGCCATCGGTTTTATCGTCTTTCTTATTCTGGTTGTTGTTCAGTTCCTCGTTATTACGAAGGGCTCTGAGAGGGTAGCCGAAGTTGCAGCACGCTTCACGCTCGACGCGATGCCCGGCAAGCAGATGAGTATTGATGCTGATTTGAATGCTGGATTGATTAATGAGCAGCAAGCGAGAGATCGTCGTTCCAAAATCGAGCGGGAAGCTGATTTCTACGGTTCGATGGACGGTGCGAGTAAGTTCGTCAAGGGCGATGCCATTGCTTCGATTATTATTTTGTTCATTAACCTGATCGGCGGCTTCATTATTGGTATGGCTGTTCATGGATTTGACTTTCAAGAAGCATTAGAAACGTATTCGATCTTAACGATCGGAGACGGACTTGTCAGCCAAATACCAGCACTCCTTATCTCCACGGCGGCCGGCCTGATTGTAACAAGAGCAGCATCGGATGGGAATTTAGCAGATGATGTTACATCGCAATTGTTCAAATATCCCAAATTATTATACATAGTAGCAGGTACAATTGGATTACTCGGGTTATTCACACCGATTGGTCTTATAAGAACGTTGCCTTTCGCACTGCTTCTTGCTCTAGGCGGCTGGTTCATGCAGAAGGCATTGACCAAGCAAGCAGAACAAGAAGAAATGCTCGTCGAAGAGCAAGAAATTGAAGAGGTAAGAAGTCCAGAGAGTGTTATTAGCTTGCTGCAAGTAGATCCGATTGAATTTGAGTTCGGCTATGGGCTTATTCCTCTGGCAGATACGCAACAGGGTGGAGATTTACTTGATCGGATAATTATGATCCGGCGACAATGCGCTCTTGAGCTCGGATTAGTCGTACCCGTCATTCGAATTAGAGATAATATTCAATTAAAGCCTAACGAATATGTGATTAAGATTAAAGGGAACACGGTAGCCCGCGGGGAGCTCCTCTTGAATCATTACTTGGCGATGAGTCCTGGTTTCGAGGATGATTCGGTCATTGGTATTGAAACAACAGAGCCTGCCTTTGGATTGCCAGCAATCTGGATTGATGAGCCAATGAAAGAACGAGCCGAGTTGTCGGGCTATACGGTTGTTGATCCGCCATCTGTCGTTGCAACGCATTTGACAGAAATTATTAAACGACATGCACATGAGTTAATTGGAAGACAAGAAACGAAAGCTCTCGTTGAGAATGTGAAAGAATCCTATCCAGCTCTGGTAGACGAATTGATGCCATCTATACTATCCATTGGAGATCTTCAGAAAGTGCTTGCTAAGCTGCTCCGTGAGAAAGTATCGATTCGTGATCTGGTTACGATTTTTGAGTCATTGGCCGACCAAGGGAATTATACCAAAGACCCTGATATATTAACAGAATACGTGAGGCAGGCGTTATCACGACAAATTACGCAGCAATTCACAGCTTCTGGTGATACATTAAGAGTCATTACCGTCGGTCCATCTCTTGAGAAGAAAATTGCAGAATCGGTTCAACAGACGGAACAAGGCAGCTACATTGCTCTTGATCCGGTTGCAACGCAGCAGATCTATCAGAAGCTGAACGAACAAGTGAATCGGCAGATTCAATCCGGTCAGCAGCCCGTCGTCCTTACCTCTCCTACGATACGCATGTACTTAAGGCAAATTGTTGAACGGACGATGCAGGATGTGCCTGTACTGTCTTATAGCGAGCTAGAGCCTAACATTGAAGTGCAAAGCGTAGGGGTGGTGAACTTATGAGGGTAAAACGATATGTAGTGAACGCACTTCCGGAAGCACTGCCGATGATTCGCAGCGAGCTCGGTAAGGATGCTGTCATCCTTAACACCAAAGAGATTCGTGTCGGCGGGTTTATGGGAATGTTCCGCAAGAAGAAGATGGAGGTTATAGCAGCGATTGAATCGGATGGCGCCTTGAAGGCGCCTCAGCCGGTTCAGCAGCCTAGACCGACAACCGATCTTAATGCCGTTCTAGCGGCAATTAACGAAACGGTTCACCAGACTGCAACGGCGGTTATGGAGCCTCCTGCTCCAGCTCAAGCCTTACATCAAATTAACGACGATCTGCTCAATGAAATCAAAATGATTAAGCAATCTCTTGCTCATCTGTCATCACGCGGGCCAAGCAAAGAAGTTCCTCCTGCTATCAAAGCGCTCCAAGACAGGCTTATCGAGCAGGAGGTTGATTCGGAGCTCATCCAGAGGCTTATTCATCAGATCGAAGAGAAGCAGGCTCAGCAAGCAGCTCCGATGAGCGTCGCAGAGGTATGGACAAATGCCAGGCAGTTTGTTCGAGAGTGGATCGAGCCTTACGCATACGACACGATTAGCAAAGACGCCAAGGTTGTACATTTCGTTGGGCCTACTGGTGTCGGGAAGACAACGACGATTGCCAAGCTTGCTGCTGAGCAGACCATCAAGAATGGCAGGCAGGTCGGATTTATTACCTCGGATACTTATCGGATAGCAGCTGTTGATCAGCTTCGCACGTATGCCAATATTCTTAATGTACCGATTGAAGTCGTGTTTTCTCCAATGGATCTGCCCAAAGCATTCAAGCAATTGGAGGATCGCGAGCTGATTTATATGGATACAGCAGGCCGTAATTTTCGTAATGAGCTCCATGTATCCGAAGTATACAGCCTGCTCCAAACGGGTGGCTCAAGCGAAACGGTTCTCGTGCTAAGCTTGACAGGCAAAACAAAAGACATGATGACCGTTGCCGAACATTTCGTCAAATATGGCGTAAATAAAGTTATTTTTACCAAGCTTGATGAAACGTCAGTCTATGGTGCTATTCTGAATCTGGCGATGCTCCATCACTTGAAGCCCCTCTATGTAGCAAAAGGGCAGACGGTACCGGATGATATTTCGATCTTCCATTCAGAGAGTTATATCGAGCAACTGTTGGGGGCGCCAGTCGATGAATGATCAAGCGGAAGCGCTGCGCAACTTAGTGAAGCAAAAAAATGGGCAAAACAGCGCACGGGCATCGCGTATCGTTACCGTCACAAGCGGGAAGGGCGGAGTGGGCAAATCGAATTTTAGCTTGAATTTTGCCATTGCCCTTCAACGATTAGGCAAGAAAGTGATGGTATTCGATGCGGATATCGGGATGGCGAACATTGATGTGCTGATGGGCATTCGTTCCTCTTATCATCTCTATCACCTCTTCAAACAGGAGAAAACGATTTGGGATATTGTACAAGAAGGCCCCTCAGGGGTGCACTTCATTGCAGGAGGATCTGGCTTCAAGGATCTGCTGGAGCTGTCAGAGGATCAGCTGAATTGGTTCTCTGAGCAAGTAGGCAAGCTTCATGGGGAATACGATGTCATTTTATTTGATACAGGTGCCGGGTTATCCAAGGAGACGGTTAAGTTTATTGCAGCGGCAGAGGAAACAATTGTCGTTACAACGCCAGAGCCGACTTCGATTACGGATGCTTACGCTTTAATCAAGATGGTCAAGGCGATGGATATCGACGCACAATTCAAATTAATTGTTAATCGGGCTGCAGACCGGAAAGAAGGCAAACAGACCGCTGACAAAATTAGTTTGGTCGCCCAGCGATTCCTGAATGCCGAGCTTCCTACGCTGGGCATCGTCCCTGACGATCCTAACGTATCCAAAGCAGTAAAGCGCCAAGTTCCTTTCTCAGTAGCTTTCCCTGGTACTGACGCAACAAAAGCAATTGAAGCAATCGCTAGACGATTCGCGGAAGATGAGCAGCCTGAGCTGCTTTCATTAAGCGGTGGCGTCAGAGGGTTTTTACAAAAAATGTTCAGACTATCATAGATAATCCTTTGAATGTGAGGAGGGAAAAAATGGCTCCTTATCGCATCCTTGTTGTCGATGACTCGCCCTTCATGCGAAAAATATTCAGTGATTTAATTATGAAGGACCCGCAGTTTATGGTTGTGGGCACAGCAAGCAACGGACTTGAAGCAATCGAGGCTATTAAAAAGTGGAAACCAGATGCTGTCACCCTTGATCTGGAGATGCCGGAGATGAACGGCATAGATGCGCTGCAGGCCATTATGAAGGAATATCCAACTCCAATTATCATGTTGTCTGGCATTAGTGAAGAGAACACGAGGGAGACCATTAAGGCACTGCAGCACGGAGCTTTTGATTTTATTCGAAAGCCGTCTAATGCGTTGTCTAATGACATTGTACAGGTCGGGGAGCTTCTGATTGAGAAATTAAAAATAGCAGTGCTCACGAAGCGCTATACACCGATAGTCGAGCTGACCACAAATCCTGCACCTGATTCATCTCAGCCAAGCAATCTGCTGAAGACCAAGCGACAATTAAAATTAGGGAATCCTTTGCCGATGCCTGCGCTGCCCGAGCAAACCAAGCAGCGCAGTACTGGAGCTGCCGAGAGGCCGGAGCGACCAACAATTAAGCATGAGGCAAATGCCCCTTTACATACAGCAAGGAAGTCGGTTATACCGTCATCCGAGAATAAGCCTGGTCAGCAGAAGAAGGTTCATTCTCCTTCACGGAGCAAGACATTCCGACATCTTATCGCAATCGGAACTTCTACAGGGGGACCGCGGGCATTGCATGAAGTGATTAGTTCCTTGCCGGGTGATTTAGCAGCACCCGTGTTAGTCGTACAGCATATGCCTCCTAAGTTCACCAAATCTCTGGCACAACGGCTGGATAGCTTTAGCCAGCTCCATGTGACAGAGGCTGTGCAGGGAGAACGTCTGGAGACAGGGGTAGTCTATATTGCTCCTGGAGGATTCCATATGGGGGCAGCCAAAGATCAAAACGGCTATTATATAGAATTGACACAACAGCCAGCGAGAAACGGACATCGTCCTTCCGTAGATATTTTGTTCGAATCGTTAATTCCCTTCAAAGAGCTGAAGCGACATGCCGTTGTTATGACAGGGATGGGCAGCGATGGCGCCAAGGGACTTAAGGCATTGATTGAGAGCGGGGCTGAGCCCGCTATTGCCGAAGCAGAGGAAACCTGTATCGTATATGGGATGCCGCGCAGCGCGATCGAGAATGGCGCGGCAACAGTAGTGCTTCCTCTGCAACGCATTGCAGCACAGCTTCGCAACGCAGTTTTGAAATAACAGATTAGCCCAAGTCCCAACAGGAGGTGCAACAAAATGGATATGAATGCTTATCTGTCGATGTTTATCGACGAATCCAATGATCACCTGCAATCGTTGAATGAAAATTTAATGCGACTGGAAAGCGAGCCTGAGGATTTATCTATCGTCCAATCTATTTTCCGCTCCGCACATACGTTAAAAGGAATGTCCGCAACCATGGGTTACGAGGATCTGGCATCCTTGACACATGAAATGGAAAATGTGCTCGATCTGGTGCGCAACAGCAAGCTGAAGATGGACAGCTTTATCTTCGATACGCTCTTTAAAGGCCTAGATGCGCTGGAAGCTATGGTGCAGGATATTGTTGATGGGGGTACAGGCAAGGCCGATGTAACGAGCATCGTCGCGGCACTTGTATCCATTTTTAAAGGGGAGTATAAGCTCTCAGCCCCGTCAGCTGCAACGGGTACAGACACTGCTTCAGCTAAACCGGCTGCGGCTGAAGGCGGAGGGCTGCTGGATGAGTTCCAAACGTCTATTCTTCTTCAATCTATAGAAAGCGGTCATTTGGCCTATTATCTTCAAGTCACGATTCGTGAGGATTGTGTCCTGAAGGCCGCTCGTGCCTATATGGTGTTCGATGTGCTGGAGAGAGCCGGAGAGATTGTGAAGTCAGAGCCTTCCGTGCAGGATCTGGAACAAGAAAAATATGACCGTTCCTTTATTGTGTTTACGATATCCCGTTTGACGGCGGAGGAGCTTCAAAAGCAAATATCGTCTATTTCGGAGATCGAGTCGGTAACAGTAACGCTGCTTGATGAAGAATCACTTACGCTGCTGAATGCGACAGCTCCAGAGGAGCCGGCAGCCGAGCAACAATCGACAGTGGAAGTGAAGCAAGAGCAAGCTGTCAAAGAGGTAGCCTCTACACGTGGTCAGACGGCAGCGGCGGCACCTGCTCCTGCGACCATCTCCCGGACGATTCGGGTGGATATTGATCGCCTGGACAGCCTAATGAACTTGTTCAGCGAATTGCTTATCGACCGCGTACGATTGGAGCAGCTTTCAAGCGAAATTAAGCGGAATGATCTGACAGAGACGATTGAGCATATGACACGTGTAAGCACGGATCTGCAAAATATCGTATTGAAGCTTAGAATGGTTCCGGTAGATTCGGTATTCAACCGTTTCCCGCGGATGATTCGTGATTTGTCCAAATCATTGGATAAAAAAATCGACCTTGTCATTATCGGTGCAGAGACGGAGCTGGATCGGACTGTAATTGATGAGATTGGCGACCCGCTCGTGCACTTGCTTCGCAATTCGGTCGATCACGGGATTGAGACAGTTGGCGAGAGAATTGCAGCAGGCAAGCCAGAGACAGGAACGATTTATTTAAGAGCTTATCACAGCGGCAACCATGTCTTCATCGAAGTAGAGGAAGACGGCAAAGGGATTAACCGCGAGAAAGTATTGCAGACAGCGATTAAGAACGGCGTAGTTACTTCAGAGGAAGCGAAGACGCTGAGCAATGAAGCGATAAATATGCTGATTTTTGCAGCCGGCTTTAGTACTGCCGACAAAATTTCAGACATCTCTGGCCGCGGTGTTGGACTTGACGTTGTGCGCTCTAAGATTACATCGCTTGGGGGCAATGTAACTGTCGATTCTGTATTTGGCAAAGGAACAAAGTTTTCCGTACAGCTGCCGCTTACTCTTTCGATTATTTCGGCCATGTTAATCAAGCTCGGCTCAGAAAAATATGCGATTCCGTTGTCCTCAATAGTAGAGACTGCCATTATTCAAAGGAATCAAATTCTTAATGTGCATGGCAATCAAATGATTGAATTCCGCAATACGGTTATCCCGCTTGTATCCCTTAGCCGAGTATTGGAGTGTCCTGATTTCAATGAGTCGGATGAGGAAGAAACAGAAATTGTTGTTGTCAAAAAAGGCGAAAAGTGGGCCGCTGTAACGGTTGATGAGTTCATTGGTCAAAGTGAAATCGTATTGAAATCGCTAGGCTCGTATTTAACGAATATACAAGCGGTATCGGGCGCTACTATTTTGGGTGATGGGCAAGTTGCATTAATTATTGACCCCAATGCACTAATCAAATAGGGAGGGTTTCACGATGGGAGAAGAATTAAAAGTAATCGTATTCGCACTGGCAAATGAAGAGTATGGTATTGAAGTTGATAAGGTGCGGACGATCGAACGTCTAACAGCCATTACTAGAGTTCCCAAAACACTGGCCTTCATCAAAGGCGTCATTAATTTACGCGGCGTTGTTGTGCCTGTCATTGATCTGCGCGGTCGTTTCGGATTAAGCGAGACTGAGGCAACTGAAAATACTCGTATTATCGTTGTAGCAGCAGGAGAGCTGGAGGTTGGCTTCATTGTTGACTCTGCGAATGATGTTATTGATATTGATACGGATACGATCGACAGCCCTCCAGAAATCGTAGGCGGGGTAAAAGCGAAATATTTGCGAGGCATTGCAAAAATCGGTGATAATAGGCTGCTAATTATGTTGAATCTATCCGAAGTGTTGAATAAAAATGAAATTATTCAGCTCGAACAGCTAGAGGTTTGATGTGAGTTTATTTAGTCGATTTGAAGCCTTTGAATTAGATGTGCTAAGAGAAGTCGGCAATATTGGAGCGGGTAATGCAGCCACAGCCCTGTCACGTCTGCTGGACAAGCCAGTGGATATGGATGTGCCGAAAGTCAGCCTCCTGCCCTTCGAGCAAATCGCTGATCGAGTAGGCGGCTCAGAGCAAGTCGTTATTGCGGTGTTTCTTCGGGTGGAGGGCGAAGCGCCGGGCAATATGTTTTTTATCATACAAGAGCATTCAGCAAAGCGTTTATTAAATCAATTGCTGGCTCTGCCTGCTGTAGAGCCTGAGGGCTACTCGGAGATGGAGATGTCGGCTTTATGCGAGATCGGCAATATTTTGGCCGGCTCCTACTTGTCTTCATTGGCAGATTTCACTAGGCTATCCATGGCGCCGTCCCCACCAGCAGTTGTCATGGATATGGCGGGTGCCATACTCAGCTACGGACTTGCGGAATATGGCGAGATGGGAGATTCTGCAATGCTGATCGAGACTAAATTTTTAGAAGGCAGAGAGGATTTGGAAGGCCAGTTTTTTCTCATTCCAGATCCGCTGTCGTTTAACAAAATATTTCTTGCCCTAGGAGTATTGCCGGATGATTCAAAATAACGTAGTCCGGGTAGGTATGGCTGATCTAAACATTGCTGTAGAAGGAGCCATTCTAAGGACAACAGGTCTAGGTTCTTGTGTGGGGTTAACCTTGTTCGATCCCGTAACCAAAATAGCGGGAATGGCGCATGTTATGCTTCCTTCTTCTGATATAGCCAGAGAAACCACGTTGAATGTGGCTAAGTACGCGGATACTGCAATACCTGAGTTGATTGCAAGAATGGCAACAGCTGGAGCCCGGGCAGATCGTGTTATAGCTAAAATGGCCGGTGGCGCACAAATGTTCGCCTTCTCGGGACAGTCTGACGCTATGCGAATCGGCCCCCGAAATGTGGAATCTTGCCTGGAAATGATGATTCGTTACTCGATTCCTGTATTTGGACAGGATACGGGAGGAAATTATGGCCGCACGATTGAGATTGACAGCAGCAATGGCATTTTGACTATAAAAAGCGTGCAGCTTGGTGTAAAGGAGATTTGATTACAATGGTTGGAACTTGGCGATGGAATATGAGTCTGGGACTGGTTGGCGCTGTGCTGACGATCCTTTTCTCAATTGGTAAAAACCCGCTTTCGGTCATGCTGCTTCGCAGCGTGTATGCCTTCATCGCCTTCGTTGCCATTGCATTCGTATTACGGGCAGTGCTTGCGATGATCTTGAAGCCGCCAGTGATTGCAAGTGGTGGGGTTGAAGAGGAAGGCAAAGGTACCAAGCTGGATCTGCAAACACCGGATGAGGGCGAAGATCTTAATGAAATGCTCAAATCGCAATTAGAAAAAGACACTCGTTCTTCCGCATCCGGCTCTATTGAATTGTCGAAGCAAGATCAAAAGGAGCAGCAAGAGCTATTTCGTCCCTTGACTCCTCCGCAGCTTGTATCCGCTCAGCAAAAAGAGCCTGAAGAACTGGCGAAAGCAATTCGTCACCTGACAGGAGAGTGAATAAATGACTGCAGCTTTGAATATTCCGATGTGGAAAGCTTGGAAAGATGATGGAGACATTGAGGCTAAAAAGAGCTTGATCGAGCAATACCTGCCTTTGGTCGATTACGTAACCAATCGTATGGCGATCGGCTTGCCAAAAAATGTATCCAAAGATGATTTGGCAAGCAACGGAGTTATGGGCCTGATCGATGCGATCGAGAAATTTGATTATGAACGAGGACTGCAATTCGAAACCTATGCGTCTTGGCGTATCCGCGGTGCTATTATCGATGGTCTTCGTCAAGGAGACTGGGTGCCAAGATCAGTTCGGGAAAAGGCCAAAAAGGTTGAAGAGGCTTATCAGCAGCTGGAGCAAAAATTTCTGCGTTCGGTGACGGATGCTGAGATTAGCGAGCATTTGAATGTGAGCGAGAAAGAATTCACCACCATGCTTCATGAAATTGCAATTACTACGGTTTGTTCATTGGAAGACCCGATCAGAGAGGAAGAAGCGGAGACAAGGCTGTCTTTGCTGGTTGATGAGAGAGCAAAAAACCCGGATCATAAAGCACATGAGTTTTTTCTGAAAGATTCACTGATAAACGGGATTGAGAAGCTGACTGAGAAGGAAAGAACCGTCGTTTCTCTCTTTTATTATGAAGAATTATCCTTAAGCGAGATTGCCGAAGTAATGTCGCTATCACCATCGCGAATTTCCCAGCTTCATTCCAAAGCCATTTTACGGTTAAGAGGGGCGCTGGCTAAGCATAAAGACCAACTCTTACAGCATTAGAAAGGGGGGAGTAGGGTGGAAGATCATTTATTAGAATCTTACTTACGCATCCAGACATCAGCCGATAAACTGTCTGCCTTTCTACTTTTTAATCGAATTACCGAGGAATTTGATTGTACAACTAGCCAATTAGAGCAATTCATCACCAGAAAAGGGATTGCTCATGGCGTTCGTATCAGTCTACTGGACGAAATATGCAATAATCCTCTTGCTTATTGCAAGGAACAAACTTTGATTGCCAGCGGGAATGCTCCATCCGAGGGGAAGAATGGCTCCATTAGAATGCTTTATGATATGACAGATGAGGAGCATCGTCCGACAGAGCTGGAAGATGGCAAGATTGACTTCAAAGAAGTGTCCAAGCTGAAAAACGTCAGACGCGGTCAATTGATTGCAGAACGGGTTGCTGCGCAATACGGCGCTCCCGGGAAGACCGTAACCGGTGAGGAAATTCCCGCCAAGCTAGGCAAAGAAGCCAGATTCAAGGTTGGCAAAAATGTTGTCGTTAATGCAGAGCAGACCGGCATGTATTCCGCGATCGACGGGCTCATTACGATGACAGATAAAGACAAAATCAACGTATTTCCGGTCTATGAAGTAAATGGAGATGTTGACTATAAGGTGGGCAATATTGATTTTGTCGGAACGGTCGTCATTAGGGGCAATGTTCTGAGCGGGTTCAGGATAAAGGCTGCTGGTGATATCCGCATTGTTGGCGGAATTGAAGGTGCAGAGGTTGAAGCGGAGGGCTCGATTGAAGTGACCGGCGGCATTATGGCTGGCAACAAGGGCTTCGTGAAGGCAGGCAAAAACGTCAAGAGCTCCTTTATTCAAGACGGCAATGTGTATGCGGGGCAAGACGTCCTCGTCTCTCAAAGCATCATGCATTCCAATGTGCGTGCAGGAAGGGGCGTTATTTGTTCCGGCTCCAAGGGACTTATCGTCGGAGGCTCTATTCAAGCAGCCGAGCTTGTCTCAGCTCGCGTTATTGGCAATACAATGTCGACTACAACGGCTATTGAAGTTGGAGCGCTGCCGGAGTCTCGCTCAGAGCTTCAGGAGCTGAGGATCAAATTAAGGCAGTCGATCGATAGCTTGGATAAAACCGAGAAAGCGCTGACAATTCTTGATCAATTAGCCTTTGCAGGCCAGATCACAGAAGACAAGATGGCACTTCGTACAAAGCTCGGAGCAACCAAACGGCAAACTGTCCTTGATATTGATCGAATGAAGGAACGGATTCTTGATATCGAAAAGGCGCTAGAGGATACAGATCGAGCGAAGGTAGATGTTACTCATATTGTCTATGGCGGCATTAAAATTGTAATCGGCAGATATACGCGCTTCATAAAGGATTCCGTGCAGCGTGTTTCGTTTCAGTATTCGGAAGGCGATATCGTTCAAGTTCCTTACAAATCTTAGTTAGCTATGTCCTTGCTTAGATCATTGTGAGGGGGAATTAGAAATGGCATTCAAGCCTATTGATTTTCAGCTATCCGTTCCACGGACGCCAGAAGCGAGTGGAATACAAAGCCAAGCGAATCTGAGGCCCATGATTGAGCAGACTAGACTGGGCGAAACGATGACGAAGGAAACCGAAATCATGCGAACCAAAAATACGGAAATTGAGCATGCTGTCGGGCTTAATATACGTAAGGACCAGGAGCAGCCTCAATCGAAGCAGCCTTCTGCCAAGAAGAAAAAGAACAATGAAGCTGATTCGGATGAGCAGGATCATCCGCCTGCGCATCCATTCAAAGGGCATCATTTCGATGTAAAGCTTTAGAGCTTAGGAAGGTGTAATCAACAATGTCTAATTGGTCATACATTGTGTTGCTAGGAGCATTCGTACTCGTGTGCGCATTGCTTGTTCCAAGACAAAAACAGAATAAGCCTACTGCAGGCTCTGATCAGGGCGTACGCAATATGGAAGTTGCCTTGGAGCAATTTATGGAGAACATGGAGACGGATAATCAGCAGCTTGTGCAGCTTGTAACCGCTTCTCGTGAAGAAGCGCGAGCGCACATGGAATCCAAGGACCAGAAAATAGTTGAGCTGGAAGCAAAGCTGGCAGAGATGGAGCAATTGCTTCAGCGGCAAGAAACACATAAGGTAGAATTGCAAAAAGCAGAGCTCCAAAAGGCCGCACTTGTACCAACGTCACCGCCAGCTGCTGCTTCTGTCAGCTACGAGGAGCAATCGCCAACGCCTGCTCCTTCTTCTGCTATTCATACCCGTTATGCTAATTTGCTTGAGCAATACCAACAGGGGAAATCCATAGAAGCAATTGCGAAAAAGTCGGGGATGAATAAAGGCGAAGTTCAGCTGATACTACAGCTTGCCAAGCAAGAGGAGGCTGCTCGTGGTTAGTAAACGAAGCTTTCTTACGGGACTCGGACTGGGTATAATTGCAGGCGCTCTGTTATTGCAAATGATGTTCATAGGAGAAGAGAATACTAAGAAGCTGCAGGAAGGCTTGGATGCGCAGGAGCCCAAGCTCTATAGTCAGTCAGAGCTAGATGCCAAGCTTGCAGAGGAACGCGTCACAGCAGCGACAGAAGCGAAGAGCGAGGCGGAAGCGGAATTTAAAGCTAAGCTTGAGGAAGCCCGTAAAGAGGCTGACAATAGCAAAAAGCCTGCGAATGAGCCGGCCATTGAGCAGCAAGCCGTTAATCGGTTCGTGCAGATCGAGGGCGGTATGAATTTGACGGCAACAGCCAAGCTATTGGCAGAGAATAAAGTAATTAGCGACAAGGCCGCGTTTATCTCACAAATGAAGAAATCCAAAAAACTGGTTCGCGCCGGTTATTTTTTGTTTCCAGGCAGCCTAACGGTGGATCAGGTTATAACGATTATAACGAGCCAGCCCTTGACAAGGGAAGAATATAATAAGTTGAATCCGGCTGCGAATAATTGATTCAGGAATATCGGATTGGAATGTTGCACCAAGCATGCAGATATGTTATATTAATTGACGGTGTTAAAAACACACGCCCATTAATTTCGTTAAGGGTGCTTCCGGCTGCCGGAAGTTTTAACGAAAGATGATATAGGCGGAGGAGCACTACAAAAAAAACCATTACAGGAGGTGTTGGAGATGGCGGTTATTTCCATGAAACAGCTTTTAGAAGCTGGGGTACACTTCGGTCATCAGACTCGTCGTTGGAACCCGAAGATGGATCGTTATATCTTCACAGAAAGAAACGGAATTTACATTATTGATCTTCAAAAAACAGTGAAAAAGGTTGAGGAAGCTTACAACTTTGTTCGCTCTATCGCTGCAGATGGCGGCACTATGCTGTTCGTCGGCACAAAAAAACAAGCGCAAGATTCCGTTAAAGAGGAAGCTGAGCGTTGTGGCAACTTCTACATCAACCAACGTTGGTTGGGTGGAACTCTGACTAACTTCCAAACGATTCAAAAACGTATCGATCGTTTGCGTTTGCTTGAGAAGTGGTCGGAAGACGGTACTTTCGAAGTACTGCCTAAAAAAGAAGTTATCATTCTTAACAAAGAAAAAGATCGTCTTGAGAAATTCTTGGGCGGCATCAAAGGCATGAAAGGTTTGCCAAGCGCATTGTTCATCATTGATCCTCGCAAAGAGCGTATTGCTGTTGCAGAAGCTCGCAAATTGGGTATTCCAATCGTAGGTATCGTTGATACAAACTGCGATCCGGACGAAATTGATTATGTTATTCCAGGTAATGACGACGCGATCCGCGCAGTTAAATTGCTTACTTCCAAAATGGCTGATGCAATTGTTGAAGCTAACCAAGGCGAACAAACAACTGCTTAATCCAACAAAACAGGTAGACAACAAAGGGTGGTCAGAAGGTGAAAGCCTCTCACCGCCCTTTTTTTCAGCTAAATTGCAGTACAGAATTTAAATAGATATTTTCAGGAGGGTACAATAATGGCAGTTAGCGCTAGTGCAGTTAAAGAGCTTCGTGAAAGAACTGGAGCAGGTATGCTTGATTGTAAAAAAGCTTTGGATGAAACAAACGGTGATATTACGAAAGCAGTTGAGTTCCTTCGTGAGAAAGGCCTTTCCGCAGCAGCAAACAAAGCAGGCCGTATCGCTACTGAGGGCGTTGTTGAATCGTATATCCACGCAGGCGGCCGTATCGGCGTTCTGGTAGAAATCAACTGCGAGACTGACTTTGTTGCAAAAACAGATCAATTCCGCACATTTGCAAGAGATATCGCTATGCATATCGCTGCTGCAAACCCTAAATTCGTTCGTCGTGAGGAAGTTCCTGGCGATGAGATCGAAAAAGAGCGTGAAATTCTGAAGGCACAAGCATTGAACGAAGGCAAACCAGCTAACATCGTTGAGAAAATGGTTGATGGCCGTATCTCCAAATACTACGAAGAATATTGCTTGCTTGAGCAATCCTTCGTTAAAGACCCAGACAAAACGATCGCTGCTTTGCTTAACGAAAAAATTAGTGCAATCGGCGAGAACATCTCGATCCGTCGCTTCGTTCGTTACGAGCTTGGTGAAGGCCTTGAGAAAAAAGTTGATAACTTTGTAGAAGAAGTTATGGCACAAGCGAAACTGTAAAACCGAAGCGCCGAGACGGGGCGGGGCGTCCGCCCCGCCTCTTTTTTCAAAATTTTTTATGCATGAGATTTTAAGGCAAGATAGTATAGACAACCTCGAATAATATGAGGTTCAAGATGGGGGTAAGAACGTGGGACAGCCTGTGTTTAAACGTATAGTATTGAAGGTAAGCGGCGAATCCTTATCTGGGCAGCATGGATTTGGAATTGAAGCATCAGTCATCTCGGAAATTGCGGATCAAGTGAAAGAAGTTGTAGCACTTGGCGTAGAGGTTGCCATAGTAGTTGGCGGCGGCAACATCTGGCGGGGAATTGCAGGGACTGAGAAGGGGATAGATCGCGCTACAGCCGATTACATGGGCATGCTTGCTACGGTCATGAATTCATTGGCGCTACAGGATGCCTTAGAGCAAATTGAGGTTCCTACCCGTGTTCAGACTTCGATTGCGATGCAACAAATCGCAGAACCTTATATTAGAAGACGTGCTATTCGTCATTTGGAGAAGGGTCGCGTCGTTATTTTTGCAGCGGGGACTGGTAATCCATTCTTCTCCACAGATACGACTGCTGCATTGCGTGCTGCCGAAATTGAAGCCGAAGTTATATTGATGGCTAAAAATAAGGTTGATGGCGTATATTCTGCTGATCCGTTCAAAGATCCAACTGCCGAGAAGTTCGAAGAATTGACCTATATGGAAGTGTTGAATAAAAACCTTGGTGTAATGGACTCAACCGCTTCTTCTTTATGTATGGACAATAATATTCCACTAGTCGTGTTCGCGATCACTGAGAAAGGGAATATTAAGAGAGTCGTACAAGGTGAGAAGATCGGAACGATTGTAAGAGGGAGTGGGAAATAATGCCACAAGAAATCAAAAAACATGCTGAAGATCGTATGGAGAAAGCTATCGGCGCTTTGAAGCGCGATCTTGCTACACTGCGTGCTGGACGTGCAACTCCTGCATTGCTGGATCGTATTCAAGTTGAGTATTATGGCGCTCCAACGCCAGTATCACAATTGGCTAACGTGAATACGCCGGATTCCCGTACGTTGTTCATTCAACCGTGGGATAAGACCTCAATTGCTGCGATTGAAAAAGCAATCATGAAGTCAGATCTTGGTCTTACTCCACAAAATGACGGTGCAGCGATTCGTATTTCGATTCCGCCGCTGACAGAAGAGCGTCGTGCAGATCTGGTAAAAACAACGAAAAAATTCGGTGAAGAATCGAAGGTTGCTATTCGCAATATCCGTCGTGATGCGAATGATGATATTAAAAAGCTGGAAAAAACAACGATTTCGGAAGATGAATCTCGTCGTTATCAAGAAGATATTCAAAAAGCAACAGATCGTTTTATTGCTGAGGTAGATAAAGTGTTGGTTGCAAAAGAGAAAGAAATCATGGAAGTATAATGAACACCTTAAGCCCCTCCGTAAGGTGGGGTTTGGTTTTGAATTCCGGGTAGGAGGAACGAAGATGATCAGTCGACTTTGGGCCAAACTAGGCAAATCGTCTTCAGAAACGGCTGAACCGTCAGCGCTGGACAACGTTCCGCAGCATGTCGCTATTATAATGGACGGCAATGGGCGTTGGGCTAAAAGCCGGGGATTGCCAAGAATCGCAGGTCATCATTCCGGCATGAAAACGGTTAAGCGGATCGTAAGGGAAGCAGATCGTCTCGGTGTTAAATATTTGACTCTTTATGCTTTCTCAACGGAAAATTGGAAAAGGCCGAAGGATGAAGTTGACTTTTTGATGAAGCTGCCTCAACAGTTTCTTGAGCTGGAGCTGGAGGAACTGATCCTAAATAACGTGCAGGTACGTGTAATGGGGCATAAAGAAGAGCTGCCCTCTTATACATTAAGCGCGCTTGAGGAAGCGATCGAAAGGACGATAGATAACACGGGGCTTGTGCTGAACTTTGCGTTGAATTACGGGAGCCGTAAGGAGATACTTGAGGCTATTAAGGATATAGCCGTTCAAGTTCAGGATGGCACATTGTCTGCTGATCAAATTGACGAGAATCTTATGTCGAATCGTTTGCTTAGCGGAGACATGCCGGACCCCGATCTGTTAATTCGTACAAGCGGAGAGCTTAGATTGAGCAACTTCATGTTGTGGCAATTGGCCTATAGCGAAATGTGGTTTACTGACGTGTATTGGCCTGAGTTTAACGAAGCTCATTTTCAAGAAGCGATTCGAGAGTATCAACGTCGAGCGCGAAGATACGGGGGCCTTTAGGCTTCAATGACGGAGTGTGACCTAAATTTTGAAACAGCGAATCGTAACAGGTGTTATAGCCGGCGTATTTTTTATCGCGGTAACGCTAGCCGGTAGCTGGTTCTATGCCGGCTTGTTAGTGTTGTTGGCTACGATAGGCTTTACGGAGTATGTACGCATGAATGGACAGAGCTGGAATCATCCGGTGTCCCTTCTTGGCTATGTCGGCATGTTATTATTCGTATTGCCTTGGGAATTGTGGGGGCTCCAATCGCCGTCTGCAATGACAATTCTTTGGATATTGGCATTTTTACTCCTTACAACAACAGTGGTTACCAAAAATAAAATTACAATTGATAGCGCCGCGCTAATGCTGATGGGCGCTTTATATGTAGGCTATGGCTTTGGAGCAATGAATGCGGTCAGACAGATGGAGCAGGATGGACTGCTATGGACCTTTCTATTATTCGGCTGCATATGGTCTTCTGACATAGGCGCTTATTTTGTAGGCAAAGCAATAGGCAAACATAAATTATGGCCTTCTATTAGCCCTAACAAGACTATTGAAGGGTCTCTCGGCGGGGTAGCGCTATCCATTGTGGTAGCAATTGTATTCGCATGGGCTGCACCATCATTTATTGATTTTTCTACAGCTATTCTAATCGGATTGATTGCTGCTGTCGCAGGTCAGCTGGGGGATCTTATTCAATCGGCATACAAACGGGTGCGTGATATAAAAGATACAGGCACACTATTGCCAGGGCATGGCGGTGTACTTGATCGCTGCGATAGCTGGATCATTGTATTCCCGCTTCTCGTCTTATCAGGCTTGCTTCCACTTTAAGGAAGAGGGTGCAGCGACTTAAGAATAAAAGGGCGCTGCATCAGCCTGCACGGTTAAGGCTTCAAATGCATAGGAGGAACTTATGAAAATTACTATACTAGGTTCCACCGGTTCCATTGGCACTCAAACGTTGGATGTTATAGCTAATGATCCGGAGAGGTATCAAGTTGTCGGATTATCGGCCGGCAGCAACGTTTCTTTACTTATTGAGCAAGCACAACGGTTTCATCCGGCAATCGTCTGTTTATCATCGAAGGAGCTGGCCGATGAAGCAGCATCCTCATTGCCGCAAGGCACTCGCGTCGTATATGGCGAGGAAGGTCTGATTGAGACGGCAGCTAACGGAGACGCTGATCTCGTTGTTACCGCCATTGTAGGCAGCCGTGGGCTGCCAGCTACACTTGCAGCCATTGATGCTGGCAAGACAATTGGCTTAGCAAATAAAGAAACGTTAGTGACGGCCGGTCATATCGTGATGGAGCGTGCCAGACAAAAGGGTGTAGCTATTATACCGATCGATAGTGAGCATTCCGCGATTTTTCAATGCTTGAACGGTGAACAGCGGGAATCTCTGAGTCGCTTGACATTGACTGCTTCCGGAGGGTCGTTTCGTGACCGCACTCGCGAACAGCTGGTCGGAGTGACAGTTGACGAAGCACTTAATCATCCGAACTGGTCAATGGGCGCGAAGATCACAATAGATTCAGCGACAATGGTGAATAAGGGATTGGAAGTGATTGAGGCGAAATGGCTGTTCGGCGTTTCCTATGAACAGATCGACGTTCTCATTCATCCCGAGAGCATTATTCATTCCTTCGTGGAATTTGCCGATCATAGTGTAATTGCCCAAATGGGCTTGCCGGATATGCGAGTTCCTATCCAATATGCACTTACTTATCCCGAACGCCGGCCTACACCGACGGAACGCATGAATTTGGCGGCCATCGGCCAGCTGAACTTCCGTGCAATGGATTTTGACAGATTCCCGTGCCTGCGTTTAGCCTTTGAATGCGGCAAGGCCGGTCAATCCGCTCCTACCGTATTCAATGCTGCTAATGAAGTGGCTGTAGCGAGGTTCCTCCATGGAGAGATCGAGTTTTTGGGAATCGAACGTGTATTAGAAGAGGTATTACAGCGTCATACGGTTACAAATGTGAATGATTTGGAAACAATAGCAGAAATAGACGCATGGGCGCGTTCAATAGCAGCTAATGTATAGCTAGTGGCCAACCTGCGGTTCTCTTGTATCGAACGGGAGAATAATGATAATCTATGTACAGGCCGTTACGAACAGGAGGCTCGCTATGGAGATGATTCAGGTCGTTTTTTTGACCGTTCTCGTATTTTTTGTCATTGTGACCATCCATGAATGGGGTCATTATTATTTTGCCAAGCGTGCAGGCATATTGGTTAGAGAATTCGCTATTGGCTTCGGTCCGAAGCTGTTCTCAATCAAAAGAGGAGAGACTCGCTTTACGTTGAGACTCGTTCCAGCAGGCGGTTTTGTTAGAATGGCGGGTGAAGACCCGGAAATCGTGGATGTTAATCCCGGTCAGACGATCGCAGTGCGAGTGAAGGATGGACAGGTTACTCGCCTTTATCTTGATCGACTGGATGAACGAAGCGGTGTTGTACGCGGAGAAGTTGTAGCTATTGATTTGGAGAAGGATCTCTATGTCACGCTTGATATCGAAGGCGACAATGAACGCTACAGCATTCATCCGCAAGCTTTTATGATCAGCAAGGGCAGAGATACACAAATTGCCCCGCTTGATCGACAATTCGGCAGCAAATCTGTCGCAGCAAGGGCTATGGCTATTTTTGCCGGTCCAATGATGAACTTTGTGCTTGCATTTGTTTTATTTGCCGTTTATATTCAATTGTCGGGCATCCCGGTGGGAACGCCGGATAAAGTTTTTGTAGGGGATACGCTGCCTGATACGCCATCCGCCAAAGCTAATCTTCAGAAGGGTGATATTCTTGAATCTATTAACGGAATCAAGATTGGCGGAGACTTCATGATTATGGTGGATATTATCGGCAAGTCGCCGAATGTACCAGTGAAAATGGGTATTGTTCGGGATGGAACGCGGCAAGAGGTGACACTCACCCCTGTACCGAATGAAGAGGGCATTGGCAAAGTAGGCATAACGCCTGATTTCCCGCCTATCCCAACTCGCACGGCATCGTTTTCTGAGACGATAACGGGTGCAGCCAACTACATGAAGTCGATGACCATTAGTATATTTGATGGCTTCAAGAAACTCATTATGGGAGAATTCAAGCTGGATGATCTGGGGGGACCCGTTCGTACAGCAGAATATACCAGTCAGATTGCTCAACAGGGCATTACCAATCTAACGCTTTGGACAGGATTGCTCAGCTTGTATCTCGGGATATTTAATCTGCTGCCTATTCCAGCGCTTGATGGAAGCCGGCTTATTTTCCTTGGAATAGAGGCAGTGCGAGGACGTCCGATTGATCCGAATCGTGAGAGCATGGTTCATTTCATTGGTTTTGCATTGATTATGCTGTTGATGCTTGTTGTAACCTATAACGATATATTGCGCTTGGTAAGAGGGGAGTCTTAATTCAGCCATGTCTAAGGATAAACAGTTCGTTACAGAAATCACACCACAAGGTGAAGATTTCTCCAGATGGTATATTGATGTTATTAAAAAAGCAGAGCTCATGGATTATTCACCGGTGCGCGGATGTATCATCTTCCGTCCGGAAGGCTATGAGCTCTGGGAGAATATCCAGCGTGATCTAGACCGCCGCTTCAAAGAAACGGGTCATCGCAACGCTTATTTCCCGCTGTTTATTCCTGAGAGCTTCTTCCAGAAGGAGAAAGAGCATGTTGAGGGCTTTAATCCCGAGCTGCCTTGGGTAACAGAGGCTGCAGGCGAGAAGCTGGAGGAGCGCTTGGCGATTCGACCAACCTCAGAGACGATGTTCGGTCATATGTATGCCAAATGGATTCAATCCTACCGTGATTTGCCGCTCTTGATTAACCAATGGGCGAACGTCGTTCGTTGGGAGAAGCGGACATTGCCATTCTTGCGTACGAGCGAATTCCTATGGCAAGAAGGCCACACGGCTCACGAGACAGAAGAGGAAGCACGTCAGGAAACGATGACGATGCTTCAGGTTTATAAGGATTTTGTGGAAGAATTTCTCGCTATCCCTGTGATTGTGGGTGAAAAAACGCCTTCGGAGCGTTTCGCAGGTGCGGTAAATACGTATTCCATTGAAGCGATGATGAAGGACGGCCGTGCTGTACAAGCAGGTACTTCTCATTATTTAGGCACGAAATTCGCGGTTGCTTTTGACATCAAATATTTGGACCGCGAGAATACATTGCAATTTGCTCATACAACCTCATGGGGTGTAAGTACCCGTCTTATTGGGGCAATGATCATGGTGCATGGCGATGATCGTGGACTTGCATTGCCTCCTAAGGTGGCGCCTACGCAAGTGATTATGATACCTATTGGCCCTGCGAAGACGCGTGAGCTGGTTGTTGGACGTGTGGATGAACTACACGCGCAATTGAAGCAAGCGGGTGTCCGAGTTCGCGTCGATGACCGTTCTGATGTAAGCCCGGGCTGGAAGTTCAATGAGTACGAAATGAGAGGGGTACCTCTTCGTCTTGAGCTTGGTCCACGTGATATGGAGAACGGGCAGGTTGTACTCGTATCCCGTGTAACCGGTGAGAAGAAGATAGTGCTGCAAGAAAATCTAGTAGCTGAAGTAGAAGCGATGCTTGCTGATATTCAGCGTGAAATGTTCGAGAAAGCGAAGCAATTCAGCGAGGATAACTTCTATGATGTAGATACCCTTGACGAAATGAAAGCTTCCATGGAAGAGAAGCGCGGCTTCGTTCTGGCGGGCTGGTGCGGCTCTGCTGCATGTGAGAAGCAGGTTAAAGAGGAAACTGGGGCAACAAGCCGCAACATCCCGTTCGAGCCTGAGAAGAAGAAGCAGGATTGTCTTGTATGTGGCGAGCATGCGGAGCATACGGTGGTATTTGCCCGCGCTTATTAATTTTTAAAATTAAGGTTCGGATTGGATCGTTAGGAGTGAATAATAGCCATGAGCCAAACCGCAGATAATCGGCAGCGCTTCGAGCTGCTTATGCAGCAAGCTGAACTGCCGCAAGAACTTATACATTCCTATTACAAAGATGGTTATATTGAACAAGTCATCGTAGGGAAAAAAAACAGGAAATGGACGTTTTGCATTCGCAAAACGTCTTTAGTTCCTTATAAGGCCTATATCGGCCTAAGCCAAGCGGTTAACTTGAAGTTCTCACATATTGCTGATACATCCTTCCAGTTTTTATATGATGATGCGATTTCTTCCGAAGATATTGCTCGCGAATATTGGAATATGTTCATGGAGTGGGCTCAGAAGGAGATTGCTTCTGTTAATGGCTGGCTGTTGAAAGCTGGCATGCTGGCTTCAGGAGATATGATTACCGTTTCCTTATTGGATGGCATGGGGCTGGAGCTTGCTCGAAAGAAGAAGATAGATGAGGCCATCAGCCAATTTTATGAGCGGCATTTTGCCCGTACGTATCGGATCAAGCTTGAAGTAGGGGCGGGCGATCAATCAAGACAAGAGGTATATGACGAATTTCAGCAAAAGATCGTGCAGGAGGAGCGTGAGGCCGTACTCCAGATTATCGAGAATGCTGCCATCGAATCTTCCTCCGAGGATGGAGGCGAGCCTCCAGCACGTCTTGCTATTGGCTATGATATTCGCGACGAGCCTGTGCCTCTGATGAATATTAGGGAAGAAGAGAAGAAAGTAACGGTGCAAGGCGCGGTATTCGGGCTGGAAGTGAAGGAACTCCGTAACGGTATGACCTTGTACACGTTCAACGTCACGGATTTCTCGGATTCTATGGCGATGAAAGTGTTCGCTAAGAACAAGGAAGATGTGAAGGTGCTTAGTCTTCTTGCTAATGGCAAGTGGGTTAAGGCAAGAGGCAAGGTTGATTATGACCGCTTCATGCAGGAGCCTGAGCTGGTCATGATGCCGAATGACTTGCATGAGATCCCTTCGCCGCCTGAACGCAAGGACAATGCAGAAGAGAAGCGGGTAGAATTCCACCTTCATACGACGATGAGTGCAATGGACGCTGTAACACCTGTTGATACGTACATTAAGACTGCTGCCAAATGGGGTCATCAGGCGATCGCAATAACCGACCACAGCAATATTCATTGTTACCCAGATGCGTTCAAATCAGCGAAAAAGCACGGGATCAAGGTGTTGTTCGGCCTAGAGGCGAATGTCGTGAACGATGCAGTGCCAATGGTGCTTAACCCAAGGCATGAGCAGCTGGCTACGACCGAATATGTCGTATTTGATATTGAGACAACGGGCTTATCCGTTATTAATAATAAAATTATCGAGCTTGCCGGCGTGAAGATGCAAGGCGGCAAGGAGACTGACCGTTTTTCTACCTTTATCAATCCGCATGAGAAGATTCCTTACCATATTCAGCAGCTTACGAGCATTAATGATGAGATGGTTAAGGATGCGCCAGAGCTAGAGCCTATGCTGAAACAATTTATTGCTTTTATTGGTGATGCCGTTCTGGTTGCTCATAATGCAAAATTCGATATCGGTTTTATACAAGCCAATTGCAAGGAGCTAGGACTGCCGGAGGTAATGAATCCAGTACTGGATACACTGGAGCTGGCACGGTTTATTCATCCCACGATGAAGAATCATCGACTGAATACATTAGCTGATAAATACAAAGTCGGTCTAGAGAATCATCACCGAGCTGTAGATGACTCCCTTGCTTTAGGCGGCGTTCTATACGGGCTTATAGCTGATGCTGCACAACGTAATATTACCGGCCTTCATCAATTAAATGATTATGTAGGAATGGATTTATCCAATACACGTCCGTTTCACAGCTCTATCTATGCTTTAAACGCAGTCGGCAAAAAGAATTTGTTCAAGCTGGTATCGCTATCGCATACCGAGCATTTCAAGCGCGTGGCATGCATACCGAAAACCAAATTAGTTGACTTGCGAGAGGGATTGCTTGTGATCTCTGGTTGTGAGAAGGGCGAGTTTTTTGAAACTGTGCTTAATAAATCTTACGAAGAAGCCGTAGACGTTGCACGGTTCTATGATGTGCTGGAGATACAGCCTATAGATTTCTATATGCATCTGGTTGATAAAGGGCTCGTCGGAAGCCGTGCTGAAGTGGAACAAGCGATAAGACGGGTATGTCAGATTGGCGACGAGCTTGGAAAGCCAATCATTGCGACAGGCAACGTTCATTACTTGAATCCACGGGACAAAATATTCCGTGATATTGCCATACACGGCATTACTGGCTTTAGCCCGCTCAAAGATCGCCGCAAGCCGGATGCGCATCTTCGGACAACGGAGGAAATGCTTCGGGAATTTGCTTTTTTGGGAGAGGCTAGAGCTTATGAGGTAGTCGTTACGAATACAATTAAGCTGGCAGAGCGGTTCGAGCCTTTCGACATGTTCCCGGAGCAGCTCTTTACGCCAATTATTCCTGGTGCCGACGAAGAGATTCGTGCAACTTGCTACAATACGGCGAAGGGAATGTATGGAGAAGATTTGCCTCAGGTCGTTATTGATCGGTTGGAGAAGGAACTGGTGCCAATCATTAAGTTCGGCTTCTCTGCCAACTATTTGATCTCCGAGAGGCTCGTGAAAAAGTCGAATGCCGATGGTTATCTGGTAGGGTCCCGGGGGTCGGTAGGCTCTTCCGTAGTAGCAACTTTCCTTGGCATCTCCGAGGTTAATCCATTGCCTGCTCATTATTTATGTAAAAATTCGGATTGCCGGCACAGCCAGTGGTTTCTGGATGGCAGTGTGCCAAGCGGCTTCGATTTGCCGGAGAAGAGCTGTCCAAATTGCGATGGGCCGCTTAAAGGCGAGGGACAGGATATCCCGTTTGAGACCTTCCTAGGCTTCAAAGGCGATAAAGTCCCCGATATCGACTTGAACTTCTCAGGTGAATATCAGCCTACGGCCCATAACTATACGAAGGAACTTTTTGGCGAGAAAAATGTCTTCCGGGCCGGAACCATTGGTACGGTTGCAGAGAAGACAGGCTATGGCTTCGCCAAAAAATACGAGGAAGACCAAAACAAAAAATGGCGCGGTGCGGAGCTTTCTCGATTGGCCAGCGGCGTGACAGGCGTGAAGCGCAGCTCGGGTCAGCATCCTGGCGGTATCGTAGTTGTGCCTGATTATATTGAAGTTGAGGATGTTACGCCGGTTCAATTTCCAGCGGATGATGTGAATGCCGAATGGAAGACCACCCACTTCGACTATCATGCTTTTGAGATGAATCTGCTTAAGCTGGATATACTGGGGCATGATGATCCGACCATGATGAGGATGCTGCAGGATTTGACGGGTGTCGATCCTACAACGATTCCGATGAATGATCCCAAAGTGATGAGCATGTTCAATTCGACCAAATCGTTGAACGTTTCTCCTGAGCAGATCCGCTCACCTGTCGCTACCTTTGGAGTGCCGGAGATGGGGACGAAGTTTGTCCGACAAATGCTGCAGGAGACGCAGCCTTCTTCCTTTGCCGATCTTTTGCAAATATCGGGCTTGTCTCACGGAACAGGCGTATGGCTGGGTAACGCACAGGAATTGATTAAGAAAGGAACCTGCAACATCAAGACCGTTATTGGCTGTCGGGATGACATTATGCTGTATCTGATTTATAAAGCAGATATGGATGCAGGGCTTGCTTTCAAAATTACGGAAAGTGTGCGGAAGGGCAAGGGGCTAACGCCGGAATGGATCGAAGAGATGAAGCGTTGCAAAGTGCCGCAATGGTATATTGACTCCTGCCTTCGTATTGAGTATATGTTTCCGAAGGCGCATGCTGCCGCTTATGTTATCTCTGCGGTGCGTACAGCTTTCTTCAAATTGTATTATCCAATTGAATACTACGCCACTTACTTTACGGTAAGGGCGGAGGATTTTGATCTCGAGCTGCTATGTCAGGGGTATGAAGCCATTCTGAAGAGATTGATCGAAATTGAAGAAAAGGGCTTCCAAGCAACGACCAAAGAGAAGAACAGCATCTCGCTGCTCGAAATGGCATTGGAAATGACAGCGCGCGGCTTCACGTTCAAGCCAATTGATCTTTATCGTTCAGAGGGAACGAAGTTTATCGTTGACGGAGAGTCCCTCATTCCTCCATTCGGGGCAATCGGAGGAATTGGCGAGAATGCGGCTCGAAATATTGCAGCTTCACGTGACCAAGGAGAGTTTCTTTCTATTGAGGATTTCCAATTGAAATCCAAAGCGAGCAAGACCGTAATTGAGGTTTTGAACGGGATGGGCTGCTTCCGCGGATTGCCGGAATCCAACCAATTATCGTTGTTCTAGGGCAGGGTGTACTTGAAAACATTTCTTGTCACTCCTATGTGGTTATGTTATAATTTTTGTGGCAATGATGTTGATAGAGACTTTGAAGCAGAGAGTGGGGAAACCCACTCTTTACGTTTTGTTTTTGGGCTTTTCTCCTTATGAAGCCCAGTTTCAATCGTATGACCAAACGGGAGGTTACACCAATTTGAGCATATCCAAAATCAAAACCGTCGTTGAAGAAATGGTTACGCCCTTTCTCGACAGCAATGGATTTGAACTTGTTGATATTGAGTACGTTAAGGAAGGAAGTCATTTTTTCCTTCGTGTGTTCGTAGACAAGGAAGGCGGCATCGACATTGATGAGTGCGGCCGGATTAGTGAATTTTTAAGTGAACAGCTGGACAAGAACGATCCTGTCACCGATGCTTACTTCTTGGAAGTATCATCGCCAGGAGCAGAACGTCCGCTTAAGAAGCCAGAAGACGTTCACAAGGCCGTAGGCAAGCATGTCTACATAACGACTTATGAACCAATTGATGGCTCCAAAGAATTCGAAGGACAGCTTACCGCATTTGATGGCGAGCAAGTCAGCGTCCAAGTAGGTAAGAAAGAGCATGTCATTCCTTATGCGAAGGTTGCGGGTGCACGCCTAGCCATCGTGTTCTAAACTAGGCACGACGCTTTACCGCTAGAGGACAGTGACAGCCTTTGTTATTCTTATAGCTGTCTATTATTGAAAGGGGGAACTCGAATCCAATGAGCATGGATTTTATTGAAGCACTATCGGAAATCGAGAGAGATAAAGGAATTACTAAAGAAGTGCTGTTAGATGCGATCGAGGCTGCTCTAATATCCAGCTACAAGCGCAACTTCAATACCGCTCAGAACGTTCGTGTTGACATTAATCGTCATACGGGCGTCATTAAAGTATACGCACGCAAAACAGTCGTAGAGGAAGTTCTGGATCCTCGTCTCGAAATTACGGTTGATGCATCTCGTGAGGTTAATCCGCATTATCAGTTAGATGATATTGCCGATATCGAAGTAACTCCGAGAGACTTCGGTCGTATTGCGGCCCAAACAGCAAAGCAAGTCGTTACACAGCGTATTCGGGAAGCAGAACGCGGATTGATTTATAATGCCTTTATCGATAAGGAAGAGGATATCGTCAATGGTATCGTTCAGCGCCAGGATGTTCGCAACTTGTTCATCGATCTTGGCAAAGTCGAAGCGGTTCTTCCTTTGACAGAGCTTATGCCAACAGATAAATTTAAGCATGGCGATCGAGTCAAATCCTATATTACAAAAGTAGAGAACACGACTAAAGGACCGCAAATTATTTTATCCCGTACTCATCCAGGCTTGTTGAAACGTCTTTTCGAGCTTGAGGTTCCAGAAATTTATGATGGCGTAGTGGAGATAAGATCTGTAGCGCGCGAAGCGGGCTTCCGTTCCAAAATCGCTGTTCATTCCCGTAATGAAGAGGTTGATCCAGTCGGTTCTTGCGTTGGTCCCAAAGGCATGCGCGTACAGACAATTGTCAATGAGCTTACAGGCGAGAAAATCGATATCGTTCGCTGGTCCGAGAGTGTTGAGGAGTATGTAGCCAACGCGCTTAGCCCTTCGAAGGTGCTGGAAGTCATCGTATTCGAGCAAGAAAAGATGGCGCGGGTTATCGTGCCGGATTATCAGCTTTCGCTCGCAATCGGTATTAAAGGTCAGAATGCCCGTCTTGCAGCTAAGCTGACAGGCTGGAAGATCGATATTAAGAGTGAGACGCAAGCTGAACAGGAATATGGCCGTCCAAGAACGTTGACGGGCACGATGCATCAAGATTCCGTCTCTATTGACCTAGCATAATCGGCTTCAGCTTGCTTCCATAACGAGCAGAGGAGGGGTGTGCGATGAGACAGAGAAAAGTGCCGCTTCGCAAGTGTGTGGCATGCCAAGATATGAAGCCAAAGAAAGAACTCATCCGGGTAGTAAGGACTCCAGACGAAGAAGTGTTGATAGACTTGACGGGGAAAAAAGCCGGGCGCGGCGCCTATTTATGCGGTGAGGTCAGTTGCTTTAAACTGGCCAAGAAATCGAAGGCGCTCGACCGAGCTCTAAAGCAAGCAGTCGCCGCGGAAATTTACGACCAGCTTGAACAGGATTTCATTGCGGTAGAAGATCAATTTATGGCAAGCAAGGAGCAGATAAGCGATGAAGATGAATAAGAGCTTATCGACGCTCGGCATGGCTATGAGGGCAGGAAAACTCATTACAGGCGATGAAATTGTGCTCAAGGCGGTACGTAAAGGGGAAGCGCATCTCGTTATTATAGCGGGTGACGCTTCAACGAATACGAAGAAGAAATTTCGCGATAAATGCAGCACCTACGGGGTACAACTCGCCGAAGCGTTTGACCGCGATCAACTTGGAAAGGCTATAGGAAAGCTTGAACGAGTCGTACTGGCGGTTACTGATGCAAAGTTCGCTAAAATGATTGCGGGTCATCTGAGTCAAAATTCGGAGGTGGATCATATTGAACAAACCACAGGACAGCAAGGACAATAAGGATAAGACACGCGTATACGAATACGCCAAGTCGCTAAATATGAGCAGTAAAGAAATTATTACTATTCTTAAAAGACTTAATCTGCCCGTTAACAACCATATGAGTGTTATGGAAACCGAAATGGTGCAGAAAGTGGAAGGTTTCTTCCGCGACATCAAATCCAATGCTGCTGCTAAGCGTGCTCAGGAATCGCATGGTGCGACTGTATCGTCGGCATCACAAGCGACCAGCAAGCCGCAACAGCCGCAAGCAACGAATAAAAATTTATCTTCAGACAGACAGGGGCCTATGAATTCTATTAAAACGACAACCGAAACAAACCAATCGCAACAAGAACAACGTCCAACTCAATCTGAGCAAACAACGCCGAGCACTACGAACACTAGTGCCAGCACTAGTTCAAATACAACGAGACCAGCCGCTCAACAAAACAGCAATCGTCCAAGCGGCAGCCAAGGACAAGGAAATCGTCCAAGCGGTCAATATAACAGCCAGAACCGTGGTCCGCAAGGCGGCGGTCAAGGCAATCGTCCAGCCGGTCAAGGCGGGAACCGCCCAGCAGGTCAAGGCCAAGGCGGCAACCGTCCATCTAATGGTGCTCCTGCAGGCAACCGTCCAGCCGGTCAAGGCGGAGGCAATCGCCCTACAGGCAGCGGTCCTAGCAGCAGCCAATCTGGTCAAGGCCAGAACCGTTCATTCGAATCTCGTCCAGCGGCACCGACTTCACGTGGAACCGCGGGTGGCGATGCGAACCGCAACAAAACAGGTGCGAATAAATCATCCAGACCGGGTGCAAATAACAACAACGGTCCAAGAAGATTTGACGATGGCAAGCCAGGCGGCTACCGCGGCAATAATAATAACCGCGGCGGCAAAGGGCGCAACCAGCGCAATCAGCCACAAGAGCGTCGCGAGAAGGTGGATAACACACCTAAGAAAATTATCGTACGCGGCACAATGACCGTAGGCGATTTGGCTAAGCTGTTGCACAAGGATGCTTCCGAGGTTATCAAAAGATTGATCACTTTGGGTGTTATGGCAACGATTAACCAAGAGATTGATATGGATGCCATTATGCTTCTCTCCGGTGAATACGGTGTTGAAGTTGAAGTGAAAATTCCAGTGGAAGAGGATTCCTTCGAGACGGTTGAAGAAAGCGATGAAGAAGAGAATCTAAGCACTCGTCCACCAGTTGTAACGATTATGGGTCACGTTGACCATGGTAAAACAACGCTTCTTGATGCAATTCGCCATACGAATGTTACAGGCGGAGAAGCAGGCGGCATTACGCAGCATATTGGTGCGTATCAAGTTGAGATCAATCAAAAGAAAATTACGTTCTTGGATACACCGGGTCACGAAGCGTTTACACTTATGCGTGCCCGTGGTGCACAAGTAACGGACATTACGATTATCGTTGTAGCAGCAGATGATGGTGTTATGCCTCAAACAGTTGAAGCGGTTAACCATGCCAAAGCAGCTGGCGTTCCAATCATTGTAGCGGTTAACAAAATCGATAAACCGGATGCAGATCCTGACAAAATCAAACAAGCTCTAACCGAGTATGAGCTGGTTCCAGAAGAGTGGGGCGGAGATACGATCTTCGTTAACGTTTCTGCGAAGCAACGGCTTGGTCTTGAGGAATTGCTCGAGATGATTCTTCTCGTATCTGAGGTTAATGATTATAAAGCAAATGCAAACAAACGTGCTCGCGGTACTGTTATTGAGGCAGAGCTCGACAAAGGTAAAGGTCCAGTTGCACGCATTCTCGTTCAGCATGGCACACTCAAAATTGGAGATGCTTTCGTTGCCGGCAATTGCTTTGGCCGCGTTCGCGCCATGGTCAATGACAAAGGCCGCCGTTTAAAAGAAGCAGGTCCTTCCACACCAGTTGAAATTACTGGTTTGACTGAGGTTCCATTAGCTGGCGATCCGTTCATGGTGTTCGAAGATGAGCGCAAAGCACGGGCAATCGCTGATCGTCGCTCCATTAAGCAACGTCAATCAGAGCTGGGCGCGAATTCGCGCGTAACGCTTGAGGACTTGTATAAACACATTACAGATGGCGAGATTAAGGATTTGAATGTCATTATCAAATCTGATGTTCAAGGTTCGTCTGAAGCATTGAAAGGCTCCCTTGCCAAGATTGATATTGAAGGCGTTCGTGTCAAAATCATTCATAGCGGCGTAGGTGCCATCAATGAATCCGATATTAACCTTGCTTCCGCATCGAATGCAATCGTCATTGGCTTCAACGTTCGTCCAGAGCCGCAAGCGGATCTGGCTGCACAGCAAGAGAAGGTCGATGTTCGTATGCACCGCGTTATTTACAGCGTTATTGAAGAGATCGAGCAAGCAATGAAAGGCATGCTGGATCCAATCTTCAAAGAAGTCATTATTGGTCATGCTGAAGTACGTAACGTATTCAAAGTGAGCAAGGTGGGAGCTATCGCAGGTTCCATGATTACTTCTGGTAAGCTTACTCGCAGCGCTGAGGCAAGAGTTGTACGTGGAGGCATCGTTATATTTGAAGGCAAAATCGATACGCTGAAACGCTTCAAGGACGATGTGAAGGAAGTTGCTCAAGGCTACGAGTGCGGAATTACACTTGAGCGGTTTAGCGATTTCAAAGAAGGGGATATTATTGAAGCCTTCGTTATGGAATCGGTAGAGAGGTGATTAGAGTATGGCCAAGAATCGTGTAGGACGGGTCAGCGAGCAAATTAAAAAAGAGCTGAGCCAAATTATTCAAACCGAGCTAAAAGACCCCCGTATTGGCTTTATTACAGTAACGGCGGTTGAAGCAACGAATGACTTATCGCAAGCCAAAATTTATTTAAGCGTTCTGGGAAGCGAAGAGCAGAAGGAAGAAACGCTCAAAGCACTTGGACGGGCAAATGGCTATCTTCGTTCCGAGCTGGGCAAACGGATGCGTCTACGCCATACGCCAGTATTAATATTCAAGTTCGACAGCAGTATTGAGTACGGCAGTCGAATTGAAGGAATACTGGACGACATCAATCGTGGGAACAGCCCTTCATGATTAATGCTGTAACCTATGAAGAGCAATTAAAGGCTGCACTAACTTTCATACAAGAGGGAGACGACTTTCTAGTCGTTTCCCATGTTCAGCCTGATGGCGATGCCATCAGCTCAACAACAGTAGTCGGTTGGCTGCTCAGCAAGCTGAGCAAGTCAGCCGTTCTTATTAATGAGGGTCAGTCACCATCTCGATTGGGCTATTTACAGGGCTTTGATAAGATTATTAATTATCGGGCCGAGAAGCTGGTTCAAACCTATAAGCATGTCATATCGGTAGATTGTGCCGATTTTCGCCGGATAGGGGAGGTAGCTGCGTTGTTTGCCCCTGATGTTAAGCTCCTCAATATTGATCATCACCCTACGAATAATGGCTTTGGAACGACGAATCTTATTCGCCCGAACGCAGCTGCTACCGTGGAGATTTTATATGATCTGATTGAACAGGCAGGCCTTACTTTCGATTTGGATTGCTCAACAGGTATATATACTGGGCTGTTGACGGATACCGGAGGCTTCCGATATTCCAATACAAGTCCTCGTGTGATGGAAATTGCTTCACATATGCTTGCAGTAGGAGTGTCCGGGCATCAGCTTGCGGATCACTTGCTTGAGAAGATGACAATGCCGAAGCTGAAGCTGCTTCAGCGGAGCTTAAGCCGTCTTACCTTCAGCGATAATCAACAAATCGGTTGGTTATATGTGGCCAAAGATGATATGAAAGACACGGGAGCGGTATCGGAAGATATGGAGGGTATCGTTAATTATGCCCTTAATATTGATGGTGTCGAAGTCGGGATTCTGTTCAAAGAAACAGAAGACGGCGCTGTTAAGGCCAGCTTGCGGTCGGCAGGAAAAGTTGATGTAGCAGCGGTCGCCCAGTCCTTTGGCGGAGGCGGTCATGTTAGAGCAGCAGGATGCCGTCTGGAAGGACCATTGGCTTCTTCTATAGATAAGCTGATTGAAGCGGTAAGAAAGGCGTTGAACGAATAGATGGACGGTATTATAGCAGTATGGAAGCCTGCGGGCTGGACGTCGCATGATGTCGTGGCCAAAGTGCGGGGAATGCTCCGCATGAAGCGTATCGGCCATGCCGGCACGCTTGATCCTATGGTGACCGGCGTATTGCCGTTATGTCTTGGTCGTGCAACACGAGTTGTTGAATATTTGCAGGATCGTCCCAAAGCTTACGAAGCGGTGCTGCAACTGGGCATTTCTACGGACACAGAGGATTTGACGGGTACGGTGATTGAGGAAGCAGACGGGATTTCGGTGACGCAGGAGGATGTTCTGCGTGTCCTGAATAGCTTTGTTGGTGAAATTGATCAGGTGCCTCCTATGTTCTCTGCTGTCAAAGTGAATGGGAAGCGTCTGTACGAACTGGCTCGAGAAGGCAAGACGGTGGAGCGCAAATCCCGCAAGGTTACGATTCACCAAATCGAGCTTTTACATACAGAGCTGGAGCTGGATAAGCCCCGCTTCGCATTTTCAGTCATTTGCTCGAAGGGTACCTACATTCGGACTTTATGCGTGGATATCGGCAAAGCACTTGGCGTTCCAGCAGCAATGGCAGAACTGACGCGCACGATGTCAGGAGGCATTACGAAGGAGCAGTGCTTGACGATCGAGCAGATTGAGGCTTTGCAGCGGGATGGCGCGATTGAGGAGCATTTATTGCCTGCTGAAGCAGCGATTTCCCATTTGCTTCGTGTTGAGGTCAAGGCTTCAACGGGAGAGATGGCGCTGCGAGGGCAAAAAATCCCTTTAAGACTTGTGTCAGGCGCTATTGATAGCGATCAAATTGTACGTCTTTATGGGGAGAACGATGCTTTTATCGGCATATTCGAAGCGGATTTGGAAGCAGCCCTATTGAAGCCAGTCAAAGTATTCAATTAAGCTTGTTATTATAGGAGTCATGGAAGACTTAAAGGAATTGCAGGTGTGAGCGTTGGAAATCATCTCATTGAACTATCCCTTGATCGAATTGCCGGAAGTGCTGAAAGACAAGTCTTTTTCGATTGCCATTGGACATTTTGACGGGGTTCATCGGGGACATCAGAATGTAATACAGCAGGCGGTCAGGATGGCGAAGCAGACCGATTCTTTATCGGCAGTGATGACCTTTGTACCGCATCCTAAAGAAGTACTTGGGCAGGGCGAGCAATACTTTAGCTGCTTGACTCCGTTTGAAGTGAAGCAGGCGCTATTTCAGGAGCTGCAGGTCGATGTAGTATTCGTTATGCAGTTCGATCTAACCTTTGCAGGCATTATGCCTTTGCAATTCGTAGATGAAGTGCTTCGTCCGCTTCACGCGAAGCATATTAGTATCGGCTTTGACTTTACCTTTGGTTATAAGGGACAAGGAAATGCAGAGACGATGAAGATGATCAGCGAGCCGGATATTGAAGTTTTTGTGGTCGAGCCCTTAATTGAGAATGGTGAGAAGATCAGCAGCACTTCCGTTCGTGCGGCTATGGAGCAAGGGAATATCGAGCTCGTTACAGCTTTGCTTGGAAGGCCATATGAAGTGGAAGGAATCGTTGTTCATGGTGACGGCAGAGGGAGAACAATTGGGTTTCCTACTGCCAATATCGATTTCTCAAGTCCATATGTCATGCCCCGCTTAGGCGTTTTTTCCATTACGGTGGACGTAGTAGGCAAAACTTATTACGGCGTGCTTAATCATGGCATGAAACCAACCTTTAATAAAGAAGGTATCGTTCCTGTGATGGAGGCTCATTTATTCGACTTCCATCAAGATATTTACGGAGAGAAAATCCGAGTTCGGCTGCATTCATTTATTCGTTCCGAGAAAAAATTCGGTTCTGTTGATGAGCTGATCAAGCAAATTGGAGCAGATGCTGAGCAAGTGAAGCAATACTTCAATCTAGCGTAGCGGCATTTACTTGACCAAGCAGTTGTGTTATAATGGTTTACGTTGCGATTAGGCAGTTAATCTGTACGAACGCACATTAGAACCTTTAGCTTGGTTATCTGCTCTCACCGGCGATATCGAGGCTAATGGCGATTATAAGTATAGGAGGTGAACTAGGATGGCAATTACACAAGAGCGTAAACAAGAGCTTATTGAGACACATAAGACTCATACTAGCGACACAGGATCACCGGAAGTTCAAGTGGCTATCCTGACTGAAAACATCGTTAACTTGACGCAGCATTTGCGGGAGCACAAGAAAGATCATCATTCCCGTCGCGGCTTGCTCAAGATGGTAGGTCAACGTCGTAAATTGTTGGCATACCTGAAAAACAAAGATGTTAGACGTTATAGCGCATTGATCGAAAAACTCGGCCTTCGCCGCTAAAACATGTTTCATGAAAAGCAACCTGGTAGTCTTGCCGCCCGGGCTAACGGAGCCGGCGGAAGCGGGTTGCTTTTTGTAATATCAAAAGCTTTTGCAGGATATACCATGACTATTGGCGAAGGAACAACTACGCCATTAGCTGTTTTTACATAATTGTATAGGAGGGATTTCGTTTGCAACAAGTTGAAATGTTGTTGGGTGGCAGGCCGCTTGTACTTGAGACAGGCCGTTTAGCCAAACAAGCCAATGCTGCAGTAACCGTTCGCTATGGCGATACGGTCGTATTATGTACGGTAACGGCATCTACAGGTCCGAAGGATCTGGATTTCTTCCCGCTTACCGTTAACTATGAAGAGCGTTTGTATGCAGTAGGTAAAATCCCGGGTGGATTTATTAAACGGGAAGGCCGTCCAAGTGAAAAAGCGATCTTGTCGAGCCGATTGACAGACCGTCCAATTCGTCCGTTATTCCCAGAAGGCTTCCGGAATGATGTTCAGGTTGCTAATATCGTGATGAGCGTGGACCAAGACTGCCCACCGGAAATTGCCGCTATGATCGGTACTTCTGCTGCTCTGTCGATCTCTGATGTGCCATTCAACGGACCAATCGGGGCGGTTAGCATTGGCCGCGTTAATGGTCAATTCGTAATCAACCCTACGGTTGAACAGGAGAAAGAAACTGATATTTTCGTTGTTGTGTCGGGAACTAAAGACGCGATTATGATGGTAGAAGCAGAAGGCAATGAAGTATCTGAAGAAGTGATGCTGGAAGCGATTATGTTCGGTCATGACGAGATTAAGAAAATCGTTGCGACGATCGAAGAGCTCAAAGCAGTGGCTGGCAAGCCGAAGATGGAAGTGAAGCTTCATGCGGTTAATGCAGAAGTGAATACAGCTGTTCGTGACTTTGCATCAGCGAAGCTTGTAGAAGCTATTCGTATTGCTGAGAAGCATGCGCGTCAAGATGCGATTGATGCCGTTAATGATGAGACAGTTGCTCATTTCGAAGAGCAGTATGCAGACACACCTGAGCTTTTGGGTGACGTGAAAGAAGTTCTGTATGATATCGTCAAAGAAGAAGTCCGTCGTTTAATTTCGCATGACAAAATCCGTCCTGACGGTCGCGCTTTGGATGAAATTCGTCCAATCGACTGTGATGTTGCTATTTTGCCGCGTACGCATGGTTCAGGCCTGTTCACTCGCGGACAGACGCAAGCACTTAGCATTTGTACACTCGGACCGCTTGGCGATGTGCAGATCTTGGATGGCATTAGTCCTGAAGAAACGAAGCGCTTCATGCATCATTACAACTTTCCGCCATTCAGCGTAGGCGAAGCTCGTCCTTTGCGTCCTCCTGGTCGTCGTGAGATCGGTCATGGTGCTCTTGGCGAACGCGCTCTGTCGAAGGTTATCCCATCTGAATCGGAATTCCCATATACCATTCGTCTTGTATCTGAGGTATTGGAATCGAACGGTTCTAGCTCGCAAGCAAGTATCTGTGCAAGTTCTATGGCGATGATGGACGCTGGCGTTCCGATCAAAGCTCCTGTTGCAGGTATCGCAATGGGTCTGATTAAAGAAGGCGAGCATTTCGCTATCTTGTCTGATATTCAAGGGATGGAAGATCATCTTGGCGATATGGACTTCAAGGTTGCTGGAACGGCAGAAGGCGTAACAGCTATCCAGATGGATATCAAAATTGACGGTATCAATCGTGCTATTCTATCGCAAGCGCTGGAACAAGCTCGTGAAGGTCGCATGCATATTCTGGGCAAAATGACGGCTATTATTTCCGAATCGCGGACAAGCCTGTCACAATACGCTCCGAAAATTTTGACTCTTCGTATCCATCCAGACAAAATCCGTGACGTTATCGGTTCCGGCGGTAAAATCATCAATAAAATTATTGAAGAAACCGGCGTGAAAATCGATATCGAGCAGGATGGTATGGTTTACATTGCTTCATCCAATGAAGAGATGAATCAACGTGCCAAAGCGATTATCGAAGGCATCGTGAAGGAAGTCGTTATTGGTGAGGTATATCTTGGTACAGTTAAGCGTATCGAGAAATTCGGCGCATTCGTTGAGATTCTGCCGAACAAAGACGGCCTCGTTCATATCTCGCAATTGGCTAATGAGCGTGTTGCCAAAGTCGAGGATGTCGTTGCGATCGGTGATCAAATCATGGTCAAAGTAACAGAGGTTGATCAGCAGGGCAGAGTTAATCTATCCCGCAAAGCTGTTCTTGATCCACAAGTACCTGCGCAGTAAGCTTTGTCTTCTGCGCTTTTCATAGGAAAGCCTAAGCAAAGAGCCAGATTTGATCTGTCTCTTTTTGTTTTGATTAATAACGTGAGCAAGCAACGCTAGCATAATCTCGTCCCATTTCTCATACATATGGAGCAAAGCGTACACTGTACGTAGTAATGCAGAGTATGCGCTATCCGATGAGTGGGAGCTGGCATTATGAATATCCGAAAAAAAATAGTTTGGATAAGCGGCTGCATGGTTCTTTTGCTGGTATTCATTAGCTTGAACGGCGGGAAAGTAGCAGATTATATTGGATCGGTTAAGCCAATAGCGGAGGCACGGGAGGTTGCTGGCTCCAAAAATGCGGAACAAGAACAAGAGCTTCGGGAGAGGATTGCTGCAGAGGCAGAGCAGCATACTATAGCTCCGATTGATGCCAGAATTGATCGGGTATGGAAAGCCATTCCGGGCTATAATGGCATTGCTCTTAATTTGGATAAGACGGTAGAGGCAACCCTTGCTTCTGGTACTTTGGAGAAGATACATTATGTCTATAAGGAGATTGTTCCGAGCATAACGCTGCGTGATTTAGGTGCCTTTCCCGTATATAGGGGCAATCCTGAGAAGAAGATGATCTCTTTCATGGTGAATGTCGCTTGGGGTAACGAGTACATACCATCGATTCTGAATATACTCGATAAGGAAGAAGTGAAGGCGACGTTTTTTCTGGATGGCTCTTGGCTGAAGAAATATCCGGATGTTGCTCAGGAGATTCAAGCCAGAGGGCATGAAATGTCTAACCATGCTTATTCACATCCGAATATGAGTCAGCTTAGCCGGGAGGCTGCATATTCACAAATTTCAAAGACTGAGGATTTGTTGAAAGCTACTTTGAATGTGAACAATCAATGGTTCGCTCCTCCATCAGGGGACTTTAATCAGATGACGGTTGATGTAGCTGCTGAGCAGGGGCTAATGACTGTAATGTGGACAATCGATACCGTTGATTGGATGAAGCCAGCGCCGGATGCGATCATACGCAAAATATCTAAGAAGCTGGAGCCAGGAGCATTAATTCTGATGCATCCTACCGCTTCCTCCCGGGATGCTCTTACTGGGATGATTCGAGAAGCCAAGCGTCAAGGCTATGCAATCGGGACGGTAAGTGATACACTGTCTTCTGCTCGCATGCCTGCTGTTGTTGAGACGAAGCCTTAATTTTGATATAGTGATATCATTCATGTGTACAGGGAGGATGGAAACTAAATGAACAAATATACGCTTAGCAATGGATTGCGTGTTGTTGTGGAATATATTCCAACCTTTCGGTCGGTTGCATTCGGCATTTGGGTTAAGACAGGATCACGCAATGAGACACCAGATAATAACGGGATTTCTCATTTCGTAGAACATATGCTGTTCAAAGGAACGAAGAAACGCTCAGCCAAAGATATTGCCGATTTATTCGATGGGATTGGCGGTAACGTTAATGCATTTACTTCCAAAGAATATACATGCTACTTCGCGAAGGTGCTGGATCAGCACTTGCCGCTTGCGGTAGATGCACTGGCTGACATGTATTTCGAATCACAATTGGATGCAGGCGAATTGGCCAAAGAGAAAAATGTGATTTTGGAGGAAATCTCCATGTATGAGGATACACCTGACGACAAGGTGCATGATGAAGCATCCCGTGCAGCCTACGGAGACCATCCTCTTGCTTATTCCATTCTAGGACTGGAAGAGAAGCTGACTGCGATGACGTCGGACACTCTTCGTGCCTATATGAATGATACCTATACGATTGAGAATACGGTGATTAGTGTAGCTGGACATGTGGAAGAGGGTCCATTATTGGAGCTGCTTGAGAAGCATTTCGGCCGTTTCAATAACAAAGGACAATCCAGTATAGTGGAAGCGCCAAGCTTCCATGGTGATTACCTCTTCTTCAAGAAGAAGACCGAGCAGAATCACTTATGCCTGTCGTTTCCAGGCTGCTCGATCTCGGATTCGAATCTGTATGCGATGATTTTATTGAATAATGCACTTGGCGGCGGCATGAGCTCACGTTTATTCCAAGAAATCCGTGAGAAGCGCGGCCTTGCTTATTCGGTCTATTCGTATCACACTTCTTATGCGGACAGCGGTTTGTTCACGATTTATGCAGGCACGGCTCCTAAGCAGACGAAGGAAGTTCTCAATCTCACCATGGAGCAGCTTGAAGAGCTTTCCGTCAAAGGCCTGGCTGATGAAGAGCTTCATCGAGGCAAAGAGCAGCTCAAGGGCAGCCTGATCTTAAGTCTGGAGAGCACAAGCAGCCGGATGAACCGTTTAGGCAAAAATGAATTAATGCTGGGCCGTCACTATACGCTGGACCAATTGCTGGCTAGGATTGATTCTGTGACGATGGAAGATGTACGCACTATTACTAAGCAAATGCTGTCTGTCCCATTTGCAGTAGCCATGGTTGGAACAAACGATAAAGCGGCAGCACAACTAGGGAGGGATCGTTTTGTTTCAAGTACTATTTAAACGACTGCAGGGTAATGAGGATCTAGCGCTGCCGCAAAAAATGTCTGAATGGGCAGCGGGCTTTGATCTTCAAGCTGCAGTAAGTGAGCCAGTAGTATTGGCACCAGGTGAACGCAAGCTGATTCCAACAGGATTTGCAATGGCAATGCCTGCTCAACTGGAAGCGCAAATTCGCCCTCGAAGCGGGCTTGCTTACAAGCATGGCATTACTTGCTTGAACTCGCCAGGCACAATTGATGCGGATTATCGCGGCGAAGTAAAGGTATTGCTCATCAATCATGGACAGGAGCCGTTCACGATCATGCGCGGGGAGCGTATTGCTCAGATGGTTATATTGCAGCTGCCTGTAATTGCGATTGAAGAGGTAACTGAACTGCCCGATACCGTACGAGGCGCAGGCGGTTTTGGACATACGGGAGTTTAAAAGGAAGAGGATCTGACCTAGAGTCAGGTCCTTTTTTTATTGTAGTCGGGGCTATTGTCTATTTCCTGATAAGTGGGCAGCTTTTGTTCACCCATTCTGGGCGCTGGGCATAAGATGTTGTATAAGTAGTGCTCAGAAAGGAGTGAAGCCTGCATGCTAACAGGCATTCAAGTGCTGCTGCTAGGAGGCGATGCTCGCCAACTAGAAGTGATTCGGAAGCTGGCTGAACTAGATGCGTCCGTGACAGTAGCCGGATTCGAAGGACTGCATTCATCATTGGATGGTGCAATTCACGCGGAGTATAATGATGAATTATTTGATAATGTGGATGCGCTGCTGCTCCCTGCGGTTGGGACGGATGATCAAGGGCTGATTAACTCTGTATTCAGCGACAAAGTAATGAAGCTGATGGACCATCATATTGCGCGTCTGCCTAAGCATTGCAAAGTATATGCTGGAATGGCGAAGCCTTACTTGAGAAATTTATGTGACCAGTATCACATTGGTTTGGTAGAGCTGTTCGATCGTGATGATGTAGCTATCTATAATTCAATTCCTACTGCTGAAGGTGCCGTAATGATTGCCATTCAGAATACCGACATTACCATTCATGGATCGATTTGTATGGTGTTAGGCTTTGGCAGAACTGGATTTACGATGGCCCGTACGCTGCAAGGCCTAGGGGCAAAAGTACTGATAGGAGTTAGGCGAAGCGAGCATTATGCTAGGGCAGCAGAAATGGGTTTTGAGCCGTTTTATATTCATAAATTGCTGGAGTATACAGGCAATATTGACTTGCTTTTTAATACAATTCCGACTATGATAGTCACAGCGCAAATTATAGCAAATTTACCTTCGCGAGCCGTCATAATTGACCTGGCATCGAAGCCGGGCGGGACCGATTTCCGCTTCGCTGAGAAACGGGGAATTAAAGCGTTGCTTGCGCCCGGACTCCCCGGTATCGTCGCACCCAAAACAGCTGGACGAATCATAGCCGATTGCTTGACACAGTTGATTATGGACGATTCGATTAAGCGGGGGAATGGGTTATGAATTGGACTGGAAAAACAGTAGGATATGCTTTGTCAGGTTCGCATTGCACATTAGCTGAGATTATGCCTCAGATTAAAAGATTCGTAGATGCAGGCGCCAATGTGGTGCCGATTGTATCACAGACGATTATGACGACGGATACTCGCTTCGGGAAATCCGAGGAATGGCAGACGCAACTGAAAGCCATAACAGGCAATGATATTATCTCTACCATTGTGCAGGCAGAGCCGCTAGGCCCATCGAAGCTAATTGATGTGCTGCTTATTGCTCCATGTACGGGCAATACGACCAGCAGGCTTGCTAATGCGTTGACCGATAGCGCTGTTCTTATGGCTGCGAAGGCGCAATTACGCAATGGAAGACCTGTAGTGCTTGCAATATCAACGAATGACGGACTTGGTTTGAATGCTGCTAATATAGCTAAGCTATTAGTGGCTAAACATATTTATTTTGTGCCTTTTGGCCAAGATAATCCGCAGCAGAAGCCGAACTCGCTAGTAGCGAGAATGGACTTGACTCTTGAGGCCTGCGAAGCGGCGCTTGAAGGGAAGCAATTGCAGCCCGTATTAATAGAACGTTTTAATTATTAAGTCATTATCTATTTTATTTTTTCTAAGTATAGAGGGGAGAATTACAACAGATGTCGAACCAAAAATTGTTTAACGTTGCGGTAGTAGGAGCAACAGGCGCAGTAGGAGAACAAATACTAAACTTACTACAATCTAGAAACTTCCCAATCAACGAATTGAAGCTGTTGTCTTCGGCTCGCTCTGCCGGAACCAAATTAACATTCAAAGGCCAAGAGGTTACGGTGCAAGAAGCGACGCCGGATAGCTTCAAGGGTGTAGATATAGCATTATTCAGTGCTGGGGGCGATGTTACGAAGGCTTTGGCCCCTCACGCAATAGCGCATGGAACAGTATGTATTGACAATACGAATGCATATCGTATGGATCCTAACACACCGCTTGTTGTGCCAGAGGTTAATATTGAGAAAGTAAGCGAGCACAAAGGAATTATCGCTAATCCGAACTGTTCTACGATTCAAATGGTAGCAGCTCTCAAGCCGCTTCAAGACAAATATGGCATTTCCCGTATTATCGTATCTACTTATCAAGCTGTATCGGGTGCTGGAAGCCGTGCCATTGATGAGATGCTTCGCCAAACTCGCGCATCGCTGCAAGGGGAACCGGTTAATCCGGATATTTTACCGGTCGGTTCTTTGCCAGTGAAGCATCAAATTGCTTTCAATGCTATTCCGCAAATTGATAAGTTCCAAGATAACGGCTACACATTGGAAGAAATGAAAATGGTTCGTGAGACTAAAAAAATTATGAATGATGAGTCGATCGAAGTAACGGCGACTTGCGTTCGTATCCCAGTCGTATACGGTCATTCAGAATCGGTCTATGTAGAGCTTAAAAATAATTATGAACTGGAAGATGTCAAGCAGCTGCTGGCTAATGCTCCGGGCATCACTCTTGTGGATGATCCAGAGAATCAGCTGTACCCGCTGGCTACCGATGCGGCAGGCAAGCCTGATGTGTTTGTCGGACGCTTAAGACGTGATCTTGGACATGAGCGTGGTCTGAACATGTGGATTGTGTCTGACAACCTGATGAAAGGCGCGGCATGGAATGCTGTGCAAATTGCCGAGCATATCGCTAAAGGCTAATAAGATATAGTGCTTGTTAGGACATCTTGCATCGGTTATGGAGGAAAGAGGGCATGCGCGTCCTTGTCCAAAAATTCGGAGGCACTTCACTTTCGACCGACTATGCTAGAGAACATGTCATTGAACATATTGTGAGAGAACTCGCGAGCGGTTATCAAATCGTTGTCGTCGTGTCAGCAATGGGGCGCAAGGGTGATCCGTATGCTACGGATACTTTGCTGCAGCTGATACGAGAGAATGGCGACCGATTGCCAGCTCGCGAGCGAGATATGCTGCTGGGCTGTGGTGAGCTGATTTCTGCCACAGTTTTATGCAGCATGCTCTGTTCTCGGGGGGTTCCAGCTACTGTCATGAATGGCGGTCAAGCTGGCATCAAGACCGATGATCAATACGGGAATGCTCGAATAAAAGAACTTCGTCCCGAAAAGCTTATTGCTTGCTTGAAAGAGAGTAAGGTTGTTATTGTGACTGGCTTCCAAGGAAGCACAGAAACAGGGGATACGACTACTCTTGGCAGAGGAGGCAGTGATACCTCGGCAACGGCTCTCGGAGCTGCCCTTCGCGCTGATATGGTAGATATTTATACGGATGTGAATGGGATATTGACTGCTGATCCTCGTCTAGTGGAGGATGCGAAGCCGCTGCCAGTTGTCAGCTATGCTGAAATTTGCAATATGGCTCGTCAGGGAGCTAAGGTGATACATCCAAGAGCTGTTGAGATCGCACAGCAGGCACGTATACCTGTTCGTGTAAGATCTACCTTTTCGACGGATGAAGGCACATTAGTAACGGATCGACCTGAGCTAGCTCCCGGTTATGTTAGTGATCGGCATGTAACAGGAATCGCACATGTGTCGGGTGTCACGCAAATTTCTGTGCAAGCGATCGAAGGGAAGAATGACGTTCAGCTGCAAGTGTTTCAGTCGATGGCTCGTCATCATATTAGCGTGGATTTCATCAATGTCACGCCTAGCGGTGCCGTATATACCGTTTTTGATCAGGATGCTGATCGTGCAGTTGCTGTACTCAAGGATATCGGCTACCATCCGATTGCGGTGAATAGCTGTGCGAAAATATCGGTCATTGGCGGGGGCATGAATGGCGTACCAGGTGTTATGGCGCGTATCGTGGAGGCTTTGACGGAACAGGGCATTACGATTATGCAATCAGCCGATTCCAATACGACGATTTGGGTACTTGTGAAGGAGTCAGACATGACTGCTGCCCTGCGGGCCCTTCACATGAAGTTCGAACTTCATTTATAATGTATGAAAGGCGTTTGCTCCGCAAACTCCAGAGAGATGCTTACGAAGTCGAGTTTGTTTCACAAACTCCAGAGAGATGCTTACGAAGTCGAGTTTGTTTCACAAACTCCAGAGAGATGCTTACGAAGTCGAGTTTGTTTCACAAACTCTGTAGGAGGAAATGAAATGGAATTTGGAAGGTTAATTACTGCAATGGTCACGCCATTCGATTCAAATGGTCAGATCGACTGGGAAACAACCGGCCGATTGGTTGATTATTTAATTGAAGAACAACTCAGCGATACGCTAGTCGTATCCGGCACAACAGGTGAATCGCCTACATTAACCGAGGATGAGAAGACTGCCTTGTTCCGCTTCGTAGTTGAACGGGCCTCGGGACGGTGCAAAGTCATTGCCGGAACGGGAAGCAACAGCACAGCCCACTCCATCCATTTGACTAAGGAAGCAGAGGCATGCGGGGTGGATGGCATACTCCTTGTCGCTCCTTACTACAATAAACCTAATCAAGAAGGCTTATATCAGCATTTCAAAGCGATAGCCGAATCTACTAAGCTCCCGGTCATGCTTTATAATGTACCAGGTCGCACAGGAATTAATCTTTCAGTAGAAACAACGCTTCGTCTGGCTCAGCTGGACAATGTTATTGCAACGAAGGATTGTGCATCTTCTGATCAGCTTACCCAGATTATTGCGGCAGCACCAGAAGGCTTTAAAGTATACAGCGGTGATGATAGTGCAACGTTGCCAACACTTGCAATTGGCGGTTATGGTATCGTTAGTGTAGCCAGTCATATTGTTGGTGCAAAGATGAAACAGCTGATCAACGCCTATTTCGATGGCGATGTGAAGCAAGCTGCTTCGCTTCATCTAGAGCTGCATCCCGTATTCAAGGGATTGTTCGAATGTCCTCATCCAGTGCCTAATCCGGTAGCAGTGAAATATGCGCTTGGACTGCGCGGTTTGCCAGTAGGAAGTGTAAGATTGCCTTTGGTAGAGGTAAGTGATTCAGAGGCGGAGTTTTTACGTAATCTGGTTCAATAGAGATGAGCAGCAAGGAAGACAGATCAGAGAACCGACTCTGATCTGTCTTTTTTATTTTATTGTGTGGCTGTAATTGGTCAACAATTGGTATGAAATAGACATGATTCTAGGGAATGGCAATTGCTTGTGCTCGATCTTTTTGATCCGGTATAATGAATATAAGTACATTAGTGCGGAGAGTTGTCAGAATAGTCAAACTTAATGGAAGATAGGTACGGGCAAGCTTACTTTTAAGGAGGAAAGCCTTTGTCAAAGAAGAGCAATCGAGATGCCTTGCTGGTGTTCGCTTTAGGTGGTGTAGGCGAACTTGGTAAAAACATGTATGTCATTCAGTATGACGATGACCTTGTTGTTGTTGATTGCGGTCTTAAGTTTCCCGAACAGGATATGCTAGGTATTGATATTGTCATTCCTGATATATCCTACTTGCTCGAGAATCGAGATAAAGTTCGAGGTATACTGATTACTCATGGGCACGAGGATCATATTGGGGGCTTGCCTTTTGTTCTGAAGAAATTGAATGTTCCCGTATACGGAACGAACTTGACGCTTGGCTTGATTGAAGGGAAGCTAAAGGAAGCGGGCATGCTTGGAGAGACGACATGTATTCGAATTGACGAGTATTCGGAGATACAACTAGGCAGCCTTACAGCTTCTTTTTTCAAAACAAACCATAACATCCCGGGCTCCGTAGGTGTTGCGCTTGATACGCCGGAAGGAACAATCGTTCATACTGGGGATTTCAAGTTTGATTATACGCCAGTCAATGGGCAATATGCTGATATTCAGCGTATAGCTGAGATTGGCAAGCGAGGCGTGTTAGCGTTGTTATCCGATAGTACAAATGCGGAGCGTGAAGGCTACACTCCCTCGGAGAAGAACGTAGGAGAAGAACTGGAAGAATGGTTTCGAAGTGCAACGCAACGTATTATCGTTGCGACGTTCGCAGAAAATGTCCATAGAATTCAGCAGGTTATTGATGCTTCAAGTGCGACCAACCGTAAACTTGCCATTGTCGGAAGCAGCATGACTAAGATGGTTACTATAGCGCATGATCTCGGTTATTTGAATATCCCGGAAGGAATCGTAATCGAATCGGATGAGATTAATCAATTAGCGGCTAATCGAGTTGTTATTCTTTGTACAGGCAGCCAAGGTGAGCCCATGTCGGCATTAACCCGAATGGCCCGTGGTACTCATCGTATAGTAGAGATTATGCCAGAAGATACGGTTATTCTCTCAGCAGCTACGCTACCGGGTCATGAGCGTTATGTTGGACGAACGGTGGATGAGCTCTTCCGTCTGGGTGCCAACGTTATTTATGGTTCTGGCTCAGGCTCTGGTGTTCATGTATCTGGGCATGGCAGCCAAGAAGATTTAAAGCTTATGCTTAATCTCATTAAGCCGCGTTATTTCATTCCTATCCATGGAGAATATCGAATGCTGCATCAACATGCTCTCATAGGAGAAGCAGTCGGGATGGAACGAGATCATGTTTTCGTCATAGATAATGGCGATACCGTAGAGTTTCAAGGAGGCAATGCTCGAGAAGGCTCTAAGGTACAGGCAGGCAATATATTAATTGATGGATTGGGAGTCGGCGATGTCGGCAATGTTGTTCTTCGTGATCGCAAGTTGCTCTCCCAAGATGGCATTCTAATCATAGTGGTTACTTTAAGCAAACAGGATGGTGCGGTTGTCTCTGGACCAGAGATTCTTTCAAGGGGCTTTGTCTATGTTCGAGAGTCAGAAAAGTTACTAGATGAGGCTAATCAGCTTGTAACAGCAACATTGAACAAGCTGACGAAGGAGAAAGTAAATGATTGGTCTTCTTTAAAAATGAATATCAGGGATGCACTTGGACGTTTCTTATATGATCAAACAAAACGCAGGCCCATGATACTTCCGATTATTATGGAGGCATAATTAAGATTAGATCATCAGCTTGAGTACGTCATACTCAGCAGATGATCTTTTTTATGAAGGAAAAGAAGTATAAATTCCACCGTCCACCTCATACTATGACGAGCTAATTATTTCAATTCACGGATACAAAGAGGGGGATTCACGATGTATGATGGCACGCTGAGCAACGAACAGCCTCAACCGGAAATAGGGGAAGACAAGAAGAAGACAAGCAGTATTGTAGAAACGATTCAGCAGCTAGGACAGACCGCTACGCCTGCTTCAGAATCCAATATTTTTTGTATGACAATCATCGGACAGGTAGAAGGACATATGGTGCTTCCTCCGCAGAACAAAACGACGAAATATGAGCATCTTATTCCACAACTAGTGGCAGCTGAGCAGAATCATAAAATTGAAGGCATTCTTATCGTATTGAATACAGTGGGCGGAGATGTGGAAGCGGGTCTGGCGATTGCGGAGATGATATCATCTTTGTCCAAGCCGGTGGTGACGCTAGTTCTAGGAGGCGGGCATTCCATTGGGGTACCAATTGCCGTTGCAGGCAATAAGTCATTCATTGCAGCGACAGCAACGATGACCATTCACCCTATTCGAATGAACGGCCTTGTTATCGGCGTACCACAGACCTTTGAGTATTTGGAAAAAATGCAGGAGCGGGTCGTCCGGTTTGTTACGATGCATTCCAATGTTACGGAAGAGACGTTCAAGGAGCTTATGTTCCGTACAGGGGAATTGACAAGGGATATCGGCACGACTGTGATCGGTTCAGATGCCGTTAAGCATGGGCTGATCGATGCTGTTGGCGGGCTGGGAGATGCTCTACGGGAATTGAATCTTCGTATAGCAGAGAAGAAGCCAGCCATTCCGGAGGTGTATAACTAATGACGCTATATACCGTTGTGCCGCTTGAGGCTATATTCCATGGATACAACGAGGAGAGCGTGGCCCATCAGGAGGTTTGGGTTGCCGGAGTCTACATGCAGATTGAGCCGATTGCTCCAGGAATGGGCAAAATCATTAGACTGCTTCATTGTGCGTTGGATGATTATTTGAGGCCGGAATTGGCGCCAGGCTCTATCGTAAGCTATGGCAGCGATTCACAAGCAAGCCAGAGAAGTTGAATTGGTCAATAGGAACATTTGTCCACCTATGGTATAATGTTTAACCAGAGGTGACGTTCATTGGCAAAGAGAAAACGGAAAAAGAAATCAATAGCAGCTAATTTAAAATATGAAGTATACGGCATTTTACTCATCACGATATCTATAATAGCATTATCTGGTGAAGCGACAGTGGGCCGATCTCTATCGAAGCTGTTTGGCCTTTTTTTGGGGAAATTTTATTTTGTTCTGGCATTGATCGGCATATATGTCGGATTAGTCGTTATGGTGAAAAGAGTATGGCCCAAGGGCTGGTCCAATAAACGTACCGGTCTGTTGGTTTTCGTGCTTGCTCTAACGCTGTGGAGCTCCATAGCCGAGATTAATCAAAAGTTTCCGGAAGGTGAAATGACTGGCGGTCTTATTCTAAGCCAGCTGAGTACAGATTTGAGAGGCGAGCTATTAACCTTCGATGCATCGGATACAAGGTCACTGAATGAGAGAGAGATAAGCGGCGGTTACATAGGAGCTATCCAATATTCGATGCTCTATTCCTTATTCGGTAATATTGGCTCTAAACTAATGATGGGGGTTATGTTCGCAATCTCTCTCATGTTAATTACGGGCAAATCTTATGTAGAATTAGGCCGTCTAATTAAAGTTCGCGGAATTCGGTTGTTTAAGCTGATTCAGGCGAAGTTTGCGCAGCGTTCTGCTCTGCGTGCAGCTACAGTCTCAAGAAATTCAAGCACAGACCAGGAACAGCCTGTATTTGTGCAGGACGATACAATTGATGAAGATGATGATTACGGCGCCTTGCCCTCAAGAAAGAAAAAATCATTATTTTTCTCTTGGCGTCAGCAGGATCAGAATAAAGAGAAGGGCAACAAGGTTGAACATGAGGAATGGTCTCTTAATGATGAACCGTTCTCAAACGATTCAGAGGGTCAACCACGTTGGGCGAATGATTGGGAAGAAGATGATTGGGACAAGAATGACAAACCTTCACCTGAGATTCGCCATTATGTTGAACCTGCTGTTGTGGATAATCCAGAAGAAGATCGCTATGCTGAACCATGGAATGCGGCAGAAGCAGAGGATTCGCCCGCTATCTTTCCTGATGAAGTGGATTCGGAGGATGAGCCTTGGTCTGAAGCAGCATGGAAGTCGCGGAATGAGGATGAATTTCCTGGAGCGGATCTTCATGTCCAGGATGCTTCTCCGATTGGCAATGAAAGCTTAGAAACCTCAGAAGCGCTGGTTGCCGCTCCCCTACATATGGAACATACACCTGCAACGAATGAGGAGCAGCTAACGAAAAGTCATTCCGCTCAGTCTGAGCCAGTGGAGAAGCCTTATGCTTTGCCTCCCTTCAACTTGCTCTCTAAGCCTAGCTTGATGGTTAGGGGAGGAGATTTGGCAGACTCTATGGACTCGAAGCGTAAGCTTGAGGCGACATTAGAGAGCTTTGGCGTTAAGGCGAAGGTGCTTGATGTCGTTCGAGGACCTGCGGTTACACGCTATGAGGTTCAGCCTGCATCTGGTGTAAAGGTTAGTCGAATTGTCAGTCTGACAGACGATATAGCACTCGCCCTTGCTGCAAAGGATATTCGGATGGAAGCGCCTATACCAGGTAAATCGGCGATCGGCATTGAGGTTCCGAATATGGAAGTATCTGTCGTTACGATGCGGGAAGTTATGGAGACAACAGCCTTTCAGAATGCTCCTTCCAAGCTGTCTATCGCCTTCGGCAGAGATATATCGGGACAGCCAATTATCGGCAACCTGGCGCGTATGCCCCATTTGCTAGTGGCCGGGGCTACAGGGTCAGGTAAATCGGTATGTATTAATGGTATTATTACGAGCATTTTGTATAAAGCAACTCCTGATGAAGTGAAATTTCTGATGGTCGATCCGAAGATGGTGGAGCTCAATGTCTATAATGGCATTCCCCATTTGCTTGCTCCCGTCGTTACGGATCCAAGAAGAGCTTCGCTTGCGCTAAAAAAAATCGTAGTGGAAATGGAGAAGCGTTATGAGCTTTTCTCCAAGTCCAGTACTCGCAACATTGAAGGCTATAACACACTCATGGCAGAGAATCCCGCAGCAGTGCTGCCCTATATCGTTGTTATTGTTGATGAGCTTGCCGATCTGATGATGGTAGCAGCCAATGACGTAGAAGATTCGATTGCAAGGCTTGCCCAAATGGCTCGTGCAGCGGGAATACATTTAATTATCGCTACGCAGAGACCTTCAGTAGACGTTATCACGGGGGTTATCAAAGCGAATATTCCGTCGCGTATTGCATTTGGCGTGTCCTCACAGGTCGATTCAAGAACGATTCTGGATATGGTCGGTGCGGAGAAGCTACTAGGCAGAGGCGACATGCTATTCCTGCCAGTCGGGATGTCCAAGCCTATCCGGGTGCAAGGTGCCTTCTTGTCCGATCAAGAGGTGGAGGCGCTTGTTGATTACGCGCGAGGCCAGGCAGAGGCGGAATACAAAGAGGATCTGGTGCCTGAAGTGGAGGAAGAGTCTGCTAATCCTAATGAGATGCTAGATGAGCTGTACGAGCAGGCAGTTCAGATCGTATTGGAAGCCAAGCAAGCATCAGTATCTCTTCTGCAACGGAGAATGCGAATCGGCTATACGAGAGCGGCACGAATTATCGATCAGATGGAGGCTCATCACATTGTAGGCCCTTATGAAGGCAGCAAGCCGCGTGAAGTGCTGATGTCAATGGATCAATACCAGGCCAGCCGTATTCCTTCATAATCCATCCACGATTGTAAAGAGATGCATAGAAGGGCAACTCCTTTCTCATACTAGAGTTAAGTAACGCTGCAACAGCGAACTAACTTGCTAGAGAAAGGCAGATCCCTTACATGAGAAATCGTTTAATTGTGGTGACTACAGTAGTTATAATGCTGTTGACAGGCTCCTTCTCCCTGCAGCATTACTTGCGAAATGGCGGTGCAATCGAAACATTCAGCAAAGCGACCCTCAAGACTGGTTCATCGGGTCAAGATGTGTATGAGTTGCAAGGGAGATTGAAGCATTTGGGCTACTTCAATGGCAAAATTGATGGCCAGTTTGGGGCAAGCACTAAAAATGCAGTAACATGGTTTCAATGGAAATTCGGCATCAAGTCGGATGGCGTGGTAGGGGCCAAAACAAAGCTGAAGCTTTGGGAAGCTACCAAGAGCTGGAAGCCAACCGCAGCTGATACAGGTAAGGCTCCAACTGCAAGCAAGCCAAGCAGTCCTAGCAATAACGGAGGCTCCTCAGGTGGAGGAAGCTCGCTCTCCAAGTCTAATAAGCTGGGCTTAACGGCTAATGACTTGAAGATTATGGCTAATGCCGTATATGGCGAAGCTCGCGGAGAGCCTTATGAAGGACAGGTTGCTGTCGCTGCGGTCATCCTTAATCGTTTGAAATCAACTAGCTTTCCGAATTCGATCTCAGGAGTTATTTTTCAGCCGGGTGCTTTTACAGCTGTGGCAGATGGACAAATTTGGCTTACGCCTAATGAGAAGGCTCGTCAAGCGGTAGAGGATGCAATCAATGGGTGGGATCCTTCTGGGGGATGTCTTTACTATTTCAATCCGGTGACGGCAACTTCCAAGTGGATATGGACAAGACCACAGGTCAAGACGATTGGAAAGCATATTTTCTGTATGTAACCCATCTTGAAGAAGCAGCCGCTCTGCCTAGGCAGACTCGGTTGCTTCTTCCATTTCCTATCGGTTAGAATGGTATAGGATACTGTGAATTGGAATACATTTACTCAAACAATGCAACCATGCAAATAAGAAAGGAGCAAACGACATGACTCAATTTCAAAGAGGGCAGCTAGGGCGAATTCGATTGCATGTGCTACCGACTAAACGCTTCAAGACGTTTGCCATTTCACTATACACAGGAGTACCGCTTAAGGAATCAACCGTAACAGAGACGGCGCTCATTCCTTTTGTTTTGCGACGCGGTACGGCATCTACACCTGAGACCAAAGCTTTTCGTGAACGGTTAGATGATTTATATGGGACTGGTTTTGGATTCGATGTTTATAAAAGAGGCGATTCTCAAATCATCCAATTCCGTATGGATACCATTAATGATCAATTCGTATCTTCAAATACGCCTTTATTGGGGGCATCAATTCAATTGCTTGGTGAAGTAGTAACCGATCCTTGTACAGAGAACGGTGTCTTCAAGAGCAAATATGTGGAGGCCGAGAAACAGACTCTAACAAAGCGCCTGGAAGCTATCGTTAATGATAAAATCCGTTATGCTGCTGAACGCTGTATGGAGGTTATGTGCGCAGATGAGCCCTATAGGCTTCATCCACTTGGCAAGTTGACTGAGATATCGGGGATAACACCGGAATCCTTGTTCAGCCAATACAAGCAGTGGTTAGATACGGCTGCGTTCGATTTGTATGTCGTTGGTGATACCTCCCTTGAGGAAGTAACGCAATTGGTTAAAGGGGCATTTCGTCTGGAGGAGGGTACGCCCGCTTCTTATGCAGTACCGGATGTCCAGCATGCTGTTAACGAAGTGAAAAAGGTAGTAGAACGCATGGATGTCAGTCAAGGCAAGCTGAATCTTGGTTTGCGGACTGGTGTTGGCTATGCGGATGATGATTATGCTGCATCCCTTATGTATAACGGAATTCTCGGAGGCTATCCGCATTCCAAGCTATTCCTCAATGTGAGGGAGAAGGAAAGCTTAGCCTATTACGCTGCTTCCCGTCTGGATGGGCATAAGGGATTATGTACCATTCAATCCGGCATTGAGATTGCGAATTATGATCGGGCGGTTACGATTATACAAGAACAGCTGGAGAGCATGAGGCAAGGCGAGCTGTCTGAGCTTGAGATGAGCCAGACCAAGGCTATGATCTCGAACCATCTACGCGAGCTGCAGGATTCGGCTAACGAGATGATTGCTTATGATTTCAACGCCGTGCTGTCAGGCAAGGAAAGAAGTGCGCAGCAGCTTCTGGAACAGATTAATGGGATAACTTCTGCTGATATCGTACGGGTTGCGGAGCGGGTACAGCTCGATACGATCTATTATTTGCGTGACCGGAAGGAGGCGTAGCCGAGAATGGAGACACTCAACTATAGCAGCGTCCAAGAAACGCTGTATCGTGAAATATTGGATAATGGTCTGGAAGTGATTGTTTTGCCCAAGGAAGGCTTCCAGAAAACCTATGCGACATTCGCTACGAAATATGGTTCGGTTGATAATCGGTTTGCAGTAGGCAATTCTGAGATCATTCAAGTTCCGGATGGTATTGCTCACTTTCTGGAGCATAAGATGTTCGAGGAGCCTACTGGCGATATATTTGCTACATTTGCTTCGCAAGGAGCATCAGCTAATGCATTCACCAGTTTTGATAGAACGGTCTACTTGTTCTCAGCAACGGAACAAATTGAGGCCAATCTGGAGACTTTAATTGATTTTGTCCAGAATCCTTATTTTACGGATACGAACGTAAATAAGGAAAAGGGCATCATTGAACAAGAAATTAATATGTATAAGGATAATGCGGATTGGCGTGTCTATTTCGGCCTGATTGATGCGATGTATCATAATCACCCTGTTCACATTGATATTGCAGGGACGGTTGAGTCCATTTATCAGATTGACAAGGAAACGTTGTACCGTTGCTATGAAACCTTTTACCATCCATCCAATATGTTATTGTTCGTTGTTGGAGGGGTGAAGGCAGAAGAGGTATTTGAATTGGTACGCAAAAATCAGGAGCGCAAAACATTCGAGCCGCAAGGCATTATCCAGCGATTTTTTGAAGAAGAGCCTGCTAGCGTCAAAATTCCACGTAAAGTAACAAAGCTGCCCGTGTCTCTTCCAAAGATTATGTTAGGCTTCAAGGAGAAGCAGGTAGGCTTGGTCGAGAAAGCATTGCTGAAGCAGGAAGTAACGACAAGACTGATGCTCGATTCTTTATTTGGTGCAAGCTCGACGCTTTATCAGCAGCTATATGAGCAAAATTTAATCTCCGATTCCTTTGGAACCGAATATAATTCTAGTACGGACTATGCGTTTTCGGTTATTGGCGGAGATAGTCCTGATCCGGATGAGCTGCTTAGTCAAGTTAAGGCAGCGATAAAGGAAGCGCTGAATACCGGTATTGCACCGGAGGTTTTTGAGCGTTCCAAACGAAAAAAAATCGGCAGCTATCTTCGCATGCTTAATTCCCCCGAAGCTATTGCCAGTGAGTTTACGAGTTACCGTTTCCGTGATAGCGATATGTTCGATGTATTGCCTATGTACGAAAGCAGCACATTAGAAGAAGTGAATGAACGGCTGAGGGAGCACTTTGATTTTGAGCAGCTCGCCATTTCAATCGTTGAACAAGAAAGCTAAGTGACTAATCTCGAGCCAATGACGGTGTTGATTACTGGGGGAAGCCGCGGTATAGGGGCTGCAATTGCGCAGCGCTTTGCCGCGGAAGGTGTCAATATTGTTCTTCATTATTTGAATTCTCATGAAGCGGCTAATGAGACCGCTCGCGCGTGTATGCGGCTTGGCGCTAATGTCATGACGATCTCTGCAGATTTACGCTCCAAAGAGCAGCTTTATCGCATGCGAGAAAAGCTGGAGGCTCACCAGATGTTTCCGAATGTGCTCGTTAATAATGGAGGAATTTCCCACTATGGGATGCTGATGGACGTGACAGAGCAGGAATGGGATGATGTGATGGCAGTAAACTTGAAGGGCATGTTTCTTTGCAGCCAATTGTTTATGCCGCACATGATTGCCAATCGCTACGGTCGCATTATTAACGTATCCTCAGTATGGGGAATGTCTGGCGCTTCATGTGAAGTGCTTTATTCAACAACCAAGGGCGGCATGAACGCTTTTACGAAAGCATTGGCCAAGGAGCTTGCACCGTCAGGTGTGACTGTGAATGCAGTCGCGCCCGGAGCGGTGGATACAGTGATGATGAGTTCCTTCAATGCAGAAGAAAAGGCCGCTTTAGAGCAAGAGATTCCAATTGGGCGATTTGCTCAGCCGGATGAGATTGCTTCGCTGGTTTATTTTTTGTCTCTGCCTGAATCTTCTTACATAACGGGGCAGATTATTAGCCCTAACGGAGGCTGGCATACGTAACCGCTCGAATTGGACAAGCCGGGTCTGTATAAAAAATAGCTTGTCGAAGCAGAATAATGACTGTTGATTATTCTTCACACAATCTAGGAGGCGAAGAGACATGTCAACCGTCCTTTCTAATTTCGACACATGGAAGCAATTTTTAAAAGATCGGGTAGAGCATGCCAAAGAGTCGGGTATGTCAGAAGAAACAATTGCGAATCTCGCGTATGAAATCGGATCTTTTCTGGATGAGAAAGTTGATCCAAAAAATGAAGAGCAGCGCGTGTTGAAGCAGTTGTGGGATGTTGGCGACGAATCCGAGAAGAAGACAGTTGCTGGATTAATGGTCAAGCTTGTGGAGCATTCGTAAGCAGCAATTGAACATTGCAGAAAAGCCTCCCGTTCGGAGGCTTTTCTGCAATGTTTTCATACAAACTTGCAGGATTGTGACGAAAATTGTAGAATTAGCTTTTATAGATTATCTCTTGTATCTTGGGAATTTATCGTAGACATCAATCGGCTTGGGATGGTGAAGTACATGGAATCGAAGCAATACTACATGGAATACAAGATACATAAAAACCGACCGGGTCTGCTTGGGGATATTGCCTCATTGCTCGGTATGCTAGAAGTCAATATTATGACGATCAACGGTGTAGAAGACCGTACGCGAGGTATGCTGCTCCAAACCGATGACGAAGAAAAGATCGTCCTGCTCGGCAAGATGCTGCAAAAGGTTGATAATATTACCGTAAATAAACTTCGTACTCCAACGATTGTAGATATATTGGCTGTCCGGCATGGACGGTATATTGAACGGGATTCGGATGATCGCAAAACCTTCCGGTTCACCAGAGATGAGCTGGGCATACTGGTTGATTTTCTAGGTGAAGTGTTTAAGCGGGAAGGAAATCAGGTAATAGGTTTACGTGGTATGCCTCGTGTGGGCAAGACGGAGTCCATAATTGCAGGAAGTGTCTGTTCGAACAAGCGATGGACATTTGTATCCTCAACCTTGCTTCGCCAAACCGTAAGAAGCCAGCTGTCTGAGGATGAAATAAGCGATAATCATATTTATATCATTGATGGGATTGTTAGTACGATCCGTTCCAATGAGAAGCATTATGCTCTTTTGCAAGATATAATGGCAATGCCTTCAACTAAAGTGATTGAGCATCCGGATATCTTTATTAAGGAGTCCCAATACGATTACAGCCATTTTGACATTATTATTGAACTGCGCAATACCCCAGATGAAGAAATTTCGTATGAGACCTTTACCACAAGCTATACGGACGATTTCTAATAGAGAGGAGACGGACACATGTCTGACTTGGGAGCTTTGCTTCAGAAAGCAAGAGAAGAACGTGGGTTAAGCCTTGATGATGTTCAAGATGTAACCAAAATTCGCAAACGCTATTTGCAAGCCATTGAAAGCGGCGACCATAGCATACTGCCAGGCAGCTTTTACTTAAGAGCATTTGTTAAAAATTATTGTGAAGCCGTTGGACTAGATCCAGACGAAGTTTTGCGGTTGTATCAGCATGAAATTCCGTCATCGGTTACGGATCAAATTGTTGAGCCCGTCGCGACGAGAGCTCCACGACGTGTCCAGTCACAATCCTCTGAACGATTCAGTAAGTTAGGCTTTACAATTATGATGTGGTCCTTTCTTATTCTGATTGTTGTGGTTGTATGGATGTATGTCGTCAGCCAAAAAGACGATGGCGGAAAAACAATCGATCAAGGCAATATTACGGATAAGGCATCGCCTGCGCCAAGCCCTACCAATAGCCCAGCTACTAGTGGAGGAACTGTATCGCCAACTCCGACTCCTTCGAAGGAGCCTGTAGGAGCGACTACGGTTACATTTGTCTCTAAAGAGGGCAAGGTGGATCATTACGATGTTGGTCCAGCAGGAGCTGCACATAAGCTGGAGATCAAAATTACAGGCGGCCCGAGTTGGACGGAAGTTCGAGAAGGCGGCAGGAATGGTAAAGCGCTAATCTCGGAGAACGTTCCGGATGGATCAACATTGAGCTATGATTTGACTGGGCCTTTGTATGTCAATATGGGACGTGCGGATTTAACCGTTGTTTCGGTTGATGGTATTGTTGTGGAGGACGGTGATCGTCCAAGCACTAAAAAGATCGTATTGAATCCCGCTGCTGGCGATGCCTCGACACCGCCTTCAGAGACACCGACAGGCACGGTAGAAGATTAGCAAGAATTGATAATCGTTGAAGAGGAGAAGTTGACATGAGTTCTGAAAGTTCATTTGATATCGTATCCAAGGTTGATATGCAGGAGCTTACCAACGCCATTAACCAAGCGGAGAGAGAGATTGAGACTCGCTTCGACTTTAAAGGCAGCAAGAGCAGCATTGCCCTTGAAAAAGAAGAGCTCGTCATTATTTCAGATGATGAGTTCAAGCTTAATAGCGTAATTGACATTTTGCAGTCGAAGATGATGAAGCGCGGAGTGCCCATCAAAAACTTGGACTATGGAAAAATTGAATCTGCTTCGGTCCATACGGTTCGGCAGCGTATTAAGCTTAGACAAGGAATCGATCAAGAGCATTCCAAAAAGATCAATATTTTGATTCGCGATTCCAAGCTAAAGGTCAAAAGCTTAATTCAAGGAGATCAGATTCGTGTAACAGGCAAAAGCCGTGATGATTTGCAAGCGGTTATGGCTTTGCTGCGTGGAGCGGATTTGAAAGTTGAGCTGCAATTCACGAACTATAGGTAGTTTATACTACAATTTTAAGCTGCTCCTCGTGCGCTCGAGGAGGGCTTCTGTCTTTTGACACGATAAATAGCATGTATTATACTAGATTAGATAAAGTTTCAGGGATGATCTGGGGGAAACACAGATGACAGAACAGTTGCAATACAGGCTCGTAGAAGTTCAGCTCAACTTACATATGGTTTCGTCGGAGGGGGTCTTCAGATGAACCTGGCAAACAAAATTACGCTGGTCCGAATTCTTTTAGTGCCTATTATTATGGTTTTTTTGCTTGTTAATTTGAATGTGGCGCCGCTTGTATTCGGTGACTACTCGATTACCTATAACCAGATTATAGCGGCATTAATCTTTATTGTTGCGGCCAGTACAGATGGACTCGATGGCTATATTGCCCGGAAGAACAAGATCGTTACGAACCTCGGGAAGCTGCTTGATCCGCTTGCTGACAAGCTTCTAGTGGCAGCTGTACTCATCTCTCTCGTTCAAATGGACAAGCTTGCAGCTTGGATGGCTATCGTCATCATTAGCCGTGAGTTCGCGGTTACAGGCTTGCGTCAGATTGCCCTACTTGAAGGAAGCGTTATGGCAGCAAGCAAATGGGGCAAATGGAAGACTGCTATTCAGATTACCATGATTATCTCACTTTTACTGAACAATTTCCCGTTTTCCTTTATCGACTTTCCGTTTGACATCATTACCAGTTGGGCGGCTGTTGTCATTACCCTTTACTCGGGTATAGATTACTTCTTGAAAAACAAACATTTAATTCCTGTTCAATAAGCAAGAGAAATATAGGGCATCTTTCCATTCATATGGGAGGGTGCTTTTATTTACCGTGCAATATCTATCTAGAGGAGGACGAACAATGAAAGCAGAGATTATCGCGGTTGGTACAGAATTATTACTGGGTCAAATTGTGAATACGAATGCCCAATATTTATCGCAGGAGCTTGCTTCGATCGGCATAGATGTGTATTACCAGACGGTTGTGGGAGACAATCCGGAGCGCATTCGACAAGCTATTGAAATTGCCCGCAGCCGCGCGGATTTACTGGTCTTCACAGGGGGACTTGGACCGACACAGGATGATTTGACCAAAGATGTCTTAGGCGCTTACTTGAAGCGCAGCTTGTCCATTCATGGTCCTTCTATGAAGCAAATCGAAGACATGTTCAGCTCGCGAGGCGTACATATGGTCGAGAGTAATAAGAGACAGGCTACTATGCTGGAAGGGAGCACTCCGTTAGATAATAAGGCTGGCCTTGCCGTAGGTAATGCGCTGACGGTGGATGGGACGCACTATGTACTGCTCCCAGGACCGCCTCGTGAAATGAAGCCGATGATGGAGGGGCCGGGGAAAGAATGGATTCGGTCTATACTGGGCGGGGAACAGCCGCTCTATTCAAAGCTGCTCAAGTTTGCAGGAATTGGCGAGTCGAATCTGGAAGACAAGCTGATTGATTTAATTGAAGGGCAGACAGATCCTACGCTAGCTCCTTATGCCAAGGAAGGTGAGGTCGCTATTCGGGTATCTACCAAAGCACAGTCCGAGGCAGAGGCCCAGCAGAAAATCGATCTGACAGTGAAGGAAATTAAACAGCGCTTGGGCGAGCATCTGTACGCGCAGGAGGATATCCCGTTAGAGGCAGCGGTTATCGCTAGTCTGCGCTCTACAAGACGCAAGCTGGCGAGTGCGGAGAGCTGCAGCGGAGGCTTGTTAGCCGAGCTTATTACGAGCATACCTGGGAGCAGCGGGGAATACACCGGCGGCGTTGTTACTTATACTAACGAGATGAAGCATAAGCTGCTTGGCATTCCTATGGCACAGCTGCAAGGGGAAGGCGCTCCAGGAGCGATAAGCGAATCGACTGCAGCTCTGATGGCCGAAAGAATTATGGAGCTCTCGGATGCTGACTTTGGCGTTTCCTTAACGGGAGTAGCTGGGCCAGCAGAGGCCGAGGGCAAGCCGGTAGGCCTTGTCTATTATGCAATTGCCCAAAAGGGAAAAGCTACGGCCGTACACACTGCCAAGCTTAGAGGAAGCAGAGCGATGATCCGCCAATATGCGGTCAAAGCTGCATTGTATAAATTGTGGCGAGCTCTGCATGCCGATTCGGACAGTAACTAAATGTAATATTCTAGTTATTAATGGGTTGTCAATTTTTTTGGCGAGGTTTATAATAGACCTATTGACGGAAGAACCGTGGCGAAGATTACTTTGCTGCGGTTTTTTGTTGTCTAAATGAAGGAAGGGATGATAAGGAAAGAAAAAAACCGAATGTATGTTCGAAAAAAGACTTGGCAAGGGAACAGAAAAGAGGTATCATTAATATATAAATAACGAAGGATGTGAGTTAGTTGTCGGATCGTCGCGCTGCTTTAGAGATGGCTTTACGTCAAATCGAGAAACAATTTGGAAAAGGCTCCATCATGAAATTAGGAGAATCGACTCACATGCAAGTAGAAACCGTGCCTAGCGGTTCGCTTGCTTTAGATATTGCATTAGGTATAGGCGGATTGCCAAGAGGTCGTGTTATTGAGGTGTACGGACCAGAATCCTCTGGTAAAACAACAGTAGCTCTGCATGCCATTGCAGAAGTACAACGTGCAGGCGGACAAGCTGCTTTTATTGATGCAGAGCATGCTCTAGATCCGTTATATGCTAGTAAGCTAGGTGTTAATATTGATGAATTGCTTTTGTCTCAGCCTGACACAGGTGAGCAAGCTCTTGAGATCGCCGAGGCTCTTGTGCGCAGCGGTGCTGTTGATATCGTCGTTATCGACTCTGTTGCAGCACTCGTTCCTAAAGCCGAGATTGAGGGCGACATGGGTGATTCCCATGTCGGTTTGCAAGCGCGCCTGATGTCCCAAGCGCTGCGGAAGCTATCTGGTGCAATTAGCAAGTCCAAGACCATTGCAATCTTCATTAACCAATTGCGCGAGAAGGTCGGCGTTATGTTTGGTAACCCTGAGACGACTCCGGGTGGTCGTGCCCTGAAGTTCTACTCCAGCGTACGACTTGAAGTACGTCGTATTGAAACGATTAAGCAAGGCAATGACATGGTTGGTAACCGTACTCGTATCAAAGTTGTGAAGAACAAAGTAGCTCCACCGTTCAAGCAAGCAGAGATCGATATTATGTATGGTGAAGGCATTTCCAGAGAAGGCAGCCTTGTTGATATCGGTACGGAATTGGATATCGTGCAGAAGAGCGGCGCTTGGTTCTCTTATAATGGTGAGCGTCTAGGTCAAGGGCGTGAGAATGCCAAGCAATTTTTGAAAGACCATAAGGATATTGCTGCTGTCATCGAGAAACAAATTCGTGAAGCAAGCAATTTATCCGCATCGGCACAACCGATTGAGTCCTTATCACAGGATGACGATGATGATTTTGATGAATCAGAACTTGATTAATCGTATAAGCTAGGAAGCAGACGCCGTCCCCATGGGACGGCTTGCTGTTTTTTGCAGAACGGCCGCATAATTAGAATGGAGCGGAGCTATGACCATTGAGATAAAAGCGATAGAACGGGACCGCAAGGACCGTCATCGCTATGTGATATATGGCGAGGGAGAAGAGCCCCTATTGTCCGTCCATGAGGATCTGTTGATCAGCCATCGCTTATTGAAGGGGCAGACATTTACAGAGGATCAGCTGGAGAAGATAAGGAATGAGGATCAGCGTTACCGGGCCTATGCGCTGGCAGTTGGCTATTTGGGACTGAAAGCGAGAACGAAGAAACAAATCGAGCAATTTTTGACTCGCAAGGAGCTTGAGCCGGAACACATTGCTTATGCACTGGAACGTTTAGAAACGGAACAGATTGTGGATGATGATGAATATGCCCAGCAATTTACTAAGCAGCGCATTCGCTCTGGCCTAAAAGGGCGTAGGTGGATTAAGCAAGAGCTTCAGCAAAGAGGCGTGTCGTCTCAGGCAGCGGCTAAGGCGCTGGGAGATATTGATCGTGAGGATGAATTAGCGGCTGCTGTCCTTGCTGCTGGCAAGAAATGGCGTTCTCTTAAGGGAGAGCAGGTCGATAGAAGGCGGAAGCTTATTGGTTTTCTCATGCGACGCGGTTTTCCTGGCGATGTCATTCAGGAAGCGGTTAAAGCGACGATTGAAGATGCGAAATTGGATGAATTGGAAGATGATAATGGGCTTTTGCTTGACAATTGATTTTACCAAAAGATAAAATGAATTTGTATTCCTTCTATATCAAATCAATTTTCCTTCCAAAAGTTGATTTGAAACGATTATTTTCGTCAAATAGTTAGAAGATCATTCGGTATTAAAAACCGGCTAAAAAAAACCTAATATCATCCCAAGCGTTTGCCTTGGTGAATGCAACGAGGAGGTGAACAAGATGAACATTGTTTGGGTTGTGTTGATCTGTCTCGTTGTTGGCGTTATTTTCTTTGGGATTGGTTATTTTACACGAAAGTCGATTGCGGAAGCCAAAATTTCTAGTGCTGAGCAAGCTGCTATCCAAATCGTAGAAAATGCGAAGAAGGAAGCAGAAGCCCAGAAGAAAGAAACCGTGCTTGAGGCAAAAGATGAAGTCCACAAACTCCGTACGGAAGCTGAAAAAGAAATTCGAGAGCGACGTAATGAGGTTCAGCGTCAAGAACGACGTTTGGTCCAAAAAGAGGAGTCGCTGGATAAAAAGTTAGAGGCGCTAGAACGCAAAGAAGAAGTAGTGGCCAACAAAGAGAAACGGATCGATGATACACAAGAGCAGATCGATTCCATTTATAAGCAGCAGCTTAGCGAACTTGAGCGTATTTCCAGCTTGACAACGGAAGATGCGAAATCGATTATTTTGTCCAACGTGGAACAGGAAGTTCGCCACGAGACAGCACAAATGATCAAGGAAATCGAGCAACAAGCGAAAGAAGAAGCAGACAAGAAGGCGCGTGACATTATATCGCTTGCCATCCAGCGTTGTGCGGCTGACCATGTAGCCGAGACGACTGTATCGGTCGTATCGCTGCCTAATGAAGAAATGAAAGGCCGCATTATCGGACGTGAAGGACGCAATATCCGCGCATTGGAAACATTGACCGGTATCGATCTCATTATCGACGATACACCGGAAGCGGTCATTCTGTCCGGCTTTGACCCGATTAGACGCGAAATTGCCCGTACATCTCTTGAGAAGCTTGTCGCTGACGGTCGGATTCATCCTGCTCGTATTGAAGAAATGGTTGAGAAATCTCGTAAAGAAGTCGATGAGCGTATCCGTGAATACGGGGAGCAAGCTACTTTCGAGGTTGGCGTTCATGGCTTGCATCCGGACTTGATCAAGATACTGGGAAGGCTCAAATACCGGACAAGTTATGGTCAGAACGTGCTGAAGCACTCGATGGAGGTTGCTTACTTGACCGGTTTGATGGCAGCAGAGCTTGGCGAAGATATTACGCTAGCTAAGCGTGCAGGATTGCTGCATGACATCGGTAAAGCACTTGACCACGAAGTCGAAGGCTCACATGTCGAGATTGGCGTTGAATTGGCTAAAAAGTACAAGGAGCATCCTGTTGTCATCAATAGTATTGCTTCCCATCATGGCGATGTAGAAGCGACTTCCGTTATTGCAATGCTTGTCGGCGCAGCAGATGCATTATCAGCTGCTCGTCCAGGCGCTCGCCGCGAAACACTCGAAACCTATATCAAACGTCTGGAGAAATTGGAAGATATTTCGGAGTCGTTTGAAGGTGTTGAGAAATCGTACGCGATACAAGCGGGTCGTGAGGTTCGTGTCATGGTACAGCCAGAGAAAATCGATGATACGGAAGCGTTCAGACTTGCTCGAGACATTACGAAGAAGATCGAGAGTGAACTTGATTATCCGGGACATATTAAAGTTACGGTTATTCGTGAGACGAGAGCAGTTGAATACGCGAAGTAATAAAGATAATCAAATAGGCAACGTTGAAAAGTGGCTGCTCGTCAGCCACTTTTCCCGTCTGCAAGGGTATAAGGAAGAGGAGAATCAAGACATGAACGTTCTATTTATCGGTGACATTGTAGGAAGCGTAGGACGCAATGCGGTAAAACGTGTACTGCCTGCATTAAAAAGCAAATACAACCCGCACATCATTATCGCTAATGGCGAGAATGCTGCGGCAGGTCGAGGAATAACGTCAACCATTGCGAAGGAATTTTTCGAATGGGGCATTCATGGGATTACAATGGGCAATCATACTTGGGACAATAAGGATATATTTGAATGGATAGATGAGGAACCGAGAATCGTTAGGCCTGCCAATTATGTTGAAGGCACCCCAGGTCAAGGCATGGCGATAATCAAAGCAAACGGGAAGCAGCTGGCAATTATTAATCTACAGGGCAGAACCTTCTTGCCTCCGATTGATTGCCCATTCCGCAAGGCTGATGAACTGATTGAGCAGGCAAGCCAGCAGACAAATCATATTTTGGTTGATTTTCATGCCGAGGCTACATCAGAAAAAATCGCTATGGGCTGGCATCTTGCAGGAAGAGCCTCTATCGTAGTGGGCACGCATACGCATGTTCAGACGAATGATGATACGATTCTGCCTGGAGGAACAGCCTACTTGACAGATGTAGGCATGTCGGGTCCGAAGGATGGCGTTCTAGGTATGGATCGCGAAGCCGTACTGCATAAGTTCATTACGCAGCTGCCAACAAGATTCGTTGTCGATGAAGGAGCTTGGCATTTGCATGCGGTATCGGTACATATCGACGATGCGACAGGTGAAGCAACTAAAATTCAAAAAATCCGGCTGACAGAAGATGAGTGGCTGCTCATGCAATAAGCGGGCAGAATAGGAATGCTCTATTTCTCATCTTTGAATCTCCGAAACTTTTAGACAATTCAGAACAATCACGCAATAAAAGCAGGAATTATTTGGCCTCTCTCGAATACTATTTAATAGTGGAATCCATCATTCCCGAGGGAGGTACTTTTTTATGGATGTATTAAAAGTTTCAGCAAAGTCTAACCCAAATTCCGTTGCAGGTGCACTGGCTGGCGTTCTTCGTGAACGCGGCGCAGCTGAGCTGCAAGCCATCGGGGCAGGTGCACTGAACCAAGCGATAAAAGCAGTAGCGATTGCTCGAGGGTTCGTTGCTCCAAGCGGGGTGGATTTGATCTGTGTGCCGGCATTTACCGATATCGTTATTGACGGAGAAGACCGTACAGCCATAAAATTGATTGTTGAGCCAAGATAGCCCTCCCTCTACAGGAGCTCAGGGTTAAACTGGTTCGCTCGAGCCTGTTTACAAAGTAGACAGGTTTTTTGCTTTGTTGAGGGGTTATGTACATAGTGAGGTGACGATTCAGGTGAGACAACAGTTAACTGATTTTCATTGTGATGCCTTATGCAAATTGCTCATGAATCCAAAGTGGTCATTCACTGGCAGCGAGGTAGAAGGGCTTGATGTAAGCTACGAGCGCTTGAAGCAAGCGGGTACTCAACTGCAGGTTTTTGCAATTTATATACCAGAGACATTAAGCGGCAGAATAGAACCTATTCTGGAAAGTATAGATCGGTTCCACCAGCATGTGCTTGCCTGTCCTGATATGAGGTTCATTCAGACGAAGAAGGATTTGTCCACAAGCTTGGCTCATGGGAAGATCGGAGCTATGCTATCGCTTGAAGGGGTAGATGGATTGCAAGGCAATCTGTCGCTTCTACGCGTCCTGTATCGGCTTGGTCTTCGTGCTGTAGGCCCAACATGGAATAATGCGAACTGGGCCGCAGACGGCGCTATGGAGCTTCGTGGAGGCGGTCTCACGGCTAAAGGAAGAGATTTGGTACGGGAATGCGATCGCTTGGGTATTATAGTAGACGTATCTCATTTGTCAGAGCAAGCATTCTGGGATACAGCGGATTTAGCTGCCAAAACGATCATAGCTTCTCATTCTAATGCTAAGGCGATTATGAATCATCCCCGTAATTTAACGGATGAGCAAATAAAAGCGATTATTGCTCTGCAAGGGCTGATCGGGATCACTTTCGTACCGTGGTTCGTAGCGGGCGGGGAGCGAGTAACGATTGATGACGTATTGCGGCATGTAGAGCATATTTGCGAGCTGGGAGGCCAAGAGCATATTATGTTCGGCTCCGACTTTGACGGCATTGATCAATATGTACAAAATTTGTCGCATCCCGGAGAGTTGCATTTGCTGCAAGAGTCGCTTCTGAAGCGTTATTCTGCGGAGCACACTGAACGATTTCTTACTGGCAATGCGCTCGCTTTTCTAGCGAAGCATTTGCCAGATGAATAAGGCTCGATCTTTTATGCTTTATATAAGCGTTTACATCTTGCAATTTAGCTAATGCGGCTTTACACTTGGTTTGATTATTACTAATATTATAAAATAGAGGTTTGGATATTGAGCTTAGCGTATCATAAACATTTTTATACAGCTTAAGCCATCAAAAAGAGGAGATGGGCCTTTTGATTAGTCAATTGTCTTGGAAGATTGGGGGACAACAAGGGGAGGGCGTTGAAAGTACGGACCGGATTTTTTCCACTGCGCTCAACCGATTAGGATATTATTTATATGGGTATCGTCATTTCTCATCCCGTATTAAGGGTGGACATACGAATAATAAAATTAGGATCAGCACACAGCCGATCCGCGCGATTTCTGATGATTTGGACATCCTGGTTGCCTTTGATCAGGAGAGCATAGATTTGAATGCACATGAGCTGCGTCCAGCAGGCGTAATCGTTGCTGATGCGAAGTTTAATCCGACCATCCCAGATGGAATAGATGCAAGACTATTCGCAGTGCCTATTACAGCTATGGCGGAAGAGCTTGGAACTTCTTTGATGAAGAACATGGTGGCATCAGGTGCATCATGGGCCTTGCTCGGCTTGCCGCTGGAAGTGTTCAATAAAGCAGTAGAAGAAGAATTTGGCCGCAAAGGTGCTGCTATCGTTGAGAAAAATATCGAAGCAGTTAAACGCGGCGCTGATTTCGTACTGGCACAAGCGGGTGGACCGCTTGATGACTTTAAGCTGGATGCAGCAGATGGCGAGCAAAAGCTGTTCATGATCGGCAATGAAGCAATTGGCCTTGGCTGCGTTGCGGCAGGCTGCCGATTAATGTCTGCTTATCCGATTACCCCGGCATCTGAGATTATGGAGTATCTGATTAAGAAGCTCCCGAAATTCGGCGGTACAGTTGTGCAGACCGAGGATGAGATCGCAGCTGTAACGATGGCTATTGGAGCCAACTACGCAGGGGTACGTACGATGACTGCATCCGCAGGTCCTGGTCTTGCCCTGATGATGGAAGCAATTGGTCTGGCAGGCATGACCGAAACACCGCTCGTTATCGTAAATACACAGCGCGGGGGGCCATCAACAGGATTGCCGACGAAGCAAGAACAGTCTGACTTGAACGCGATGGTATACGGCACGCATGGTGAAATTCCCAAGATTGTTATCGCACCGGCATCAATTGAAGATTGCTTCTACGACATGATCGAAGCGTTCAACTTGGCCGAGCAGTATCAAGTGCCTGTTATCGTTATGACAGACTTGCAGCTGTCGCTTGGTAAACAATCCTGTGAGCCATTCGATTATAGCAAAATTACGATTAATCGCGGAAAGCTTGTGAATGAGGGACCTGAGCTTGAACAGCATCAATTGTTCAAGCGCTATGAGCTGACGGAGGATGGCATATCACCACGCATCTTGCCTGGTTCTAAGAATGGTATCCATCATGTAACCGGCGTTGAGCATGACGAGGGAGGACGTCCTTCCGAGAATGCAGTCAATCGTGAGAACATGATGAACAAGCGCCTTAACAAGCTGAATAATTTGCAAGTGCGGGACGGATTGCGGGTGGATGCTCCACATACAGCTCCGGATCTGCTCGTTATTGGCATGGGTTCTACTGGAGGTACAATTGATCAGGCTAGACAATGGCTGGATAAGGATGGCTTCAAGACGAATCATATTACGATTCGCCAAATTCATCCATTCCCATCCGAGCAGCTTCGCCCTTATTTGGAAGCGGCCAAAACAATTGTCGTTCTGGAGAATAACGCTACTGGACAGCTTGCGGGTCAAATTAAAATGAACGTAGGCTTTGCGGACAAAATCCGTAACCTATTGAAATATGATGGAAATCCATTCTTGCCTTCTGAAGTGTATGAAGCTTGCAAAGCAGAGCTTAAGAAGCCGGAATTCGCTGGCGCAAAGGAGTTGAGCTAAGATGGCAACATTCAAAGAATTTCGCAATAATGTAAAACCGAACTGGTGCCCGGGCTGTGGAGACTTCTCCATTCAAGCGGCCATTCAACGCGCTTCAGCAAATGTTGGTTTGGAGCCAGAAGAACTAGCTGTCATTTCGGGGATTGGCTGTTCAGGCCGGATCTCCGGTTATATTAATGCATATGGTCTTCATGGCATTCATGGTCGCGCTCTGCCAATTGCACAAGGGGTAAAGCTTGCTAACCGTGAGCTGACGGTTATCGCTTCTGGTGGGGACGGCGATGGCTTCGCTATAGGCATGGGACATACTGTTCATGCGATTCGCCGTAACTTGAACATTACGTATATCGTTATGGATAATCAAATTTATGGTTTGACGAAGGGCCAGACATCTCCGCGAAGCGCGGAAGGCTTCAAGACCAAATCAACGCCGGAAGGCTCGATTGAATCAACGCTTTCGCCGCTGGAGATTGCTTTGTCTGCTGGTGCAACATTCGTAGCGCAATCGTTCTCCAGCGATTTGAAGCAGCTGACCAGCTTGATCGAAGCGGGCATCAAGCATGAGGGCTTCTCCTTGATTAACGTATTCAGTCCTTGTGTAACCTTCAATAAAATTAATACGTATGATTGGTTCAAAGAGAATATCGTTAACCTGGAGCAATTCCCTGATTATGATCCTTCGAACCGCGTCTTAGCGATGAATAAGATAATGGAAACCAATGGTATGGTAACTGGACTAATCTATCAGAATAAAGAACGTAAATCCTATGAAGATCTCGTTACTGGCTTTGGCTCGGAAGCATTGGCGAAGCAAGATTTGACCCTGTCTACAGAAGATTTCGATAAGCTTGTAGCGGAATTCAAGTAAATGGTATGATGAGCATACAGTCTAGGTGCTGTATGCTCTTTTTTATATTAGAATGCCAAATGAACAATCCCATACGGAGAGGAAGTTGTGCAATGATGCAAAAAGTAGTGCCGGTAGGCGTCTCGGCCAGACATATTCATTTATCAGCCGAGCATGTTGCCATCTTATTCGGAGAAGGATACGAACTAACGGAGCTTAAGCCGTTATCACAGCCAGACCAATATGCGGCTAATGAAACCGTTGAGGTCATTGGACCGAAGGGTTCTTTTTCTAAAGTTAGAATATTAGGTCCCGTTAGGAAGCAGACCCAGATCGAAGTATCGCGTACCGATTCTTTCGCAATCGGCGTGACAGCTCCAGTACGGGAATCCGGTAATATTGCTGGTTCCGCTGGGGTCACATTGAGAGGGCCAGCAGGAGAAGTAACGATTGATGAAGGCTTGATCATAGCTGCGCGCCATATCCATTTCCATACAAGCGATGCAGAGCGTTGGGGAATTGCTGACAAGCAATTGCTGAAGGTTCGCTTTAGAGGGGACCGGGGCGTTGTATTTGAGCAAGTCATTGCACGCGTATCGCCAGAATTTGCTCTGGATATGCATATTGATACGGATGAAGCAAATGCGGCTGGAATTAGAAATGGCGATCAAGCGGAGATTATCGAATAGCTGCTTTTATAGGGAAATAGCGAATGGCTAGATCGCCTATTCTCATTAGCAAGCCGCCCAGTCTGAACTGGGCGGCTTATTTGATGCAGGATGAGACAGGAGCGCCTATATAGATTCAAGGTTGTTCTTATGCTATAATTTCATAATTGATGTTCAATAAAACTGCAAGAGGGTTTGCGGGCATATGGATATGAGGATGTGAAGCAAGCATGACGAAAGAGAACCGTATGACAACGGATTCTAATCCTATCAAGACGGATAAGGACTATTCGAAATACTTTGATTTTTCCGATGCCAAACTAGTAAGTGAAGAGGATGGCAAAACCACTTATCGCATTAAAGGACGCAATATTCAAATCAATGCCGCTCCTAATCATAAGAATGAGAAGCAGCGCGGCAAGGAAGATATCGAAGTGCATTACGATTTTTCCATTCCAGAGGAGTTCCAACTGCTCGGAAAAGGGAAGTTTTATCTGATACAAACCTACGGCTGCCAGATGAATGAACATGATACAGAAGTGATGAAGGGCATGTTCGAGCAAATGGGCTATACAGCAACGGAGGACAGGAAGCAAGCGGATGTTGTTTTGCTTAACACTTGTGCAATTCGAGAGAATGCAGAGGATAAAGTGTTCGGAGAGCTGGGGCATCTGAAAGTATTGAAGCAGCAAAAGCCGGACCTGATCCTTGGTGTCTGCGGATGTATGTCACAAGAGGAATCCGTTGTTGGCCGTATATTGCAGAAGCATGCTTTCGTTGATGTCATTTTCGGTACACATAATATACATAGACTTCCGCATCTGCTCCAAGACGCTTATTTCAGCAAGGAAATGGTTGTAGAGGTATGGTCCAAAGAGGGCGATATCATCGAGAATATGCCGAAGAAGCGGGAAGGCATGCGCGCTTGGGTGAACATTATGTATGGATGCGACAAGTTCTGTACGTACTGCATCGTACCTTATACGAGAGGCAAGGAGCGCAGCCGCAGACCAGAGGATGTTATTAACGAGGTTCGCGAGCTGGCGCGTCAAGGCTTCAAGGAGATCACGCTGCTTGGTCAGAACGTGAACGCTTACGGTAAAGATTTCGAGGATATACAATATCGATTTGGTGATTTGATGCAGGATATGTCGAAGATCGATATTCCTCGGGTTCGCTTTACGACAAGCCACCCTCGTGATTTTGATGATCATTTGATTGAGGTGATCGCTCAAGGCGGCAATTTGGTCGAGCATATTCATTTGCCGGTTCAGTCCGGCAGTACCGAGATCTTGAAGCGCATGAGCCGCAAGTATTCAAGAGAGATGTATTTAGAGCTTGTACGTAAAATAAAAGCAGCTATTCCCAATGCTATGCTGACATCGGATATCATTGTTGGGTTCCCGGGAGAGACCGATGAGCAGTTCGAGGATACGATGTCCCTTGTGCGTGAAGTTGGCTTTGATTCAGCTTATACGTTCCTCTATTCGCCTCGTGAAGGCACGCCTGCAGCGGTTATGGAAGATAACGTGCCTCTTGAAGTGAAGAAAGAACGTCTTCAAAGGCTTAACAGCCTAATGGCGGAGATGAGCCGTGAGAGCCATGAGCGGATGAAGGGCACTGTAATTGAAGTGCTTATCGAGGGTGAAAGCAAGAACAATCCGGACGTATTGGCAGGACGCACACGTACGAATAAGCTGGTCCATATCGAGGGTCCCAAAGAATGGATCGGACAATTCATAGAAGGTCGTGTAACGGAAGCCAAAACATGGTATATTAAAGCAGAGGCACTGGTGCCTAATACCAGCCAAGAAGCCGTATCCTAAAGCTAATAATGGGAGAGATGATAGATGTCAGAACACCAGACTGCAGTAAATCAAGAAGGATGCCATGATCATGACCATAATCATGAAGGTGGTTGCAGCGTTCCGAAATTCAATACCCGAGACTTGCTCGTAAGAGAAGACATTATGAATAAGGCTCAGGAGCTTGCTGGTCTGATTTTTACGTCCGAGGAAGTGCAGCACTATCGCCGGGCTGAACAGCAAATCAATGGCAATACCCGTATCCAAGGGCTGATTGCACAAATTAAGAAAAAACAAAAAGAGCTTGTCGCATTCGAGACTACGTTCAAGAACGAGCAAATGGTTAAAAAAATCGAAGGTGAAATGGAAGTCTTGCAGGATGAGCTGGACGGCATCCCGATTGTTACGGAATTCCAACAAAGCCAGACCGATATCAATTACTTGCTCCAATTGGTTATCTCCGTTATTCGCGATTCGGTATCGGAGAAGATTAATGTTGAAGCCGCTTCGGTAGAAGCACCTGAAGAATGTGATTAATAGTTTTTCACAGCATGAGGCGCCTGTCATAAATGATGACGAGCGCCTTTGCTTATTATAAGGAAGAGAAAGGGGATTACCATCTAATGATTCCATTCGCGTATTATAATCCAACACGTCTGTATTTCGGTGAAGGCCAATTAAAGCAGCTTCCAGCGGAAGCCAAGAAGTATGGCAAGCGTGTACTGCTTGTCTATGGGGGTGGAAGCATTAAGAGAAATGGCCTGTATGAGCAGGTTCTTGCCAAACTGGAAGAGGCAGATTGTGTCGTTACGGAGCTTAGCGGGGTAGAGCCTAATCCAAGGTTGTCGACTGTTCACCGTGGTGCTGCTCTATGCCGAAGTGAGTCTATTGATTGGGTGCTTGCAGTGGGCGGCGGCAGTACGATTGATTGCAGTAAGGCGATTGTTATTGCAGCTCAGTACGATGGCGATTTCTGGGATATCGTAAGCCGTAAGGCAGTACCAAGCGGGGCATTGCCGCTCGGGACCGTATTAACGCTGGCAGCAACAGGTTCAGAAATGAACTCAGGCTCAGTCATTACCAATGAGAATACGTTGGAGAAGCATGGCTGGGGCAGCGTGCATGCTTTTCCGGCTTTCTCTATTCTGGATCCTGCCTTCACGGTCAGTGCTCCGAAGGATCATACCGTATATGGCATAGTGGATATGATGGCGCATGTATTCGAGCAATATTTTCATCATGATGCGGCGACGCCTGTTCAAGATGGGTTCAGTGAAACGATTATGCGTACCATTATTCAGACAGCTCCTCTGCTTCTGGAAGATCTGACCAGTTTAGAGCATAGGGCAACGATATTGTATTGCGGAACGATGGCGCTCAATGGAACCTTATCAATGGGTGTGAGAGGCGACTGGGCTAATCATGACATGGAGCATGCTGTATCAGCGGTCTATGATATTCCGCATGGCGGGGGACTGGCGATTCTATTCCCGACTTGGATGAACTATGTGCTGGAAGATAACGTGGCGCGGTTCCGTCAATTTGCTGTTCGCGTATTTGATGTGGCGGAGGACGGTCGCAGTGATATCGAAATTGCTCATGAAGGCATCGCTAAGCTGCGTGCATTCTGGAACTCGCTAGGTGCACCTGCGCGATTGGCGGACTACGGCATTGATGACAGCAGGCTGGAAGAGATGGCAGAGAAGGTAACTGGCGAAGGAACGAGAGGTCACTTCCGTAAGCTTACGAAGGAAGATGTGCTTATCATTTATCAGCTGTCGCTATAAAACGCATGTGTTTGAAGATCTAGTGAGAAGCTTGCTAGGATACTGGTGGATAGAGGAACGTGGTTCCGGTATTTTCTCAGGATGCAGAGTAGAGGCAGATATAGCGGAACACGTTTCCTTTATCCCTTATTCCCTTAGTTTGAACGTGGCTAGCAAATCAAAAAAACAGCAAGCCTGAGCTGCTCAGGCTTGCTGTTTTTTGATTTTAAAGAGTAGCCTTTATATCCGACTTGCTTACTCTAGGGGAGATTGACGATTGGATGCGCAGGATGTAAGGTTTGAGAGAGAGCGTAATGATAACGGCAATAAGGGATTTAATCACATCGCCAATTAAGAATGGATAACAGCCGGCTGCTAAGGCTTTTGGCAAGCTTAGGTTGTACACATGGCCTAACCAAGGCACGCCTGCTACATAAGCCAATAATGAGCCGAATAACTCAAAGGCGATAAATAAGGCAACAAAGGTTGCAATCCGATTGCGCTTCAGCAACTCGTTAGAGAGAATAGCTCTAGTTGCAAAGCCGATCAGCATCGCACAAAAAGGGAAAACGAATATGAAACCGGCCGTAGGGCCTGTTAATACGGCAAATCCGCCCTGCCCGCCATAAAGCGGTAATCCGGTTGCAGCTAATACGATGACTACTGCAATAGATAGAAAGCCATTTCGCGGGCCTAAGAAGATGCCAGAGAGTGCGACCGCTAACGTCTGTAATGTAATCGGCACAGGCAGCCCAATTTTTAGTTGAATAGCACTCATGACAATGAATAAAGCGGCGAATAAAGCGATGAATACAATACTGCGAACATTGTTGCTGCTTTGCATTAAGAACTCGTCTCCTTCAGTTACTTTTGGTTTGGATATTGTATTTTGATTGTTAACCATATATATTTGTTATTGAGTTAACAGTTTGGATTTTAGCACAGGATGAAGCTCAGGGGAAGAGGTCAGGTGAATTTTTTTGGGAAATATTTTTTTCGACTTACAGCAAGTATCTGTGAAATCACAAACTTACGAGGATAGCGCGAAGCAAGTTGAATTGCTGAGAGAAATTGATCTTCGGATTAGTGAAGGTGAATGGATTACATTGATAGGGCGCAATGGCAGCGGCAAGAGTACATTAGCTAAGCTGCTCGCAGGATATAAAGTTGGTGTAATAACAGGAATCATACATAGAAAAACAGGTGTAACAGAAGCAAGCCATGAAATACCGGTGGTGCTGCAGCAGCCTGAGGCTTCCATGGTGGGATCATCAGCGTGGGAGGATATCATCCTTATGCTAGAGCAGCATGGGACGGAGGGCAGCTTGATTCCTTCTTTAGCTGAGAAGGCATTGGAGAAGACAGGTATGCTGGAAAGAGCTCATCAGCAGGTCATTCATTTGTCAGGAGGCCAGAAACAGCTTACGGCTATTGCAGGATGCCTGGCTGTAAAAAGCAGGCTGCTGCTGCTGGATGAGCCTACTGCTATGCTTGACCCTGAAGCTTCTTCTCGTATAGAAGCATTGGTAAGGGAGCTTCATCGTGAAGGCATTACTGTCATTTGGATTACACAGAAGCTAGAGGAGCTTAGGGCAAATGATCGTGTGGTTGCTTTGGAGAACGGTGCTATCGTATTTGATGGAGGAGCAGAGTTGTTCTACACTCGCAGCACATCAGGTAAAACGGGATCAAGTGTATGCGAGCAATTGTTTTTCGAGGCTCCCTATGTCGTCCAAACTGCTTGGGAGCTTGAGCGTCTAGGATGGAAGTTTGATCAGCTGCCTCTAACACCTGAGAGACTTGCAGAGGCGGTGCAGGAAGCATGAACGATAGTTGGAAGCTGAGAAGTGTATTCGTTCAAGCGCCGAACGACCTGACTAAGCTATTGCTAGATAATGTTGATATAACCTTTTCTTCAGAAAAAATAACGCTTTTGATCGGCAGCAATGGCGCAGGAAAGTCAACGCTGCTAGAGACGATGGCTGGTCTGCGATCACTATCTGCAGGTGAGCTTCAATTAGGCGATCGGCCATTGTGGCAGAGCAATGGAAGAAGAAAAAGAGTGAATAAAAGTGTGCTTATGGATGTTGGGATTGCGCTGCAGCAGTCGGAATCCCAATGGTTCGCAAATACGGTGCGCCAAGAATTTTATTATTCCCTTAAACCATATAAGGTGGTGAATCCGGAGCGGGACTTTGGAATCGAGCAAGCCATGACGTCGGTAGGCTTGGCATTAGAGCTACTTGATCATGATCCATGGACATTGAGCGGAGGGCAGCAGCGGCGGCTATCGCTAGCCTGCTTGCTGGCTTGCGAGCCGCAATGGCTGCTGCTGGATGAGCCGACGGCGGGGCTTGACGCCGACGGTACCCGCCGCTTATGCGCGCTGCTTGCAGCGCATAGGGCAGCGGGGCGCGGAGCGGTCGTTGCAACGCACGACCTCGACGCACTGCTGCCGCTCGCGGACGAGGTCGTCGTGCTGGCCGACGGCTCTATCCGCGAAGCGGCAGCAGCATCCTCATGGGCGCTTGCACATGCCCATGAGGATGCTGCGCCGCAGGCACAGCGCGCGATAGCTGCGCTGCGTGGAGCGGGCTGTCCGCTGCCGCAGGCAGGCAGCGGAGATACCGTATGGCTATCGCCGCAGGAGCTTGCTGCCGCGATAGCCAGGAGACAGCATTCCGCGCACCTCGGCGGCGCAGAATCAATCCCTGCAATTGCTTCTCCGTCTGTCATAGAGCAGAAGGAGTATAATAGCGAGCAAGCGGCGACTAAATGCTCACCGTTGCCATCCATGCTGCAGGCTGAACAACAAGCCAGAGCTTCAATAGCAGCTCAACAAGCTGCTTCCCGCTTTGATCCACGTGCCCTTATTGCGTCTTATCTGCTGCTTGCTTCTGTTATCATTATGCAGAATAGTTGGTTAGGCGTCGGTATTGCTTCTATTCTACTAGCCGTCTTACTGATTCCTGTCAGAGTTCATATTGCACGTTGGAGGAAAGGAATACAGCTCTATCTCTTCATGATTATAATTATTACTTTTATAGCAGGGCTGCAGCTTCAGCCTCTCGCATTTCATTGGAATGAGGGACTCCAAGCAACACTTCGGCTAAGCAAGCTGCTGCTAGTCATGCTGCTTGGCATGCCTTTGCTTGGGCTGGTTACGCCGCTGCGTGTGCAACGGGGGCTGGAGCAAACGTTCGGATGGATGAAGCCATTTAAGGTGCCCGTGTCTTCTTTTGCCCTGACGGTTACCCTCATTTTTCGTTTTATTCCGTTGCTGGCTGGAGAATGGGAGCGTTTCGCCAAAATCGCGCATGCCAGAGGAAAAACGGTGTCTTTATCCGGCTCACTTCCATTCTCTATGATTTTGTCGGTCGTTATCCCCTATGTTCGATCTATGCTGCGGATGGCAGAACAAATGGCGGATGCGCTTGAAGCAAGAGGAATCGGGCTCTCGAATGTACAGCCAACGAGAGGCTATGCCCTTCGCTTCAGGAAGCAGGATTTGGTTTTGATTAGCATAATTGCAGCTGCAGCCATCATATTGTATATGGTCAGGCTATGGTAGTTATTTTCTGAAACTTGCAGGAGTGTAGTAATGTATATGCGAATATTATGTAAAGGTTTTCTAATTCCTCAATAGGGGTGCTGCGGTTGTACCAGCCTGTTACTGGACGCATTCATTGGAAGCAGGAGATTCGTGAAGTGATCATTTCACTTCTGGTAGCAGCGCTTTTCGCTCTGCTATTCCAGAATTACGTCTATGCACAGTCAGAGGTACAAAATATTTCTATGCAGTCTACACTTGCAGATGGGCAGCGACTTATTGAAGACAAATGGTCTTATCGCTTCAAGCAACCGCAGCATGGAGACATTGTTATTATTAACGGGCCTGAGAGCTCAGCTAGACTAGTCAAACGGGTTATTGGATTGCCTGGTGATCTACTGGACATAAAGGAAGGCAACGTATACTTGAATGGAGAGCAGCTGGAGGAACCATATGCCACGGGTCATACCTTTGCTTTAGGAGTCAGCCTTCCTTATAAAATAGGAGCGGGGCAACTGTTCGTGATGGGGGACAATCGTGAGCATAGCCAGGACAGCCGAAGCATTGGCCCTATTGCCTTCACGAGTATCGAGGGGAAGATTGTTTTCCGAATTTGGCCTCTTTCTAAAGCAGGCACGGTACAATAGCAATAGTCTGTTCGGTAGTCGGATAAGCAACCATTCTAAGTAACGCCAAGGGATCGCGAGCAAGCGTCCTTTTGGCGTTATTTTTAATGTGTATAAACATTGTTATAATGGACGAGTCACTTTCAAAGGGTGCCTTATTCAACTTCTTATAAGGGAAGATCGTGAACAGGGCTATACAATTTAATCTCGCTGATAAGGATGTGTAATAAATTTGTAAGAAATGGTTTCAGTTCCGTTTATATTTACCCTTTATGATAAACGATAGAGACAATGAAATTAGAGGTTGGGCGTGATTCTGATTGTCGATACGCAGAAAGCTTTATTTATCTTATGTAACGTTGGTTGTCGTTCCCTTCATTGCAATGATAGCACTCATGCTCATTGTTTATTATTCGAGCGGTATGGAGGATGTCAGAGCTTTTTTTAAGGAAGAGGGCAATATTGGCTATTATCAATCATTCGTTGCAGGAGAATTGGATTATGTACTTCGTACTGATCCTAAGAAGATTGAGAATACAGAGTATTTAGAAATTATGGATGAAAAGCTCGGTGCTTTGAAGGCTGGGTTCGTCTTATTCCGAGATGGAAATGAGGATAAAGTATCCTCCTATGTAAACGAGGTGTCACATGATGAGGATTGGAGTCGCCTGATTGACATTTCACCTAAAAAAGTGACGTATAATCAGTACCGCTTCAATACGCATACCATAACGTTTAATTATGCAGACGGATCGAGCGGGCAATTGCTGCTTCTGCTTCGATATGATGCTGTTCCGATGTATTGGCATCCAATCTTCGGCTTGTCCGTACTAATTATTATTGGAATCACGACAGGATTGTTATCCTTCTTAGTATCCCGAAGTATTATTCGTCCGATCCAATCGCTCAAAAGAGCGGCGTTATACATGAAGGACGGCGATTTGTCCAAGCAGGTGCAGGCCTATACTAAAGGGGAGATAGGCGAGTTAACGACCGTCTTTGAAGAAATGAGAATTCGGCTTAAGCAATCTGTCGATCAAAGTCTGCAATATGAAGAGAATCGAAAAATGCTGTTGTCCCATATCTCTCATGATCTGAAGACACCTATCTCAGCGATAAAAGGCTACGTGGAGGGCATAATGGATGGGATAGCCAATACGGATGAAAAGCGGGATCGCTATATGCAGACGATCTATCGCAAAGCAACCGACATGGATCAGCTAATTGACGAGCTGTTTTTATTCTCGAAACTAGATATGCAGAAGGTAGCCTTTGATTTCACCATGATGGATTTACGTAAATACTTGCTTCATTTTCTGGAGGAGCAGCAGTTTGACATGGATAAAGCAAATATTACTTTAGTTCCGGTGAGACAAGATGATACTCCGATTATAGTTGCTGCTGATCCTGAGAAATTAAGCAGGGTATTGACGAATATTTTGAACAACAGTGTGAAATATATGGGTCAACAGTCTAATAATGCCCCTCAAATTATACGAGCAACAATCGAGGCGCATGAACACGAGGCGATAATCGTTATTGAGGATACCGGACCGGGAATTGAGGAAGAGGATCTGCCCCATATATTTGATGGATTCTATCGTGCAGAGCAATCGCGAAATTCCGAAACCGGAGGGAGCGGTCTGGGTCTTGCCATCGTAAAACAAATCATAGAAGGGCATGGCGGCCGGGTCTGGGCGGAGAATGCAGCTGGCGGAGGATCGCGATTCTGCCTGGCATTACCTCTAGCAGCAGCACTGCCAAATTAGGTGGCGAGTATGAAAAATATATTGATTATTGAGGATGAACGAGCAATTGCAGAACTGGAGCGCGATTATTTGGAAAGCCACGGCTTTAGAGCTGTTATTGAAGGGAGGGGAGACATTGGGCTCCAGAAGGCGCTGGAAGGACAATATGACCTTATTATTTTAGACCTCATGCTGCCTAAGATGGATGGTTTCGAAATATGCAGGCAAATTAGGCAGGCTAAAGATATTCCGGTACTTATGGTGACAGCCAAAAAAGAAGATATCGACAAAATCAGGGGACTTGGGTTAGGTGCGGATGATTATATGACCAAACCATTTAGTCCAAGCGAATTGGTAGCCAGGGTCAAGGCCCATTTGTCCCGTTATGAGAGATTGACTGGTTTGACCGGAGATGCAGGGCATCGTGGAGAACAGGTGCATATTCGTGGCTTGCTCATTGACAAGCCTTCACGGCGTGTGGCGATTCATGAGCAAGAGGCTGTTCTGACAGCCAAGGAATATGATCTGCTCTTGCTGCTCGCTACACATCCTAACCGCGTCTTCGAGAAAGAAGAACTGTTCCAACGCGTCTGGGGACTGGATTCCGTAGGCGATATCGCTACGGTAACCGTACACATTCGCAGGCTGCGTGAGAAGATTGAACATGATCCTTCTAATCCCCAATATATCGAAACTGTATGGGGAGTTGGATACCGCTTCAAAATATAGAGAAAAGAGAAGGAGTGGAATAATTTTGAAAAGCATTATCCGTTTTTCCCTGAATAATAAGTTTGCGCTATGGATTCTTACGTTTTTGGTGCTGTTCGCTGGATTATATTCCGGTTTGACCATGAAGATGGAAACACTCCCTGACATCACAGTTCCGATTGTAAGTGTAACGACTGTATATCCTGGTGCAGCTCCAGAAGAAATCATGGAGAAAATTACGAAGCCAATCGAGCAGCGTACTCGAAATTTGGATGGGGTAAAGGTCGTCACATCGACTTCCTATGAGAATGCCTCTTCTGTTGTTATTGAGTATAACTATGGCATTGATATGGACACGGCGACTTCTGAGGTCAAGGACATTTTGTCCGCAGTAACCTTCCCGGAAGGTGTTCAGAAGCCATCGGTATCGCGCATAAGCTTGAATGCTTTCCCGGTAATGTCGCTTAGTCTCTCCAATGATAAATTAAATCTGGAGGAACTGACGAAATTAGTCGAGGCGGATATTATGCCTTCTCTTGAATCTGTTGAGGGTGTTGCCAGCATTCAGATTTCTGGTCAAAACGTGAAGGAAGCCGAGCTTACATTTAAGCCCGAGCAACTAGCCAAATACGGCTTAACCGAAGAGACGGTTAAAGGTATTATTCAGGGCTCCGCACTAAGTGTTCCGCTGGGTGTATTTGAATTCGGCAATTCGGAAAAAACTCTTGTCATTGATGGTAACATCGTAACCGAAGAGGATTTGAACAATGTTCGAATTCCGTATAATCCTACGGCTGGTGCTGGTGCTGGTGCTGGTGCTGGTGCTGGTGCAGGTGCTGGTGCAGGTGCCGAGCTGCCGCAGATGCAAGCGGGCCAAGCTGCACAGCCTGGCGCAGGAGCTGGGATGGATATTAAGCTTCCGACTGTGAAGCTAAGCGAAATTGCGGATCTCAAAGTAATTGGAAAAGCAGAATCGGTATCCCGTACGAATGGCAAAGATGCGATTGGCGTATCTATTGTAAAAGCAGCTGGTGCTAATACAGTTGATGTTGTCAACGCTGTAAAAACCGAAATTAAAAAATGGGAAGCGGATTATGACGGCCTTGCAATTGTAACGACGCTGGACCAAGGCGAGCCAATTGAAAAATCAGTTGAGACGATGCTAAGCAAAGCGGTTATTGGCGCTATATTTGCCGTATTTATTATTCTTATTTTCTTGCGCAACATTCGTTCTACGATCATTGCGGTCGTATCAATTCCACTGTCAATCTTGATGGCGCTCCTTGTATTGAAACAACTGGATGTGACACTCAATATTATGACGCTCGGTGCTATGACGGTTGCGATCGGTCGGGTTATTGATGATTCGATTGTCGTCATAGAGAACATCTATAGGCGGATGGCACTTACCGGAGAGAAGATGAAGGGCAAAGAGCTGATGCTCGATGCAACGCGTGAGATGTTCCTGCCGATCTTGGCATCGACGATCGTTACCATCGCGGTATTCTTGCCGCTAGGACTTGTGTCCGGGATGATTGGCGAAATATTCCTGCCGTTTGCTCTGACCGTTGTATTCGCGCTGCTAGCTTCCTTGCTGGTCGCAATTACAGTTGTACCGATGCTGGCTCATATGATGTTCCGCAACGGTATCAAGTCAGGAAAGGCACATGAGGAAAAACCAAGCAAGCTGGCAGAATGGTACAAATCTGTTCTGCGCTGGTCGCTCGATCGGAAATGGGTTGCACTAGGTACTGCTGTAGTGCTTCTAGTAGGAAGCCTGTTCCTCTTGCCGGTTATCGGCTTCAGCTTCATGCCAGCTGATGAAGAGAAAATGATGATGGTCTCTTATAACCCTGCACCTGGCGAGACACGGGAGCAAGTGGAAGCTATGGCGCTTGAAGCGGAGAAAAATATACTGGAGCGCGACGGCGTTGAAGTGGTGCAATATGCAGTTGGCGGTTCAAACCCGTTCAGCCCCGGCGCATCCAAGCAAGCTTTGTTCAACTTGGTTTATGATGATAAATTTGAAGGCTTTGTAGAAGAGAAAGAAGAAGTTGTTGCCAATCTCCAGAAGCTAGGCGGCAAGGGAGAATGGAAGCAGCTTGACTTCAGCGGCGGTGCAATGGGAGGCTCATCAATCTCCATGCTCGTGTATGGTCCTGACATGAAGGCATTGGAGCCAATTGTTGAGGAATTGCAGACGAAGCTGAAAGAAAATAAAGATTTGACGAATATCGATTCTAGCCTCTCGGCGACTTATGAACAGTATCGTGTCGTTGCTAATCAAGAGAAGCTGAGCCAGTATGGCTTGGCGGCTGGCCAGATCGCAATGGCGCTTAGTCCAGTTCGGGACAATCCGGTCCTGACTAAGATTGAGAAGGACGGCGAAGAGATTAACGTATTTGTAAAAGTGGAACAAAAAACGTATAAAGATAAATCCGATTTGGAAAATGTGAAGCTGCTCTCTCCACTGGGTATGGAGGTGGCACTTAAGGATGTCGTTACTATTGAAGAGGATGAATCGCCAAATACGATTACACGGAAAAATGATCGTATCTATGCGGACGTCTCTGCAGATGTAACAGCTGCTAATGTTGGGGCTGTATCTACTAAGCTGCAAACGATGATTGACGATATGAAGCTACCATCTGGCATTGCTATTGAGATGGGAGGCGTGACAGAGCAAATGAATGAATCCTTCACGCAGCTTGGTCTCGCGATGCTGGCGGCAATCGCAGTCGTCTATCTTGTCCTTGTTATCACATTCGGCGGCGGGTTGACACCATTCGCCATTCTATTCTCGCTTCCGTTCACCGTTATCGGTGCATTAGTCGGGTTGTGGCTTGCAGGCGAGACGTTGAGTGTAACGGCAATGATTGGAGCACTCATGCTGATCGGTATCGTTGTAACGAATGCGATCGTACTCATCGACCGAGTCATTCACAAAGAAGCAGAAGGATTACCGGTACGCGAAGCATTGCTTGAAGCTGCTGGTACCCGTCTTCGTCCGATTCTGATGACAGCAATTGCAACTGTAGGCGCATTGCTTCCACTAGCATTTGGCTTAGAGTCTGGCGGATTGATCTCCAAAGGGATGGCGATCACGGTTATTGGCGGACTTATAAGCTCGACGCTGTTAACGCTGATTATCGTTCCGGTTGTGTATGAATTCCTGAATCGCAATAAGAAGCCTCGCATTACAGAATAGAGTATTGAATACAAAGCGATTGAGTTTTAAGCCTCTGCTTTATTCTTAATAAGAGGGGAAGGAAGAACCTTCGTCTCCACTCTCGCAGTGAGTGGTTTCGGAGGTTTTTTCTGTTCAATTAAGTGGCTAGGAACTATCATTCGAATACATATTCAGGAGAATACTGGAAACATTAAGTCTGTTTAATTCGATTAGATGTAGTAATATAGAATAAAGGAGCTGATGTGATGTTGATATCAACAACCCCTACAATTGAGGGAAGGCCTATTCAAGAATATGTTGGAATCGTGACAGGTGAAGCCATTATGGGGGCCAATGTGGTAAGAGACTTTTTCGCTTCTATTACAGACATTGTGGGTGGTCGCTCAGGCGCCTACGAAAGTAAGCTGAAGGAAGCTCGCGATGTCGCATTCGAAGAAATGAAGCTTCAGGCAAGTCGTCTGGGAGCTAATGCGATCGTGGCGATCGACATTGATTATGAGGTTGTTCGGGAAGGTATGCTGATGGTCGCAGTAAGCGGCACTGCTGTTCGATTATAATCTATGTCTGCTTCAGTAGACCTCCCTTGTTGGAGGTCTGTTTTTTAGCTGATTTCGATGACGCTGGCACTGGATACAAGATGGCAAAGCGAGACTTATTTGAGGCCTCACTTGAAGCAGCACGAAGTCTGATAGCTAGAAAATATGCTGCTGGACATCGGCTTGGCTGAGCGCTACAATTCAGAAGAATGCATACGACTCAATAAATATAAAAACAAAATGAAGGAGCCGATAATCATGTACCCAGAAATCACACCTGATGAGATAGAAGCACGTTTGCAGCAAGGTGAGAAGCTAAATTTGGTGGATGTGCGCGAGGCAGATGAATGGGAGTCCGGGCATATAAAAGAGGCTCGCAGCCTTCCATTATCCGAGTTGCAGCAGCGTGCTGATGAGCTGAATAAAAGTGAGGCTCTGATCTTGCTATGCCGCAGCGGCAAACGCAGCGGTAAAGCCTGTGAGTATTTGCAGGAGCAGGGATACAAAGTTACCAATATGAGCGGTGGAATGCTTGAATGGAACGGTGAAGTCGTCTACGGACAATAATAAATAAGGAAGCTCCGATGCTAGATTTGCGCACCGGAGCTTTTTTTTGTCAGAGCCAACTATTCAATCATCAGAATTTCCCGCAGTTCTTCCTCGGATAGTGCAGTAAGCTTAGTCTCTTGCCCGGGCTGAATCACTTCGTCAATCAGATTTTTTTTCCTTTGCTGCAGCTCATACATTTTATCCTCTACTGTGCCTTGGGCAACGAGACGAATGACATGTACGATCTTCTTTTGTCCAATGCGATGGGCACGGTCCGCCGCTTGAGTCTCCACAGCCGGGTTCCACCACATATCATACAAAATAACGGTATCCGCTCCGGTCAGGTTGAGTCCAGTTCCGCCAGCCTTCAATGAAATTAAGAAAATATCCTTCTCGCCATCATTATACCGCTGGCATAATTCTACACGCTCAGAAGATGGGGTCGAGCCGTCCAAATAGAAAAAAGGAATGCCTTGCTCCCCTATAGCTCTGCTGATCAGGCCAAGCATTTCGGTAAATTGAGAGAATATGAGCACACGCTTACCTGCATTCTGGCATTCCTCTATTACCTCCAGAAGCTGTTCGAATTTCGCAGAGCTTCCGCTATAGCCCTCGACGAACAGTGCAGGATGGCAGCATAGCTGTCTCAACCTTGTTATTCCAGCGAGCAGCCTGATGCGGTGGTTGGGATTATTCTTATCTCTAAGATGCTTCAGATTCTCTTCCCTTAGCTGTGCTAGATAAGCGGTATAGAGCTTCTTCTGCTCGGGCAGAAGCTCAGAAGCTTGCAGCATCTCGATCTTCTCAGGCAATTCTGTGAGTACATCGCTTTTTAATCGACGGAGTAGAAAAGGTCGAATTCGTCTCGCAACCGTTTCTCGCGATAGCTCGTTGAAGGCTTGCCGGCTTGGGAAGAGGGCAGGGAAGACGACGCTGAAAAGCGACCATAGCTCCTCCATGGAATTCTCAATAGGCGTTCCAGTAAGGGCAAAGCGATTCATCGCTTGAATTTCTTTGACCGCTTGGGCAGTCTGTGTCGTATTATTTTTAAATGCCTGCGCTTCATCAAGCACGAGAGTGTGGAAGGTGTGCTTGCTGTATAATGCAATATCCCTCCGAAGGAGAGGATAGGAAGTAATGACAATATCGGCCTGTTGCAGGCGATTAAGAGCAGATTGGCGTTCTTCCTTAGTGCCGGCAACGATGATTACCTTCATCTCTGGAGTGAATTTTAATAGCTCATTTCGCCAGTTATAGACGAGAGATGCGGGACAGATGATTATAGCAGGCCGAGATTCGCTCCTGATCTCCGGCAATGCAGAAGCGATGAACGCAATGCTCTGAATCGTCTTGCCGAGTCCCATATCGTCTGCTAGAATCCCGCCAAAGCCATAATTGGCTAGCGTCTTCATCCATTGGAAGCCATACTTCTGATAATCGCGAAGAACAGGCTCGAGTGAATCGGGAAGCGGGAATTCCAAATTGTCGGGATTGCGCATATTGTCCAGCAGCTGTCTGAAGGCTTTGCCTAGCTTTACAGCTTTGCCCTGCAGAGGCGAATCCATCAAATGGAGCCCTTGATATAGAGGAAGCTTCACGGAAGAATCCTGCCAATCCACATTATGAAGACCCATCTCATTCATAAACTGAATAATTTCGAGAAACTCTGCACTTTCCAAAGGCATAAGTGCTCCTGTAGGGAGGCGATAATAGCGGCGTTTTTCCTTTAGCGAGACAAGCAGCTTACGAATTTCCGCTTCTGGTATACCTTGCAGTTCGAATTTGTAATCCAACCAATTGGTTCTTTCCAGCACATTGATTGATATTTTCGGAGGAGCATGTCCAGTAAAAATTCTGAGCTTGACCGCTGAAGTGGCGTAGATTGTAACCAGCTTCTCCAGCTGAGGTACGATATGGACAAGAAAATGATACTCCGCTTCTTCCTCATCGAGAAAAAAGCCTTCCTCCGTACGGCTGAAGGAGCCCTCCTCCATCAGGTCCATAATGAGTCGCTCTTGAGCACCATCACGCATAAGAATGAGTAAGGAATCGCGTTTGCTGCTGCTTCCTTCTAGTGGATTGATAACAATATCGCCATATTGAAAATCAAGGCTGGCAAGAAGACGATCCTTGACTCGGTCCAAATAAAGCTTCGCCTTCAGTGGGGTCTGTACAATACGCTCAGAGACAGCCTCAGCGATATGGACGCTGCCCAGCTTCATGAGACCAGGAATAACCTTCTCCATGAAAGGCTCCATTTGATCATTCGAGATGCTGATCTCCGTGGAAGAATCTCTCGTCGAATCAAGCATAAGCTTCATATCCGCCAGTCGGGCGCATTGCTCTTCTCCGAGCTTCAGCAGCCGGCCTTCAGATAAGGCAAGCCCGTAAGGCTCCAGAAGGGTAAGCTTATCTAGACCCTCAACGACCATGCGATAATTCGTATTAGCCGATGGCTCGAACAGAAATTGCAAGGGTAGTCTTGCTTCGGAATAAGCAACCCCGTCATACATTTGATTATGATGCTCCAGCCTGATTAAGGGAGCATGGATGAGCAATGGATGCAGGGTATCCCATAGCAGTGGCGGAATCAACAGCATGCGATTTCCGCTTAAGCTATTAGCGTGGGCAGAATAAAGGCTGGTCGTCTCCCGATACATTTGTTCATGCTGTTGAATATGAAGGAGCTTCTGGATAATCTCGTCATCCTTAGGATGAAAACGGTGCAGCTCAGGCTCATAAGTAAAATAGCGGGAAACCGCGTAAGGTTTTCTTTGATCAATGTGAGCAAGCAGCTCGCAAAGCTTGGGTACAACATAGAGCTTCTTAAGCCCGATCATCAGCTCTAGTCCGAGCATATGCTTACGATTGCCATAAGAAAAGGCTGCGCAGGTGAACTCTACCGTGAGAGGCAGCCGCTGATCGAATAAATGACGGGCAGCACTAGGACGTTGTGGCTTCCGTTCAAATAATCCGAGCATCGTAGCGGCATCGTTTCTAGGTGAAGAGAGCTTCAATTCTGCTGTTTGTTCCGTAGGCTGGGACCGCTCTATAAGCTTTGCTGAAGCTGGCTTCTTCTGCTGCGCGTCCTGAATATGAAGCAGTACGGCGGCGATATGGGAGCAATATTTATTATAAGAGGACAGGGAAGGACAGGTGCATTCCGCTGTCATAGGCTCGGTAGCATGCATTTGAATAAATACTTGATAGCTGATGTTCCCTCGTACAGTAGCCGTGTAGGCAGCAGCCTCTACGTCAAACTGCGTAAAGGATACTTTACCCGCACGGAAATAGGCGTTGCCGCCCTCATAGGAGATGCGTCCGCACAGGTCTTTGATTGTTTTGAGGTTAAGTTTGGAGCTCATGTCTTCATCTATCCTTTAGCAGATATATTTAAGCATGGACGGTCATGTCTATGATAACAGAATGAACAGAAAAAAACAGAACATGCTTTCTATTTTCATGTAAGGCTGGTCTTTTCAAGAGCACTTTTGAGCAGCAAAATGTTTGCCTTGTGGATGAGGAGGGTAATAAGTAAAAAAGAAATAATTGGGTTGTCTTTATTTTGTAACTTATTTCATCCCTCAGTCGTTATATTCTATAGTTATGCGGAATAAGAATATACACAACCTTGAAGGAGCGTTAGCCATGATGAAAAAATATACCCTGACTGCAATTATTGCTATAGCTTGTTTGACAGCATTTAGTTTTGCACTTGCAAGCGGTCATGAATACAAGCCGGTTGCCAAATCTGCAAATACAGAAACAGGCTATATAGATCAAGTTAGACAGACGGAAGCTGGCTATACGCTCGCCATAGATTCTATAGATTGGTATGAAGGTGAGCAAGCGAAGGAGAAGTTTCTGGAGCGCGAAGGCGATGTTGGCCTAGATGGCCCGCCAGATGGCTACTACATTATTAATGACAGCGAAGAGCTGAAGGAGCTGCCTATTGCGAAGGATGCGGTTGTTCTTATGCAAATCTATAATCGCACCGGTCAGGCAGAAAATGCAGAATTGATATGGGATGAGCAGATTTCAGTGGAAAAGTTCATATCTCTCTTAGATTCTGATGATGTATTTGAATTGAAAGATTTTCCCTATCATTTCACGGTAACCAATGGCGAGATTACTCGGATTGTTCAGCAATATATTCCTTAATGAATAGAATCGTATAATTCTAAGATCTAAAGCTGCGATTGTTGCAGCTTTTTTTTGTTGAAGAACAGTAGATTGATAGATTTGGTTATTTGATCTGCTAGATTCGTCCATACCCTTCTATGAAATTTACATAGTATAAGATAAATCAGTCATAGGAGGTAGATTCATATGTCAAGAAGCAGAGATAACAGATCGGGAGGCAACAGATCCCGAGGTAATAGAACAGGTGGTAACAGAACGGGTGGCAACAGAACTGGAGGAAACAGAACAGGCGGCAATCGCACTGGTGGCAATCAAGAGAATCTGGGAGGCAGCTCAGCAGCTAATTTTCTTCGGACACTAGCTCCAGGAACTCTGGTCACAATTCAATTTGACGGGGGAGGAATTGGCGGGGTCTTCGTAGGGAACTTTCAAGGCACTGATGCGAGAGGCAACTTCTTGTTTACCAATCTAAGAAACCTCACAACGAACATTACGCTTCCAGGCGTAACAAGAATTGCACCATCAGAAATCAACGCAGCAAGCTTATAAGGTAAAAGCGAAACGTATCACAGTTCTTTAGCTATCTATTAAGGCGAAAAGAGCTTCCAAACCTATTCGGAATGGAGGCTCTTTTTCATTTTGTTTAATAGTTGGGGTAAGGGGCTGGGCCGTAATAGGGCTCTTCACGGTGATAGTGTCCGTACGGTTTTGTATAGTAAGTTTGATTCGGATGCGTTTGGTTTGGAAAGGCCTGATTGGATGGTGCTTGGTTAGGCAGTGCTTGGTTAGACAGTGCTTGGTTAGGCAGTGCTTGGTTAGGCAGTGCTTGGTTAGACAGTGCTTGGTTAGGCAGTGTTTGGTTTGACAGCGCTTGGTTAGGCAGTGCTTGATTAGAATATGTTTGATTCCAATAGGGCATTTTGTTGGCAGATTGTGTTTTACCTTGTTCGCAGTTGCTTGGTGGGCCAATGACAACCGTTTGGGTAATCGGAGCCAAGGTATCCTTCACCTTCGCTTTATCTAGACAGTAGGTATGAGCGAGAACGCTGGCCGGGGTTAATCGTAAAATATCTGAACCGAAAATAACCTCTGGGATCGGGGCGTCAAAAATGGCGAGCAGATGCGTATTATCGACAGAAGCCACCTCATAATGCCACCAGCCCTGTGGAACGTTGGCAACCTGACCGGGACTTATCGTGAAATTCAGCAGTTCATTGGTGAAGGGATTGATAAGGGATACGACCGCTTTGCCAGAAATACAGTAGACGAGCTCCGAGGCATTCTGATGGATATGGGGCTCAATTACGTTGCTCCTGCTTAGAAAAATATCAAGCAAGGAAGTATTGCCAAGGGTGTTCAGTTGCTTGATAGAAAGTGCATTAATGTAATTGTAGGCATTCTTGGTGTAAAATCGATTGTTGCTTAAATCATAAGTGAATTGTACGGAAGGCGACGTATAATCCATGTAGGAATTCATCTTGCTCCAGCCTCTCTAATTAGGTGAATAGTACACCTAGTTCTTGCTTTACCATATGCGTTAGCCTATGGAGAGGTGCGCTTGGAGTAAGGTTTAGGAGGTGCAATACGAATAATTCTAACATACTCCCGGGGCCTGTAAGGCTGATGCCGATCAGACAGGCTTGCTGCCTTGTAAGAAGCAGAGAATAGCTTGGGGGATGGGGAAAGCTCTCTATTCAATAACCCAGCAGCGAGGAGAAGAACAGTGAACAGGCTAGAGCAGATGATGATTTTTTTTGTTAGCAATACAATCACTCCTTCTACTGCTAAGTGATCTCCTGCTGGCTGCTGTTCTATTCACTCTCGTCATTTTTACTTTGACAAACGGGATGTAAGCCCTTTATAATTAATGGATCAAGTCACAAAATCATACTTTTTTAATGGAGGAGCCTGCCAACAGCGGGCTCTTTTTGTGTTGTTTCTGTTTATTTAAGGTAAAAATGGTACTTTATTCTCTTATTTGGAGAAGCTACTGTAAGAAGTTCAACTTGGTCGAAGGAGGCTTTCCATTGTCGCTCTTGCACACTGCCATTCTGTTTCCTTTTCTGTACGCTATTCTGATTCCTTTCTTGCACAAAGGCATGAAGCGTGTACATACGGGATGGTTCATCGTTCCTGTTCCTGCGTTATTATTCATCTATTTTTTGATGCAGATTCCTCTGGTGCAAACAGGGGAGACCTTAACCGCATCTCTACCCTGGATTCCTTCTCTAGGAGTTAATGTTACCGTGTATTTGGATGGGCTGGGGCTATTATTCTCCTTGCTTATATCGGGGATCGGTACGTTGGTTGTCTTCTACTCGATATTTTATATGGATAAGCAAAAAGAAGCGATTCAGCTGTTCTACATCTATTTGCTCTTATTTATGGGAGCGATGCTTGGCGTCGTCCTATCGGATAATACGATTGTTCTTTATGGATTCTGGGAGCTAACGAGCATTTCTTCCTTTTTGCTGATCGCTTTCTGGCATCATAAGGAAAAGTCAAAATATGGTGCGCTAAAGTCAATGCTTATTACTGTATTTGGCGGATTGGCGATGCTTGCAGGCTTGGTATTGCTATATGTCATAACGGGAACGTTCAGCATTAGAGAGACGATAGCAAGCATAGGCAGTATAGCTGACCACAGCTTGTTTATTCCTGCAATGGTGCTTGTTCTGTTAGGGGCATTTACGAAGTCGGCTCAGTTCCCCTTCCATATTTGGCTGCCCGATGCGATGGAGGCACCAACTCCAGTCAGCGCCTATTTGCACTCGGCTACGATGGTCAAAGCAGGCATTTATTTGGTTGCCCGGTTCAGCCCTGTATTCTCGGGAGAAGCATTATGGTTCTGGCTCGTCTCGGGTTTTGGTATAGTTACGCTAATCTATGGATCCTTCCGAGCGATGAAGCAGACCGATTTGAAGTCGATGCTGGCCTTCTCAACAATCAGTCAGCTCGGCCTTATTATGAGCTTGTTCGGTCTTGGCTCTGCCGCTGCATTCCTGACAGGCGGCGCAGATTCGCTATTTTATACGAAAGCGACGATGGCTGCCATCTTTCACCTGATTAATCACGCGGTGTTCAAAGGGGCATTATTCATGGTCGTGGGCATCGTGGATCATGAGACAGGCACAAGAGACATACGGAAGCTAGGCGGCTTGATGGCTTTCATGCCCATTACGTTCACCGTAGCCATTATCGGAACGTTCTCTATGGCTGGGCTGCCTCCATTCAATGGCTTCCTGAGTAAAGAAATGTTTTTTACCGCTGTCTTGAATATTACAGAGCTCAAGCTGTTCAACATGCAGACCATTGGGGTGCTATTCCCGATTATGGCTTGGATAGCTAGCGTATTCACGTTCGTATACAGCATGATCATCGTGTTCAAAACGTTCACAGGACCGAAGCAGCTGGAGAAGCTGGAGAAGGCTCCCCATGAAGCGCCAGTAGGGATGTTATTGTCTCCTGTCATTCTTGGTTCTTTGGCCGTCATATTCGGATTGTTCCCTAATCTGCTGTCTTACTCCATCATTCAGCCGGCAATGGCGGCAATCCATCCAGCCCTGCTGCTGCCTGGCGAGCAATTTGAGGTATCCATCGCATTCTGGCATGGTTGGACGACAGAAATATTCATGACGATTGGCGTTGTCGCAGTCGGTACGATTGTCTATAAGCTTCATACTCGAGCTAGTGTATTCAATCAACCGCTATTTCAACGTATCTCCCTAAATGGAACGTATGATGCTGGGCTGAGAGGCTTAGATGCGGGGGCACGCCGATTAACCGATCGTTATATGACCGGCTCGATCCGTCATTATGTGATCTATATTTTTGCTTTTCTGATCTTATCGGTAGGCTGGACATTATGGTCCCAGACGGATATGTCCTTTGACCTGTCCGAGTTCGCACCGATGTCCTTGTATGAATACGTCATTATTGCCGTCATGATCTTGGCTGTAATTGCCGTGCCGTTCGCCCGCAACCGTCTGATGGCGATTATTTTGACAGGCGCGGTAGGCTATATGGTTTCTTTTTTCTTCGTCATCTTCCGGGCTCCCGATTTGGCGCTTACCCAGTTAATTGTAGAAACAGTCTCGGTCACCTTGTTCCTCTTATGCTTCTACCACTTGCCGAAGCTGAAGAAAGAGGAGACGAAGAGACGGTTTAAGCTGGTTAATCTGCTTATTGCAGTCGGAGTTGGAGCCATTATGACCTTGGTAGCTTTGAGTGCAAGCAGCAGCCGTTCATTCGAATCGATCTCACAATATTTCGTGGACAACAGCTATAAGCTGGCTGGCGGAAAAAATATCGTTAACGTAATTCTTGTTGACTTCCGGGGCTTCGATACGATGTTCGAAATCGTCGTGTTGGGCATTGCTTCATACGGCATCTATGCGTTAATCAAGCTGAAGCTGGATACAAAGGAGGAGGCGGATGCAGCAGCTATTCTGTCTGTTCAGCCAAAGCGCGATGAACCTGTTGGTGTTCGCAGCCACGATGTTATTCTTCAAACGATCTCAAAAGTCGTGATTTTCATTATTTTAACGTTTTCTCTATATCTGTTTTTTGCCGGACATAATAATCCGGGCGGGGGATTCATTGGAGCACTTATGACCTCGTCTGCGCTGGTGCTGTTCGCGATGGCTTTTGGCTTGAAGACGGTTCGGGAGGTCATTCCGTATGATTTCCGCAAGGTAACAGCTTGTGGATTATTGGTAGCCTTGCTGACGGGCGTTGGATCATTCGTATTCGGATTGCCGTTCTTAAGTCATAGCTTCGGTTATTTCGATCTGCCGCTGCTTGGACATGTGGAGCTTGCGACCGCTATGCTGTTCGATCTGGGCGTGTATCTAACGGTTATAGGCATTACGATGACGATCATCTTGACGATAGGGAGGGATAAATAGCAATGGAACTATATATGTCTTTAACGATTGGCGTTCTTTTTGCGGTTGGGGTCTATCTCATTCTATCGAAAAGCTTGCTGCGCATCATATTGGGCACATCGCTATTAACCCATGGTATACATTTGCTGCTGCTTACGATGTCGCGGCTCAAAACGGGCGCAGCCCCGCTGCTTGGAGAGAAGGCGGAGACGTATGTCGATCCGCTGCCGCAGGCTCTTATTCTAACTTCTATTGTTATTAGCTTCGGTGTTACCTCGTTCTTCTTCGTTCTGGCCTATAAGGCCTATCAGAAGCTGGGAACAGATGATATGGAACAGCTAAGGGGGAACGAAGATGAATAATTTACTCGTACTCCCGCTTCTGATTCCGCTAAGCAGCGCAATCATCATGCTGTTCTTCAAGAACCATATCCGGTTGCAGCGCTGGATTAGTACGATTGCCGTCCTATTGAATATTACTGGAGCAAGCGTGCTACTCTATCAGGTTAGAAACGATGGTATCCAGACCCTTCAAATGGGTGGATGGGCTCCGCCGTATGGTATTGTGTTTGTCGCCGATACACTGAGTGCACTTCTTGTTCTTACAACCTCGGTCGTAAGCGCCTTTTGCCTATTGTATGCCTTCCGCACGATTGGGGAGGAGCGGGAGCGGTATTACTTCTATCCGTTTCTTCAATTCCTGCTTGTTGGCGTCAGCGGATCATTCTTGACCGGGGATTTGTTCAACCTGTTCGTCTGCTTCGAGGTCATGCTCATTTCCTCGTATGCCTTAATCGTATTAGGAGGAACCAAGCGCCAACTGCGGGAGACGCTGAAATATATTTTGATTAACATCTTATCTTCAACGTTGTTTGTCGCTGCTGTTGCGTATTTGTACGGGGTGGTCGGCACATTGAATATGGCGGATCTTTCTCTGCGAGTTGCGGAGGTGCAGCAGGAGGGCGTATTGAATGTCATCGCCATTCTATTCATGATCGTATTCGCTTTGAAAGCGGGGCTCTTCTTGTTCTTTTGGCTGCCGGGCTCTTATGGCGCTCCTCCGGCCGCAGTCGCGGCGCTATTCGGAGCTTTGCTGACAAAAGTCGGGTTATATGCTCTTATTCGAACGTTCACATTGATCTTCTATCATGAGCCGGGAATTACGCATAGCTGGCTAGGCTGGATGGCTGGCGCAACGATGATACTGGGAGCATTAGGCGCAATTGCCTATTCCGATATTCAACGAATTATGAATTATAACGTCGTGATTAGTGTGGGCTTCCTTGCCTTCGGCCTGGTTGCGGCTACAGAAGAATCGCTTAATGGCGCTGTGTTCTATCTCATTCATGACATGGTGGCGAAGGCGCTGCTCTTCATCCTTGGAGGGATGATTGTCCATGTCTCTGGCACAAACAAATTACGGGAAATGGGCGGTCTGATCAAGCGTTATCCGCTGCTGGGCTGGATGTTTTTCATCACAACATTCGCTATAGCAGGCATTCCTCCGCTGAGCGGCTTCGCAGGCAAGCTGCTGCTGGTTCGAGGCGGCTTGCAGGCCGAGCATTATTGGCTGACAGCTATCTCTCTGGCTTCCAGCCTGATCGTCCTGTACTCCTTGATTCGCCTATTCATGCACGCCTTCTGGGGAGAAGAGAAGCTGCATCAGCAGCCTGAGCAGAAGAAGCTTAGCAATAGGGCGCTGCTACCTGCGGCAGGGCTGTGTCTCCTCGTTATCGCGATGGGGATAGGCTCAGAATGGCTATATGGCATCGTTGCAGAAGCGGGAGCTACGCTGATCCATCCGGCACAATATATTGATGCAGTATTAAAGGAGTAGATGAAATGGCTTTGCAAATTTTATTAAATCTGATCATAGCCTTCGTCTGGATGTTCCTTCATAATGAGTGGTTCTTCTCTCGTTTTGTCGTTGGTTATTTGCTCGGTATGGCTTGCATCGGCCTGTTCAGACGTTTTTGGTCCCAACCGTTCTATATGCGAAAAATCGTCGCGATTATTAAGCTGCTTCTCTTGTTCAATAAAGAGCTGTTCATATCCAGCTACGACGTAATCGTTCATATTATTCGTCCAAAGCTGGCGATTCGTCCAGGCCTGTTCGCTTTTCATACGGAGCTGAAATCGGATTGGGAAATTACACTGCTGTCTTGCCTGATTTGTCTCACGCCAGGGACGCTGACCCTTGATGTATCGCCGGATCATCAGACACTGTACATTCATGCGATGGACATTCAGGATGCAGAAGCATTATCGCAACAGATCAAAGATACATTCGAAAAAGCCATTATGGAGGTGACGCGCTCATGATAACGACGATGCTTATTATTGCTTTGGCTATATTGGCATTGGCGGTGCTGGGCTGTATGTATCGTTTGCTCAAAGGACCCTCCATATCTGATCGAATTGCTGCTCTGGATACGATCGGTGTCATCCTGCTCTCTATGATTGCAATCATTTGCATGCTGCTTCGGACAAGTGCGTTTATAGATATCATATTATTAATCGGTATTTTGACTTTTATAGGAACGACTGCTTTTGCACGCTATATTGAGAGAGGAGTGGTCATTGAAGATGGCGACGATAAGCTTGATCGGTGAATTCTTAATCGGCTTGATCATCGTGCTTGGTGCCCTGATTAGTGCATTAAGCACATTCGGGCTTGTCCGCTTGCCTGATGTTTACTTACGATCACATGCCGCTACCAAAAGTGCTACGCTCGGTGTTCTGCTTATTCTGGCAGGAGCGTTTCTATATTTTATGTTCTATCTAGATCACGTGAGCGTAAAGCTGCTGCTTGGCATCGTGTTTGTATTCCTAACAGGGCCTGTAGCGGGCCATTTGAATGGTAGGGCGGCTTATCGGTCTGGCGTTCCTTTATGGAAGGGAAGTGTGCAGGATGATTTGAAGCCTGATCTATTGGCCAGAGAGAAGGCTGATCGGCAAAACAAAGAAGACAACAGCTGAATGATAGAAAGAAAGTTCGAAAGTCCAGGCGATAACGTTTGGGCTTTTTTTGTATGATTATGCCGAGAAAGCTTATTAAAGAACGATTGGAGAGAGAGGATTGTGTAAGCTTTTGACTAGTTTTCTGAAAGGGTATACAGCGTGGAAAGAGATAGATAGAGTAGGGGTGTTAGTAGATAAAGGGAGAGAAGGGATTTCTGAGATGAAGAAATGGGTAATGGCTTTAGTAGTTGTTCTAGCTTTTGCGGTTGGTAATCTATTGACAGGCAGTATTGTGCAGGCTTCTATTCCTTCAAGCGGGTACACGACTACTCACCCAATTGGCAATACATCGGTAACGTATTACAACGATTCTGTTAGCCCATGGGCTGGATCAGGGAGCCCGCAAGCGACAAAGTATCATCAATTTACGACTCATAAGTCAGGTACAGTGTATTTCACTTATTCCACATTGCCGGGTAACCCAGGCTCATCAGCCAACTTAGGAGTACAGGTGTTAGACAGTAATTATAACGTGCTTGGCTACGGAAGCACAGCCGTTCAAGTTCAAGCGAATCAAGTCTACTATATTAAAGTTTATTATATATTCCCAGCCCCTTCCAATGCTCAAACGATACCGTATGTCTACGGTGCTACTTATGTAGGAGGCTAAAGCAGGAAGTCACCGTTTCTAATTAAGCTTTGAATGCGTATTGCGCAGATTTAGATGGGGAGTCGTTGCTAATGAAATTTCATTTAGGAGGATGCTTGCTATCTGAACGGCTATCCGCTGCAAGTATATCAGTAGATGAGCTTGCTCGCTTACTGCAGTACAGACCAGAACGGATCACTGACTATCTGGAGAGTAAGCGTGTCATGCCACTGCAAGTCGCTATCTCTATAGCAGATACATTGGGCTGCGAAGTGAAGGAATTGTATGAGCTTATCCCCGCTGAGTATGAAACATAACAGGAACTGCTTAAGTATAAGTGTATTTCAAGAGGTGAAAGAGGCTGTCCCAATAGGAGATTTGCTCACTTAAAAGGACAGCTGGCTTAATGGAGATTTGGTAAAGACAATGAAATGGCGATGCTAGGGGATCTATCCCTGCACCGCCATTTCTGCTATTTGGTCTATTGCTGTCTTCTTGCCCTGGGGGGCGAGCGAAAGCCACCCGACCTCAAGGCTCACTTTCGGCAGGCCTCGAAGAAGAAAACGCCGGAATCCCCGGTTGATCTTGATTTGTTCGAATACACACTTCGGTGCCAGCCTTCCACGAACAGCTAGTATGTATCTTTTACTTCAATAGTGTTTTTTAATTTCGTACCCGTGTTCTTTCATTTCTTTGCTTTGCTTTGTTAATAGAATAGTAGTTTTCGGTCAGCCGTGCACGTCTATGAATCATCGGCTTCACTATACTATACTGCCAGCTGTCCTGCCTGCTTATCTTAATGCGGCTTCTTCGAATTTTTCCTCGTAATACGTGTTGTAATTCACCACGGCTTCCAACTGTTGGCTTCCAAGTAAGCACAATTTTCTTCCCAGCCGTAGCTGATAATGAAGGGATTTTCCGGTCCGATCTGTATAGTGTAGCTAGGCTTAAGTTGGCCTATACGTATTTGGTCTTCTTTCTTTGGTATGAAAGGGGGGGCGAGATCCTGCAGCTGTTCCAATCGCCGCCCTGAAAAAAGAAAGGCCTGGCCCAAAAGGCAATTTCCCAAGTTAGAGAAGGAATGTCATGTACAATTTAATGAATTCATTTGCTCTATCTCACTGCTCTGACAGGTAAAAAGGAGCAACAGTGAAGCTATGTTCACTAGTGGAGAAGGTCGGTTCCCGACTACTGAATATAGCTGACGTTATCTCCGATATGCCCATAGATTAAGCCTGTTTTTACGAAAAACGCTTCATAAAATAGCGTAATCTCCTCATATGTGCCATCTGCAAACGTAAGGGATAAAGCTCCTAGAGGCTTAGGAGCCTTGATCGCCTCAAGAGCCTCAAGAGCCTCAAGAGCCTCAAGAGCCTCAAGAGCCTCAAGAGCCTCAAGAGCCTCAAGAGCCTCAAGAGCCTCAAGAGCCTCAAAAGCCTTAAAAGCCTTAAGAGCCTTAAAAGCCTTAAAAGCCTTAAGAGCCTTAAGAGCTTTAAAAGCTTTAAGAGCTTTAAGAGCTTTAAGAGCTTTAAGAGCTTTAAGCTCTTCTAACTATTTGTAAAAGAAACGGTTACGTTTATAAGCTGGAGCCCATCATCAGCTAACAACCTCGAAAATCTCAGTACCGCCATGAAAGCGGTGCTGAGGTTTTTTTGCGCTGAAATTTCAGTTATTTTTGCTGAAGGTCCGCTCATATACTACTTAAAACACGGAAGGCGTCGAACTTTGTCTGCTTGGGAAGGGGGTAAGGAGATGCGCTTTCGTCTATCTGAGGAGATGGAGATGACCCGTGCTGTCGTAAGGCAGTTTGCTCAAAAAGAGGTTGCGGCCCTCGCTGGGGAACGGGATGAGAAGGGACAATTTGAACCGGAGCTTATGCGTAAAATGGCGGATTTAGGCCTAACCGGCATGCTAATTCCTGAGGAACATGGAGGGACAGGGAAGGATTGTCTGGCCTTCGTTATTGCCTTGGAGGAATTAGCCGGAGTTTGTGCTTCGACCGCGGCAGCCTTGGCTTCACATGTCACAGATGTAGCATGGCCGCTCAGCCAATATGGCACTGAAGGGCTTAGAGCGAAGCATCTGGGCAGATTGGCCGCTGGGGAGTTGGTCGGGGGATGCTGTTTTCCTGTCAATGGCGAAGGGACGGGCAAACCGCTTGTTGCCAAAGCTAAAGGAAGGGAATACAAGCTACGCGGGCAGCATCCTTTCGCAATGAATGCTGGGCTTGCCGACCTTTATTTGGTCTATGCGGAAGCGAGCAATAAGAAGCGGTATAACGCTTTTGTACTGGAAAAAGAAATGCCGGGCTTCCATATCGGTCATACCGTGCGGAAGCTGGGCTTGCGTTCCTTGATGCTAGCTGAGGTTCTGTGCCGCGATGTCAAAGTTATGAAGGAATCCCGAATCGGTCAAGAAGGACAAGGACAAGAGATTGTGCAAGCGGTCATTCAGATGAACAACATCAGTGTTGCTGCACAAGCGGTCGGCATCGCCCAGGGAGCAATGAAGGCTTCCGCTGCTTATGCGAAGGAACGCAAGCAGTTCGGGACATTCATTGGCCGCCGGCAAGGCATAGCATTCAAGCTGGCCGACATGTCCGCCAAGATTGAGGCTGCCAGATGGCTGACCTATCAGGCAGCATGGCGCTGCAATGAAGGGCTGCCGCATAGCAAGGAGGGCGCTATAGCCCGTAAATTTGCGACAGATAGTGCGGTATCGGTAGCTATTGATGCTGTGCAAGTGCTTGGCGGCTATGGTTATATGCGGGAATACCACATGGAGCGGTACCTAAGGGATGCGAAGTGCTTGCAATCTGATATGGGGACCGGCGGTATGCCTACAGGCATGCTAGAGCTCATTTTGGCAGAATAAGGGGGCGAAGCCGCGGTGATGGAAACCGTTATTGTTGGCGGAGCAAGAACGGCCTTCGGCAAAGCTGGCGGTATGTTCAAGGAAGTGAAGGCGATTGAGCTCGGAGCCGCTGCAATTCAAGAGGCTGTGCGCAGAGCAGGCTTGCCTAATGAGCGAATAGAGGCTGTAATGATGGGCATGGTGCTTCAAGCAGGCGCTGGGCAGAATCCGGCTCGGCAGGCTGCGAGGCTCGCGGGATTGGAATGGGATGTACAGACTGAAACGCTGAACAAAGTCTGTGCTTCGGGAATGCGGGCGATTACAGCTGCGGATCAAGCGATACGAACGGGCGATGTCAAGATCATAGTTGCTGGAGGTATGGAAAGCATGAGCCTTGCGCCATTCGCAGCACCCCATGTTAGATGGGGGATACGAAGAGGAGACTCCAAGCTGGTAGATCTCATGAATCTGGATGGGCTGCTTTGCCCATTTGCTAATGTTCTAATGGCTGCACATGGCGATCAGGTTGCCAAGGAATTCGGCATTAGCCGTACAGAGCAGGATGAGTGGGCTCTCCGCAGCCATAAGCGAAGCGTTCAAGCTTTTCAGCAAGGCTTGTTCGATGAAGAGATTGTCGCTTATCCATTATCGGATGGCAAGGCTGACTACAAAAAGGATGAATGCCCAAGGCCGGATACGAGCATCGTCAAGCTTACACAGCTCCGCTCTATAGTAGAGGGCGGCGGTACAGTAACAGCGGGCAATGCTCCAGGTGTCAACGACGGCAGCGCCGCCGTTGTGCTTATGTCCAAGGAAGTAGCCCTTCAAGAGGGGGTTCAGCCACTAGCTGCTATTCTGGGGCATGCTGCCGTTGGAGTGGAGCCTCCTTATTTGGCAACTGCTCCTGCATTAGCCATTCGCAAGCTGCTGCAAAAAACCGGAAAGTCGTTAGAAGATATACGCCTGTTCGAGGTGAATGAGGCGTTCGCCTCTGTCCTTCTTATTTGCGGACAGCTGCTAGGGTGGGATGAGGATAAGGTCAACGTCAACGGAGGAGCTATTGCTCTAGGCCATCCGATTGGCGCTAGCGGTGCCCGAATTGTTCTTACCTTGATTCATGAGTTAAAGCGGCAAGGCGGTGGGCTAGGAATTGCAGCGATTTGCAGCGGAGGGGCACAAGGCGATGCGATTTTGCTGCAAGTAGACGGATAAGAGCAGAGGTGGTCTTCTTGGAGAGTGCAACCATAATGGTGGCTGGTGCTGGACAGATGGGCAGCGGCATCGCGCAAACATTGGCTCAGAGCGGATATCACGTTCTGTTATATGATATCCAATCGGAGGTCGTACAGCGGGGGAAAGCTGTGATAGCTTCTTCTCTCACCCGTCTTGTTGAGAAGGGGCGATTAACGGAGGAGCTCCGCTTGCAGCAACTCGATCGTATTACACCAACGACGAGTCTAGACAATGCTGCTCTTGCCTCGGTCGTTATCGAAGCGATTCCCGAGCAACTGACATTGAAGCAAACGCTATTTCAAGAGCTGGACGGCATCTGCGCTCCTCAAGCGATCTTCGCGACGAATACTTCATCGTTGTCGATTACTGCAATCGCTGCGGCAACGAACAGGCAAGACCATGTCATCGGCATGCATTTTATGAATCCGGTTCCCGTTATGCCGCTAGTGGAGCTTATTAGAGGGCTGGCAACCTCAGACCCTACGTTTGATACAGTCAAAAAGCTGGCTCTATCCTTAGGCAAAACTCCTGTTGAGGTTAAGGATTACCCAGGCTTCATCGCGAATCGAATTCTCATGCCGATGATCAACGAAGCGATGTATGCCGTATATGAAGGGGTCGCCTCACCAGAGGCGGTCGATCAGGTGATGCTGCTTGGGATGAAGCACCCGATGGGGCCGCTTGCTCTTGCTGATTTCATCGGCTTAGACACCTGCTTGGCCATTATGGAGACACTCCATGAGGAATTTGGCGATTCCAAATATAGGCCTTGCCCATTACTTCGCAGTTATGTTCGGGCTGGGTGGCTCGGCCGCAAGTCCGGGCGAGGACTGTATCCATACGAGGGGCTAGGATAGGGGCTGGAGAAAGGAGTGCCGAATAATGGAGCTCCGTTATACGAAGGAACAAGAACGAATGCGGCAGTCGGTGCAGCAGTTTGCAGAATTGGAGATTGCTCCTGCCGTTAGCCATATGGAACAAACGGATGAGTTCCCTGAGCAGCTCGTTGCTCGAATGGGTCACCTTGGTTTCATGGGCATTCCAATAGCGAAGCAATGGGGCGGTGCCGATGCAGATTTCATCTCCTATACGCTAGCTGTTAATGAAATTTCGAAAGTAAGCGCAGCGGTAGGCGTCATCCTATCTGTTCACACTTCTGTCTGTACGTTTCCAATTCTTAACTATGGAACGGAGGAGCAGAGATCTGTCTACGTGAAGAGGCTCGCTTCGGGAAAAGCGTTAGGGGCATTTGCCTTGACGGAGCCTCATGCCGGTTCGGATGCAGCTTCTATTCGAACAACAGCGACGTTTCACGGCGATCATTATCGACTCAATGGCACGAAGGTGTTCATTACGAATGCGGGAGCAGCAGACTTTTATGTGACGTTCGCTCTTACGGGGCCGGATCGCGGCATTACTGCTTTTATTGTAGAAAAGGGCGCGGAGGGCTTCGAGATTGGAAAAAAAGAGAAGAAGATGGGACTTCACGGCTCTAATACGTGTGAACTTATCTTTAATGAATTGCAGATTCCAATTGCTCAAAGACTTGGTGCGGAAGGAGAGGGATTCGCGATTGCCATGGGTTCACTGGATGGCGGGCGAATCGGCATTGCAGCCCAAGCGCTTGGAATTGCACAAGCTGCGGTGAAATTATTGAGCGACACTCTCTATCCTTCAGCAGCACGAAGCAATAAAAGGCGAGGCAAGCTGCAGCCTCATCATGCTCGTTTGGCGGAGCTAACCGCCCATGTAGAAGCCGCTCGGCTGCTTGTCTATCATGCCGCTTATTTGCGGCAAGAGGGCCTGCCTTGTACGATGCAGGCTTCCATTGCAAAAATGTTCGCATCTGATACGGCGGTAGAAGCAGCTGGAGCAGCTGTTCAGCTATTGGGTTTGGAAGGCTGCATGAATGAAGCGGAGCGCTTATTCCGGGATGCGAAGGTCACGCAGATCTATGAAGGCACGAATGAGATTCACAGAATCGTAATCAGCAATCAGCTGCTTAGATGACAAGCTGTAATGAAGTAAAGGCGGTGAAGGGATGCGGACTAGTCCAGGCTTGCTTCTTCGTGAGGCAATTGAGACGGAGCAGCCGTTGCAAGTGGCAGGGACAATCAATGCTTACGCAGCGCTGATGGCGGAGCGGGTAGGGTTCCGTGCTTTGTACTTATCAGGAGCAGGCGTTGCAAACGCCTCTTATGGCATGCCGGATCTTGGCATGACAACGCTCAATGATTGCCTAGAGGATATTAGGCGAATTGTGAGCGCGACGGATCTGCCGCTGCTGGTTGATGCAGACACGGGATTTGGCGGCGCTTTTCAAATTGCGAGAACGGTAAAGCTTATTCATCGGGCAGGTGCGGCAGGTATCCATATAGAGGATCAGATTCAGAATAAGCGCTGTGGCCATCGTCCGAACAAAGCGATAGTGAGCAAGGGAGAAATGGTGGATCGAATAAAGGCAGCGGCAGATGCCAGAGAGGACTCGTCATTCGTCCTGATGGCGAGAACGGATGCATTGGCGATGGAGGGGCTTGAATCGGCTATTGAGCGAGCTTGTGCTTGTGTCGAAGCGGGAGCGGATATGATTTTTCCCGAAGCTATAACGAATCTTGAAGAATACAAGCGATTTGCCGAGGCTGTGAAAGTGCCTATACTCGCGAATGTGACTGAATTCGGCCAAACTCCGCTTTTTACAATAGAAGAATTGAAGAAGGCTGGCGTCCGTATGGTGTTGTATCCGTTATCTGCCTTTCGTGCGATGAATGCTGCAGCCCTTGCCGTATATCGGACTATCCGATTAGAAGGGACGCAGAGCCCAGCAGTCGGACTGATGCAGACGCGTGAGGAGCTTTATGATTTTCTGAATTATTATGATTTCGAGAAGAAGCTGGATCAGCTGTATGCGGAGAGGGGCGAGGAATAGATGACGGTGAAAAAACGAGGGGGGCTTGCTGCTGTTATAGCAGGGCAAACGGCTATATCTACGGTCGGGAAGGAAGGGGCAGGGCTTTCTTATCGGGGATATACGATTGAGGATCTGGTGGAATTCGGTTCCTTTGAGGAAACAGCCTATCTGCTTATATATGGCAAGCTGCCTAGCCGAGCTGAATTAACTCAGTATAAGCAAAAGCTGGCTGCTGCAAGAGGGCTGCCTGGCGGGCTGCGAACGATATTGGAGCAGCTTCCCGGCAGTACGCATCCGATGGATGTACTGCGGACGGGATTCTCCGCATTCGCTTCCTTCGAGCCAGAGGCTGAAGGACGAAGTCATTATGATATAGCAGACAGGCTGCTGGCTTGCTGTGCATCCCTATTAATGTATTGGCATCATTATCACAAAAGCGGCAAACGGATCAATACGGAGACTGATCAGGATAGTATTGCGGGCCATTTTTTGCAATTGTTGCATGGTAGAAAAGCAGACGAAAGTCATGAGAAGGCGCTGGATCATTCTCTTATTTTGTATGCCGAGCATGAGTTTAATGCTTCTACCTTCGCGGCTCGGGTGACAGCATCAACGCTATCTGATTTCTATTCCGCGATAACGACTGGAGTGGGGACACTTCGTGGATCTCTGCATGGAGGAGCCAATGAAGCATCCATGGCTTTAATTGAAGCGTTTGATAATCCGAATGAAGCGGAAAGTGGCGTTTCACAGATGCTGGTGCAGAAGAAACGAATTATGGGCTTTGGGCATCGTGTCTATTCCGCCTGTGATCCCAGATCCGATAGGATGAAGCGATGGTCGAGCACGCTATCAGAAGCTGCTGGCGATACGAAGCTGTATCCGATATCCGAGCGTATTGAGCAGGTTATGCAAAGGGAGAAGAGGCTTTTTCCCAATCTGGATTTCTATAGTGCCTCTGTTTATCGATTTATGAATATCCCAACGGACTTTTTCACTCCTATCTTTGTGCAATCCCGAATTAGCGGCTGGTCAGCCCATATTATCGAGCAGCGATTGAACAATCGTCTAATTCGGCCAAGTGCCGAATATACCGGTCCTGAGCTCTTAAGCTGGCCGATTCCGGATACACAATTCTGATAAGCGGGAGGAGAATGTGATGTCGAAGCCGAGCAGCAATAATAGGCCTGAGCCGGACCGACTTCTTGTAGAGCTGGCAGACTATGTCGCATGTACAGAAATTGATAGCCTTGAGGCTTACGAAACAGCAAGATACTGTTTGATGGATACGCTCGGATGTGGATTGCTTGCGCTTCGATACCCTGAATGCACGAAGCTACTTGGTCCGATTGTACCCGGTACAATTGTTCCGAACGGAGCGAGGATTCCGGGGACCTCCTTTCAGCTTGACCCGATTACTGCTGCATTCAATATTGGATGCATGATTCGTTGGCTCGATTATAATGATACCTGGCTTGCGGCAGAGTGGGGCCATCCCTCTGATAATTTAGGCGGTATACTTGCGGCTGCTGATTATCTGAGTCGCCTTCAACGGTCAGAAGGCAAATCACCTGTTACGATGCGGGATGTATTGACGGCTATGATAAAAGCGCATGAAATTCAAGGTGTGCTCGCTCTGGAGAACAGCTTCAATCGAGTGGGGCTCGATCATGTGATTCTCGTTAAGGTAGCTTCGACGGCTGTTATAACCAAACTGCTCGGCGGTACGAAGAACGAGATAATTCGAGCGGTTTCGAATGCTTGGATTGACGGACATCCTCTGCGAACATATCGCCATTCACCGAATACAGGTACTCGGAAATCTTGGGCAGCAGGGGATGCGACAAGCCGTGCCGTTCACTTAGCGTTGATGGCGCTAAAAGGCGAAATGGGCTATCCTTCTGCATTAAGCGCTCCGCAATGGGGCTTCTCCGATGTGTTATTCAAAGGAAATCCGATTGTCTTGAGTCGCCCGCTTGAATCGTATGTCATGGAAAATATATTGTTCAAAATCTCCTATCCGGCTGAATTCCACGGTCAGACGGCTGTCGAATGTGCGATCCAGCTTCATCCAAAGCTTAGGGGGAGATTGCAGGAAGTGGATCGGATTGAGCTGACAACGCATGAATCCGCATTGCGAATCATTGATAAGACAGGGCCGCTGCATAATCCTGCCGATCGCGATCATTGCTTGCAGTACATGGTGGCAATAGGGCTTGTGCAGGGCAGTCTTACCGCTGATGATTATGAGGATGCCGCTGCACAGGACTCGCGAATTGATGCGCTGCGAGAGAAGATGATTACGTTAGAGGACCCGCGTTATTCTTCGGAGTATATGGCAGAGGATACACGGTCGATTGCTAATGCGATCCAAGTGTTCTTCAAAGACGGAACAGCGACGGATAAAATTCAGCAGGAATATCCAATCGGACATCGCCGCAGACGTAAGGAGGCGATTCCGCTGCTGGAGACCAAGTTTGAGTCCAATGTAAGGAGCCGCTTCGCTGGCAAGCAAGCAGAAGCAATTGTGAAGCTATGCCAAGATCAGCGGGAACTGGAGCGAACCGCTGTGCACAGCTTTGTCGACCTGTTTGCTTTATAGCTTGAAGGGAGGACCGCTCCAAGAGAGCGGTCTTTTTTTGTTAGGCCTATGAGACGGATGGCTGGGCTCTGCTATCGGACAAACTATTAAAGTATAGCATTGGAATATAATAAATATTATCCCGCTGTGCCAAGCTATGGTAGCATTGCGTAGGTGTGTATTAAATTAATGATAGAAATTGAGGAGAATAACAAGTGTCCAATAAATCATCACTTCCATTATTACTGATGTTCATGTTTCTAGCTATGCTTGGTATGGGGCTGATTATTCCGGTAATGCCTGTCTTCTTGAAAGAATTCGGCGCAGGTGGACAAGCTGCCGGATACCTGGTCTCTGCTTTTGGCTTGACGCAATTTGTATTCTCGCCAATCGCGGGTGAGCTATCAGACAAATACGGTCGAAAGCCAATGATTGTCGTTGGTTTATGCCTTTTTGCTGTATCTAATTTACTAGCGGCAATTGCCGGAGATTTGTCGCTTCTATTCGTGTCCCGATTAGTAGGAGGGATGGGGTCGGCAGCATTGGTCCCGGCAATTATGGCGTATGTAGCGGATATTACGACAGATGTTCAGCGGGGAAAAGGCATGTCTTTACTGGGGGCGTCGATGTCTTCTGGCTTCATTATCGGACCGGGGCTAGGAGGCTTGCTTGCTGAGTTCGGTTTGCGAGCACCCTTCTACGCATCCGCTTGTATTGGTTTTCTGGCGATGTTAAGCAGCATTATCCTTTTGAAGGAATCGTTGTCGAAAGACCTTCAACTTAAACGCCAGCAATCAAAAGAGAAAAGAGTCAGTGTATTTCGCCAGCTCGTGCTCTCGTTCAAATCCCGTTATTTCGTTCTATTGCTGCTCGTCTTTGCTCTTACATTCGGGCTCACTCACTTCGAGGCGATCTTCCCGCTATTCGTTGTTCAGAGCTACGGTTTCACAACCCGTGAAATAGCGGTTCTAATTACGGTCTGTTCTTTAATCGGAACGTTCAACCAAATCGCAATGACGGGCTGGTTGACACGAAAGCTAGGCGAGAAAGTGATTATTAATTACACGCTATTGTTGTCTGCCGTATCACTTGTGCTCATGCTATTTTCTGGAAATTTTATTTATGTGATGTTCATAACGATGTTATTTTTCACATTCAACAACATTATGCGGCCGACTATCAATACTTTACTGTCCAAGGATGCTGGTGAAGAGCAGGGATTCGTAGCGGGTATGAATAACGCTTATATGAGCTTGGGTACTATTTTCGGACCAGCATTGGCAGGCATTTTATTTGATATTGATATAAATTTGCCTTACCTATTCGGTGCCTTCGTGCTCTTAATCAGCTTCGGAGTGTCGATAAAGTGGATTGTGACTAAGCGAAAAACGGCAGTTACTTAGTAAGTCTATTGCTATTCCTTGCTATAAGATCAATAGAAGATTTGAAAGCACGAACTTATCATTCTATAATTATAGTGGTAAAGTAGGAAATATTAAGTAAGCTTAGGAGGAATTCATATGTCCGAAATTAAATTATCATTGGATTATGAGCAGTATGAGGATGGCAAAAAAATAGTCGATTTAATCGAGCAACTGGCGAATGGCGCGGACGCTGCGAATCTTGAAAGTCTGATTATTGGAGACTGGGGCGGCGCTTATGAGAATGATTCCAGTGAAATCGTAGAAGCGCTTGTTCGCTTGAAGGACAGCTTCCCTAAGCTTCACAAGCTATTCATTGGCGATATGTCCTATGAAGAATGCGAAGTATCATGGATAACACAATCTAATCTGGCACCGCTGCTCGTTGCGTATCCGAACCTGACGTCCTTCACAATCAAGGGTAGTACCGAACTGGCGCTAGATCCCGCTCGTCATGAGAAATTAGAAGAGCTGACTATTATTTGTGGCGGCTTAGGCAAGGAAGTGCTTGCTAGTATCCATACAGGAAGCTTCCCGCGCTTGAAGAAGCTGGAGCTTTATTTGGGAGTTGACGAATACGGCTTTGATGGCAGTATAGAAGATGTTCTCCCATTGATCGAGCCAGGCAAATTCCCGGAGCTCGTATATTTGGGGCTGAAAGATAGTGAGATTCAAGACGAGATTGCCATTGCTGTGGCAGAAGCGCCAATTCTGGATCAACTGCACACGCTTGATCTGTCTCTTGGAACATTGACTGACGAAGGGGCAGAGGCGCTCATTAACAGCGATAAAATTAAGAAGCTGCAGCATTTGGATCTGAACTATCATTATATGTCGAATGAGATGATGAAGCGTTGGCAGGAAACGGGCCTGAACGTAACGATTACCGATCAACAGGAAAATGATGACGATGAGGACTACCGTTACCCATCCCTTACAGAATAATAATGAAGCAGATGATTCTAATCGGTAATTCGGGCAATCGCAGAACAGCAGGGCTTCAAGCAGCCAGAGCCAAGCTTGGAATGAAGCCAGCTATTGAATTAAGCTATATGGATTTGCTAGATCATAATTCTTCTTTAACGGCAGTAGTAGAACAAAATAATTTGCATAGGGGAGAGCCGCCATTGCTGCGGCTTGATGCCCCCGGCGAGCAATTTGAGGTTGAACGGGGACTTATCGCTCTTGGAGCACCGGATGCTGATCGAGTCGATAGCAACGAGAGCATGCTTCTATCAGAAGGACAGCAATGCTGGCAGCCTGTGTCGAAGAAGAATGCGATGGCTATGAAGGAGCAACGGGGCAAGCTTTATCATCCCTCACAATGGTTTCGCGGCTATAGCCGCTTATTGGCGAGTCTGGACCGCGAAGCCCGGCTGCTGTGGACAGATCCGCAATGGATGAATAGACCTGCGGATATTGCTGCGATGTTCGACAAACGCGTTACACATCAAGTATTATCAGCTGCTGGAGTTGCGGTGCCAAGGCTGCTGGCATCACCTTCAGCGATTCCAAACTACGAAGCGCTGCGCGAGATGATGCGGCTGCGACGGATGCCTCGAATTTTTCTCAAGTTGGCGACAGGCTCAGGTGCTTGCGGCGTAATTGCCTATCAGGTCAACCCGTCTACCGGAGCTGAGCTGGCTATTACTACGATCAGTGTCGAGCATTACATAGCCAGGCCGCCCAGTTACTATAATGTAAAAAAGCTTAATCGGTATACAGATTCATCGTCCATTAAGCAAATTGTTAATTGGCTGCTTCTTCATGGCGCCCACGCCGAGCAATGGGTGGCAAAAGCCTCCTATGAAGACAAATCCTTCGATATTCGCCAGCTAGTCGTTCAAGGAAAGGCCTGTCATAGTGTCGCAAGAGTCAGTTCTACACCTATTACGAATCTCCATCTGCGCAGTGAAAGAATGAGTATGGATACTGTAGGCCTTACTGCTGCTGAACAGGCTAGTGTAAGGCAATGCGCCGAAAGAACATTGGCTGCATTCCCGGGGGCAACGATTGCAGGCATTGACATCGCAGTAAGCAGCGGAACGAAGCGTCCTTTTGTACTTGATGTCAATCCATTCGGCGACCTGCTCTATCAAGTCAGCCATGATGGCTGTGATGCTTACGAGTGGGAGATGAAGCAGCTTGCCGCCTCTCAAACAGCTAGTGCGGGCATCAGGAAGGAGAGGTCTTTATGATTGATATGAATCAAGTTGTGGGCAGCCATGACATTGTAATGATTACACTAGATACGCTGCGTTATGATGCAGCCGTGCTTGAGGAAGGCAATTGCCCGAATCTTTGCGCGGACGGGGGGCGTTGGGAGAAACGGCATTCACCCGGCAGCTTTACTTACGCCGCGCATCATGCTTTTTTCGGCGGGTTCCTGCCTACTCCAGCTACTACGAATAAGGCAGAGCACGTCCGTTTGTTTCATTCCAAGCATACGGGCTTGAAGACTCATCCGAACACTTGGCTGTTCGATACGCCCGATATCGTATCAGGGCTGCAGCAGGAAGGGTACGTTACGATCTGTATAGGCGGAGTCATCTTTTTCACTAAGAAGGTTCCACTTGCGCGAGTGCTTCCCGCTTATTTTCAGGAAAGCTATTGGAGAATGACCTTCGGTGTCACGAATCCTCGCTCTACGGAGCATCAAGTCAATCATGCAATCAAACGATTAGACAAATTGGAATCAAGCGAACGGTTATTTTTATTTATGAACGTATCGGCCATTCATGGACCGAATCATTATTTTGTGCCGGGTGCAAAGAAGGATTCGGTAGAGACACAGCGGGCTGCGCTTCGTTACGTTGACGGAGAGCTTGGGCGCTTGTTTCAAGCATTGCGGGAGCGGCAGCGCCCCGTATTTTGCATGGTATTCTCCGACCATGGAACCGCTTATGGCGAGGATGGCTATGAGGGGCATCGCCTTGCCCATGAGGTTGTGTGGAATGTGCCCTATCGGGAGTTTTTTCTATAGTAATGAAGCAGAAGATCATTGGGAGAGGAAGTGCATGACGGATGGACAAGGTAGTTTCCTCTTATTCCGTTGATAGAACTGAAGATATAGCTGCCCTGCGCAGATGGAAGGAAGAGCTTACCTCAGACCCTTATCGGTCTTATTTGTATTCTTATCCACATAAAACGTCCTATCGAGAATTAGAGACGAAGCTGCCCTTAGCTGAGCTGTGGAGCAAGGAACCAGCAGAAACGTTCTTTTTATATATGCATATCCCATTTTGTGGCGCGCGCTGCGGATTTTGTAATTTATTCACCTTGCCAGACAAGCGTGCTAGCGTTCATGAGCAATACGTCGATGCATTGGAGAGACAAGCCAAGCAATGGGCGCCTTTCGTTAATGGCAAGCCGATTGCCAGATTCGCCATTGGCGGCGGTACACCGACATTACTTGCACCCCAGCAGCTCGAACGATTATTCCGTATTGCAGAAGAAACGATAGGGCTGGATCCTGACCTAGCTTCCATATCGGTAGAAACTTCTCCCGAGACCGTAACGACCGAGCGGCTCGCCATACTGAAGGATCGACAGGTGGATCGAGTAAGCATGGGCATTCAAAGCTTCGTCGAAGCGGAGGCAGCTGCAATCTATCGCCCGCAGAAGCCCTTAGAAGTAGAACGGGCACTTGCGCAATTAAAAGAATATGCGTTCCCGATCCTGAATCTGGATCTGATCTATGGGTTGCCCGGACAGTCTGTTGAATCCTGGTTATATTCATTGGATCGCGCTTTGTCCTACAGTCCAGAGGAGATCTTCCTCTATCCGCTGTATACGCGTGAGCATACGATTGTGAAGCCCGAGGAAATCAAGAAGAGCGGCACCGATCATCGTATGGTTATGTATCTTGCCGCTCGTGACCGATTGCTGGCGAGCGGATATACGCAATTTTCGATGAGAAGATTCGCCAAGCAGGATGCGGGCTCCAGCAAGAGGCTGCTTCCTTATGGCTGTCAGGAGGAAGGGATGATGGGGCTAGGCTGCGGGGCTCGATCCTATACGAAAGATGTACATTACGCGTCTCGTTATGGCGTCAGCCGCAGCGCTACAGAAAGTATCATTGCGGATTATGTCTCAACTGCTGATTACACAACAGCTGATTATGGCGTTGTCCTCAGTCAAGATGAGCAGCAGCGGCGATTTATCTTGAAGGCTATTTTGCATGCGGAGGGATTAGAGCTTCTTGCCTACACAGCTCGGTTTGGCAGCGATGTGCTGACCGACTATCCGCAGCTTAATAGGCTGCTGCTTACTGAATTGGCGACACTGGAATCGGGGCTGTTGAAATTGTCTGATGAGGGAATGGCGCATTCGGATGCCATCGGTGACTGGTTAATCTCAGCTGCTGTGCGGGGCCGGATGGAAAGCTTTGTGCTGGCATGAAGGCAACCATCTATTATCGCGGCAGCCTGACCTCCTGCAATTATGATTGTCCTTATTGCCCCTTTAGCAAGAATAAGGACAGCCTCGAAACTCTTGCAAAGGACCGAGACCAAATCGAGACCTTTGTGGCATGGGTTAAGGCACAAGGAGGGGCAGAAGGGCATCGTATCTCGGTGTTTTTTAATCCTTATGGAGAAGGGCTTACCCATCAATGGTATCATACAGCCATGATTGAGCTGTCGCATATGGAGCATGTCGATAAAGTAGCTATCCAAACGAATCTATCGCCAAAATTGACTTGGACGGCAGAGCTGAACCCGACCAAAGCAGCATTCTGGGTCACCTATCATCCGGGGCAGACGACATTAGCGAGGTTTTTGAAGCAATGTAACGAGCTGTATCGGCAAGGAATTGCGTTTAGTGTAGGCTCAGTGGGCTTGAAGAGTGTATTCGCGGCTTTGCAGGCGCTGCGGCAAGCACTGCCAGAGGATGTCTATATGTGGGTGAATGCCTATAAAGACAAGCCAGACTACTATTCTTCTGGAGATATTGCTGTACTGCAGCAGCTTGACCCCTACTTTTCTATTAATGCTGTCGACTATGATAGCATGGGGAAAGAATGCGAGGCAGGGCAGAATGTGTTCTATGTGCAGACCGATGGACGGGTGAAACGCTGCTACAAGGATCGGCAAGTGATCGGCAATCTCTACCGAGACGGATTGATTGGGTTAGCACAGCGTCGCCCATGCCGAATGAAATGCTGTGATTGTTATATTGGTTACATTCATATGCCGGAGCTGGAGCTTGGAAGCGTGTATGGAGACAGGCTGCTGGAAAGAATTGCTATAAAGCATAAGTAGAACCATATCCAGATGATTATGTGTTATCTCGCAATGAAACAGCAGAATTAAGGATAAGGTGAAGGTGAGAAGCGATTCAACTATTGTTTGTATGCAGTCGGAACAAATGGCGCAGCCTGACGGCAGAAAAAATATTTCATGGCTATAACGGCTATACCGTTCAATCTGCCGGCACAGAAGAGAATGCACGGATTAAAGTCAATGAAGGTCATATCGGATGGGCAGACTTGATCTTTGTGATGGAGAAGAAGCACAGCAGAAGGCTTAAGGAGAAGTTTTTTTATAAGCTGTCTGGCAAAAAAATCATTTGTCTGGATATCCCAGATGAGTACCTCTTCATGGATGAAGAATTAATCGAGACGTTGAAGACTCGTGTAGCCGAATATATTGACGTTCCGGTATAATGGAAGGAATGACTGGCCACATAGCGCGGTCGGGATATCGGAAAAGAATAAAAGATGTATATCTTGAGAAGGCTATCTCGTTCCAGGATTATCACGGGAAAATCCAGCTGTAGCGGAACGGTGTTCCGCTATTTGATGCATTTTTACAATAATCAATTAACTAACGGACAGCGGTTCCGTTAGTTAATTGAAACAAAGCTAAAACAAAGGAATTCCCAAAAATAACGGAACGTAGAACCTCTATTTATCCATAAAAAGCAACTAAACAAATCATAACGGAACGCAGTTCCGCTCAGGCTGTCGAGAACCACTCGGCAGCCTTTTTGCGTACAAACAAGTTAAGATGTACAAGCAGGTTCTTTTGAAAAGACGGCGCTTATACAATTTGGGCACATATAAAGGGAGAATTTTTATTGGAATCAATTGACAAATAACTGTATTACGGTGATAATACAGTTATAAAGTGTATGAACCACGCAGTACACACACTTGGCAGGAATGAGAGGTAATCAGATGAATACGAATGAAGGATGGACGGGCGTCTCCTTTAACAGCAGAGACCCGGTTTATTTGCAGGTAGTCCGTCATTTCAAAGAACAAATTGCTATGGGCCATTTGGAGGCCGGGCAGGTTATTCCCTCTCGCAGGGAGCTGGGAGCCTTGTTGAAGATCAACCCAAATACAGCACAAAAAGCCTATAAAGAACTGGAGGATCAGGAATTGATCATAACCGAAGGGAACTCCCCAAGCCGAATTACGCATGAGGACATTGTGCTGGGCAAGATCCGATCCGAATTAATTGGTGAAGCCGTAGAGTCCTTCGTAGCCTCTGTGCGGAAGATTGATGTACCGATAGAGGAATTGCTCTCTCTAGTAAAAAGAAAATATAACGAAGGCATAGCATCAGATAAAGCGGAGCGGGATGGGAGAGGCGAAGCAGATGATTGAGGTTAAGGAAATTCAGCAGCGTTATGGCAGGCGCAATGTACTGAATGGGGTTTCTTTTACAGCGGAGAAAGGACAAATTACTTGCTTGATTGGCGGGAATGGCGCAGGCAAGTCGACTATCTTAAAAGCGATCATGGGGCTGACCCCTTTGCGAAGCGGTACCATCCTTATTGATGGACAGCCATGGAGCCGCTCGATCTATGAGAAGATCGCTTTCGTACCTGATCATCTGACAATGCCTATGGGGACAAGGCTGTCCGCAGGGTTTCAATTCATGGAGGACTTCTACGAATGTTGGAATAAAGAGAGGGCTTACGAATTATTACGGTTCTTTCGCTTGGACGAGAAAGAGAAGGTAGGCAATTTGTCCAAGGGTACGGCGGCGAAATATAGCTTAGTGCTCGGCCTGGCGCAAGATACGGACTACCTGCTGCTGGATGAGCCATTCTCAGGCATTGATCTCTTTAGCCGGGAGCTGATCGCATCGGTATTTACTAGTGATCTGGTTGAGGATCGCGGAGTGCTGCTGACCACTCATGAAATCAGTGACATCGAGCAGCTGATTGATAAAGCTGTTTTGCTGCAAAATGGTGTTGTGCATCGATCTTTCTATTGTGAAGAGGTTCGCAGTGAGGAAGGGAAGTCTGTCATTGATATCATGAGGGAGGTGTATATGCCGTGAATCATTATTTGAAGCTTGTACATATGGAGATCCATCGGTTCCGGTATATGCTGGCCGCCTTAATGGCCATTACATTCGTCGTTCAGGTGAGCGCGATGGTTATGCTGCTCTCTAAGGAATTATCTAAACGGGAGGCGAATCCTCTCTATAACGGAGTGACCGGCGGATTTGTTCCTGAGGGAATGCTGTCATTCACATGGGTTGTATTCTGCACACAATTCTGGTTTTACGTTCCCATACTGCTCAGCATATCGGTAATAGGTTTATATGTGTTTCTGATCTGGTACCGAGATTGGATCGGTCGAGCTACCTTTGCCTATAGACTGCTGATGCTGCCGACAGCAAGGCGCCATATTTATTTGGCTAAAGCTACAGCTATTTTGGTGTTTGTATTCGCTTTAGTTTTCTATCAACTATTGTTGCTGTTCGTAGAAAAGGGAATTTTTAATCTAATGGTTCCTGCCGAGCTTCGCGTGGATTCTTACCTTGAAGATATTCTTCAAGCGAATGAAGCGATAGCCATACTTCTTCCGCATAGTTTGGAGCAATTCATTTATTACTATGGATTAGGTACCCTAGCTGTGGTGGCTATTTTTACGGCAATCCTTTTGGAGAGAAGCTATAGAAAACTGGGCATTGTATATGGCGTGGCCTATTTAGTTGGCTGCTCCAGTATCATTCTGCTTACACCTTTATTACTGGAGTCACCGCGTTCTTATGTATATCCGATAGAAATATTTGTGATTGAGCTTGTTTTGTGCGGATGCTTGTTTGCTATTTCGATAGGGCTGAGTTTCAGGCTGCTCTCCAAAAAGATTAGGGTGTGAGGGAGATTATTATGAAGCGTTACTTATTTTCTATCTCATTAGTTGTTTTCGGTATTTGTGGCTTAATGGCTTATTATGCAGTCGGCCCAACAGACCATTTGCCCAAATATCAATTAGTAACTTTGCAAGGGGATCCCGCAGTAGGGGAGAACATTGTGTTAAGCGGTTCCTATGGCGGGAGAAATATATCGAAACCTTTGGAGATTGATTCTACAGGAAGTCAGTATACCATCAAATGGAAATCAACCTTTAGGCAGGAAATGCTCGACTCGCGCTCCTGGTTTTATGAGCAATATGGTGTTCGAGAGCTCGTTAATGAGCATCGCTCTTTTATGAGGGGAAAATTCAATATTGATAGATTGAATGCAGATGAGAAGCAGCTTATTTATACGGATGGCTTCATTCGGAAGAATACTAAGAGTGCGGATGCTGTTCTGCGAATTGAAACGCTCGATAGAGCTTCCAATGAAGTCGATACGTATGAAATAGTTGCAGAATCACAAACGGATATCTTATCTTTAGTTGTTTTTAATATGCAGCTGGTGGGCGAGGAACTGCACATTCTAACTTCTGCTTATAAGAAGAATAACTTCCCGAAGGAAGTATATGATGATATGAATGATATTACTGATTATGTTGTCGATATGAATAAAAGGGAACTTATACGAAGTGTGAAGGTCATTCAATCGGAATTTAAGGAACCAGATACGATATTCGAGACGCATAGGACTTATACAAACGATTCTTTAGAAAACACTGATTATATTCTCATGAAAGAGATTGAATGGAAAATGTCATCTGATAAGATGAAATCCTATAGCAAGGAACAGGCAGGAGAGAAGGCGTACGCTTATTCTTACAAGACAGGTAAGCTTACAGCTCTCCCAGAAGATTATAATTGGCAGCAGCAGGTAGACAACAAGAATCCCGTTGATAGGAGTTATCGCATAGATAATGAATATGTGTGGATGAAGAAAATCGACAATGACACCATCGCATTGTCCCGGTATAACCTGCTTACAAATGAAGATGAGCCAGAATATTTAATACTGAAACTATCAGATTTAGGCATCCAGCCAAAAATGGACTATTATTCGCACCTTGCAAACCATAAGCTTTATCTGATGTATAATGACGACCATCATATTCCAACTGTAGTCGTCCTAGATGCTCAAACGGGAGAACAGCTTTATAAGGGCCAGGCAGCTTATGAAGGTCAGGCTTCCAAAGCAAAGGAAGAAATGAGCTACCTGCGTTTGATTAATATGAAGGTGAAATAAGCTAGCGAGGTATCGTCATGCCAATACCATTATGCTTAGGAGAAAAAATCAAAATATTAAAAAAGCTCGAGGCTTATGCTTATCAAGTTGCCCATTATGTGCTGCAGGATGAAGGGTTAGCCTTGGAGGCGGCGAAGAGCGCGATGCTTGAGCTCAGCAAGCATGCCGGTTTTTTCGAAGACACGCTCATCGCGCAGCGCAGCAGGATGAAGCATGCCATTATGCAGCAATCTATCCTGGTGAAGCAGAGGCGATTAACAGGAAGCATGTAATCATATGCAGGAGGCTGACCCAAAGGAGTGGGCGGCCTCTTTTTTTGATCCAAGCAAGCTTTAACTGCTGCTTTTTTTCTTCAGCACTGCGCGGAAACAATGCAGCCCGCCCCACATCTCCGTATGAATCGCATGGTCAGGCAGCTCGAAATTCGTTGCTCCTGCAAATTCCAGCCCGGCATTCTTGACGGCATATTGAAGAATGGCTAGATCAATCTGCGGATAATCAAAGGTCAGGATAAGGAGACCGTCTTTTTTCAATACCCGATTAAACTCCTCGAAGGCTTGGAACATCGCTGCGGTCGGTATCTCTTCTAATACGGATATGCAGAACACTTTGTCGAAGTAGTCGTCCTCATATGGCAATGCAGTTAAGTTTCCTATGCGGCAATCCACAGCATTCAAATAGCGTGTACGTACCAGCTCCGCGATTTGAGGACCGAACCAGCTAGTACTTATCTCGTTGATTAGTGCATCAGGCGAAGCAATGAGAGGGTTAAGATCGCAAGCATGGGCTTCTCTAGCGACCGAGCCCAAATAAAATTTGAAGGGGTGGATCGTACCTGCTGCAGCATCAAGGACAACATCTGTCGGCTTAGGGAAGGTTTTTGCCCATTCGTATTCATACAGCCTGCTCCACCATATATCAGGAAATTTATACAGCAGCTCATCGGAGCTTGGGTCCGTGTTCACAAAAAATCTTGCACTCATGTGATCTATATTCAAGGCTATCCCTCGCTTTAGTGAAGTTGCTCGATTCGGTCACGAATCTGCGCAGCCCGAAGGGCATACGTGTGATGCTTATACACGAACTCACGCCCTTGTTGGCGGATGCGGTTCATCTTGTCGGGATGGCTCTTGTAGTACTTGTACAGTTCCATTGACTCTTCCGGTGAAGAGGACCAAATGAGATGAACATGGTTTTGGAAGGTTGCTTCAATAGCTGTCGTATGCTGGGTGAAGAAGAAGCCTCCGCAGCCCAGTACCTCGAAGCTTCGCATAGATTGCATGGTCTTGGAACCATTGATACTGTGTACGCCTAGTATGAAGCGGGAGGAGGCGCATAGGTCAGGCCAGCTTATATAACTCATATAGCCTTTGTACGCGGATGTTGGAACCGTGTAAGACAGGCGGCCATTGATCCAATGCTCATCCCCATAAAAACAAATATCATCTTCGCTCGCTAGAAAGGGATCAAACAGGATGCGCGAGCCTTCCTTACGGTTAGCATGTGCCTCATAGTTATTGCCCACAAATACGAGCTCATGAGCAAGACTCGGATTAGGCTGCCCAATGGTATGGAAGTCGGGATTGCAAGCGAAGAGGATACAAAGGGCTTCAACGTGGTTCGGGCGATAAATTTCCTCCAGCCACTCCTCACAGGTTGTTAGCGTAAGTAGGGAGCGTTTGCCATAGCTGAGTGATAAATTATAAGCTACAGGGTCCTCGATAGCCCAATAAATATGGGGAATGCCGGAATCCTCAATAATAGGAAACAGAAGCGCTTCCCTTCCAACACCACCCTCCGTAAACAAATAATCCGGCTTAAACTCATCAATAGTTCGTCTAATGCCGCCCTCATTATTGTCCTCTGGCGAAAGAATAGCCGTCTCCCAACCGATCTGCCTGAAGCCTGCAGCGATTCCAAACGTAATGATAGGCGCCCAATTTAAAAAGAGAATTTTCATAAAGCTCACCCTCACTTTCAAGCTTCCTGCCTTCTTTGCCTCATCAAATCCAGAGATATCTTATCTTATGTCTCAAAGCTAGTATAGGTTTCCGCACAATCTTTCTGAGGGCGAAGTTCATATGGTGTAAAATCCAATTTTATTAAGGCCATGAGGGGGGAATGTCCGTGACAACAGAATTGACGATCGTATATCCTCCAGCCATTGACTACAAATTTATGCATCAGCGCCCTCAGCAAATGATGAAAGCATTGGCGCAAGCGGGAGCTAATGTGCTATTCATTAACCCTGCCGATCTCTTCGAGCAGGAGGTGGATGTCTATCATCCCTTTCCTGAACTGCCTAATTTCACGGTCATTCATCGTTCGGTTGATTTCAGGCCTTTTGTCAAAGGAAAGCTTGTTTTTTGGTGTGCAGTCAACCAAGGCTGGTTCATTGATACGTATGATCATGATTTGGCCGTATTCGATTCTTGTGATTTGGCTAAAGGAGAATTCTCCGCATGGAAAGATGTCGTGCCTGTGATGGAAAAGAAGACGCAGTTGACCTTTGCATCTGCGCAAGCTATCTATAATGAGCATGCCTCACGGGGAATCGCTACTGTTTTGTTGCCTAATGGAGCGGATTTCGAGCATTTCAGACCAGCAGCCGAGCGACTGGAGCGTCCGCATGATCTGCCAGATACGAAGGGCCAGCCGCTTATCGGCTACTATGGTGCAGTATCGGCGTGGATGGATATGGAGATGGTCTATGCGATAGCCGATCGCTATCCGGTTGTATTGATCGGTTCCAATCCGCTATACAATCGAGAGATTGCACATTCGAATGTGACCTCAATTCATATGAAGGCGTATGCGGAGCTGCCCTTTTACTTAAGCTGGTTCGATGTTGCGCTTATTCCATTTCAGTTGACAGAGATGATCGAGGGCTGCGATCCTGTCAAATTTTACGAGTATATATCGGCAGGTAAGCCTGTCGTGGCGAGCGCAATGTTCGAACTGCAAAAGTATCGTAATCTCGTGTATTTTGCTGATCAGACCACTGCATCTGAGGCGGTAGACAGAGCTTTGGCTGAGAACAACGAGATGAAAGTGCGATGGCGGAAAAAGCATGGACTGCGCAATTCTTGGTTATGCAGAGGCAGAATTGCTCTAGCTCATCTTGCAAGGGCTTTGAATGCCAAAACACAGCCTCACTGACGGGAAGCTTTTCTATTGCGATACTTTAATTGAAAAGGAGCTGGACTTCATTGGGTAGGAAGGTTCAAGCAGCTAGAAAGAATTGTCGGAAAAAGCATCGTCGATATGTGCTGGTCAAAACGAATAAAGGCCGTTGCGGATCAAGAAAAATATTGGTCTGTCGGCCAAAGAAATCTAGCGTAAGAAAAGGAAAGCCAAGATGGAAGCTGGGTATCCAAGCGTTAAAAAACCAGGTTCTAAAGTGGGTAGATTCACTAATAAAGGATATAGACAGACTTTCCTCAACAACGAGCGGCTTAACTGCTTCGATTAGCCAGCTTCATTCTGAAATCAATCTGATCAAAGAAGGAATTAGTGCGACGAGAGGGCAGGAATCGGTCTCACCCCCTCCCACAGTGTCCTCCACCGATAGTGCAATCATTAGCATACTTGCGACGCGCTTAGGAACGACGCTATTAGTCGAGACCGATGCGGGTCCTTTTACAGGAACATTGACTGAAGTAGGAGAAAATTATATTGCTCTATTGGAAGCAACTGGCGCTATTGTGCTTATTCCTACGGTTCAGATTAGTTCTTTTGTATAAAAGTACGTATTACTTGGAACGGAAGGGGAGTTCAAATGAATTTTTCACAAGCTTTGAGCCGGTATATTGGCCGTTCTGTGGAAGTATTCCAAACGACGCAATATGTAAGAGGGATCTTGCTTGGAGTAACGGATACTTTTTTTAACGTACAGACCAATCCTTCCGCATACGGGGCAGCAGATACGCTAACTGTACTGATTGATAAGACCGAGGTTGTACGTGTTTTTCCAAGTTAGCAGGGATCATCTGTACTTGTAAGCAGCTCCGTGCAGCACCATTCTTTCCAACGTTCATAGTTCATGCGATTGCGTCCTGTTATGCTGTCTGTTCGCATACGGCGATGGTATAAGGGCTCGTTCAGCGTATCTATCGGGAATTTCAACGAAAGCCGAATGAGAATTTGCAAGTCTTCGTAAAGCCTTCCACCGAAGGGGTCATCTATGCGCCAGCCATCGATTTCCTTCAGGGCCGCAATAAAATAGCATCGAGGAGCAAGCGGGGCCGCCGCATCCAATGCTGCGCGGGGAGAAAAGGAATTCGCTGTTGTCAGGCTCCGGTAGATGAGCTGTTTATTAGGGCGCTCCTGCCATTCATAGTGAGCAGCATAAAGGGCTCCTGGAGGAGTGGATGAATGTATGACAAGACTTAGCTGCTCCAAGCAGTGTGGAGCTAACCAATCATCAGCATCCAGCTCCACCATCCATTTGCCCCGTACTTCTTGAAGAGCTCGATTGAGTGCCGCGGATTTGCCTACGTTGTGAGGCAGATTAATGACTCTAATGGATGGATGGCCGGAAAAGGCGGATAGCACCTTAGGTGTAGCATCGTCAGAGCCATCATTGATAAGTATACATTCCCAATCCTTCACGGATTGGGCTAGTATACTGCGGATTGCCCACGCTATATCATTTGCACCATTGTGAACGCAGACAACAACACTGAATAAGGGCTGATGAATAGTCGTACTTGCAGAATCGTCCAAGGAGCGGGAGAATGCATGGATTAGTGGGCTGATGGCAGCCCATTCTCGCTCAGATTGTCTCCAGCGGGGCAGCTTTGTTCGGTATGCTAGCCAATCGCTTCTTTCCAGTATTAACCAAATCCATTCTGCGGATAGACGGAGCTGAAGCTGAGCGGGTACATATCGTTCAAAAGGTGAGTCGTCCAGCGTTAACAAGCTAGCTTCCATTGCCTGCAGGACAGCCGATCGTCTCCAAATGACAGGGCCTCGTGACGCAGATAAGGCTGTCGGCTGACTTCTATGGTCAGCAAGTGGAAGCAGATAGCCCGCTGCATGATTCGGAAGAGCATGGAGGACACTGGACAAGCAGCCAGAGAAATTAGGATGAAGGCCTTCGCCCGCATAGAGAATGAGAAAGAAAGGCTGATCATTCATTTGTAGTGCGGTGTGCATGCTAGCAGTAAGCTTTTTTTGCAAAATAAGGGTATCGGAAAAAGGCAGGCAAGCGGCAACATCGTCAGCGGTTTGCTGTGCGAGCCAATCCTGTCCTTCTAGGTTCAGAATGAAAACAAGCATGTTCAGCCATTCCTTTTTGTTATTCTATGCCGGTATGGGCAATTGAGATCGCAAAGAATGAACGATTCATTGACAATTAATGTAATCGCTTTCATAAATAAGTTCTTTTATTCTATACAAGTTGCATATTCTATATTACAATAGTCAGCTTTATAGGGTGGCAGAATGGGGGTGAGATAATGGCAGTGAATGAAGCGATAGCTTTAATGATCTCGTTCGCCACCTTGGTTGTTGCGATGCTTGCTTTTCATAATAAGAAATAGACCTTCCCTGAAGAAACGGTCTATTTCGCTGGCGTCAGCGGTCTTTAGCAACCGCCCTTACAATTTGATTATTGTGCCAAGGAGTCGGCTGCAACCGGCTCTTTTTTAATACACAAAAATAGTCTATTCCTTCTTTTCCGGATTTAGCACAGCAATTGATAAACTTCATCTTAATTGTTACATATTTCAATTCGGTGGGTAAACCTTTTGTAATAGATATTGAAACCTTTCGCTATTCCTCACCGTCTCTAGAATTGTGTGCAGGATGCAGAAAAGGAAACAAGGAGGAGTATTCATGAATGGAAAGAACAACAACGTTCAGGCATGGAAAAAAACTCTCGTTCTGGGGCTAGCTTTGACAATCACAGCAGGAGGCACTTTGATATCTGCCAACGCAGGACAAGTTACTGCAGCACCTGCAACTCAGGCATCTTCGTCGGTCGTATATAATAAATTTGAGTATTATGTGAAGAAGCCTTCGACGCTTGCTATTGCGAGAAATTATTTGATTAATCATATTGGCAAGGCTAATTTATCGGAAGCGACAATTATGACGCTTCACTTGGAGAATGCTCAAGCAGCACATCTGGATACGATGGCAGAAAAGTTTTATCCGCAAAGCATTCAGAAGGCGCTTGATAAGGCCTATCGTCAAAAAGGCATATCCTTCTCTGGACTTCTTAGCGTCGTAACGGATAAGAAGACGCGCGCACTGCTAATCGAAGCGAGAGATAAGGGCTACATGATGCGTACGAGCGAAGGACTGTATTACCCCGTGATGAATTATCAGGGATTCAAGCAGTTCAGAGCTTATATTAAAAAAGATATTGCAGCTTACATTGATATACAAGCAGCAGAATCGAATAAACCGTTGATGTCCGATGCCGCCATCGTAATCGAATTTGATGAAATCATTAAACGTGCCTTGCAATCGGAGACGTTCTTGAAGAACTATCCTCATTCCAATCGCAACGCGGCTATTAATAATTACTATAGGAGCCTGAAATTCGCTCTATTTGTTGGTTCCAGCAACACGGATATATACGAAGGCAATGGCGTTAAAGATGAGCTTGTCCTGAAAGCAAAGGTCAGAAAAGCTTACGAGGATGCTGTCGCAAACGGCAATGGCAATAGTAAGCTGCTTCAGACGATAGAGGAACTGCTCGATATTCTCGATAGCAATGATGGTGTTCGCAGTCCAGAAGCGGATCGTTTAATAGAAAAGACCGTAGAGTAATCCCTTCAAAAGCAATGAATTTTCTTTATCAAGCTGGAAAAGCCACTTTATATAGTGGCTTTTTTTGTGATTATATGGATTAATATACATAGTAATATTGATAGTGATGAGTAAAGGAGAGATTCAATGAGTGATCCTCGGATCGTACCATCTGTAACAAAGAAGCCGTTGATTCAACCAAATTGGATAGTTGGAATTATGGTTCCTCTTATCATTGTAGGGGCCATTATTATTGGGTTAATGCCTATTCAGGCTCCACGTGCGCTTGATGAGAATGCGCCTTCCGAGCAGTTCTCCGCAGCGCGTGCACTTGAGAAGCTCAAAGTAATTGCCAAGGAACCGCATTCGCTTGGAGTACCTGCCCATAATGATGTGCGCGATTATCTAGTAGCGGAGCTGGAGGCACTCGGCTTGAAGCCGGAAATCCAACAGGCTGCGGTTCGTTCATGGGATGATCAAGAATGGATCGTTGAGAATATTATCGCTCGCATTCCGGGCACGGATAATAGTAAAGCCATTATGATTGCTGCTCACTATGATTCTGTGCCTGATAGCCCGGCAGCAGCAGATGACGGCGCAGCTATTGCAGCGATGCTCGAGACGGTTCGCAGCTTGCAGGCCTCAGGTCCATTAAAGAATGATTTAATTCTATTGATGACCGATGGAGAAGAAAAAGGGCTGCTCGGGGCCAAAGCTTTTGTAGCTGAGCATCCTTGGGTGAACGATGTCGGGTTAGTTCTTAATTTCGAAGCTCGGGGGAATAAAGGTCCTTCCTTCATGTTCGAGACAAGTGAGGAGAACGGCTGGATCATGAAGGAGTTCATTAAGGCAGCGCCTCAGCCGATCGCGTATTCGTTGATCTATAGCGTATATAAGCTTATGCCTAATGATACAGACCTGACGATATTCCGTGAAAGCGGATTGCCTGGGCTGAATTTTGCTTTTGGCATGGGCTTTAACGCCTATCATGACCCTATAGATACCGTCGACAACTTAGATCCAGAAAGCTTGCAGCATCATGGTGAGTATATGCTCAGCTTGACTAAGCATTTTGGTCAATTGGATTTGAGCCAAGTGGAGCAAGGAAATCGCGTGTATTTCAATCTGCTTGGGTACTCGATGGTTAGTTATCCCGAATCATGGGCGAGCTTATTGATGGCAGCAGGCATAGTGCTCATGATTGCCACGATTTGGCATGGTTTATACAGACAGAGGATGAGCTTGAAAGGAGTATTGGGCGGATTCCTAATGGCCTTATTAAGTGTCGCAATGGTATTTGGAGTGGTTACGCTGATCTGGCAGCTCATCATACGCAGCAGTGTGTCGCCTTCCACATATCGTTCCATGATCTTCATACCTGAAGTCAGCTTCTATGTACTAATTGGCCTACTGTTATTGACGATTGCGCTGACCTCCTTGCTAGTTCGATTATTATCACGATATAATAGGTCGGAGAATATTTGGGGTGGAACATTAGTCTTCTGGACTTTTCTTAGTGTGGCTACCGCATTATATCTTCCAGGAGGCAGTTATTTATTTTTGTGGCCGCTTGTATTCAGCTTAATAGGATTAAATTTGTCCTTGCGGATGCAGCAGAGTACTTGGTCTTTATTGTTATCGCCTTTATTTGCAGTACCGGGAATTCTTCTGTTTACTCCGATTATCTATATGGTGTATTTCATGATGACTTTACAGATGGCTGGTGCTTTGATGGCCATTGTCGCAGTTGTATTCACTCTGCTTTATCCGAGTATTAGAGGAAGAAGCAAGTGAGCAACGTAAGGTTAAGGCAGGTAAGAGCTTAGAATAAACGGCGATCACTTCCCGGTATTCGATGGGGGAGTGATCGCTTCCTTTTTGGATTTTTTAATAAAGTTATATTTCACAAGCGAAGAGGGCAGCATGATTTTGACTACAACAACAGGTGGAAGGTATGTTATGAAAAAAATAGGGTTGGATATGGTTTTTCTAATAATAGGTTCGTTCTTATTCGCTCTGGCGATCAATCTCTTTGTCATTCCCAATGAATTGGGTGAAGGCGGAGTTACGGGCATAACGATCATTCTGTATTATTTATTCCAATGGTCGCCGGGACTGCTTAACTTAATTCTCAATGCTGTACTATTACTGGTCGGTTATAAGTTTCTGGATAAAACGACGACTCTGTATACAATTGTAGCGATTGCTTTCAATTCTTTATTCCTGCACATAACGAAGGATTGGAGTATTGCTTCTAATGAAATAATCGTTCAAGCGATATTCGGAGGACTCTTCACCGGCGTTGGCATCGGAATGATTGTACGGGTAGGCGGGACTACAGCGGGCACTGTTATACTTGCGAGAATGGCGAATAAATATTTGGATTGGAATATCAGCTACGCACTTTTGTTTTTTGATCTGATTGTTGCCTGCTCCGCCTTCTTCATTATTGGGGCAGAGAAGCTGATGCTGACGATTATTATGCTGTATATTGCCACGAAAGTAATGGAATTTATTATAGAGGGCGTAAATCCGAAAAAAGCGGTAACCATTATATCCAAGAAGCATGCAGAGATTGCGGAGCAAGTAAATGTGAAGATGGATCGGGGCGTAACTGTATTATCGGGATATGGATATTACACGAAAGCACCCAAAGAGGTTCTGTACATTGTCATCAGCAAGCAAGAGGTATCTATGCTCAAGAAGATCGTCAAAGCTGAGGATAAAGATGCCTTTATTACGATTCATGATGTCCGTGATGTGTTCGGAGAAGGGTTCGTCGATATCGTGAAATAGCTTTTTACCTGCAAGAGTGGAGGGACGGTATGACTGTAGAATCGCAGAAGGATGTAGATGCGCTCATAGAAATTGGGCGAATTGTCGCAATAACTAGAGACGAAATGAAAAGCCAAGCACAGATTGGCATGACAACGCAGGAGCTGGATGAGATCGGCGGACGTATTTTGAAGAGCTGTGGAGCTTCTTCTGCACCAAAGCAAGCCTTTAATTTCCCAGGCCATACGTGCATTAGTGTCAATAACGAGGTGGCGCATGGCATTCCGGGCAGTCGGAGGCTTATGCCGGGAGATCTAGTGAATATTGATGTATGCGCGCAAAAGGATGGCTATGTCGCAGATACAGGCCATTCTTTTCAATTGCCTCCCTACAAGCAATCTCTGCTTCGTCTTTGTGACGATACCTTTGCTGTAATGATGAAGGTGATCGCTTCGTTAAAGGATGGCGTGAGAATGAATGAGGTCGGTCGAATTATTGAGGCAGAAGCAAAGCAGGGCGGTTACAAAGTGATTAAAGCACTATGCAGTCATGGGGTAGGAAAGGCAGTGCATGAATGGCCGCAAATTCCACCAATTTATAATAGACAGGATCAACGGCTGCTGAAGGAAGGCTTGGTTATTACCATTGAGCCGTTTCTCTCTACTGGAGCTGAACACGTCGTTCAGCAGCAGGATGGTTGGACATTATGTACGCCGGACGGAAGCTTCGCTGCTCAGCATGAGCATACGATTATTATTACAAAGGGCAAGCCGATTATTTTGACTGTAGCCTAAATCCCCGCGAATATCGCAGGGATTTTTTTGTTGGTTTCATCACATATTTATTGTTGTAGAAAAAGATAGGATTCATTAGGTGAATATACATATTCATCCTTTTATAATAAAATAGATGTACTAGAGGTTATCGGGAACAATTGAGTGAATGGAGAGGTGAGGGTACTTGAAAGCAGGCCAACGATTACAGATCAACAAAAACTCGGAAGCGACTTCAAAGCTGCGGCATTTATCTATGCGGAAATCGGCGGTTGAGGCCAGAACGGCTCAAGGGAGGCTTGCACAAGAATCTTCTGACTCTGCATCATACCCTTCTCAAATTGCCCAGCTTCAGCAAGCCATTGGCAATCACGCAGTTGCTCAATTAATGACCGCAAGCGCTAGCTCCCTGTTGAATATGAAGAGTACCATGCCCTACCGATCCCCGATCCAGCGGAAGGAAAATAAGACAGGCATGCCGGATCAGCTCAAATCGGGTCTCGAGCATTTGTCAGGAATGGACCTATCTGATGTGAAGGTGCAATACCGATCTGCGAAGCCAGCGAAGGTGAATGCCTTGGCCTATGCCCAAGGGAATGAAATTCACGTAGGTCCTGGACAAGAACGCCATTTACCTCATGAAGGCTGGCATGTCATTCAGCAACGGCAAGGGCGGGTCAAAGCGACGACACAAACCAACGGAGTGCAAGTGAATGACGAGGCTTCCCTTGAGCAAGAAGCGGATAGAATGGGGACTAGAGCGATGCAGTTGCAAGCAGCTCCTGTTAGCCTACTGTGGATGGGAACGGGAATATCTTCGCAAACCGTACAACGAATGTTTAACGACGATGATTCTGAGGATGAACAAGAACACAAGCAAGTGCAAGTTACCGAGGACGTTAAGCTGATCAGAGAAATTGATTCCTATCGCAACCAATTCGCAGACGATCTTCAGAAGATGAGCGATAAAGAGATTGAGTCCATAATGACGTTGATTGGAACACTCCTGAGCGGGGATAATGAAGATCAATCACTGGGAGCATCTTATTTGCTAGAGACTTATGAAACCTATGCCGCAATGAAGGACGATCTTGGGATCGAACTTAGCGGAGTTCTGTTGGCTGCTATCCAAGAGGCCAAGATTGAGGCAAAGAAAGATATACCTGCATTAAAAGGGCTCAAAGCGATTATGCAAGTGATCAAAGATGGAATTCAACATTCAGGTAAAAAGCCAACTAAGCAAAAGAAGGCGGTGGAGGATGATTTTTTTGAAACACTAAGCATGTTGGAGGAAGTTTCTAAAGCGGACAAGCGCTTGGCTTCCTGTAAAGCTGTCAAAAAGCCGAATGATAAGGTGACTGTTGATGGCAAGGTTCAAAATGCTCTACTAAGTGTATTACGTAAATATAGTGATTTTGCAGACGTGGAGTGGGATACAGAAGGAACTGGCTATAAGCAAGGGATTCAAACCTTATCAAGATTCATGGAAGAGATGAAAGCGGCGTTGGAGAAGCACTGCAAGCCAGGAGATTGGGATGCCTTGAACAACTCAGGATTTCTCTATATATTCAACAACGTAGGGGACGATAAAGTCGTGCATCATTGCCATGGACAAAAAATGAAAATGCTGCAGCTCATGCTCCAATAGGAAAGAGTTTGAATAGTGGGGGTGTTATATTATTTAAATGAAAAGACTACTATATATTGCTTCATTCCTGTTTTTGCTTTGTATTGGATATTCGTTGTATTACGTGAATGAGTATCCGATTGTCAACGACACTTCAGCTATTCAGTCTAGCTTGAAGGAGTGGTTGAATAGAGGAAGCTCCGATCTGATTAATCCTACGATAATCGAAGTTGCGCATTTGGATGATTCCAGTTCTTATATTGTATTATTTCAATTAGACAATCAACAGATTGGCTATTCGCAATTGATTAGAGGACACAATGGCAAGCTCAGAATTAAAGAAGCAAGCCATGGGACGGCCATGGTTTCCTATGAAAGTATTACAACCAATAAAGGCTTATACGGAATACTGATCGGCAAAAATCCGAATTTAATAATAGACCATGTGTCGGCGCAATTGATAGAGGAGCCGTTTGGTTTTATAAGTGAGGTATCCCAGAACGAAAAGTTCTTGAGGTATAAAAAGCTGCCAAGTGATATACACAAAACGGCTCTTGCTGAAGTAACCCTGTATGATGACAAGAATAAAAGGTTTACATTGAATAGTGATCATGATGAGCCGATTACACACCGTCTTACCTCTTCTTCGGATTATGCGCTTAGTGGCAATGTGCAAGGTTCAGTCGGCTATGCTGACTTTATCGTAACGGGATATTATGAGAAGTTTCTAAAAGAGTTCGCTTTGGGTGCACAGTATAACAGTGAGGTATATTCGTTCAAGGTAGAAGAGTCACTATTAGGTGATGTTGAGGGAAGCATTAACGTTGCTATTCCAAGTTATGAGCATAGGAGCCAAACGATTGCGGGCAATGATTTTGAAGCAAATGTTGGCATACCTAACTATGTGAAGCCTGATTTTAATAAAAAATATATTTTGTTTTTAAGCTACATGAATTTTTCCGATTTATATGGTCCATCCGTTCTTCCTAACCACATTGAGCTGGATGGCAGCAGGGCAGTCACGTTGAAATATAATTTAGATGTCACTGCAGAAGATGTAAATGTAAAAGGAGATAGAGCGATATTTAGTTTCGGGGATTTGAAAATTCCGATAAATGACAAGATTACAGGAATGAATGAGGAAGAGCTATTCGAGCAGATCAAAGCTGAAGTAGCTAGGAAGAAAGCTCAATTAGTTGAATAGCGAAATTTGAAATAATAGTATGCTTCAGTACAATAATGGATGATGGAAAATGAAACAGACCTCACTAGCACACTCTTATTGTATTGAGATCTGTTTTTGCGCTTACAAAATGAAGTGGAAGCCCGATTTATTCGTCCGTCGCTTCTAAAAGAAGACTGTTCATTCAATCAGAATGAACAGTCTTCTTTTTTTCAACGATAGTGCTGACAATAACTATTTCTTGTTCTCAGCCAGTTCCAGCAGTTTCCTTAGGTCGGCTGCTTTTTGCCTTGGAGTCGCGTTGCTTGATCCTTCGCGCAGCTTCTTGATGGTTTGTACAGCAGCGGGGTTATTCAAAGCAACAACATGGACTTGATTGCCCATCACCTCTTGAATGTGCTTGGCAGCTTTGCTTAGGTTATTGTCAGAGCCATTCATCGTTCCGTAGGTGCCGACCTTATGACCAGGATCTCGTCCCTTGGCAGAGAGACCTTCCGTACTGCTCAGCAGCTTCTGCTGCAAGGGATCATATTGCGATCCGGTCAGCTCTTGTTTGTCGGACGCGATGATGACCTGATCGTCAAAGACGAAAACAGATACGCCATTGATTCCAGCGCTGCTTAGACGAGATTCCAGATGCGACGTGAAGCCATTGCTATGCAAGCTGGAGCTGCCAATTAGGCTATATACGGAGCTGCCAAGTCCGTAGCTGGTGCCGCCATGCTCATTCGTCGTATTCGTCTTGATACGATCAACGCTTGGAATAATGGCATTGGTGTTTGTGGTCATTTTTGTACGATTTTGGACATGATAAGGATCAGAGTAGGTTAAGGACTTGGCTTCCATCTGATCTTTGGTGGCGTTGTTTGCACAAGCGGTTAATCCGACAAGGCTTCCGACTATTAAGGCATAGGAGCATAATTGTTGAATTTTCATGATCATCCTCCGTTCGATAAGTTCCTCCTTAGAATCACCTTTTTCGCGCAAATGTATAATCATTAATTGATGGAAAATAATAAACGGGAATGATAGGAAGGGAGACCAAGCCGATGGATAAAAAAGAACCACAGAACGATGGTGTGAACAGTAATGTAAAAGAGCCTTCGCGCAGACAATTTCTTGTCAATACTGGTTTTGCTCTTGGCGGTGTTGTATTAGGAGGGGCAATCGGCACTTTGATCAAAGGCAAGGGCAAGGAAACTGCGCCTGCACCTACTACGCCACAAACCGAGGCTGCAGTTAATTACAACCAAGCGTTAATGTTCTTCAATCAGCAGCAATTTGCGATTGTTGAAGCTGCAACTGAGCGGATTTTTCCAAAAGACGATCAAGGTCCAGGCGCGAAGGAGCTTGGAGTCGCATTTTTCATCGATCATCAGCTGGCGGGGGAATGGGGCTTCAATGCAAGAGACTATATGTCACCACCGTTCTATACAGGTGAGAAGGTTCAAGGTTACCAAGGCCGATTGAAGCGCAGAGAGATGTATGAGATTGCTCTTCGTGAAATTGAAAACTACAGCCAAGTGAAGCTAAAGAAAGGGTTCGTTGAGCTTAGCGGGGAGGAGCAGGATCAAGTACTGAAAGCCTTTGAGTCTGATGAAGTGAAGCTAACAACGGTGTCTGCGAGCGGTTTCTTCCGAATTTTGCGCAGCAATACGCTCGAAGGGGTCTACAGCGATCCTTTATATGGCGGCAATGCGAATATGAATGGCTGGTCGATGCGTAATTATCCTGGCAACCAGATGAGCTATGCCACTATTATCGACAAAGAATTTACGAAAATGCCTCCAAGCAGCCTTCAACAGCATATGGCGGGACATTAGCACAAATAGGAGGAATAGTTATGGCAAAGAAACTGCCGAAAACAGATGTTGTTATCGTAGGGGTTGGATGGGCTGGGGGCATTATTGCAGCTGAGTTGACTCGAAGCGGGCTGAATGTCGTTGGTTTGGAGAAGGGCAAAGAGCGTAAGACAGAGGATTATTTCATGGTGCATGATGAGCTGCGTTATGCGCTTCGTTATGATTTGATGCAGGATTTATCCAAAGAAACGATAAGCTTTCGAAGCAATGAGAAAATACGCGCTTTGCCTATGCGTCAATATGGTTCCTTCTTAATTGGTGATGGATTAGGCGGCTCAGGTGTCCATTGGAACGGACAGACGTTTCGGTTTCTCCCTTATGACTTTCAAATCCGCAGCCAAACGATTGAGCGCTACGGCAAAAAGAAAATTCCTGACGGCATGTCGATTCAGGATTGGGGTATTACCTATGACCAGTTAGAGCCCTATTATGACAAGTTCGAGAAAATGGCGGGCATAGCTGGCGAGGATAATCCGCTTGGCGGAAAAAGATCTAGTGCCTACCCGGTGCCTCCTATGAAGAAGACGCCTTCTATGCAGCTCTTTATTGATGCCGCTAAAAAAATGAAGCTGAATCCCTACATGATGCCATCAGCGAATTTGACGGATACGTATACGAATCCAGACGGCATATCCCGCGCCGCTTGCCAATATTGCGGGTATTGCGAGCGATTCGGCTGTGAATATGGAGCCAAGGCGGATCCAGTCGTTACGGTTATTCCTGTTGCCAAGCAAACGGGTAAATTTGAGATTCGGACCCATTCACAGGTCCGTCGCATTTTACATAACGGGAATAAGGCAACTGGGGTGCTCTACACCGATGTGACGACTGGCGAGGAAATTGAGCAGCCGGCAGATATTGTAGTTATGACGAGCTATGTTTTCAATAACGTGCGGTTATTACTAATGTCGGACATTGGGAAGCCTTATAACCCAAGTGATGGAACAGGTGTCATCGGTAAAAACTATGCTTATCAGGTCATTAAAGGAAATGCGGCTGGTTTCTTCGATGATAAGGAATTTAACAATTTCGCAGGTGCGGGAGCACTTGGTGTCAATCTGGATGATTATAATGGCGATAACTTTGATCATTCGGACCTGAAGTTTTTACATGGCGGTTCGATCTCTATCTCACAGACGGGTCAAAGGCCGATTCAGAATAACCCGGTTCCATCTGGTACCGCAACGTGGGGAGCTGAATTCAAGGAGAAGTCTATCAAATATGCCAATCGGACCTTATCCGTCGGCGGGCAAGGCTCTTCAATGTCATTCAAGCATCATTACCTAGACCTCGATCAGACTTATAAAGATGCGTTCGGTGACCCTCTGCTCCGTATCACATTCGACTTCGAAGAGCAGGATCGTGAGCTCGCATTATATCTTGCCAAGAAGAGCGGCGAAATTCTCAAGGAAATGGGCGCAAGCCATGTCGATTATGCCAAAGAAATCGGGCCGTACGATATTATGACGTATCAGTCAACTCACAATACGGGAGGAGTTATTATGGGCGATAGCCCGGATAACTCGGCCGTGAACAACTATTCGCAAATGTGGGATGTGGACAATCTCTTTGTTGTAGGTGCCAGCTCATTCCCGCAAAATTCGGGTTATAATCCGACTGGGACGGTAGGCGCGTTAGCTTACCGAGCAGCGGAAGGGATAATCACCTATACGAAAAAGAATGGGTTGCTCGTCTAACCTGACTGGCAAATAAACAAACGAATAAGGACCGTATCCTGATGCTTCGAGGATACGGTCCTTATTCTTTCGAACAATGGATAAGCGGGGCTTACAGCAGCTTCTTAGGTTCTTCTTCCTTCACGGTCACGGTCGTATGCTCTTCTTCCATAATACCTTTAGTCGAGCTGCGGAATTCTCTTAGCGTATCTCCGAAGGCTCTTCCTAACTGAGGCAGCTTAGAAGGTCCGAATACGATGAGCGCAATCAATAAGACGATAACGAGCCCTGAGACACCAATGTTATTTAGCATGTTGACATTCTCCTTTTTCTAACTATTTGTTGATAATACCGGTTGAATGCGGCGTTTGTAATACCTCATAGCTATGAGGACACTTATTTCGAATAAAGCTAACAACGGAATGGTGACAGACAAGTGAGAGACGAAATCAGGCGGGGAAATACAAGAGCCTATAACAGCAAGCGCTACATAAGCGTATTTCCGGGTATGGCGAAGCCTCTCTGGCGTTAAGAATCCGAGTCGAGTCAGGAATAAAATGATCAACGGCATCTCGAATGCAATGCCAAGCGGCAGAACCACATTGAACATAAAGGAGAAGTAACGGTCAATCCCATAGGTCTCGACAGCTCCGATGCTCTGATTCATTGTGTTCATGAATCGGATCATCATAGGGAAGACGAGAAAATAGCTGAAGGACGTTCCGATTAGGAACAGCAAGAAAGAGATTGGAACATAAGCTAATGTGCCTTTGGCCTCCGAGTCTGTCAAGCCAGGCCTTATGAAAGCCCATGCCTGATAGAGCAGGACAGGCAGCGTGAACAAGATGGCAAATAAGAAGGCACAGCGGAGATAGATGAAGAGCCCGTCTGTGAAGCCGAATACATTCCATTCGATTGGAACGGCTGCGGGCTGGCTCTTGATATACAATAAAATTTGCGGCGAGAGATATAGGCCGCCACTTAACGTAACGACGAAGCAGCCGATTACGATAATTAGGCGTTTTCTTAGCTCGTTCAAATGTTTGATTAGATCACTATTTATGTTCATGTTATCCTCCGTCAATTCACTGTCATCCGGCCGATTGGATAAGGTTAGGATAACCATTCCTTCTGCTCTTATTCCACAAGCTGGTTTCATTTGTATTTCTTTTGAATGTTCTTGTAAGTTTGGGGGAAGCTACATTCATCCAGAAAGAGATATCATAAAGGAGGAGTTTAAGGTGAAGCTTAAATTTAGTCTGTATGCCGTCCTAATTGTGGCGGTACTATCGTTACTTGTGTCAGCATGTGGCGGGAAGAATACGAACAATGAGGGCAATACTGGCAGTACAACACCACCAAGTAATACACAAGAGCCAACTACAACCGGAGAAGCGGGCGGTGGAGGGGCGGTATCTGCGAATGCGGAAGCGGTCTACAAGCAAAACTGTATTGCCTGCCATGCGGTTGACCTTAAGGGCGGCGTCGGCCCTAACCTGGAAAAGGTAGGAGCAAAGTATAGCAAAGAAGAGCTTACTACCCTTATTACGAATGGTAAAGGCGGAATGCCTGCCTTCAAGAACACACTGAGCCAAGATGAGATAGCCTCACTTGCTACGTGGCTGTCGGAGCATAAATAAAAGCAATACAAAAACAGGCTTAGGATAAGAGGCGAAGAGGCCCTTATCCTAAGCCTGTTTTGCTTATACCGAGAAGAACACAACCTTTTTATCCTTTGAAGCGTCTTTATATAGTAGTGATTACAGGAAAATAATTAATGACTTGGATGTTAAATTGGGGGATGCAAATGAAGCGTTATTTCAGCCTGCTAACGGTTATTTTTGTTGTTTTTATTTGTTCTGTTGTGCTGTATAGTCATCAGGTCAAAGTGAACCATGGAACGAAAATGAAACTAGAGGGTATAGTAGGCAGTTCACTATTTAGAATAATTAGTGAATACCAATTAGATTCCGATTCTATATTGTCTAATCAAACGGATAAACTAACGATAGATCATCTGCAGGATGTAACGATCAGGCTTACTGCTATTCAGGCCTATTCCGAAATCGTGGATGAAGCTACCTCGACCTTTGTATTAGAGTCAATGGCTGCAAGTATGCTCGACATCACAGACAGCATCATGACAAGCTATAGCAAGAATAAGCAGTTCACTGAAGCCGATCAATTGAAATATGCCACATTGATGACAGAGATCGAAGGGCTTATTCCTTTAATCTATGAAGCGTATTATGTGCCGGAAGCGATTGAAGGAGCAGAAGCTACGTTAAAGCCCAGTCATAAAAAAGAATTAGTAGCTCTCAAAGACCGTCTAAGCCATTATGTTCAATCGCTTCAAGCAGAATAGTTCTTGGATCAAGTCAAGTAAGTTTAATACAGGAATCGCCATAAATAAAAGGTGGCATACGATTCCCAGTTGGCCCAGTTCGAGGATAGCTTTAAAATTTCCGCTTTGGTAGGCTTCATCTCAGCACCCGTTAGATGCTTGATCGCATTATGCAGCCCGACATCATCTATCGGAAAAGCGGAAGGAAATCGAAGGCAGCGCATGAGTACATAGTTAGCTGTCCAAGGTCCGATTCCACGAATGCCAACAAGCATTTTCTCAGCTTGTTTAGCATTGCCTACATGCAACAATGACGCTTTGGTAAGACTTCCTTCTACCATAAGCTTTGCTACACCAATTATATATTCGCATTTCTTCACAGTAATTTGGAGCGCTCTTAGATCTTCGACTGTTGCACATGCGATAGCATGCGGTGTAGGAAACAGCCAATAACGTTCGCCTTGCTCCTCTACCTCCTGTCCGTAGCTTTCGACGAAACGCCTCTTCAATGTATAGGCAAAGGAGAGGTTGATTTGCTGTCCGAGGATTCCCCAGCAGATCGCCTCGAATAAATCAGGAATGCCTATATTGCGAAGACCATAAAACGAATCCACCGCTTGCCCCAGCAGCGTATCGGACTCAGCTAAGAGGTAGAAGGGACGCAAATCATTGTCGAGGTCGAACCAATCCCGGACATATGAGATGATTTCGGCTCGAACCGATTGTTTGGTGGCTGACAAGGGCTGCGCATAACGAATGATAATATCCCCGCCAGCATCCTCGCTTACTTCAATTACAATTATGTTTTGCTCGATGGACAAGGCTTTGTAGATTCGATCCTTTTTGATTCGGTACATGCATTCATTAGCGGTATTAGCCATATAATTGCGATTCGCAGCGAATCGGAACTCTTTGGGCACAGGCAGATGTATTTTTTGTACATGCTGGGTCACGGGTCACATATCCTCCATTTCGTTAGTTACAGATATACTATTAGTTGTACCATAGAATGATTAATCGTGATTTCGATATCTTGCTCTTCCATTCGAAAAAGCTTACAGAGTATCGATGCCAAGGGTATACTGTGAGGGGGGGGTGAAGAGGATGAATCAGGATAGGCATAGAAGCAACGATGAGATTCGGATGACAGAAGAGATGTGGAAAGCCATTATAAGCAATGATGCCTCTTATAATTCCAGATTTTTCTACGCGGTAAAAACGACGGGGATTTTTTGCAGGCCCTCTTGCAAATCTAAACCGCCGAATAAAGGAAATATACGGATATTTAGCGATGCAGAGCAAGCACTATCCGCACAGTTCCGTCCTTGCAAACGTTGCAAACCAACGGGCGAGCGCATGCCAGATAAAGAATGGGCTGCATTCATAGCTGATTATATAGACAAGCACTATAATGAACCGTTGACGCTCAACACATTGGCAGAGCATTGTCATGGTAGTCCCTATCATCTCCAGCGCACGTTCAAACGAATTAATGGTCTTACCCCTATGGCTTATATTCAGCAGACGAGAATAAAGGCTGCCGAGCAGCAGTTGACTCATACAGAAAGAACGGTTGGGGAGATTGCATTATCAGTAGGCATCCCTAACTCCTCTTATTTTATAACCTTGTTCAAGCAGCAGACTGGCTGCACACCTACAGATTATCGTCGATTACTTATACATGCAACAAAGGAGGAGAGGGAATACAATGGGAACGAGTACGAGTGAAGTTATCTATTGGACATTGCTTGTCCATGGACAATGGACACTGCATCTTGCCGCAACGGAACAAGGCTTATGTTACGTAGGATCACAGCATAAGCCGTTCGAGGAATTATTCGAGTGGGCTAACAGGAGATTCACGAATGTAAGCTTCATTCAGGATGATGAGAAGCTGAGCCCTTATATCGTTGAAATGATCGATTATTTGGATGGACGGCTGCGGGCATTTACAATATCGTTCGATTGGAAGGGAAGCGCGTTCCAGCTTGCGGTGTGGAACGCGCTTTGTGAGATTCCTTATGGACAGACCCTATCCTACTCAGCTATTGCCGATCGAATTCAAAAGCCCGCCGCTGTACGCGCAGTTGGAACAGCTATAGGAGCTAATCCTGTTCTCATTACGGTGCCCTGCCATCGAGTCATTGGCAAGAATGGTTCGCTCACAGGCTATCGAGGCGGATTAGGAATGAAAACACAGCTGTTGGATTTGGAGCGAAGCGCATCATTGTGATGGAATAGGAGAGCGCATCATGACTACAGAATTTACTTATAAGCTTCCGAAAACATTGTTGAATAAAGGGACTGGTTATCTTGCCGGATACAGTCATTCCCTGAATCCCTATACGGGCTGTTCCTTCGGATGCTCGTATTGTTATGTTCGCCGTATGCCGGTCTCTATATTCCGCAAGGCGGAGTGGGGAACTTGGGTAGATATTAAGCAGGATGCAGCGGATTTGCTCCGCAAAGAGCTTCGAAGGTCCAAGGCGAAAGGGGAAATGACGATATTCATGTCATCCAGTACAGATCCCTATCAGCCTATTGAGCATCGGGAACAAATAACGAGATCCCTGCTGGAGGTTATGTTGGAGGACCCTCCTAATTTCTTGCTTGTCCAAACCCGAAGCCCTCTTGTTGTTCGCGATATTGATGTATTGCTGCTCTTCAAGGACAGGGTTCGAGTAAGCATGACGGTGGAAACGGATCGGGATGATATACGCAAGCATTTCACGCCATATGCGCCGCCCATTCAGGCGAGATTCAAAGCTTTGCAGCAACTGGCGGAGGCTGGTGTCCCTGTCCAAGCAACGATTGCTCCGATATTGCCGAGCAGCCTTGATTTCCCTGCAAAATTAAAGCAATGGGTCGATCGGGTCTGTATCGACGATTATTATAATGGAGATGGCAGCGGAGGCCGAAGGACCAATAGCCTGGGCATTCATTCATTATATAAGCAGCTTAATCTTGAGGAATGGTATGAGCCATCCGCTTACCGTGAGATATATGATAGATTTATTCGAGTATTTTCTGAGGAGCAAGTTTATTTGAGCCAGGAGGGGTTCGCACCCTGACTATGAGATTATAAGAAGCCACTCCATAAAAGGGGTGGCTTCTTATATTAAGAATTAACGTATCAGGATTTCCTTTTTTGAACCTTTTTGATAGATCAAGCCAATAGTGAGAGATAGGAGAGAAATAAAAGGAAAAGGGGAGAGAAGGATGAAGCTAAGATGGATCATGGTCATCATAGGGGTTGCTTTAATGCTGGGGGCCTGCAGCAATAACGACGCTATTGTTCCAACGGATGTATACGTTCATACGCAGAGTACGGATTTAGGTGCAGAAAAGGGTGGCCTAAGGACACTTGAGATAACAGCGAAGGAGGTTCGACAAGAGCGGGGCGAGCCTGTTATGGAAGCAACGACAGACAAAGGGGAGAAGGTGCTCGATTATGAAGATTATCAATATACGTTCCGAGGCAGCGAATTACAAGGTTATTCGATTAAGGCAGGACAGGAGACAGCGAAAGGGATAGGCATTGGCGCAGAGCAGAATTTAATAATGAAGCAATACGGAGAGCATGCTCTGGAGCGACAGCAAGACGGTTTTCAAGTACTGGGCTATGCCGATAAGGAGAATGAGCTTATTTTGGAGTTCGTAATACGCGAAGGGAGAGTAGCATCCATTCTTGTTTTGCGGATGGGAGCATTGACATGATGAATACGCGAATTACGATTATGGGAGAAGCAGAGAATTCACGGCATGCAACGCTAGGTCAGCACTATATAACTATTTTGTTCGGGGCTTGGCTGCTGCTAGGCATATTCGTTGATGGCTATGCTCATCGCCATGAAGTACTGGAGACGTTTTTCACGCCTTGGCATGCCATCTTATATGCAGGCTTCCTAGCCTCATCAAGCTGGATTGTATATCTGGTTTATAATAATAGAAAAAGATTTGGCGGAGCTTGGAAGGCATCCATTCCTACTGGCTATAAGCTCGGCGTTACAGGTGTGATTATCTTCCTGGTCGGAGGATTGCTCGACATGACCTGGCATAGCCTGTTTGGAATTGAGAAGGATACAGCAGCTCTTCTAAGCCCGCCGCACCTGCTGCTTCTCATTGGCGCACTTCTTCTGTTATCGAGCCCGTATCAAGCTGCATACAAGCATGAGGATTCACAGTCAATAAGCTGGAGACGCTTCTTTCCTGCCTTTTTATCGTTAACGCTTGCTGCGGCAGCCTCCGGTTTTTTTCTCATCTACGCGTGGACGTTTCATTACAACCTGCCTTCCCGCGAGAATATCGAATGGATGCAGAATGAATATGGTCTTCAGCTTATTGCTACGAATAATGAATATCGAGGACTAAGTTATATTCTGATCAATACGATACAGTTCATGCTTCCATTGCTATTGCTTATGAAACGCTGGACGCTTCCCTCTGGAACTATGATGATATTTTTCGTGATCATTACCGTATTGAACAGCTCGTTGGATGGATTTCGACATTATCCTATTATTGTAATCGCAGCAGCAGCGGGCTTGATTGGAGACTGCCTGTATCGCTGGTTACGTCCTTATGCCGGCAGGATATGGGCTTATCGCTTCATTGCAGCGGCAATCCCAATCGTACTATGGAGTCTCTATTATGGGTGGATGCAGCAAACGGTGGAAATTGGCTGGGAAATTGAAGTTTGGACGGGATCTATTGTCCAATCTGCTCTTGTCTCTATTGCGCTTAGCTTGCTAGCTATCTCTCCCCCGCGGAGGAATACGGATGAGAGCAACATATAGATTGTACAAGGCTGCTCTGCTGCTTATCGCTAGCGTGATTCTGCTGGCATCTTGCTCGCTGCCGCCAATGTATAATAAAGATATTCAACCGCCGACGAGAGGGCTGCTCGCCTATATACAGAAGGACGCGAATGCAGAAATATCTGATCGAGGTTATGTTGTGAAGATTGAGGATGTGCCAGATGGGGATGGACGTTCGGCGTTTATACTAAGGGTGCTTGACCCTAGAGGGAAGCCTGTAGAGATATTCACCGAAGAGATGACCAAGCTTATGCATCTTATAATCGTAAGCCGAGACTTGCAATTTTTTGCTCATGTGCATCCAGTATATGAAGGGAAAGGCGTTTTTCGGACGGAGCTTTCGCTGCCTCCTGAAGAGGACTTCTTGTTTGTAACTGAAATTGTTCCGGATCGGCAAGGGGTTACGGTTCATAAGCAGTGGCTGTTAGCGGAGCGTGCGCCATCACAGACATTTATGCCGCTTGTGGCAGAGGAGACATATACAAAAATAGTAGGAGGGCTTGCATTTACCTTATCCATAACTCCGAGCCTGAAGGAGCTGCGTGCCGGGGGGATGGCCATGCTGAATATGGAATATCGCGATGCAACTACGGGTCAAGCCGTTCAGCTAGAGCCTTTCCTAGGAACGAGCGGACATTGTGTGATTATAGATGCAGAAGCGAAGGAATACGTACATGTGCATGCCATGGACAGTATGAGTTCAGACAGCAATGCAATGTTTCATACGGTATTTCCGAAGGCTGGCTTATACAAGCTATGGGGGCAATTTCAATATGGGGGTGAGGTTTTGACCGTCCCCTTTGTGATTAAAGTACGATAATAATGAAATTTAGCGGAAATGGTGTTAAAGCATCGGGTACAGGCAGTAATTTAGTCTTGTCAAAAGTATGGAAAGGGGGACTACTTTTTTCCATAATTGTGATATGATAATTCGGTAGATCGTTCCTACGAAATAGATGATTACTCAGGAGGGCATATATGAAATTTTCAGAAATCCCAAAACTAACGATTGCAGAAAACAAGCTAGCAACGGATATTGATCGAATTCGAGAACATTACAATCATATAGAGTTAAATCATTATTTTGAACCGAGCCGCCTGTGGCAGAATGATAGCCAGTCACAGAATGATCAGAATGCACTTCTGATTGCTGAGCCTGAAGATATAAATTGCTGGATTCATGGGCTAAGCCAAGGCTGTATTGTCAAAATGAGAAATCTTGAAGAGTCTATTATCGTTTTAGTAAATAGCGGGGATTTGTATAGCGCTTCCATTCTGATTCGTCATCATATGGAGCTGGCGGGCCTGCTTTGCCTTTCGCTTGAAGTATTAAGAGAGCAAAATCAAGAGAAGCTGCTGCAGTATATCGCTACTACATTTTATAGTGCTGCCAATCCTAATGCCAAGCCTGGCAATTTAGAGGCACCGGCTGTCTCCGAAATGGTCAGAGCACTGGATGGTTTCTTGAAATCCAATACGAATAGCGGCTACGAAGAGGATAGCTTCATCAACGACTATGCTTTTTTAGGCCAGTTCTCACGTCCAAGCTCTAATACTTCATCGTTTTTTGTAGATGTGCAGCAAGAAGATGAGGGGAAAAACTTGCAATTCCGCTGGAAAGCAGGCTATGGGCAAGAAGGCATCCTAAGTACGCTGCAAGCGCTTAAACAAAACCTGCAAGTTGGATTAGCTTGTTATTATTTGCTTACTGCTCACGAATTTACGCCAGAGAACATCAATATTAATCGGAATAATATTGCGTTGTCGTATGAGATTCTAAGCGGCATGACTTATGCTGCTGGTACAAAATAATAGGCTCTAGCATTTGAAAGAAATTAGACCAAAAACTCCGACCCTAATGGGGCGGAGTTTTTACTTTGACAACCTGCGGGTGGACAGACTGGCAATGCTATACTAAAGTGGAAGGAAGAATAGTTCCTACATATGGGAGGTAGCAGAAATGAAAGTAGAACATGAGAAGGAAAAACTGACGATCATGAATTCTGATGTGACTGCTTCAAGCTTTAAATATACCCGTGCAGCGCAACTGACGGTTGAATGCTGTGACTTTAGCGGCATGACAATGAATGATGTGAATTTGACGGGGCTGAAAATTTCAGATGCTAATTTGAGTGAGCTTGGTATTCATGGTGCACAATGGGGCGGCGCACATTTTAGTAACATTGGATATGGTAATCCCAACCAACCGGAAGTAAGGCATAATGAAACTCCGATACAATTCTCAAATTGCAATTTACAACAAGGCCTGTTCTCCGATTGTAATTTAACGAACGTTAAGCTGGAGAATTGTAATATTAGCAGTCTAGTTATAAATGGAGTAAACATCGAAAGCTTATTGAAGAAGCATAATGAGAATAAGACTTGATATTTCCATGTTGCCCCTTCAGAATGAAGAGAACCTCATAGAGAAGGAGAGTTATAGATGATTGCAGCTCGGAATAATGTTAAGGTGTTTGGATCAGGAGAACGCACGCTTTTATTTGCCCATGGATTTGGCTGTGATCAAAGCATGTGGCAGTTCATCCTTCCTGCCTTTGAGGGAAAATATAAAATCGTTTTATTTGATTATGTTGGATCAGGAGAGTCAGATTTAACGGCGTATACGACGGAGAGATATCGTACACTGCACGGCTATAAGCAGGATCTCTTAGATGTTATAGAATCATTAGAGCTTACCAATGTAATCTTTATAGGGCATTCTGTTAGTTCTATGATCGGATTGCTTGCCTCAATCGAGCGGCCTGATTATTTCGATAGATTGATTATGATCGGACCATCTCCACGATATTTGAATGATGATGGTTATGTCGGCGGCTTCGATAAAAGCGATATTACAGAGCTGCTGGATATGATGGAGATGAATTTTGCTGGATGGGCTAGCTTCATGGCACCACTGGCGATGAATAATCCAGAGCTTCCTCAATTGTCGAAGCAATTGGAGAAAACCTTTAGCTCCGCAGATCCTGTCATTGCAAGAGAATTTGCAGAAGTGACATTCTTGTCCGATCATCGGGTGGATTTGCCTAAAGCGACTATTCCAACACTTATTATGCAATGCTCGGACGATAGTGTCGTTCCTCTAGAGGTAGGGCATTATTTGCATCAGCATATGCCAGGCAGCACGTTGCAGCTAATGAAGGCAAAGGGGCATTACCCTCATATCAGCCATCCGGAAGAAACGATAAGTTCCATCAATGAGTATCTTTATTGAAATGAGCTAGATTAGAATCTGTGAAAGGATTTATGCGAATGAATGAACGGCTGAACTATGCGCCATGTGGATTTATCTCTATTACACATGAAGGAATGATCACGATTGTGAATCAAACTTTTCTTGATAAGATGGGATATCATCGGGAGGACCTGGTGCATAAGCATTTGGAATCTATTATGTCTACGGCAAATAAGCTTATTTTTCATTCTTACTTTTATCCGTACATACAGCTTAATGGGCATGTAGAAGAGATGCTTCTAAGCTTGAAGGATCATAAAGGAGAAGCGATTCCTTTTATCGTGAATGGGCGAAGGTATGAGAATAACGGTATAGAGATGATTGATTGTGTATTGGTCCAAATGGGCAAACGAATGGACTATGAGCTGGAGCTTCGGGCTGCAAAGAAACAAATTGAAGAAGCTTATTGGGAAAAAGATCAAGCACTTGAGAAGCTGAAACAAATTCATATGGAGATTGAGCAGAAGCAAGCTGAATTGATGGAAATTAATGCGATTCTCGTGAACTTATCTATAACAGATAAGCTCACGGGACTGAAGAATCGAAGATTTTTTCAAGAGAAACTGGAAGAACAAATAGCGAAATATAGAGATGAACAGACGCCATTTTCTCTGTTTATAGTAGATATTGACCACTTCAAGCATGTGAATGATACATGGGGCCATCAGACAGGCGATCAGGTTCTGGAAAAATTGGCGCAAATCTTACAGTCCCATGCTCGTCAAGAGGATGTGGCGGCCAGGTATGGTGGAGAAGAATTTGTCCTTATCCTGTCTGGCACAGATATAGAAGAGTCAAAGGCGATAGCTGACAACTTACGGCATGCAGTAGCGGATTCTAGATGGGAAACAGGGAAGCTGACAGTGAGTATAGGCATAGCTACCGTTACCCCTATAGATTCTGACGCAACGCTCGTGAAGAAAGCAGATCAAGCACTCTATGCCTCCAAAGAAAATGGGCGCAACCTGGTTACGCACATTAATGATTTATAATCTTTTTATATAAATTGGAAGTATTCATTAATTTAATGGTAATATTTATTATAGTTTATTGAATAATTATTGAATATAATCTGAAATACCTATTTGGATATGCTACTAAATATTCATGTCAGTATACATAAAACTATGGTATTGTTTGTTTGTATTCCAAACTGAATAGGCAAACCTATGGAAATGTAGGGACGCAAAGCTAAAGGGACTAAGGTTGCAAAACGATGTCAGCCAGCTGCCAAAGAGTGTATGACGCTTTTTGTTTTTTAAAGCTGCTGAGGTAATGGAGTCTTTTTTCTATGCAGCTTTATTCACAATCAGGCTACTCTTATGGAGTAGTTTTTTTGCGCCTATTTTAAGTCAGTGGTTTGGAATTATCATTCATCAGGGGGCAGAAAAGTATGAAGAAAATGATTGCGATCGCCACATCAGCAGCGATGCTAATCAGTTTTTCCAGTGAGACAGGTTATGTGTTAGCAAGTGAGCTGCATCAAGCAAATGGAGCGAAAAACGTATTGGTAAGCCAAGCTCGTGCAACAAGCGCAGCCTCTGTAGCTCCTTTTGATTTATATGGCAAAGAAATTCTCCAAGCGTACAATGAAGTATTCAAAATGAACACTACGAATATTAAATCAATCAAAAGCAATGGCGGGAACTATCCAAACTCTGCAATAAATAAGGCTATTGATGGAAATATGGATACCCATTGGGAAACGGGCAAGCCTAACTCTGCCAGCTTTACGAACGAAGTCGTTATCCAATTGAATGAGGAGACGATCCTGAATCGCGTTATCTATGCAGCTAGGCAATCCAGTGCCAAAGGGAAAGGCTTCGCTCAGCAATTTGATATTTACAGCTCAGCTACGGATGAAGGTGACAACTTTACTCTCGTTTCTACTGGTGAATATAAAGGCTCAACGGGAGATATTGTGGCGATTCAATTCGCGCCAACTGCCTTTAAAAGATTGAAATTCGTATTCAAGCAAGCGAATCAGGATTGGGCGAGTGCAGCGGAATTTGCCTTGTACAAAGAAGATCCGGTCAGTGATCAGGTAGACAACCTGTTCACAGATGGAACGATGAGTGCTGTTACACCAGCTTATAATAGTACAGCAACAATTGCAGCGCTTGAGGACGCGGCGAAAGCCCATCCGCTATATTCTCTATTAAGAGAGCAAATAGAATTGGCTAAAAAGATCGTTAGTGGCGAAATCAATATGGAAGGGATGACTATTCAAGCCGAGCAGCATGGGGATATGAAGAAGCATGCGCAGCAAAATCTACGATTCGGCTTTGGAACTAACAATCAATCTACCGGATTCGTGGCTATGCCAGGCGATCAAATTAATGTCTATGTAGATGTGGAGTCTGCTGCGAAAGTGCCTTCTCTAGTATTCTCGCAACAGGAGGGCTCTTGGTCGAGCTGGGCAAGAGGCGTACAATTGCGTCCGGGTAAAAACACGATTACAGTACCTGAAATTCCAACCAACAGCGCTTATTCGAATGAAGTGACGAAAGGCGGAACGGTATATATCGTCAATCCCTATACGTCTGAAGAGCAAGGAAAAGCCCCTCGTATTCGTTTCGAAGGCGTCGAGAAAATTCCTTTTATGACGAAGAATACGGACCCCGAGCAATTCAAAGCCTTTTTGACTGCCTATAAACAAAGAGTAGACCAGGACAAGGCGGCGCACCCGAACATTCGAGATCGCCAATTAATAGACGTGGTCGAGATGGTCAGCGACCGGATTATCTTTACGGGAACGGCTACGGATGCCTACAACAAGTTTATTACACAAGGTCTGAGCCCAATGGATACTTTGACCGGCTATGACTACTGGATAGACAAAAACTTTGATTTCTATGGTCTGGATGGACGAAGTGAGCAGCATGATCCTAAGCTTATCCGAGAAAATGTAAGATTGATGCAGCCATACGGCTTCATGTATGCAGCGGGTGACCATACGGGTATCCAGCGTGGAGAAGTAGGGTTGATGCTAGAGGATTTCAGTAAAGTATATCCAGGCTGGGGCTTGACTCATGAGATCGGGCATCGGATGGCTGTTGGCGAGCGGGAATATGGCGAAATTACGAATAACATGGTAGCTATGCTCATGTCGATTGCCTATGATTCTATGGATAATCGGATACCGTTCGAAGAGATTTATAACTATGTGATTGAAGAAAATAAAGTGGCGATGGATCAGCAGTCGCTCAGCGCAAGGCTAGGAGCCTATTGGCAATTGGAGCTGGCGCATCCCGGCTATTGGGCGGAGCTAAATAGTCTATATCGGGAACGCAAGGTATCTTTGCCGAATGGTGATAACTCCAAGCAGCAATATTTAATTGAATTTTCTTCGGAAGTGCTAGGTTTGGATTTGAGCAGCTTCTTCGCTCGCCATGGCTTCACTGTTAATGCTGAGACAAGGGAGAAGGTTGGGAAGTATCCCGCTTCCAAGCCGCTATGGTATTTGAATAACTCGGTCATTAACTATGAAGGAACAGGCATAGAAGGCGGCAAAGCAGCCATTACGGCGGGTATTACTGCGAACGCGACTGCCAAATCGAATACGCTGAGCTTTAGCATAGATAAGGCTTTTAAGGCTGATTTATTAGGCTATGAAATCTATCGAAACAATCAATTAGTTGGCTTTACAGGTTCAGAGCAATTCATAGACAAAGGCATTGATCCTACGCAAAATTATACGTATAAAATTGTGGGCTACGATAAAAAACTGCAAGCGCTGAAGCCTGTAGAATTTAAGGCGTTCAAGCCTGCGCTGTCTGTTGAAGACCAAGTTACGCTGAAGCTGCATCAAGCTTTTGATCCAATGAATTATGTAAAGGCCACTAACTATCAAGGTAAAGATATCACGAGTCAAGTAGTGGTGAAATCGAATACTGTTGACGTTACGAAAAAAGGCAGCTACACGCTTGTCTATGAAATTAGAAGCGGTGAGACAACCGAGACCAAAACGACAAAGGTTACGGTGACGAGTGACTTTGCCTATCTGTCGGATATGGAAGCGAAATCAGCAAGTGTCGGGTGGAACCAGCTACAGAAGGATAAAGCTCCAGCAGGTGGAATCATCACATTACTTAGACAAGGTCTTCCAGCAACCTATGCCAAGGGGATAGGCGTACATGCGAATTCTGAGGTCATTTATTCGATTGAGGGTAAAGGCTATGATTTCTTTGAGAGCTATATCGGCATCGACCAAGCGATGAAAGGGAAACCTTCTTCCGCTACTTTTGAAGTATATGTAGATGGGGAGAAAAAATGGGCAAGCGATGTATTCCTGGCAAGCACGGAGCATCAATTTGTACAGATTCCTGTTACAGGTGCAAAAGAAATCAAGCTTGTAACGACAGATGCAGGCAAAGATGGAAATTCATCTGATCACACCGTATGGGCAGACGCGAAGCTCACGAAGGAGTCGAGCAAGCCTGTCATTACTGTACCAGAAGAGACGACATGGATTAAGCTCAGCAGCGAGTTTGATGTGCGGCAAAATGTACAGGCGTTTGATAAAGAGGACGGGGATTTGACCTCGCAAATGGAAGTCGAAACGAACGGTTTCCGTACGAACAAAACAGGTACTTATCAAGTGAAATTCACGGTAACCGACCGTGACGGAAATTCGGCAATCAAGACAAGAACGATCGTTGTATACAGTGCTAGTCAATATTTGAGTGATCTGAATTGGCAAACAGCAAGAACGGATTATAATGTTGTCAGAAAAGATAGATCTAGCACTAACGATACGATTAAGCTGCTGGTGAATGGTGAAAATAAGGAATTTGCAAAAGGGATCGGTACGCATGCGAACTCAGAAATCGTATATAATCTCGCCAATGCGAACTACGAATATTTTGAAACGTATGTAGGTGTCGATCGGAATATCCCGCAGCAGAACAATTCAAGCATTATATTCAAGATTGTAGCTGACGGACAAGAGGTCTATAACAGCGGGCTGATGAAATACGGCACGGAGGCGGCTCTCGTTCGAATTCCGGTTAAAGGCGTTCAACAATTACAGCTTATTGTGGACAACGCAGGCAATGGGAATGCTTCCGATCATGGAAGCTTCGGTGATGCCAAGTTTATCAGCTTGAACAATACACCAGAGCTTATTATACCGCCGTCTAGATCAACTAAGTTAGGCCAAGAAATTCAGGTGGGCGGTACCTATTCCGCAACGGATGCTGAAGATGGCGACTTGACTTCCCAAGTAAGAGTAGCAGGTGAAGAACGGGTAAACTTCAATAGAGCAGGGGAATATGCAATTACCTATACCGTAACGGATAGTGACGGAAATACGGCAACGAAGACAAGAACGATAGCCGTTGTGAACATGGAGGACGCCAAGTACCTTACCGACTATGATTGGAAGTCTACTACTAATAGCTATGCTTCACCGCTGAAGGATCTAGCCATCAGTGCGAAAGCGCTAAGGCTAACGGACGAGAATAATCGTGAGGTCAGCTATGAGCGCGGAATTGGAGCGCATTCCAACTCTACGATCGTGTATGATCTCAGCAACAAAAACTATGATTATTTCACTTCCTTCGTTGGTGTTGATCGACATATGTATGGCACTATCGGTTCGGTTACCTTTGAAGTATACGTAGACGGAGACAAGAGGTTTGATAGTGGTCTAATGAATTCCAGAGACCCGCAGAAATTTATCGAAGTCGATATTAACGGTGCGCAAGAGCTCAAGCTGGTCGTTACAGATGGAGGGAACGGCAACGGCTCTGACCATGCGACATGGGGAGATGCGAAGCTTCATTTTGCCAATGCGGACAGGCTGTATACCGTAGATCTAGCAGCAGCGCTTGAAGCTGCCAAAGCAATTAATTCAGAGATTTATACCGCAGAAAGCTTGGAAGGCTTCACAACGAGCATGAAGAGAGCTGAAGAAGTGCTGGCTAACAAGCAAGCTTCCCAACGGGAAATAGATGAAGCAGAGCTGGCATTAAAAAAGGCGATCGAAGGGTTGGTCGAAATTGATTTCAACCAAGTCATTACTGTTCAAGACAGCTATTTAAAAGATTCGATTATGAAAACATTGGGCGTAACGGGTGAATTGACACTGGGAGATATGCTCAAGCTTACCAGCTTAACTAGTGATTCACGTAGAGTGAGATCTCTTGCAGGGCTTGAGCATGCCAAAAACTTGGTTACTCTGGATGTTACGGGGAGTGAGATTACGGACTTCTCGCCACTGAAGGGCTTAACGAAATTGGCGAACCTGATCGCTGATCCACAGATGGTTGAAATGAAGGAAGTAAAGGGTCCGATTGTTACAGTGGAGAATGCGGTTAAAGGAGTAGACGGTAATAAGGTTATCCCTTATTCCGCCGGCATGAGGCATAATAAAACGTTCAAAGAAATCATATTTGATGTGAATGAATGGGCAGCGAACCCAGATACCTTTACGATAGATCTTTCTAATGAAGAAAAAGGCTTCTACATGCTCTTCATGACTTATCGAGTAGAAGGCAATCTTGTGCAATTGATTTATTTGGTTAACAATAATTAAGACGCTTCCTGAAGAAGAGCGCCAGCAGATAATCTATGACAATAGATTATTCGCAGGCGCTCTTTTTTTATTTTCAGCTCCGATGGTGTTTGTGAAAAGAATAGATAATAGGTGGACTCGGTTAATTGCATACTAAACCTGTCTCCCGTCTTAAGCAGACCAGATCAATAGGGGGGCCAATGTCTGAGCTGAAGGGTGAATGTTGATGTCGAATAAAAAATGGTCAGTAGGTCTGGTTGTGCTTGTTATTATTTTCGGATTTTTTCTAATCGAGCTGTTCTCCTCCACGAGGAGAGTAGACCATTGGATACAGCAAATTGAGCAGAGCTCAGCGAAGACGGAATCCGTTAAGCATGTGGTGCTTATCGCACAAGAGCTGGACAACCCATTCTGGCGATTAATGGAGCAAGGGGCAAAGGAAGCAGCGGACTCATTAGGAATGAAGATTGATTACACGGGGCCAATTCGAATAAATCCCACAGACCAAATCAAGCTGCTGGGCAAATCCATAGCGGCGAAGCCGGATGCGATAATGGTGCAGGGACTGTCCGATGCAAATTATGCTCTGCTTATTAATAAAGCGATAGATCTAGGTATAGCGGTATTGACTGTAGATGCCGATGAAGAGAGCAGTCGGCGGCTTGCTTACATTGGCTCTGATAATCTTGAAGCGGGCAGAAAAATGGGAAAGCTAGTGGTGAGAGATGCAGCCGGAAATGGCAGAATTGGCGTGATGATCGGCAGTGAATTAGCGGATAATCAACGGCTTCGCTTGGAGGGGTTTCGCTCTATTATTGCAAATGCTGCTGGTTTCGAGATTGTTGACGTTCGCTCGTCCAACATTTCTCGTATTGGAGCTGCAAAACAGGCTGAGGCGATGCTGAGTCAATATGAGAATATCGGAACGATGGTGGGGTTGAGCGCTTTAGATGCGGCAGGCATAGTAGAAGCAGTAAAGTCGATACATAAGGAAGGTGTGCGAGTGTATGGATTTGATGATTTGGAAGAAACTCGAACAAGCATCGGTCGGGGAGAGATTGCAGCATCTATTGTGCAGCAGCCGAAAGTGATAGGCTCCACAGCGATCTGCTTATTAGATCATTTTTTTAAGACAGGCAAGGTTTCTGGCCAGCATTTCATTCCCACTACGATTCTGGCTAACGAGCAGAAGCATGCACGTACGAACAGCAGATGAATATGCGCAGAATGCTATTGATTGTTATCCCGCTGCTGTTCATTCTGAATAATGGCGTATCGTTCTTTATCTTTCAGAGTGGAAGAACCGTACAGCAAAGCTACAATAGAATGCTTGACCGCGTCATATTATTCAAGCAAATCGATGAGCAAATGCACAATAATTTACGTGCGATCAATGTTTACTTGATGAATCGCAGCGATAGCAGCTTGAAGATTTATGAGGAACAAAGCGAGAAGCTGAGGGATTTACAGTCTAGCTTATCTGCGCTTAAGACAATTCCACCCAGTGAACTCACCGTTCGAAGCTTCCGCAATATGTTGGATACGTTCGCGGTACAAGAAGCTGGAATAATAAAGGCCCTGAATAGTCCATCGCCACTGGCTTATGCGGCTTATTATACTGAGGCGGAGCACACAGCTGCTTATATGCAGGAGGAAGCCTATCATCTCATTGATCTAGAGCTAAGCTATTACCAGCCGTTCTATAGACAAATACTGCTGCAGACGAAAGTGATGAATAATTGGGGAGTAGCTGTATTTATTCTCAATACGATCATCAGTGTATGGTTTGCTTATTGGATATCCCTTCGAATTATTGGACCGATTAAGCAGTTGGTACGAACGGCTGAGCATATTTCCGAGGGCCATTTGGAAGCTGTGCCTCCCAAACTGAATGCCCACAATGAGTTTCGCATATTAGCGGATGCTCTTGAACATATGCAGGAAAATTTAAAAAAGCTAATGAAGACAGAAAAAGAAGGGATGGAGAAGGATCGCTTGGTCAAAGAACTGGAATTGGAAGTATTGCAAAATCAGATGAATCCCCATTTTCTTTTTAATTCCCTAAATGTAATAGCGAAGCTTGCTTTGCTTGAGGGTGCAGAAAGAACGAGTGATCTTACCGTATCCATGTCTAATCTGCTCAGGTACAATCTTCGACAGCTGGATCGCCCGGTAACGCTCAGAGATGAGGTTGAGCAGGCCAAAGAATATTTTATTATTCAGCAAGCCCGATTTCGTGAGCGCATTCGGTTCGAAACCGAGATTGAGGAAGCGGGGCTGGATGTGCTTGTCCCTGTACTAACGCTGCAGCCGATATTGGAAAATATTTTTGTGCACGGAATTGAAGGGATGGAGGCAGGGGCGGTCATTAAGCTGGCAATTGCCTGCAAACCTTATGAGACATGGATCGAGATATCCGATAATGGAATCGGCATGACGGAGGAGGTTCGACAGTCGTTGCTGCATTACGATTCGACGAATGCTCCAAGAGGTGAAGCAAGCCACAGAAACGGGCATTCTACTGGTCTGGGTACACGTAATGTATTCAAAAGATTGGAATTGTTTTATAGCAAAAAGGATATGATAAGCATTCATAGTGAACCCGGCAAGGGAACGACGGTTCTCCTGCGTATTCCAACTGCAGACAAGGAGGGAGGAGGGCATGTATCGTCTACTGATAGCTGATGATGAGGCGCTGGAGCGAGAAGGCATTGAGTGGATTATTACTCGAATGATGCCCGATACTTTTGATATTAGCCATGCAGAGAATGGCCGCATTGCGATCCATAAGGCAGAACAATTTCATCCCCATATTATTATGATGGACGTTAGAATGCCAGGAATCCAAGGTCTGGAGGCGCTCAAGGAAATTAAAGCCCATAACCCGCATGTGAAGATGGTCTTGGTTACTGCCTATGAATACTTCGAGTATGCGAAGGAAGCCCTTTCTCTTGGAGTGAAAGAATATATCGTTAAGCCAGCCAAGCGAACCCAGATCGTAGAGCTGCTGCAGCGGCTTGTAATGGAGATTGATCAAGAGCATAGAAAAAGGGAGGAGCAGCTAGCAATTCGGGATACGCTCTCTCAATTGCTTCCTTTGGCAGAAACGGAAATTGCGCTGAACTTCATGTCTGATCAGGTGAATGAGCTGGAAGTGGAGCAGCTTGCTGATATTCTTGAGCTGTCTATAGAAAGAGGCTGCGCACTTGTCCTTGCCTTCCCAGAATTAGGGGAGGAGAAGAGGAGGATATATGAGACTGTAAAAAAAGTAACGCAGGACGTGACCAAGTGGAGAGGAGGGGCAGTTGTCAGCTCTATGCTCCACAGTCATATGGTGATTTTCCTCTTCGAGCAGGAGAGAGGTATAGGGGATACGGTCAAAAAACAAGTGGCGGCAATCGGTCCAGCTCTAATAGAATCTCTCCAGCAACAGTATGGCATTATCATTTGTATAGGAGTTGGTTCAGTAGGAGGGAGTATAGAGGGCATCAGGCGATCCTACTTTGAAGCTGTCTTTGCGTCTGCTTATGAGAATAAATGGGGAAGCATGCGCTCCTTTGAGGATTTGAATATAGGGACTCAAGTTGGAATAGAAGAGTATGCGGCTCCGTCATTACCCAGCTTTGCCTCAGCACATGAAGGAGCCTACGTAAAGGTAGCGATCCAACAAATACGAGAGGAGCGTGAGCAACGAACTCACCATATGGTCGATCGTGCTGTACGTTTTATTCAAGAAGGATTTCAGGAAGAGCTCTCTCTTGAGGATGTGGCTGAGCATGTTCATTTGAATCCCTATTATTTCAGTAAAGTATTCAAGCAGCAAACAGGAGAGACCTTTATCGATTATGTGACGAGTTTACGCATTGCGAAGGCGAAGGAATGGATGAAGGATAGTCAGCTCAGCATGAAGGAAGTCTGTTATTTGGTGGGGTATAAGGACCCTAACTATTTCAGCCGAGTGTTTAAAAAGGTAACCGGAGTAACGCCCTCTGAGTACCGGATACAATTACATAAATAGGGGTCCATGCAGCGCTGCATGGACTAATTTGTTTTTATAAGGAGAAAATATGCTAGGTCCCCCCCTCTAAGTAATGGGTATCGGGGCAGACGTTAATATTATGCTGGCATAACACAAATAAGTGAAGGGATTTGATCCGTTGTACGCATAACGCACATGGTACAATTAGTCTCAGTTTTCTGTTAGGAATAACACGGACTCGTTGGAAGGCAGAACAGGTCGGAAGGGACATAAGATGAACGCAAAAATAGCAAATCAAGGTGAACGACAAGTCAGTATGAAGTTCGTAACTTTGGTGTCCATGGTAGCCGCAATAGGCGGATTGTTATTCGGATTCGATACAGCTGTTGTATCGGGCGCGATTGGTTTCATGAAAGAACGCTTCGATTTGAACGAGATTCAAGTAGGCTGGGCGGTATCAAGCTTAATTATTGGTTGTATATTCGGTGCTGCAGGCGCTGGCATATTGAGCGATAAATATGGCAGGAAAAAAATATTGATCGCAGCAGCCATTCTATTCATTATCGGCTCAATAGGCTCGGCGATTCCGGATACGTTCAATGGCTATATTATTGCACGTATTATTGGCGGAATCGGTATTGGTATTACTTCGACATTATGCCCGCTGTATAACGCAGAGATCGCGCCGGCCAAATATCGGGGACGATTAGTGGCACTTAATCAGCTAGCTACAGTTACTGGGATTTTCCTAGTCTATTTCATTAACTTGTGGATTGCCGGTCTTGGTGATGATGCTTGGGATATTTCTACTGCTTGGCGGTGGATGTTCGGATTTGGTATTATTCCGGGGATATTGTTCCTGGTACTGCTGTTCTTTGTACCCGAAAGCCCAAGATGGTTGATCAAGCAAGGAAGAGCAGCAGAATCCCTGCCGATATTGGTTCGCATTCATGGGCAGACCATGGCTAAGCAGGAAGTATTGGAGATTAAAGAATCGTTCAAGCAAAAGAAGGGATCGATCCGTGAATTATTTAGTCCCACCTTGCGATTAGCACTTATTGTAGGGGTAGGGCTGGCGATCCTTCAGCAGGTTACAGGAATCAATGCGGTCATGTATTATGCGCCGGAAATTTTCAAGCAGACAGGTGCAGGTACAGATGCTGCCTTAACACAGACCATCCTTGTTGGCTTTATTAACTTTGCATTCACCTTTCTCGCTATTTGGCTGATTGATAAAGTTGGACGCAAAGTATTATTGCTCATTGGCTCTTCGGCTATGACGGTCTGTCTGGCTGTAATCGGTATCGCTTTCCAATCGGGGAATACATCAGGTCCTTTAATCTTAATCTTTATCCTCTTGTACGTAGCCGCATTTGCCGTATCGTTAGGGCCGGTTGTATGGGTCGTGATGTCTGAGATTTTCCCTAATCGCATTCGCGGTATAGCGACAGCGATAGCTTCCATGGCGCTATGGGCTGCTGACTATGTCGTGTCTCAGACCTTTCCTCCGATGCTTGCTTCTGCTGGCCCGGCTATTACGTTCTGGATATTCGGGTTCATGTCGCTTATTACGTTCCTATTCACTTGGCGCGTGATTCCAGAGACTAAAGGGAAGTCACTGGAAGAGATTGAATCTTTATGGGCACCTAAAAAAGCTTAAGGCAAAAAAGAGATGCCTCAAAATAGTTAGAGATTAGAAGAAATAGTTGTTATACCTGAATTATAGGCCGCTATAACAAAAGCAGTCCCTTCTCAAACGAGGGCGGGCTGCTTTTGTTTGAACTCTGAATAAAATTGTAAAAAAATATAAATTTACGCAAAGCTTCACTGACAGCAGCTGTCAGTGAAGCTTTGTTATTATAAGTTCATTAACGGGTTTTAAGAATCCGACCTAAATACAGAGAGGAATAAGATTCAATGAACAAAGCACAGAACAAAGTAGGAGTTGTATTAGCAGGACTATTGCTCGCTATTCTCATGGCTTCGATGGACAATACGATCGTAGCCACCGCGATGGGCTCTATTATCGGGGAGATGGGCGGACTTGATAAATTCGTCTGGGTGACGTCCGCTTATATGGTGGCAGAAATGGCCGGTATGCCGATATTCGGCAAGCTGTCGGATATGTATGGACGAAAGCGGTTTTTCGTATTCGGGCTTGTCGTTTTTATGATTGGCTCAGCCCTATGTGGCACAGCAGAATCGATTGTTCAACTCGGTTTGTACAGAGCTATTCAAGGGATTGGAGCCGGGGCAATGGTCTCTATTGCCTTCGCGATTATGTTCGATGTAGTTCCGCCTGAGAGCCGGGGCAAGTTATCTGGTTTATTCGGAGCGGTATTCGGTATGTCGAGCATTTTCGCCCCGCTGCTTGGCGGTTATATAACGGATCATCTGCATTGGCCGTGGATTTTCTATATTAATTTGCCTTTGGGCTTAGTTTCACTCGTTATAATTGTATTTTTCTATAAAGAATCGCTGGAGCATTCCAAGCAGAAGATCGACCTGCCTGGGGCGTTCTTATTAGTAGGAGCTATTATTTGCCTTATGCTAGGGCTCGAGCTCGGCGGCAAGGAATACGCATGGAGCTCTCCGCAAATATTGGGGCTTCTGGTGGGCTTCATTGCGCTAACTTCAGCGTTCGTATGGGCCGAGAAGCGCGCAGCCGAGCCGATTATTTCGTTCAAGATGTTTCAGAATCGTCTATATATGACGAGCAATTTAATTGCGATGCTGAGCGGAGCAGCGTTCATAACGGCTTCGGTCTACATACCGATATTTATACAAGGTGTGTTGGGGGGAAGCGCGACTAATGCAGGATTCGTGCTGCTGCCTATGATGGTAGGCTCCGTGGTGACGGCTACAATCGGAGGCTTCTTGATGACGAAGCTGCCCTATCGCTCTATTCTTATTCCAACGCTTCTTGTTCTGATCGTTGGATTAGCTCTTTTGACTGGATTGAAGTCCGATTCACCTCGCTTGCTTATTACGATTTATATGGTTCTGGTTGGTCTTGGCATCGGCTCTTCCTTCTCCGTGCTCGGAACCTCTGCGATTCATTCGTTCCCGGCTACACAAAGAGGCGCGGCTAGCTCCACATTGAATTTCAATCGGTCGCTTGGCATGACACTCGGCATTACTATTTTTGGAATTATTCAGAACCGTTCTCTTACGGATAAGCTATCTACGGCATTTGGTGGGAAGGAGACTTCGAATCTACCAGAAGGAGTGGACTTAGGAGACCCGCATGTATTGCTAAGCCCGGAATTCCGCCAAGCGATGGACGAGAATGTGCTGAATACGATTACTGAAGGGTTATCTTCTTCGATCGGGACTACGTTTGCCTGGAGTCTTGTTCCAGCAGTGCTCGCATTGGCCGCAGCCTTTATTATGAGCAGAGAGAAGCTAGACCCGCTTGCGGAGCAGACAGCCGTTGCCCATTAATAGAATCTATTATTCTATGGCTAATATTTAACTATACGATAGCAACCGTATATGCTATATTCTGCTAGTAGATAGATTATTTGCTATAAGTTTACAAATGATCAATCTCTATACTTCAGTTGTTGGAAGGGGATTTATTGATGAAGAAGTGGATTTTGTCTATTACGGTTGCTGTGCTATTGGTTATCGGGGGCAGTAGTGCATGGGCGAATGGACCAGCAACAAGCTCGACATTCGAAGCTAATGCAGCTTATCTGGGGAAAAATGCAAGCGGTCTGCATCAGGTGGAGATTACATGGACTGACCTGGGCAATACCGTTAACTATTATCGGGTCGTGAAGGTTCCTACGCTTTATCCTTGGGGCGGAGCCATTGTAACTGGCTGCTCATCCTTGACGGTTACGACTTGCAACGATGTATTTCTGGAGAAGGGGCAATACAAATATTATGTTTCAGCATTCTTACAAGACGGCACCGAAGTAAAAGCTCTTGAAGTCGCTCTTAATATTCATGGATATACAGGGGCACCTGCTGTCGCAGCTTTATCAGCGACTCCGGTTAGCAGCAATCTGTATAAGATTCAATTCGACATAGCAAGCGGCAATAATGCGGATATTTGGGAACTATACGAGAATGGAGTTCTCGTTAATTTGTTCCAAGGGTTTCTTAGCGAGAATGGCACCAACCCCCAATCAGGCAGCGTGTCGAGGCAATACACCCAATCAGGCACTTACGTCTATCAAGCCAAATTAAGCAATGCTTATGGGACGACCTGGTCGGATACTCTTACAGTCGTTATTCCATAAATAAAGTGTTAGCCTGGTAACAGACCGCGATTATTGGCGGTCTGTTTCTTTTTATTTTGCATGATTTGTCGATTCTTTATTGAGTTGTGCCCCTAATAACACTTATAATATAACGAGGAAAAAGTCTAAAAGAAAAGGTGTTATACATGAGCATATTAAACGTAGAACGATTAAGCCACGGCTTTGGAGATCGTGCGATCTTTAATGACGTATCTTTCCGCTTGCTGAAGGGCGAGCATATCGGACTCATCGGTGCCAACGGCGAAGGCAAGTCCACCTTTATGAATATTATTACAGGCAAGCTTCAGCCGGATGACGGCAAGGTCGAATGGTCCAAGCGTATGCGTGTTGGCTATCTGGATCAGCATGCTGTACTTAGCAAGGGACTAACGATTCGGGATGTACTGCGTGGTGCGTTCCAATATCTCTTCGATATGGAACAAGAAATGAATGATATGTATGGAAAAATGGGAGAGGTATCACCAGAAGAGCTTGAGCAGCTGCTTGAGAATGTAGGAACGATTCAGGATACGTTAACGAATCAGGATTTCTACATGATTGATGCCAAGGTCGATGAGACCGCTCGCGGTCTGGGACTTACCGATATTGGACTTGATAAGGATGTTAATGATCTAAGCGGCGGTCAGCGGACGAAGGTACTACTAGCCAAGCTGCTGCTTGAAAAACCAGATATTCTGCTGCTCGATGAGCCGACGAACTATTTGGATGAGCAGCATATTGAATGGCTGAAGCGTTACCTGCAAGAGTATGAGAATGCTTTTATACTCATCTCCCATGATATTCCTTTCCTTAACAGTGTAATTAACTTGATCTACCATATGGAGAATCAAGCGCTTCACCGTTATGTAGGCGATTATGATTACTTCCAGCAGGTCCATGAAATGAAACAACAGCAGCATGAATCTGCCTTTAAACGCCAGCAGCAAGAAATTGCTGACCTGAAGGATTTTGTAGCGCGGAACAAGGCGAGTGTTGCAACGCGTAATATGGCGATGTCCAGACAGAAGAAGCTGGATAAGATGGATGTTCTTGAGCTTGTCAAGGAAAAGCCGAAGCCGCAATTTCTCTTCAAGGATGCAAGAACATCCGGCAAGCTGATCTTTGAAGCGACAGAGCTTGTTATCGGCTATGACAGCCCTTTATCCAGGCCGCTTAATCTGCGTATGGAGCGTGGACAAAAGATTGCGCTTGTTGGTGCGAACGGCATTGGTAAAACAACGCTGCTGCGGAGCATTCTCGGCCAGATCCAGCCTCTGTCAGGCTCGGTTCAGCTTGGCGATATTCTAAGCATCGGCTACTTCGAGCAGGAGATGAAGGATGCGAATTACAATACCTGTATCGAGGAAGTTTGGAATGAATTCCCATCCTTCTCCCAATTTGAAGTGCGGGCTGCACTAGCCAAATGCGGTCTGACGACTAAGCATATCGAGAGCAAAATTGCTGTATTAAGCGGTGGAGAAAAGGCAAAGGTCCGTCTCTGCAAGCTAATTAATAATGAAACCAATTTGCTCGTGCTCGATGAGCCGACGAACCATCTGGATGTAGATGCGAAGGAAGAGCTTAAGCGTGCGCTCAAGGCTTATAAAGGAAGCATTCTGTTAATTTCCCATGAACCGGATTTCTATCGGGATGTCGTTACCGATACTTGGAATTGCGAGACATGGACGACAAAAGTATTTTAAAAGAATGGGCTTGAATGTTCCCCGTATATTCGGGTATAATACAAAGAAATTAATGACTGACATCATGCCTGTGAAGAGTATCCAACTCGGAGGCGTTCTCGTTAAGGAGATTTCATAATCTCTCTAAGTTTACCGGCCCCGCCCGTTATCGCGGACTAAAGAGGATTGAACAGGTCACACTGTTCGGTCAATTTGGGTGGCACCGCGAGTTCAAACGCTCCTCGTCCCTTATGGATGATGGGCGTTTTTTGTGTTTTTTCATAAAAAGGAGCGCGGTGCTATGCTGGACATGAAGTGGATTCGTGAAAATGGAGATCAGGTTCAAACAGTTGCAAATCAAAAAGGAATTGATCTTTCCGTAGATGAGCTATTGAAGTGGGATGAGAGGAAGCGTCAATTGCAGCAGGAATCAGACGGGCTTCGTGAAGCTCGTAACAAGCTTTCTCATCAGATTGGCCAGTTTGTTCAGCTAGGAGAGACCGTGAAGGCCGAGCAAAATAAGACCAACGTCAAAGAAATTAATCAACAATTACATGCAATAGAAAGCTTGCTTGCAGAAGCAGAGCGGCATTGCGAGGAGCTTATGCTGCTAGTCCCTAATAGGGTGTCTGCAGATACGCCGGTTGGGCTCTCGGATAGGGACAATGTCGTAATGAAGCGTGTGGGCTCAATCGTTGATTTTGATTTTGCTTATAGGGATCATCTTGCTCTCGGTGAGCTGCATGATCTCATTGATATTCCGCGAGGCGTTAAGACGGCTGGGACAAGGAATTATTATTTGAAAGGGGACGGCGTTCTGCTTCATCGGGCCGTTCAGCAGCTTGCGATTGATCTTTTGATGGCAAAAGGCTATACGCTGCTTGATGTTCCGCTGATGGTGCGAACGGCATCTATGCTGAACACTGGCTTTTTCCCGCTTGGAGAAGATCAAACCTATCGTTTGGAAGAAGAAAATAAATGGCTGGTCGGTACATCAGAAGTACCGATGGTGGCGTATTACTCGAATGAAATTATTGACCTTAATGAGCCGATCAAGCTGGCTGCGGCCTCTGTTTGTTTCAGAAGCGAGGTTGGTTCGGCAGGGAAAGATGTATCGGGTCTCTATCGTGTACATCAATTCGCCAAGGTCGAACAAGTTATTCTCTGTCAGGCTGATCCAGAGCTGTCGGAGCAGCTATTGCAGGAAATAACGGCGAATGCGGAGGAACTGCTTCAGCAGTTGGAGCTGCCTTATCGGGTCATGCAGGTATGTACAGGCGACATGTCGCAGAAGACGCATAAGCAATACGATATTGAGACATGGATGCCAAGCAGGCAAGCTTATGGAGAGACGCATTCTTCGTCCAATCTGCATGACTTTCAGGCACGCCGTTCGAATATTAGGTATCGTGATCTTAATGGGAAGCTCCAGTATTGCCACACTTTGAATAACACCGCTGTCGCAAGTCCGCGAATTCTTATTCCACTGCTTGAGAATCATCAGCAGGAGGATGGCTCAGTAAATATTCCTAAGGCTTTGCAGCCGTATATGGGAGGAAAACAGCAGCTTAAGCTTCAGTAAATGGATGCTCAAGCTGCACGAGGTATTCCACTCATAGGCAATAGGCGCAGCAGAGAAAGAGCGAAGCTTTTCTCTGCTGCGTTTCTTCTTAATACGGGCTTAGCTTCTTGGAGCCCATAATATAATGGATACGCCCACTACGCAGATCGCGGCGCCTACCCAGTCATACAGGTCAGGTATTTTTTTATCGACCAGCCATCCCCATAGAATAGCCAGTATGATAAATACTCCTCCATATGCAGCATAGACGCGGCCGAACGAAGGGAAGCTTTGCAGGGTTGGAATGATGCCGTAGAGAATAAGAATGGCGCCTCCGACTATTCCATACCATAGAGGCTTGGATTCTCTAAGCCATAGCCAGACCAAATAACCGCCGCCAATCTCGGCGAGTCCAGCAAGGACAAACAGCAATATCGTTATAAACAAAGCATAGTACTCCTTTCTAGCTATAAATCTCGATCTATGACACTCGCGGATACGGGCTGCAAGCCCAATTCTCTTACCCAGATAGATAACTGACCCATATGATGGATTTCATGAGCAATGACATGTCTAATGATGGCTCCTTTGGCGTATTGCCCTTCCATCCATGGAACGGTTATTTGCTCTGTGTCTGCTTTGCTATCCCAATTAGCAAGGAATGGCTGCAGCTCTTCCTGCCAGCTGTCAGACATTTTTTTTACTTGTTCTAAAGAGGCAAAATCTTCGAACTGTACCTGGATATCTGGCTTGCCCTGCAGACCACGAAGCCAGCTGTACTCTACATCTATAATGTGAAATAACGTGTATAGAATGCTGCCTGCTCCTCCAACACGTTGACGCAGCAATTCCTCCACAGGAAGCTTCTTGCACAGTTCAAAGTATTCATCTCTAACTTGCCAGTTATACCGGAATAGGTCGATCATAGTTGACACTCCTAATCAATAGAGGTTACTTCTTGTAGGTTCGCGTATAAGTATATCATTTCTAGAAGTTTATCTGAATCTAGGATAGAGCGTCTTATAGCCGGTTTGTGATATTATTGTAATAAATTTCATTACATTATATTGGATGCAAAGGAGTTGATGGCAATGCCTCATCTAATAGGCGACAGAATTATTTTACGGGAGTATCGATTAGAGGATTTGGACGCCATGAGAAAATGGTGCAATAACGCTGAGATTACTTATTTGTTATCCGATGTATTTTTGTACCCGCATACTTTACCGGCAACGGAAGCTTATCTTAACTCCCTACTTGAAGGCAAGTCGGAGCAGGTAGGCTTTATCATCGCACATAAAGATTCACAGGAGTATATTGGCCAAATCGATTTGGCTCATATCGACTGGAAGAACAGAAGTACGGAGATGGCGATGGTCATTGGGGACACCGAGATGCATAATCAGGGGCTCGGAACCGAGGCTATCCAATTGTTGCAGCAATTTGTGTTTCTGGAATTGAACTTGAACAGGCTTCAGCTTAGCGTTCATGACTATAATGAACGAGCGATCAGATGCTATACGAAATGTGGGTTTAAGGAAGAAGGAAGACTAAGGCAGAAGCATTATTCGAGAGGGAGGTACTCGGACTTAATCTATATGGCGATCCTTCGTGAAGAATATATGCAGGGCAAAGAAGGAGACAATGAATGTGGAACTTAATATAAAACGACTCCATCAGGATCAGGAGATACCCTATGAGCTGTTAATGCTCGCAGATCCATCGAAACGCTTGATAGACGAGTACTTGACTGAAGGCATCTGTTATTTGGCATATGCACAGGATCAGATTGTTGGTGAGTTTGTATTGCTGCATCGGTCACCTCAAACGATCGAGATTATGAATATAGCAGTGAAAGAAGAGCTGCAAGGGCAAGGGCTCGGCAGACAGCTCGTCCTCAAGGCAATAGAGGAAGCAAGACAGCTTCAAGCAGCAGCCATTGAGATAGGGACGGGCAATTCTAGTATTTATCAGCTGCGATTATATCAGCAATGCGGATTCAGAATAAAGGGAATTGACCATGATTTCTTTGTCAGAAATTATGAGGAAGAGATTTATGAGGATGGCATCCGATGCAGGGATATGATAAGGCTTAGCCTGGCTTTGTAAAAAGATTTCTTCGCTGGCTTTACAGCATTTCATGCTGAAAGCTCGAATAAGCTTGAGGATTTCATTAGATGATTCAGAGGGAGAGCCTTATGAAAATGAACTATAGCCATATTCTGTTCGATCTTGATGGAACCTTAACTGATCCGAAGGTGGGAATTACGAAAGCTGTTCAGTATGCTCTCTCACGGATGGATCGGGTAGAAGAGGATCTAGATAAGCTGGTCCCTTTTATCGGTCCGCCCTTAGCCAGCTCTTTCATGGAAACCTATCATTTCTCTGCTGCTGAAGCTAGCCAAGCTATTCAATATTATAGAGAATATTTTGTAGATAAAGGCATGTATGAGAATGAGCCATATCCAGAAATAAATGAATTGTTGGAAATGCTGGTCGCGCAGCAGCGAACCTTAATTGTAGCCACTTCCAAGCCAACGCTGTTTGCTGAGAGAATATTGGAGCATTTTAATATGAATCATTACTTTCAATGGATCGTCGGGAGCAACTTGGATGGCACGATGTCAGATAAGACTGAGATTATTAAACATATCATGGAGGCGAAGCAGCTAGAGGCAAGCTCGACCGTTATGATTGGCGACCGGAAGCATGATATTATCGGAGCGCATAATAATCGAATCGCTTCTATAGGTGTGGGCTATGGCTATGGCAGTGAGGAAGAGCTCACAGCGATAAATCCAACCTGCCAAGTAAGCAGTGTGAAGGAGCTTCTTACTATATTTGCATAGCATTCTAATTATTATTTAATGAAAATAAATAAAAGCATAACATAACTTAAGGTAAAATTTAGGTTTAGCCTACTTCTTTTTAAACTGTTTTCTCTATCCTAATGAAGTGAAGGACAAGAGCACACGGTAGGTAAAGAAGTAGGCTTTTTGGCGTGTCCTTCTATTATCGCTAACGATCTAGACCATAATAGGGGGATGAAATAAATGGAGAAGCAAAGGATTGCAGTATTGTTCGGAGGTAATTCTACTGAGTATGAGGTATCCCTAAACTCAGCCGCCTCTGTAATTGATCAGCTTGATACAAATAAATATACGGTTGTAATGGTTGGTATAACACGAGAGGGGCATTGGCTTCGATATACCGGCAGTACGCAACAGATTCGTGAGGATCAGTGGCAGAAAGATAGAGGGTGCATGCCTGCGTTCTTTTCCCCTAGCAGAGACATCAGGGGGCTGATTGAGCTCGCATCTAATGAATACCGCATTACCCCAATAGACATTGTATTCCCGATGCTTCACGGCAAATATGGTGAGGATGGCACCCTGCAAGGGCTTTTGGAACTAGCGGGTATTCCTTATGTAGGCTGCGACATGCTGTCCTCTGCGATTTGCATGGACAAGGATATTGCCCATAAGCTGGTGCAGGAGGCGGGCATTGATACAGCTCGCTCAGTTACCGTATTCGAGGGGGATGACATCGAACAAGCTATTCAGAAGACAGAGTCGCTCGGATTTCCGCTTTATGTGAAGCCAGTTAAGTCGGGCTCATCGCTCGGCATTACGAAGGCCTTCTCCAAGCAAGAGCTGCTTGCCGGCATCAAGCTCGCTTTCACCCATGACAATAAGGTCGTTATTGAAGAGAATATTGCTGGATTTGAAGTAGGCTGCGCAGTTCTAGGCCATGCAGAACCCATCATCGGAGTGATTGACGAAATCGAGCTGGCAGGTCACTTTTTCAACTTTGATGAGAAGTATTCCTTAGAAACCTCACAAATACATCTGCCCGCCAGAATTGATGAGCTTACGGCGAACAAGATAAAGGATGCGGCGCTCCTAATCTATAAAACATTAGGCTGTAAAGGGTTCGCAAGGGTTGATCTATTCCTTGCTAACGATGGGCGTATTGTCTTTAATGAGGTGAATACGATTCCCGGCTTTACTGCCAAATCCAGATACCCCAATATGCTTCGCGCTAGCGGAATTACTTATTCAGAGATTCTTGAAAGGCTGCTGCAGCTAGCTATTGCGGAGGGCTGATCAGATGAAAATACGGAACGGGGTTATAACAAGCAGACAGCCGCATCTTATACCGTATAATGAGCTTCGTATGGAACCAGCAGCCGTGCATCGCGGCCATTTAATACTGGTGAACCGTGACCATCCGATAACACAGACAGAGGAATTATTAGTCCTTGAATCAGTAAGCCATCTACAGCCTGCTGCGCAAGCAGAGCAGCAAGAGATGCTGCTGGAGCAAACTTGCTTGCAGAAGCTGTTCTTATTATGGCAAGCGTCTGGCGCAATGGACGAGATTATCATTGTAAGTGCCTACCGCTCCAGAGAGGAGCAGCAGGAGCTATACGAAACCTCGATGAAGCTTAATGGCGCTGTTTTTACAGAAAGCTATGTTGCTTATCCGAATCAAAGCGAACATCAGACAGGGCTTGCTGTTGATGTTGGAGAAAATGTGAGGGAAGTGGACTTCATTTGTCCGTCCTTCCCTGAACGAGGTGCTTGTCAGTCCTTCAGGCAGCTAGCTACTGACTATGGTTTTATCCAGAGATATAAAGAAGGCAAAGAGGCCATCACTCATATTGCTTGCGAGCCTTGGCATTTCCGCTACGTGGGCTATCCGCATTCCGTAATTATGGAGCATCATGACATGTGTTTAGAGGAGTATATGGCGTTTTTGAAGCTGCATGCTTTTCAGCAGAGGCATCTTTATTTCGAGCAGGGCGAGGGCATCGTAGAAATTTATTATATCGCAGCAGATCATAGCGATACCGTTATTCCTATTATTGCTGGCAACAAATCGCAGTGGTCAGGCAATAATCAGGACGGCTTCATTATTACGGTATTCCATAATCACTATCATGAATAATAGACAGCAGTATGGCTTAATCGATCCATTCCGGATCGCGGCAGCGATACTGGTCATTGCGATTCATACCGGTCCGTTAACGTCTTACAGTGCCTATTCTGATTTCTTGCTCACTGGTATTATTGCACGGTGTGCGGTTCCTTTTTTCTTTGTTGCTGCGGGATTTTTTCTCTTTCAGAAGCTGACAGGGGATACGCAACAGAATAGAACTATTGTTCATGGCTATGTTCGTAGAATCGGTGTTTTGTATCTCATAGCGATTGCCCTTTATGTACCGATTAATTGGTATGCAGGATATTTCAAGACAGGATTCAATCTGGCTGATTTGGTACAGGATTTGATTTTTGATGGCACGCTATATCATCTATGGTATTTTCCTGCATTGATTATTGGCGTTTATTTCGTCTATTTTCTATATGAGAAAATGTCCGCAGCATCTGTTCTATTATTAGCCATGATGCTCTACGTTATCGGCCTTCTAGGGGATAGTTATTACGGTATTACAGCACAGAATGAACTTTTATTGAGAATTTATTCCGATCTATTCCATCTGTTTGATTACACGCGCAACGGCTTGTTTTTTGCCCCGTTATTTCTCGTACTTGGAGCATGGACAGCTAAGTGCTCTGGATCTGCTCAATCAGCAAAGGCGAATAGAATAGGCTTGGCTGTATCAATCATATTGTTATTTGCAGAAGGAATTCTGCTGCATCATTACAAGCTGCCCCGGCATGACAGCATGTATATTTTTCTCGTTCCTGCAATCTATTATTTATTCCAATTGCTGGTTGGACATGGAGGGAAGGGTGCTCCCTATCTTAGGCAGTTAAGCACTTGGCTCTACATTTTGCATCCAATAGCAATTGTGGTGGTACGCGGCATCGCCAAGCTAACGGGCTGGAGCGAGGTATTGATTGATAATAGCTTGATACATTTTGTTGCGGTTACAATGTTGTCATTCGGGCTTGCAAGTATAACCGTATGGCTCATTCCTTCCGGTAAGCAATCGAGCAACAGCCATAAGGCTTGGGCAGAGGTGAACTTGGCTCATCTGAAGCATAATTTATTGGAGCTGACTAATGTCTTGTCGCCGGATTATAAGATGATGGCTGTAGTCAAAGCAGATGCTTATGGACATGGAAGTGCCCGTATAGCTCAATCTCTTCATGACGCAGGATTGAGAGAGTTTGCGGTGGCAGAGCTATCCGAGGGTATCGCGCTGCGCAGACATGGTATCAAGGGTGAAATTCTAGTGCTGGGGTACACACCTCCGCATCAATTTGGGGAGCTTTGCCGCTATAAGCTCACGCAGACCGTTATTAGCGCTTCCTATGCTAGAGCTCTTCAAGCACATGGCAAGAAAATAAATGTCCATATTAAGATTGATACCGGGATGGGGAGGCTTGGGGAGCGCTTTGAGCATCTGGACGAAATCATTCGTATGTATTCTCATTCGAATCTGCAAGTAAAAGGGACCTACAGCCATCTATCGGTGCCGGATAGCCAGCAGCAGGAGGATATCGCTTATACATGGGAGCAGATTGAGCGTTTCTATGACGTTGTGAGGAAATTAAAGTCTGAGGGCATTGATCCCGGTATTGTTCATATTCAGAGCAGCTATGGAATTCTTAACTATCCAGAGCTAGATTGCGGTATGGCTAGGCCGGGAATTGCTTTGTATGGGCTGCTTGGGAAAGAAGACGACAAGCTAAATACGAGCGTTTCTTTGCTGCCTGTCCTTTCTCTGAAAGCAAGAGTCAGCTTGGTCAAAAGCGTGCCAGCTGGAGCTGCTATCAGCTATGGGCGTCATTATCGGCTGGAGCAAGACAGCATAATTGCGACGGTTACAATAGGTTATGCTGATGGATTGCCAAGAACGGTATTCGATAATGGCGGCCATGTCCTTGTCAGAGGACAGAGAGCTAGAATCGCCGGGAATCTCTGCATGGATCAGATGATGATTGATGTGACTGCCATTGCGGGAGTGCAAGAAGGCGATGTCGTTACAATCATTGGACAAGAAGGGTTAGAGCGGATTACAGCAGGACAGGTTGCCCATCAATCGGGCACGATTACGAACGAGATTGTAAGCCGGATAGGGAATCGCGTTGCGCGAGTATACATTGACCATTAGTTAAGAAGAGCATGGAGTAAGCGGTGGTTCGCTGTCTTCATGCTCTTTTTATCATTTTAGGAAGTTAGGAACTGAAGGAGCAGCGCATTAAACTCATCTGCCTGCTCGATCAAGGAGCCATGTCCGCTGTTGGTAAGCGGGAAGAGCTTGGCATTCTTAATTCGCTGCTGTACGAGCTCGGCGCTCTTGAAGGGAATCAACTCATCATGAACACCATGGAAAATAGCGGTTGGGACTTGAATCGCCGCTAGATCTTTATTCACATTTTGCTCTGCTGCTTCACGAAAAATTTTGATGGTCGCGTAGGAGGCCGATTCAAGGCCGAGGGATACGAACCAATCGAGCATCGCTGGACCTATATTGCGATTGAAGAACATTAAAGAAATATCATGAAAAAATTTGGGGCGATTCTGGTAAATTTGACTGATAAGCAGATTAGCTTGTTCTGGGGGGGCTCCATAGGGCGAATCAGGAGTTTTAGCGAATGCGGGTGCCACGGCATCTACGAGAACTAGTTTATTAATGTGTTTGCCGCCGTACCGGGACATATAGCGGAGAGAGACAGCGCCGCCAAAGGAAAAGCCTAACAGCGTCGCGTCTTCAATCTGAAGGCTCTGAAGAACGATCGCAAGGTCGTCAGCCATCCGATCATACGTATAGCCGCCCCATGGCTTATCGGATTGTCCATTGCCTCGAATGTCCATAGAGACGATACGAATGCCATGCTCAGGCAGCACATTGAATTGATATTCGAACATCTTGTGATTTAGTGGCCACCCATGCAGCATGAATAGAGTGTGGCTGCTGGAGCCGGGATTTAAGTCTTGAACGAATACATGAACGCCGTCTTCAACCTCTACATACATAATCGATATCCCTCCTTTATCCAATGGAACAAATGCAACGTTAGCTCTTTAAGGTATATGACATGATCCATGTATTTAAGCTGTTACATTAGGTTGACAAGGGAATGATTTTTGATTATATTTATACCCATAGGGGTATACGTATACTTCATAATTGCTTTTTCTATATAGGGAGGTGATTAAAAACATAATACAACTCATTACTTTGGCTAGATAAATGGATGGAGGCAAACAAAATGTCAACAAATTTGAATATACAGGCAGATCAAATATTAGATTGCAAAGGGCTTGCGTGCCCGATGCCGATTGTAAGAACGAAAAAAGCGATAGAGATGTTAGACGAAGGCAAAGTAATAGAAGTTCAAGCGACGGATAAAGGCTCCTTGGCAGATATTCAGGGCTGGGCAAAAAATACGGGGCATCACTATTTGGGCACCGTTCAAGACGATGATGTGCTTAGACATTATCTTCGGAAGTCAAGCGCTCATGAAAGCAAAGAAGACAAGAAGTATCTCCACACGGCTACTAATGCAGAGCTTGAAACAAAGCTTGCGTCCCTTAATGGTATAACGATATTAGATGTGCGTGAGCCCGCCGAGTTTGCTTTTAATCATATTCCGAATGCCGAGTCCATTCCGCTAGGCGATCTGGAGAGACGCAGTAGAGAATTAAATCCAGACGATGAGATTTATGTGATATGCCGTACAGGAAGTCGCAGCGATATGGCAGCTCAGCTGCTGGCTGACAAGGGATTTAAGAAGGTGCTTAATGTTATTCCGGGTATGGCAGAGTGGACCGGTCCTACAGTAACAGCGAATAACTAATAGAGGGGACAATGAAGATGATGACGACAACCAAGACCACAGGCTTGCAAGGAATGACAGCGAAAGAGCTTACGCGGTTGGTCCTTCATAAAGAGGAATTATTCATTCTTGATGTTCGCAATGAGAGTGATTTTAATGATTGGAAAATTGAAGGCGATAAGATCGAGGCGATTAATGTACCTTACTTCGAGCTGATAGATGGCGTAGAGGGCATTCTGGATCAAATTCCAAGCGATAAGAAACTGCTGGTTGTATGTGCAAAAGAGGGCTCTTCTATTTTTGTTGGTGAACAGCTCGTCGAAGCTGGACGAAGCGAGGTCTACTATTTGGAAGGCGGCATGAAGGCTTGGAGCGAGCATCTGGAGCCAGTGAAGGTGGGTGATCTCAAGGCAGGAGGCTCGATCTATCAGTTCGTGAGAATCGGCAAAGGCTGTCTTTCCTATATGGTGCTCTCAGGAGGAGAAGCGGCTGTTGTTGATACCGTTCGGATGACCGATGTGTATGAAGAATTCGCTCGGCAGCATGGTGTTCAAATTAAGCATACGCTGGATACGCATCTCCATGCGGATCATATTTCAGGCGGCAGAAGGCTCGCTGAAGCGGTTGGTGGAAACTATTGGCTTCCTCCCAAGGATGCTGATGAAGTGACCTTTAATTACGCTAAGCTTGAAGATGGCAACGCCATTACTGTTGGGCATACCACGATTCATATTGAGCCTGTCTATTCACCAGGCCATACGATTGGAAGCACCTCCCTGATTATTGATGGCCAATACTTGCTTACAGGCGATATCTTGTTCGTTGAATCGATTGGCCGTCCTGACTTAGCAGGTAAAGCAGAGGATTGGGTAAGTGATCTGCGCAATACGTTGTATACCCGTTATAAAGAGCTGCCGCAGGAGCTCATTGTACTTCCCGCTCACTTCGGCAAAGTGGCTGAGCTCGGTGAGGGCGGTCTTGTCTCTGCCCGGCTGTCTGAGCTGTATAAGCATAATCGCGGCCTGAATATTACGGATGATAGCGTGTTTAGAGCTATGGTAACAACAAACTTACCGGAGCATCCGAATGCTTACCAAGAAATCCGCCAAACGAATATGGGCAGGATCGCACCAAGCAATGAAGAGCAGAGGGATATGGAGATTGGTCCAAACCGCTGTGCTGTTCACGAAAACTAAGGAGGAATTAAAATGAAAACTGATGTGACTGTAGATACGAAAGGAATGGCATGTCCGATACCGATCGTTAAGGCGAAGAAAGCTTTGGATAGCTTGCAGGAAGGCCAGACGATGGAAGTGCTATCGACCGATAAAGGCTCGATTAATGATTTTCAAGCTTGGGTGAAGCAGACGGGGCATGAGCTTCTCAAGCATGAAGTGGATAATGGTGTATATAAATTTTTTGTTAAAAAAATATAATCGCTCAAGCATAAGGGGCATCTGCATGATTGGCTGGAGTATGTCCCTTATTGATATTCAGAAGAGATGAGATGCGGGGGAATCTTGATGGACAGCAGTACATTCATTACGATTGCAATCATTATTGTAATTGGCTGGTTTATTGCTTCGCGAATGAGTGGAGCTAAAGGGTTGAAAGCATGGAATGACAGCGAATTCCAAAGGGAATTGAGCAGTTCTTCTGCACCTATGTTAATCGATGTGCGTGAGCCGCATGAATATAAGGGCGGGTACATTACGGGTGCCCGCAATATTCCTTTGTCACAGCTGAATCGAAGACTGGCGGAAATTCCTAAGGACTGTGACCTCTTCTTATATTGCCGAAGCGGAATGCGCAGTACTAATGCAGCACGAATTCTTCACAAGCACGGCTATACGAAGCTGAGTCACCTGAAGGGCGGCATCAGCGCATGGAGCGGCAAGGTGTCTAAATAGAAAACAGATGTCGAGCCATGCCTTTTTATATACTTATAGGGGTATTGGTAATACGCAAATTGAAATGACAACTAAGAATCTCCTGCTAGGCGCTATCAGGAGTAGAGGTGGCTTATGGACTTGGATTTGGGCTGGATTATTACGTTGTTCGCTATTGGCTTTATAGGCTCCTTCCTATCGGGTATGGTGGGTATTGGCGGCTCCATTATTAAATATCCGATGTTATTATATATTCCGCCAGCGCTAGGGTTTATTGCTTTCTCTGCTCAAGAGGTATCTGCGATTAGTGCTATACAAGTATTTTTTGCTTCATTCGCTGGCATTTTTGCCTACCGCAAAGGCAGCATGATTAACAAAAGGCTCGTTCTATATATGGGTATCCCTATCGTTGCAGGAAGCTTCCTCGGTGGGTACGGCTCGAAATTTCTGCCCGATTCGGCTATTAATCTGACCTATGCGATCATGGCGCTGATCGCGGCCATCATGATGTTTCTGCCTAAACAAGGAAAGGAAACGGAAGATTACGCAAAGGTTCAATTCAATGGCACCATAGCCTCAATCTCCGCGCTTGTTGTAGGTGTACTGTCAGGGATTGTAGGTGCGGCAGGAGCTTTTATTACGATTCCTATTATGCTCGTTATATTAAAAATTCCTACCCGTGTTGCAATAGCGTCTTCCTTGGCGATTACGTTTATTGCCTCAATCGGATCAACTGCGGGTAAAGTGATGGGCGGACATATGCTGCTCATACCGTCGATTGTTATGGTTATAGCCAGCATTATGGCTTCGCCTATAGGAGCCAAGCTTGGACAAAAAATGAATACTACAATTTTGCAATGGCTGCTGGCTTTACTGATTACAGCAACAGTCATTAAGATATGGCTGGATATATTATTCTAATCATTATACGAGCATACAAAGGGGAAGATTTGATATGGAGACAACGAAACAAAAAACGACAATCGTATTATTCAGCGGGGATTATGATAAGGCAATGGCGGCATTCATTATTGCGAATGGTGCTGCAGCATATGATCATGAGGTTACCATTTTCTTCACCTTCTGGGGCCTTAATACGATGCGTAAGGAAGAGGCTGTCAAGACAAACAAGGGATTATTGGAAAAAGCATTTGGCTGGATGATGCCGCGCGGAGCTAATAAGCTGGGGCTGTCCAAAATGCAAATGGCTGGAATGGGGCCGAAAATGATTAAGCATGTTATTAAAAAGCATAATGCATTAACGCTGCCTCAGTTGATTGAATTAGCACAGGAGCAGGGTGTTAAGCTGGTAGCCTGTACGATGACGATGGATTTATTGGGACTGCAGGAAGAAGAATTATTGGACGGTTTGCAGTATGGCGGGGTAGCTGCTTATTTGGGGGATGCTTCAGAGGGCAGAGTCAATCTGTTTATATAAGGATGTTGAATTTATTTTTTTTGAGCTATAATATACCCATACACGTATATGTGAAAGGTGGGCAAAGCAGCTATGGACTACAACTACTCGAATGAAATGAAAACTCGGCTGAGAAAAATTGAGGGACAGGTACGGGGTGTGCTCCGTTTGATGGAGGAAGGAAAGTCTTGCAAGGACGTTGTCAGCCAACTATCTGCCGTTCGTAATGCAGCTGATAAAGCAATGGCACAAATTGTAGCTGAGAATCTTCAGCAATGCATATTGGAAGAACAGCTAGCTGGCGGAGATACTAGCAAGCTAGTTAAAGAAGCGGTGGAATTACTGGTGAAAAGCCGTTAAGAGATAGAACAACTCAGATCAGGAGTGATAGATAATGGGTTTTCAACCAACGAAAGAAATAACACCTGAACAATTGTCAGCACGCTTGCAACAGGGTGAGCGGATCCGAATGATAGATGTGCGTGAGCCTAATGAGTGGGCAGCTGGCCATATCGCTGGCGCTGCACATATTCCGCTCGGACAATTGCTGGAGAGGCAGGATGAGCTGGATTCGCAGCAAGAGATGATTATCATATGCAGAAGCGGGGGCAGGTCTGCACTTGCATGCGAGCTGTTGAGTGAAAAGGGGTTTGATGTTGTCAATATGACGGGCGGACTGCTTGCATGGACAGGTGACCTCACTACGGACTAATTTTTTGCAAATAGGAATAGGAGGGTGGGAACTCATGTCTTTTGTTCTAGTGCTGCTTGCAGCCATCATCGGCTGGTTGGTCAGAAGAGTCTGGCCGGTCAAAGGGCTTACCTTCGTGGCGGAGGAAGTAGTCAATGACCCGCCGAATCTGCTGCCAGCACTCAAACTGCTGGACGTACGTGATGCTGCAGTGTATCAGGAATGCCATCTGGATGGGACGATTAACATATCATTGGGCAGATTGCCATTCGTGTGGCAGCAGGAATTAACGCCCAATGATCCTGTACTCATTCTGTCAAATAATCGCTATACTAGCAAAAAAGCAGCACGTATATTGAAAAGCCATGGCTTTCAGCAGTTATATGCGGTTCGTGAGCCATTATGTGTTTCATAAAAAAATAAATGGAAAGAAGCTCGCAGTATTTGCGGGCTTCTTTCCATTTATTTTGCAGCAAGGGATAGTGAAAAGATTTACAATATAAGTTATTGCCTATTATAAATAAAAATAAATTTATTTTATTTAATTTGAACCTTTTTCCAGAAACAAGCCAATAACCTGAGTAATGCATGATTGGAGGCCAGCCATGGAAGAACAGGAAATGAAGCTTTGGCTTACCCGGATGAGTCAAGGCGAGGAAGAAGCTTTTGGAAAGGTATATGAGGCAACGCGCGACCATGTCTACAAGCTAATCTATTATTTGGCACAGAACGAGCAGGACACCGCGGACATAATGAGTGAGGTTTATATAGAGCTGTTAAGAAGCATAGCTAACTATAATCAGGAGCAGAGCTTTCGCTCTTGGTTCAATGGTCTAATAGTGAGACAGGTGAAAAGCTGGAAAAGGAAAGGCTGGCGGCTTTTCCGTATCATAGAGAGGCTGAAAACTACCCGTGAGGCGCCTCTTTTTCATAATGCCCAAGAAAACATTGCTGAACGGATGGCGTTGATGCCTTTGGTGGCTGATCTGCCATACAAACTGAGAGAAGTAGTCGTACTTCGATACTATGAGGATTATGCTTTGGACGATATTGCTGAGCTGCTCGAAATTCCTTTAGGCACTGTCAAATCCAGACATCACCATGCGCTCAAGCGCTTGCGTCATTTGTTTGATCACCAGAATAGGAGAGAGGAGAAAGAAGAATATGTCTATTGAGCAGAAGCTGCAAGAAGAATACAAGCGGCATGCCCGGCATCTTGTTGTTCCAAGAGCGCTGGACTCACGCATGCTTGATGCTTACAGAAGCCAGAAGGAACGGGCAAAGGATGGAAAGCCTTCACCTCGATTTATAAAAGTGCCGCGACTTGCGACGATAGTTGTAGTCATTATGTTGGCAAGCGGGTTCGCCTATGCTGGGGGTAAGCTATTATATGAGAACACCGCAGGCAATCTATCTATTGTTGTTGAGCAGCACGAAGGATTGCAGTTCACGCAAGTAGAGTTAGCCAGCATCAAGCAGAGTCTTGATGAGGTACAGGAGCAGCTGCTGCCAGGCGAGAAGGCGATTGTTTATTTCAAATCATTCGATAATAAAGAAGCTCTGCATAAGCAGCCTTTTCTACCCGTATCGCAACCGGAGATTCTAACAGATTTCGCAGCTTGGCGTGCACGATTGGCAACTGATCAGCAATTTTACTCGATCCCTGAGCAGTTATTGGGCAGCTATCACTATAGCGGGGGGATGAACGGGTATCCTTTCGGCGCTTTTGTAGGAGTGGAGGCGCAGGATCTGCTTAAAGAAGCGAGAGTGGAGAGCAAGCGAACAGGGGAAGAGGTGGTATGGCGCAAGCTTCAAGCCTCGGACGATACGTTTATGCAATCTTATACGACGATGTATAGGAATGATAAGCAAGAGAAGCTTTATTTGACGGTAGAAAAGACGGCGGTGGATTCTTCTATAAAGCAGTTATGGAAGGTACCTAGCTCTATTGCTTATGAGGAGCTGGAGGTTAACACCCATGCAGCGCATTACACGTCTATAGATCAATTCTGGTATACGGATAGTCATTTTTTGCAGGAGCTAACCTGGCTTGTTGAGGATGAGAGCTATACCTATCAGTATCGGATGAGCTCCGACTCGACTAAGCTGACGAAAGAGCAGCTATTAGCTGCTGCTCAAAGCTTACAGGAATAGCCCAAGCCACTAGGTCTAATAGTACCTAGTGGCCGATATAAATTCAGGAAACATCACTTTTTGAGCAGCCTTGTTGAGGCTGCTCAGTCTGCTGCCTGAGCTATGGAGGGCGATTCAGCAGCCTGACTAGCTAAAGCATTGGTTAGAACCAATACGAGCAGTGGCAAACATGACATTGCTGTTACCGCTAATGCTCTCAAAGGCTTGAACCGCAGCGTTGGCTACTTCAATGTCTTGCGCACTCGTTCCTCCGCTGACCCCAATGCCTCCAACGATCTGGCCTTCGCTTACGAGAGGAATGCCTCCTCCAAGGATGACAAGCCGGCCATGGTTAGTCGTATTAATGCCGAAGGTGGGGCCTCCAGGAAGAGCTGATTGTGCAAGGTTGGCGGTAGGCATTTGCATGGCTACACTCGTCCAAGCTTTATTCTGAGAAATGTCGATGCCTGCAATTCTCGCATTGTCCATACGATAGAATGCGATCAGGTTGGCACCGTCATCAACGATTGCGATATCACTGGAAAGTCCCAATTGCCTTGCTTTTTGTTCTGCGATAGCCAATAATCGTTTGGCTGTCTCCAAACTAAGCTTAATCACATCATCCACTCCCTTAACATACTAACGCCTTTATAAGCTATGGTCATTTCCCCAGTTTGGTGAACAGGATTAGTACCGGCTCTGAAATAGCTTGCGATAGAATGATCCATTTTGTATACTGTGATTACCGAACGGTAAGTAAACTATAAGGAGTTATAACAGTCCATGAATAAAAAATCGACGTATGCTAATATTTTGGAAATTGGTTATCGCTTATTTGCTGAGCATGGCTTTGACAAGACAAGTATGGCGATGATCGCGAAGGAAGCAGGGATATCAAAGCCGGCATTGTATTACCATTTTTTATCAAAGGAGACGATGATTGATGTTTTGTTCGATGAAATAAGCAAGAGTATTGCATTTCCCAATTTTTTTAACCTTCAGGATTATGTGAAAAATAATTTTGAAGAAAAGCTGATCAATGATGGGCTAAACCTAATTCGTCAGCAGGCAGAGGACGACAATTATTCACGAATCATGAACCAATATCAAGCATTAAGCTATCGGGATTCCAAGTACTCTCAAAAATTGTTGGAAATTGTGAAGGGATTCACACTAGGGTTCGTTGAAATATTGAATTACGGAGCTTCACTGGGAGTTCTGGATCGCAAGGATAGGCTGGTTGAGGCACAACTGCTGACGATGATCATTGAGAGTATAGATAACTACATGAGCTACGAATTGGATTATCATTATGAGGATATTTGGATTCGAGCGGTGAAGCTGATTGTATCAGGGAATATGGTGAAATGAGCAAATCGTCGCAGCGGATAACCGCACTTGATTATGCAAGAGCATGGGCCATATTCGGAATGATTATGGTGAACTACAAGCTCGCGATGCAGGCAGAAGACAGCGGCGAGATATGGCTTAGAACAATTACGGGATTATTCGAAGGAAGAGCTTCCGCTTTATTTGTGCTGTTGGCAGGTATCGGAGTGTCCTTGCTGACTGCGGGGGCGAGACTGTCCATGAATAAGGAATCGATTCAGCTAAGTCGGAACGGATTGTATCGAAGGGCATTATTTCTAATTATTCTAGGCTTGTTTTTGTTGTTATTGGGCTGGAGTGCGGATATTTTACATTATTATGCAGTTTTTTTACTCGTAGGAGCTGCTTTATTCACTGTATCTGATCGTAAAATCATCGGGTTGTTCACGGTAATTCTACTAGCTTCACAACTGCTACTTATTCTGTTTGATTATAGTAAAGGCTGGGATGAGAGCTTTCATGAGTATACAGACTTTTGGACAGTTGAAGGCTTCGTCCGCAATCTGTTATTTAATGGATTTCATCCATTTTTTCCATGGGTTTGCTTTTTTCTGTTTGGGATGTGGATGGGGAGAAAACGCTGGTATGAACCGCATAATCGCCAGAAGCTGGTGCTTTACTCCCTGTCAGGCATGATTATTTTTGAAGCGATTTCTTATTTTCTAATCCACCAGTGGACTTTCCCTGTATTCGACAAAGAAGCAGCTGTCTATTTGTTCACGACTAAGCCGATGCCGCCAACAATGCTGTATGTCCTCTCTGGAACATGCTCGGCTGTAGGGATCATTGCAATCAGCCTTTATATGGTTGACAAGTGGAAGAATTCTTTATGGACACGGACATTCATTCATACAGGTCAGCTGTCATTATCCCATTATATAGGTCATATTGTATTCGGATTAGGATTTCTGGAGGCAATAGGCTATTTGGAGAACAAAAGCCTTTCTTTTGCAATAGCATATGGGATTGGCTGTTTCATTATAGCTCTGGTTTTCTCATATGGATGGAGGAAATACAAGGAAAGAGGTCCGATCGAGTTAATAATGAGAAAATATTTCTGAAAAGCTGGAAAAAGACCAAGACCAAGTCGATTGGGACGACTTGGTCTTGGTCTTCACTAGCTACTTGATTGCTGCAAATTCCTCTATAATAGCATCAATTGTACTTACAGCAAGAGCGGCAATAGCTGCATCTTGCTCATCATATGTGATTAGAGCCTTCCATAATGCCCATCCGCGGGCCCGATTCCACGTTTCGTTATCGCATGCCAGAGATTGGAAAAATGTTTCTCTGCTCTCCTTATCGAAGAATGTCCATGCCATTGCATAATCACAGGAGGGATCACCAATCCCAAGTATGCCGAAGTCGATAACGCCAGAGAGCCTTCCATTATTCACAAGAAGATTCCCTCGTGCAATATCGCCGTGTACCCATACGGGACTGCTGCTCCATTGCGATTGCATAGCCAAAGACCAAATTTCCTGTAAGAGATCTACTGGCAGATCGGATTGGTGTTTTTCAAGAGCTCTCTGTGTTTCTTCTTGATAAACAGACAGTCTGCCGCCCCGATAGAAGTTATGCTCTCCTGCTGCAGGTCCGCCAGAAGAGTCAATGGCTTGCAGTTCCTTGAGAAATCCCGCCAAATCACTAGCAAATTGATGGAGATCGGGAATCCTATTCTTATTTGCGGTATCACCTGCAAGCCATAAATTTATAGACCAGGGATAAGGAAAATCTATCGTAGGCTCTCCTTTTTCAAGCGGTGTTGATATCGGCAAAGATAAGAAGGGCTTTAGCTTGGGCAGCCAATAACATTCTTTTTCTACTTGTGGAACATAATGAGGTCCGCTAGGCAGCCGGATGCTCATCTGATCTCCCAAGTGAAAGGTATGATTATCATGTCCACTTTGCTCGACAGGAGTGATGGGTAGACTCGCCCATCTAGGAAACTGATCAAGCACGAGCTTTTGTACTAATTCGGTATGGATGTCAAACATAGCTATTCTCCCGTATAACTGATTTTTGTATCATCTTGCTTTAGGATTTAGCAGAGCGTTTTGTTTCAATGAGCAAGGTCAAGCTTACGATGGTGACGAATATAGTGGCACCCATATCTGATAGAATAGCTATCCACAGCGTCAGCAGCCCAGGTATCGTTAGCAACAAAGCGATCAGCTTAAGGCCAAGCGCTACTGCAATATTGAAACGAATGATGCGGTTCACCCGTTGCGCAACGGAAATAGCTTCAGGCAGCTTGCCCAAATGGTCTTGCATAAGGACAATATCGGCCGTCTCGATGGCACTATCCGTTCCTTTTCCCATGGCAATTCCGAGGTGAGCAGAAGCAAGGGCAGGAGCATCGTTAATGCCATCGCCGATCATGGCAACTTGACCGCTTTCGGACAGCCTTCTAATCTGATTGACTTTATCCTCGGGAAGCAGGCTTCCATAATAAGACGAGACGCCAACGAGAGCAGCTACTTTCTCAGCGGTTTTGGGATGATCACCTGTCAGCATAACCGTTCGTTTAATTCCAAGCTTATGAAGAGCAGCAATGACCTCCCGGCTTTCTTCTCTTATTTCATCAGCGATACCGAAGATACCTAAGACGTTGGAGGAATCCGCCACGATTACAAGTGTCAGGCCTTCCTCCTTAAATTGATTAATGCTCGATTGTATGTCAAGCGGAAGGGCTAGATGTGCGATACTTTGTTCGTTGCCAAGAGAATAAGCTTCTCCGTTAATAAGCGCCTTCACACCGCTCCCGGCAACTGTCTCAATATGATCTGCAGCGGAATACGATATGCCGAGGCGATCAACTTCTTTCAGGATAGCTTTGGCAAGAGGGTGAGACGATGCTTGCTCGATCGCTGCTGCGATTCTGTACAGTCTTTCTTGGTCGTACACTTCGGTTTTAGCGACATGGGGCTGTCCTTTGGTCAATGTGCCTGTCTTATCAAAAGCAAGCGTGTCTATTTTTCCTAATTGCTCTAAATAGACGCCTCCTTTTACCAGAATGCCATGGCGGGCATTACGCGTAATACCCGAAACAATGGCAATCGGTGAAGATAAGATTAACGCACAAGGACAACCGACTATTAACACCGATAAGCCCTGATACAGCCATTTCATCCAATCTCCATTGAATAGAAGCGGGGGCACCAATATAAGGACAGCTGACGCTATCATAATAAAGGGCGTGTAGTACTTGGCGAATTTATTAATAAAAAGCTCAGTCGGCGTCTTCGTTTCTTGGGCTTCCTCAACAAGATGCAAAATTTTTGCAAGGGAGGAATCTTGGTAGGCTTTGTCTATTTGAATGAGAAGCACGCCTTCATTATTAATGCTGCCTCCAAATACAGGCTCTCCTGCAGCTTTATCCACTGGCAGAGATTCACCCGTAATAGCAGCCTCATTAACCGAGCTTTTTCCTTCATAAACCACACCGTCAGATGGGATTTGCTCACCTGGCTTCACCCTAACCTTGTCTCCAGCCAGAAGAGAGGAGCTTGGAACAATGATTTCTTTCCCATCTTCGATCTTGAGAGCTTCTTTGGGTGCTGCTTGAAGCAAGGACTCCATAGAGCGCCTTGCTTTCTCCATTCCGTAGCCTTCCAGTAATTCATTGAGTCCGAAGAGAATAGCGACGAGTGTCGCTTCTCGCCATTCGCCAATCGAGACAGCGCCTATAAGAGCAATTGTCATTAACGTATCGATATTGAAGGTTAATCGAAATACATTTTTGAGCCCCCTCCAGAACGTTGTATAGCCGCTAATAGCAGCAGCCGCCAAATAGAGGAGGATCACAGCTTGGCGATCAAGCACACCATCTAACAAGAGAGCAACTGCATAAATAGCGCTTGAAGTAAGCAGTAGGCGCAGCATCTTAGAATTACCGCCTGCATCATGGGTATGATCATGCCCATGGTGATCCTCACCGGAATGATGATGTCCATGAGTGCCATCTGCTTTTGTTTCCATATATGCGCCTTCTGATTGTAATACCTTAGTCAAATCCTGTATTGAAATCTGAGGATCAACGGTAAGTTTGCCGGTATTGAAGCTAAGCTTTGCATTCTTCCCATGCTCCAATTGTTTGATCTTATGCTCCAGTTGTTGAGCGCAGCCGCCGCAAGAAAGGCCTTTTATGCGATATTCATTCATCGGTCAACCTTCTTTCCTGACAATATATGAATACTTGTTCATATGATATTCAATGTTTTTAATTATGTCAACCTAATTTATCCAATTTCCTCGAATAGTATAAATAATGGGCGGATTCATGACGGATCATACTATTTATTAGGCCAAAGCAATAAAAAACGGAAGAATTGGACGAGTAGCTCTGTCCAATTCTTCCGTTTTTATCGTATATGGCAGGATAGTCTTCTTACATCCTAATTTGACTTTTAATAAGCACTCCAACCGCCATCAGCGGTAACGATTGTTCCGTTGACGAAGCTGGAATCGTCTGAAGCCAAGAACAGGGCAACTGACGCAATTTGCTTCGGATTGCCAGCTTCTCCGCGTTGTAAGGCCATGCCTGACATCGCTTGCTCTAAACCATGCGGATCGGGAGCGCTTATGCCTACGCCTATATTGGTTGCTACAGCACCCGGAGCTATTGCATTACAGCGAATGCCTTGCTTGGCATATTGGAAGCCAACGTTCTTGGTGAGACCAATAACGGCATGCTTGGAAGCCGTATAGGCAGCACCAGCGCGTGAGCCGAACAGCCCCCCGACGGAGGCAGTATTAATAATAACTCCGTTTCCTTGCTTCGTCATAATCGGAATCGCTTTACGAATAGCTCTCATCGGGCCCGTAACATTGACATCCATGACGCGCTCCCACATTTCGTCTGTAACCGCAGTTACAGACATCATTTGGTCCATAATTCCGGCATTATTTACTAGAATATCGAGTTTGCCATATGAATCTACGGCTGTATCTATCATTCGAGCTATATCTTCTTCCTTCGTAACATTCGTGACGACTCCTTGAGCTTGTCCGCCAGCAGAAGTGATTTCCGAAACAACCAAGTTAATGGCCGCTTCATTCATATCTGCAACGACAACTTGAGCTCCCTCTTGCGCAAATAAGATAGCAATTTCTTTTCCCATACCTGAAGCAGCGCCTGTTATCACAGCAGTTTTCCCTTGTAGCTTCATTGTCATCATCCCTTCAGTGAGTAGAATCGCTTATTCATTGCTAGGCTTAGATCATGTTGTATGTCATTATAATAACTAATATTCTCCATTACTATGACATATATCTCATTTTATCATTAAGAACGACGTGATTGTACAAAATCTAACAGTTGATTGCTGATATAATCGGATTGTACTAGAGTTGATAAGAGGACAGGAATAGATGGATTAAAAGGAGGGGGACAGCAATGAAGCTGTACAGTCAAGGCAGCCTAACAGTAAGGCTGCTCAGGGAAGAGGATGCGCAAGTGCTGGTAAAGTGGTTGAGTGACGCTCGCGTACTGGAATATTATGAGGGCCGGGACCATGTGCATGATCTTGCGATGGTAAGGGAGAATTTTTATAGTCAATCCGATAGTACGAGATGCCTGATTGAGTATGAGGCTCAGCCTATCGGGTATATTCAATATTACAGATTGACTGAAGAGGACTGCCAGCATTATGGGTACGATGGATGTACGGGGCAACTATTTGGGATGGATCAATTTATCGGGGAAGTGGAGTATTGGAATAAAGGAATCGGCACAGAGCTTGTGCGATCCATGGTTCAATATTTAACAGCCGAGCAAGGAGCTGATCGGATTATTATGGACCCCCAGGCATGGAATGAACGAGCGCTGCGCGTATACGAGAAATGTGGATTTATTAAGAAACGATATTTAGCGAAGCATGAATGGCATGAAGGGGAATATAGGGATTGCTGGATTGTTGAATATATTCCAAGCTTCAAGCCAAGCAATTGTACATAGAAGAAAGCCAATATGTTTTACCAATTAACAGAGGGCTTCTTATTTAGTGAATCCAGCGTACTAGTGCTGGTGGGTGAAAAGGAAAAAGTACTATTAAAAAAATCGGCTCTTCTTATTGTCATAAGCAATAAAAAGAGCCGGGGTTATGTGGTGCCTAAGATAAGTCATGGCATTTCCCTTGCTGAACCTGCAGGATTCTAATCAAGCAGCAGTTAAAGCGTGGATGCAAGAGCGTGAGCTTTCGCAAGAAATGAACCTTATTTGAGCTCATCTTCACAAGGACTGGACATATCTTTATCGGCAATAAGCTGGATAAGAAGCTCGAAAAATTGCTCGCGTTGTTCGATAGACAAGTTTCCAAGTAATTTCTCTGCAATCTCTGCCTGAAAGGCTAGTACTTGCTCAATATTGCTTTGCGCGAGCTCGGTAAGCTCTATCAGCGTAGCTCTACGATCGGTCGGATCGGGAATACGAATAAGGAGATGCTCTTGTTCAAGGGCATCGACAAAATCGGTGACGGTACGAGCTTTAATGCCTAGCTTAGTTGCCAGCTCATTCATGCGAATCTTGCCTGATTCCGACACAACGGACAGGAGACGCAGTCTCGGTCCCGTAATGGAATAGGGCAATTCAAGAGCAGCTAGCTGGGTTGCAAATTCTCTTTGTATATATTGGGTTGTACGCACTAATACATGAATAACGTCAATTGCTGCTGAAGGATTGGAAGGGGGGAACATAAAACGCCTCCTTTGAAGATAATGAGTAATCTCATTATATTATATACTCATTAATTTGATTCAGCTATCTTGACAAAATAGTGAGCATACTCAATAATATATTTACAGAGGTGACTCACTATATACTTGTTAATCAAATAGAATGGAGGGAAATTATGAATGAACCTGCTTTGAATAACGGCGATAAGCTGCTTCGAGTTCTGGTCGTTACTCTTATATTTTCAGTAATGAATGGCACTATGTTCAATGTTGCTCTGCCAGAGATAGGTAAAGAGTTCGATTTGATTCCCTCTCAAGTGAGCTGGATGATGACTGCATATATGGTTGTATATGCGATAGGGTCAGTGGTGATGGGGAAGCTTGCGGATAAATATCGTCTTAAGGATCTTCTAACTTATGGTCTTATCCTCTTCGCAATAGGCTCCATTGTGGGGTTTGTCTCCTCCGAATATTGGATGATTATTGTCGGGCGTATACTACAAGCATCCGGTGCTTCCGTGCTTCCAGCTACCGCAATGATTATTCCCATTCGTTATTTTTCTCCAGAGAAGCGGGGACGGGCACTTGGAACTTCTGCTGTCGGATTAGCGCTCGGAAGTGCGCTCGGGCCAGTCGTCGCAGGCTTGCTTACCACTGTAGGAAGCTGGAGATTGCTATTTATTATTTCATTGCTTCCGCTCTTGACATTACCTTTCTTCCGAAAGTATTTGGACGACGCGAAGGGAAGAGTGGACAAGATTGACTATTTGGGCGGTGGATTGCTGGCCGCCACAGTTGCACTCTTCTTGCTTGCCATTACACAGACGAATGCCATTCTATTACTGGCGGGAGTGATTATGCTCGTCCTGTTCATTGTTCGCATTCGCAGTGCCGGCGTTCCTTTCATTAAACCGGTTTTATTCCGTAACAAAAGCTTCTCTATAGGATTATTGATTGCCTTTGTTACAACAGCGATGAGCTTTAGCTTAACGTTCATAACACCGCAGTTTTTGAATAAACTGAATGATCTGACACCAGGCGATATCGGCTTTGTCTTATTCCCGGCAGCAATTGCTTCCGCAATAATGGGACGCAAGGGTGGTAAATTAGCTGATGAACGAGGCAACTATACGCTTATTTTCATCGCATCTATTCTGATCTTCCTTTGCTTCGGACTTCTGAGCACCTTAATTGGTTCGTCAGCGTATATCATTGCCATTATTCTTATATTGGGCAACGTAGGACATACCTTTATGCAGATTGCGATGTCGAATACGATTTCCCGAACACTGCCGAAGGAGGAGACCGGGGTAGGCATGGGGCTACTGTCTATGGTCAATTTTATATCGGGCGCCATTGCAATGAGCGTTATCGGTAAACTGCTTGATAATGGCTCCGTGTCTTTTCATCTAAACCCATTGATTACAAATGGGGTGGCCTCTATATACAGCAATATTTTCGTCGTACTGGGCATTTTAATTATAGCGGTCGCTGCCTTGTATCGCGTTCAATTCGGCGCTGTTGCTCTTACAGCCCGAGTAAGTGAAAAGAAGCAATAAACAGCAAGCTAATGTAATGAACAGCGGAGGGTCAACCGAATGGGGTTGGCCCTTTTTGTATGTCAATATGTTCATTTATCTTCTGAAAAATCACATTAAAATAAGTAACCGTCCATAAAGCGATCCTAATGTTTGGCACTTATATTTGCCTTCATTGTGCATAACCTAAAGCCAAGAAAAAGGGGGTTGAATGATGAACAAATTAATAAAATCTTCATTATCATGTGCATTGTTAGTATCACTTGGCTTAATGTTGACGGCTTGCGGCACTCATCCGGTTGAAAAAACAGAAATGAAAGCAAAGCATGAGGTAAGACGTATTGAGAACAATATGACCCCGAACATGGCGCTTGGTGCAGGTAACCGGGTGATTACGGGAAGGGATTCCACTGTATCGCCCGAATATGCGCCGAATGTTAACCGCGTGCAAATCAAAACGAACAACAGCAACAATATGCATGTTAATGTCAATGATCACAAGGAAAAGCAAATGTCCCGGGATGCCCGCACTATTAAAGGAGTCTCGAAAGCAACCGTTGTTGTTCACAATAAAAACGCAGTAGTAGGTCTTGATCTGAATACCAACCAAAAGAAAAATAACGTTGAGCGTCAAGTGCATAATACATTGAAGAAAAAATATCCAGGGTACACGATCCATGTAACGACAGACAAGGGCATTCATCAAAGAATTCAATCCGCCTATACAAATAGAACGAATGGTCATCCTGTTCAGAACTTTGCGAATGATGTCGGCGTAATTATTACCGATATTGGCCGCACGATTACTGCACCATTCCGCTAAATGAGCAGCATCCGACAGCTTGAATAGAGCTGTCGGATCTTTCTCCTCTAAATGATTCAACAGGCATACATAACATAGGGCCGACTGCTTGGCCAGTGAAAGGAGGATACACGGGTGTGAAGAAGGCGATAATCCTATTCTTGTGCATGAGCCTTTTATGTGGATTTCAATTTCCTGTCATTAAAAGAGATAGAGATTTTTATGAAAAATCAGGAGAGGTGGTATGGGAGGTTCCTCTTGAGGAAAAAAAGATTGCCCTAACATTCGATGATGGCCCTGACCCAAGAACGACGGAGCAAATTTTAGATATTCTGCAAAGGCATAATGCGAAGGCTACCTTTTTTGTATTGGGTAATCGAGTAGATCGCTATCCGGATACAATTAAGCGGGAAGCAGCAGAGGGACATGAGGTTGCTAATCACACATACAATCATATTTATTTCAATGAAAAAATCAATTCTGCTACGATAGAGGACGAAATTGTCCGCACAGAAGAGTCGTTGGAGAAATTGACGGGGAAAAAACCGGTCTTATTTCGTCCGCCAGGCGGCTATTATAATGAGCAATCCGTTCAAATTACGAAGAGGCTCGGCTATACGACGGTATTGTGGTCATGGCATCAAGATACGAATGATTGGAAACGGCCTGGGGTACAAAATATTGCGAAAAAAATATTAAACAACGCAAGAAATGGCGATATTGTTCTTCTTCATGATCATGTCTCCAGCTCTATGCAGACCGTAAGGGCATTAGAAATTATATTGCCTGAGCTTGAAAAAAGGGGCTTCAAGATTGTAACAGTCTCCGAGCTGTTGGAGGATAAAGAGCAAAACAGTTTGCCCCTTCGTTGGTAGGCTCTCAATTAAGCACTTCAAAAGCCACACGAAAATCGTGCGGCTTTATTAGCATGTTGCCATGCTATAATTGAGTCAGTCGAGAAAAGGAAAGAAAAAGGAAGGGCTAAATAATGATTGTGAGAAAGTATCGTGATTCGGATATTCATGCCATTATTTCTTTGTTCTATACTACGGTGCATGCCGTGAACAAAAGGGATTATTCGGAGGAGCAATTGGAAGCTTGGGCTCCAAGAGAAGAAGAGATGATCAAGCTTGCAGCTTGGAAAGTGTCATTTTCTCAGAACGTCACTGTTGTTGCAGAGCAATTCGGGCAAATCGTTGGCTTTGCTGACCTGACAGAGGAAGGCCATTTGGATCGGCTGTATGTACACAAAGACTATCAGAGACAAGGGATTGCTGCTGCACTGGTTAATCAATTGGAGCTAGAAGCCAAAAGGCTGGGCTGCATGGAAATAAATACAGAAGCAAGCATAACGGCTAAGCCGTTTTTTGAACGCCAAGGGTATCTCGTCATTCAGTCTCAGGTTGTATATCGGCGCGGAGTTGAGCTTATTAATTTCAAAATGGTTAAACCGCTCCTGCTGTTTTGAGCATTTGGAATGAACGCGCTATAATAGAGGATGTGGCAAACTTATCTAAATTAAATGGAGGCGGATCGTTATTATGTATCCTACACAGCAGCACTTAGAAAAATACGCAGCGTTAGCGGTTAACGTAGGCGTTAATGTACAGCATGGGCAGACGGTTGTTGTTATGGCGCCGATTTCCTCCGCACCGCTAGTACGCTTGATTGCATCAAAAGCTTATGAAGCCGGGGCTAAAAATGTACATGTAGAATATAATGATGAGGAATTATCTCGTATTAAGTACAAGCAAGCGCCTGATGATGCATTCTCCGAATACCCCATGTGGCGTGCCAAGGGCTGGGAGGAGTTTGTGGAGAAAGGCGCTGCCTTTATTACGATCTATTCGCCGAATCCTGATCTTCTGAATGATGCAGATCCAGCACGGGTAGCGACAGCCTCCAAAGCAGCTTCTACTGCATTAATCAACTATCGAAGTTCTCTAATGAATCATACAAATGCTTGGACGCTAATTTCTTATGCAACACCTGAATGGGCAGCCAAAGTATTCCCAGAAGAGACGCCAGAGCAAGCTGTCCAGCTGCTGTGGGAGCGGATTATCGAGGCTACTCGTATTGATCTCGACAATCCTATTCAAGCTTGGAAGGATCATAATGCGAAGCTTCGCCAGATGGTAGAGGTGCTCAACACCAAGCGCTATAAGCAGCTGCAGTATGAAGCGCCAGGCACGAGCTTGACTGTTGAACTGCCCGAAGGGCATATCTGGCTTGGCGGTTCCAAAGAAAATGCGAAGGGCGTCTTCTTCAATCCGAACATGCCAACCGAGGAAGTGTTCACCATGCCTCGCAGAAATGGAGTGAACGGAACCGTGCGCAGTACGAAGCCTCTAAACTATAATGGCCAGCTCATTAACAACTTCTCCTTAACGTTCAAGGATGGAAAAGTGACGGACTATTCAGCTGAGCAGGGCTATGAGGCATTAACCAATTTGTTGAATACCGATGATGGGGCAAGGCATTTGGGTGAGGTTGCGCTTGTGCCGCATGATTCACCGATCTCGAATTCCAATGTGATCTTTTTCAACACCTTATATGATGAGAATGCCTCCTGCCATTTGGCATTAGGCCAGGCTTATCCCGTAAATCTCAGCGGCGGCACGACGATGTCTCCGGAAGAGCTTCTCGCTCATGGTGCGAACAGAAGCCTTACACATGAGGACTTCATGATTGGTTCTCCTGATATGAATATTGACGGTGTGACGCAGGATGGAACGCGCGAGCCGATCTTCCGCAATGGTAACTGGACGATCTAGCCTTATTACAAGCCTATCTTAATAGGAGACCCTGACTAAAAAGCATATGCTGCTTTAGTCAGGGTCTTTTATATAGGTACAACTGACTAACCAGTGAAGGAGTTGACAATATTTTACTGAAAGCGATATACTGATTGAAATGAAAATTGGATTTTACATATAAGGATTAGATATTATGTTCCAAACCTATTGCTTTTCTATAATAAATAGGTTTTTCTTTTATTCCATCATGCGTAATCAAAGACAGGCGGTATGATAAATGATAATTAATGATGCTTCTAGTGCTGACCATTTACAGACGGTATATGTCATATCTGGACCAGCAGGGGTAGGAAAATCTACGACTGCAAATGTGCTCGTCAGGAGATTAATAAAGAGTGCCTATATCTCTGGCGATGCAATTAGCCATATGCATATTAATGGGCGTGACAAGCCATGGGAAAGCAAAGAAGAGCTTTCCTTAATCTGGAATAACATCGCTGGACTTACGAAAAATTTCATAGCGCATGGGACAGATGTCGTGATTGATTATGTTGCCTTTCCAGATGATGTTGAATGGTTGCAAAAGCAGCTGCAGGAGCTTCCTATACGTCTGATCTATGTTGTTCTATGGTCGGATAAAGCCACCCTGCTAAGCAGAGATGCTTTGAGAAAGCCAGAGCATAGAATGGGGAAACGCTGCTTAATTCTAAGAGATGAATTTTTGGAATCAAGACTGGATCCTAAGCATTTGCTTGATACTACTTGGCTAACATCAGATGCCATGGACATGGCTCTGCAACAAATCATGAATAATTCGAATTATCGGTTAAGCATATAGCTAGAACGAATAACAAAGCCTGGAGGGACATGATGAAGAAGTTTTTATTCTCAGCAGCACTTATAGTACTCGCTATTTCTATCATTGCGATCACACAAATTATTCCCAAATCATATTCCGTTACGCTAGAAGGGGTTAAGTATCAACTGGGAGCCGATCATAAGGAGTTTACAAGTCCGGTCAAGATTCGAATTGATGGGAAGCTCAAGAAGAGTCTCACGAATGTGAAAACATTCAATGGCACGATTGAGGTAGTGGGAGAGAGCATTCCTGTTCCATCTGACCAAAGAAAGCTGGCAATTAAATTTCAAGAAAACGGTGCAGGAGATATCGTCTATGGCTATTATGATAATGGAAGTCCAGTCACCTATAATTACGGAACGCTATATGTGAATACAGATCTCAGTGAAGTGACGATTGCGGCTTCCGCCAAAGATGCTGCAGATGCTTCAAAGGGCAGTTGGACAGCAAAGGATGGCTATATGATCACTGCACCTGCTGGCGATAGGGAGGAAGCATTGAAGCTGTCTAATGAATTAATGAAGGACTTCCTGAATGGGACTACGTTAGAATAAATACTGCGTGGAGGCTCAGAACAGAATGGGAAACAGCAGAGGCTACACGACGTTTATGCCGATCGGTATTAAAACAGATTTCGTTCGAGTGGACGTTGATGAACAGGTCGTCGAAGCTATCGTGAAATATCAGGATAACATCATAATGAGCGTAATCATAGATCTTCAAGCGGAAAGTATCCATGTAGAAGGAAGCTTTGGAGAGATTGCAAATATAGTAGGACAATATGGGATTACGGAAGAAGAGACGATAGCTACCATTAGAATTCAAGCAGAATATTTTATTCAGAATAAGATCCAATGAATAGTTAAGCAAAATCATTGGCAGGTTATTTGTATGTGCTCCTGATTTTTGTTAAAATAGACTCTAATTTGTAGCGTGCATACAAGCTAGGGGGCATTATGAATTGGATAGCGGTACAGCCTTATTATAAGGTGGAGCGGGAAGTTACGAGCATCGATCAGAAAACAGTCGTACTGGATCGTCAAATGTATTTGTATGAAGAGCGTATCGTAACTAAGCATCGAGAGTTTCCGATTATAGATGTATTCGATCTATCATTCAAACGGATCGGGGATGAAGGCGGGCTCTTATATTTGCATACTCTTCAAGGGGTCTATTCGTATACGGTATCCGTAGATCCGCAGTCTTTTATTCAAGCTTACAAAGAGGTCGTCTACAAGCGCTGAAGATAGATACAAGGAATCAATCATTATACTCAAAAAAAACCTGATAAGCGTTTGCTTATCAGGTTTTTTGCTGCAGGCATGCTATTATGGAGCGGCATAAAGGAGTGTTTTACCATTCTCCTTATATTTCTTAGCTAGTGCGATGAGCTGCTCAGAAGGCTGTCCGCCAATATAAACATGCAGGCTATTTAAAGTAGAATGAGTCAATAGCTTCTCAATAGAGCCAATATCCGGTGCCAGATCAGAAGCGAACTTCGCGGACTGTATCATTGGCATCTGCAGCAGAGGGTCAATGGATGCAATCTTATTGGCAATCGCATCGAGGGATTTCAATGAAGCCAGCCCTGCGATGGGAGCGATGCTCTCCACTCGGTTGTTGCTAATATACAAATGCTGAAGAGCTTTCATATCTGCAAGAGGAGTCAAATCAGAAACCAGGTTATTGTTCAAGGAAAGCGAATTATGAATTCTTGCGCCAGCACGAAGAGCAGACAGATCCGTAATCTGATTATTATCCAGCAACAAATCTTGGACGCTGATATTTCGCAGACCTTCAAGTTTAGTTAACTGATTATTACGCAGGTCCAATCCTTTGAAGGTGAATTCTTCTAATCCAGCTAAGCTTTGAATTTCATTATCAGATGCTATGATTTCAGCATTGCGCAGTTCAGGCAAGCCCTTCAAGCTAGTTAATTTATTGGTTTGAACCATCACTTTAGTCAAGTCTTTTGCCATTGGGAAGCCAGCCAAGCTGGTTAGGGCATTATTCTCCAGATTCAGCTGCTTCAACTTGGTCAACTCTTCAAAAGTGGCAATGGAAGTGATCTGATTCCAGCTGGCATCCAGCTGTTCAAGACCAGTTAATTGGCCAAGTGCGTAGATGTCCTTAATTTGGTTACGGCTCAAATTTAATATTTCCAGGTTGTTCAAAGCGGCAAGCGGCTTAATATCAGAAACCTTACTGTTCGTGATATGAAGCTCTTTGAGTTTGGTTAAGCCCGCAAGGGGGCTAATGTCGGACATATTCCCGCTAATCTGCAGGTTCGTCAGATGAGTTAATGTGCGCAGCGGACGAATATCGTCACCCAGGAAACGAATGTTCAATTCCTGAAGCTGGGTCAGCTTCCCGATTGGAGCCAAGCTTTCCGCGGAGCCCCTCACAGTGAGCTGCTCTAACTGCGTCAAACTGCCGAGTGGCTCATAGGAGCGAATATCACCTTCTACATGCAGTGACTTTAATGACGTAAGCTGTTCAATTCCGGTTAAATCACGCGGTTCATACTGTGGCCTAGAGGGATCTGAGTCTATCATGCCGCTGGAAAGATGCGTAATACCCGCGAGATCGCTTTTCAGAATAGGGCTGGAGGCATCTGGTTTGCCTATTGCTGCTCTTATCATTTGCTCAAGAGCTTGATCGGGAAAATGAATAGAATTGGTTATTTTAATCGTTTGTGCAGATTGGTTCCAGACAACCTTCGCTCCAGAAACGGTGCCTACAAAACGTAATGGAATTAATGTGCGTCCACGAACAACGCGTGGCGGGGTATCAAGGGAAACCTTCTTCCCATTTACGGTAGCGAACTTCTCATTGATTTTCATCTGAAGCTGAAGCCCTGCCTTCGTGCCGGTGATCGTTTGTTCTTTCTGGTTCCAGCGCAAGGACACACCAAGCGATTCGAATAAAGTACGGGCTTCTACGATCGTTCTTCCTTTTTCAATGAAGGGTGGATAATTGAATGTAATCGGTTTATCATTCACATACAGAGAAATAGGCTTTTGCTGGGCAGCCTCAACCTGTGCGGCTTGCATCGCAAGCATAATACTGAGTGTAGTCGCTAATACAATACTTTTTTTCATTGCGTCTGTCTCCTCTCAACTGTAAGGGTATAATGTGTGCGATGATTGCTAGAATCGAATGGCATTGGAAAAAAACGCCACAGAATTGCTAAAAAAGACTTACCCAAGCTTATGTAAAATGAATCAACATGAGATTATTCTGGAATACAAGCCTCGTGCATCCATGGCTATTGTAAGGTAAGATGAAGTTTGAAGCGAGGGAGTTGTGGATGATCAAAAAGTGGATTTTGCTCAGTACATACGCAATAGCAATTATTATTTTAATTATTTATAGAGAGCCTATTCTGATCCTGCTGGAGAGTGGAGATAAGCGCAACATACCTTGGATTGCAGTGGCATCTGTACTGTTTGCCATTGTACCGATAATCCCTTATGGCATTATTGCCGGAATGATGGGTGTTCAATTTGGCCCCCTTATAGGTGGCGGCCTGAATGTGATTGGTTCTACTATCGGCTCTGTTCTTCTATTCCTCAGTGTGCGCTACGTATTCCAAAAGCAAGGGAGGCGGCTGCTTGCAAAGTCAGCGCGTGTAGAACGGTTTATGCTGATTATGGAGCGCAACGCTTTTCTCGCTGTAGTAATAGCTAGACTTATTCCTTTTGTACCTTCTCAGGCGGTTAATACTGCAGCAGCAATCAGTCGGATGAGCTTCGTCAGCTTTGTTCTTGCAACGTTGCTTGGCAAAGTACCCGTGATGTTCGTTTTTGCCCTATTGGGTGATCAATTCTTCTCCAGCCTGACGAAATAATCGTGATTGTCTTCTACATGATTTCTTCACAAGTCATTGCTACAATGAACTATTGGTACTCTGCTGCAGGAAAGGAATGTTATGCGAACGATATTAGTGGTTGATGATGAAGCGAAAATTCGTGATGTAGTGATATCCTATTTACATAAAGAAGGCTTTCAGACGATGGAAGCTGGAACCGGCCGTGAAGCGTTGCACCTTGTGCAGAATCAATCTATTGATTTTGTTATTCTCGATCTTATGCTTCCAGATATAGATGGGGAACGTGTATGCCAAACTATTCGACAGATGGATTCTGTGCCCATTCTTATGCTTACTGCCAGAGTATCCGAGAACAGCAGGATTAAAGGGCTTTCTCTTGGTGCTGATGATTATTTGATTAAGCCCTTCGATCCAAGAGAGGTGGTTGCCAGAGTCCGTGCTGTTCTTCGGCGAACGGAGGATATGCAATTGCTTGCAGACCGAATTAGGTTCAACGGAGGTCATTTGACCATAGACTCCTTGAAGCACCTTGTATATTGTAACGATGAGCTGGTCAATTTAACGCCAAACGAATATAAGCTTCTGCTCGCGCTGGCCAAATATCCGCAGCGTCATTTCACGCGGGATGAGCTTATTGAAAAAGTGCTTGGCTATGATTTTGACGGGGATAGGCGTACGATCGACCAGCACGTCAAAAATATTCGGCAAAAAATAGAACGAGATCCTAAAGACCCGCAATATATTGTGACGGTGTACGGCAGCGGGTATCGCTTTGCAGGTGGGGAAGGATGAAGAAGCGTCTGCATACTCGTCTGGCCCTAATCATTATAGGGATTGCTGTTGGTATCGTTCTTATTGCTACAATCAGTATTATATGGGAGACGCATTACCACTTCTCGATGTATCAGGAACAGAGTTCCAGCGAGGATATTCCACAATTGAATTATCATCTGGAGCAGGCGCTTATTCAAACGATTCTATGGACATGCCTGGCCTCTATTGTTCTTGCTGTCATCGTTGGGCTGTATGTCGCGAGGCGAATATCTGATCCATTAGTGCGGATGAAGCTTGTGGCGGAGCGAATGACAACAGGCCAATGGAATACCAGGGTCGCTGTAAGCGGAACGGATGAGTTATCCGAGCTGGGAACTTCACTCAATAAACTGGCTGAGCAGTTGCAGAAGCAAGAGCAGCTCCGAATGACGATGACAGAAGATATTGCCCATGAATTAAGAACACCGCTCGCGACATTGAAAAGCCATATGCGCGCAATGGAGGATCGCGTCTGGGATCCGACTCCAGAGCGCATTCACGCCTGCTATGAGGAGATCGAGCGATTGACGGAATTGGTTGCAGAGCTTGAAGACCTTACGCATGTTGAATCGCCAGGCTTTCAATTAGTACGAAAAGAGGAAGCGCTTGGAGCTATCATTGCCAAGGGCGTCGAGCTGGTTGCTGCTGCTTATAGGGAGAAAAAAGTACGAATACATTGGAAAGCTAATCCAACTATTCGACTTCATGTCGATCATCATCGCTTGATTCAAATTTTGGTCAATCTTTTGAGCAATGCTTTGAAGTTTACGCCAGCAGATGGCGAGGTACGAATCGAAGCTATTGAAGAAGAAGCACATGTGCATATTATTGTTCAAGATACAGGAGCTGGTATTCCTCCAGAAGATTTGCCTTATTTATTCGAAAGATTCTACCGGGCGGATAAATCCCGCAATCGAACAACTGGAGGGAGCGGACTTGGATTAACGATCGTCAAGCAATTGGTAGCTGCTCATGGAGGAGAGGTATGGGCAGAAAATAGACAAGGTGCAGCATTCCATATTCGACTCCCCAAATAGCTCTACATAAGATCTTCAAAAGTGTGGTTTACACTTATAGAAGATCTTTTTTTATTCTAAAAATGGGAGGCAAAATGATGAAAGCAATCATGAAAGCAGGAATGGCTGCACTGGCTATGACTGTTGTACTGACAGGATGCTTCAATAAATCGGACAATTCGAGGGGACATGATATGAACACCATGGGCAAGAAGACAGGTGCGAGCTCGAGTGAAATGGCTACGGGAGCAATGATCCCTTGGGTGGCCTCGAAGAATACAACCCGCATCAATACAAGTGATCCTATAGAGGCAGCCGTACTCATATCCAGAACGCTATGGATGGCAACGAGCAGCGATAATCGTCCTGGAGGGGTAGTGCTTGCGGACCCGAATGACTGGCAGACGACACTGGCTAGCAGTGATCTTATCCACCATCCGAATAACGGTCCTGTTCTATTCGTGAATAAGGACGGCATTCCAAAGCAGACTCTTCAGGAGCTGAAGCGGCTGCAGCCGCAAGGGGTAGAGCTGAACAATGGAACACAGGTTATCCTTGTAGGGGATCTTGATCCGGCAGTGGAGGAACAAGTGAAAGCACTTGGCATGAAGACGGATAGGATCGCAGGCGGTAATCCGGCTGCTGCTGCACAAGCCATTGATGCTTATTATGCAGAGGTTACAAAAGAGATTCCGGCTTCTGTTATCGTGGGGTCAATGGATAATAAGGAATTTACGCTGCCAGCTGTGAACTGGATTGCTCATATGCCCGAGCCTTTGCTCTATGTGAGGAAAGATGAAGTTCCTCAAGAAACAGTCGAGGCTTTAAAGACGAGGGATGGGAAAGCGAATATTTATATCATCGGACCTGAATCGGTCATATCCTCCCAAGTTATGGACGAGTTATCCAAGTACGGGAAAGTTGTTCGTATTGCAGGGCAAGACCCATACGAGAATGCGATTGCATTCGCGAAATACAAAGATGCTGATACGGGATTTGGGTGGGGGATTACTGCACCAGGACATAATTTCTCGTTCATTAGCCTGGCTACCCCTGAGCTGGCTCTTGCAGCCGCGCCATTCTCCCATTTAGGCAAGCATGCGCCGCTGCTCTGGACGAATAAAGAAGCAATGCCTGATTCGGTCATGTCCTATGTCATGTCCATTCAACCGAAGTATAAGCAATCTCCGACAGAAGGTCCTTACAATCATGCATGGTTAACAGGGAATGAAAACGAATTATCTGCCGTAGCACAAGGAGAAGTCGATTCCATGCTTGAGATTGTATCAGAGTCGGGAGCAGGCCACGGTGGTCACGGTGGAGATGACTCCGCAGACGATATGGCTGGGATGAAGCACTGAATCATGCTTATGCCTAGATATGGCGAGCAAGCATTAGAATGAGGCAAAGCTTCGGTTAATTATGTTACCATAAAGAGGTAGATTAGGATCGCGGAATGGTGATGATCATCTACCTCTTTATAATAATCTTTCACAGGGGTGACGGGATATGAAAGAAGGCTGGGAAAGAGCGGAGAATCCTGTATTCCTTGAGCTTAGCATGATTAATGAGGTGCTCAAGCCCGTATTTAATGGCAGACGGGTTATTACTGCTGAACGAATAGGCACAGGCTTAAGCAACTCTAACTATAAAATTGAGGTAGAAGGATATTTGAAGCCGTATGTACTTCGTCTATATAGAGGGAACGGGGAAGTCGCCAGCAAAGAGCATGCTATAGCCAAGTTTGTAAAAAAAACCGTTCCTGTTGCTAACTTCCTATATGCCGACATGAGCTGCTCCAAATTGGATAAGCCATGGGCTGTGCTGGACTGGAAGGAAGGCGTCCTTTTACGAGATTTATTAAGGGAGGGCAGCCCTGACGAAATTGCTTCAGCTGCCGTTTCAGTAGGACGTGTTCTTGCCGGCATTCATGAATATAAGTTTACTGATTCGGGATTTTTGGGAGAGGGACTAACGATTAATTATTCCTTCCCCATGAATGGTGAGAGTTTTCTTGCCTTCATGGAGCAAAGCCTATTCCAGAATGATAGCGGCAAGTGGCTGGGGGAGGAGCTCTCTCAAGCATTATGGTCATTTTGCAAGTCTAATAGCAGTTTTCTATCCGAAAGCAAGGAAGAGCCCGTCCTTATACATTCCGATTTCAACGGATTGAATATATTAATGGAGCAAGGTACAGATCATTATGAGGTGTCCGCTGTTCTAGATTGGGAATTCGCTTTTTCATGGAATCGGTATTCGGATATTGGTAATATGCTGAGGTATGAGGGACGGGGTTCACATTTTGAGCAGCATTTTATTAAGGGTTATCAGGAACACGGACACGCTCTCGCAGCTAACTGGAGACTGCTGGCCAAGCTTGAAGATCTTGTCGCTCTATGTGATCTGCTGAATAACTCCACGAGGAGTATGCCGAGGAGGATACAGGATATTAAAGGGCTGATTGCAAGAACAATTCATCCCTAATGGGGATGAATTAGTTGAATAATTGCTGTCTTAGCAAACTATTAGAAAAAACTTAAAAAAATAGTCATATAGTTTTATTGTATAATTGGTAATATGAGGTATAATATGTTTTGTGATTCCTTACTCAAGTGCTCCAGATTCATGCTACAAGCAATTATGTAACCGCTTCCTTTGATGTAATGAGGGTAAATTGTATAAGCTCCTAATGAGCTTATATTTACAAATTTGCTGGCAGAGCGGTAAGGACAACCGATACTAAGCTTCCTTATTTAGTATTGCATTCGAGATAGAAGGGGGAGGCTGCAAGATTTACATTTGGTAGATCGGCAAGGAAATTATTGCTATTCAACTATTAGAAGGAGGAAATTTATAATGACAACGTTACGTTTACCCCAAGCAGGCCTGACAAAAATGCTTATGGCTGGCGGCATGCTGCTAGTGATGGCAACTGCCATGTTATTCTTATTCGGAGGACAAGCCTCTGCCCACGGTTATGTAGATAATCCGCACAGCCGTGCAGATCTTTGTGCGACCGGAGCAAATACGAATTGTGGTGCAATTATTTATGAGCCATACAGTCTTGAGGCACTGAAAGGCTTCCCGGCTGCTGGCCCTGCTGATGGTAAAATTGCAAGCGCTAACGGAGCGTTTGCTCCGCTTGATCAACAAACTTCTACTCGCTGGACTAAGGTGAACCTGAGCCCAGGTACAACTACATTTACTTGGAATTTGAAGGTTCCACATGCAACAGCAAGCTGGAAATATTACATTACCAAACAAAACTGGAATCCGAATGCGGCACTTACTCGTGATTCCTTCGATTTGACACCTTTCTGTAACGTACTTTACAGTGGCAAGCCTTCCGGATCTTACTCCGACACTTGTAATGTTCCTAGCAGAACAGGCTATCAAGTTATTCTAGCCGTATGGGAAATTTCCGATACAGCAAATGCGTTCTATAATGTTATCGACGTGAATTTCTCAGGTTCTGCTGATAGCGTAGCTCCTACTGCTCCAACAGGCGCAGTAGTATCCAATATCGGCACTACTGGCGCAACGATCAACTGGTCGGCTGCTACAGATAATGTTGGTGTAACTGGCTACCAAATTTTCAATGGTTCGTCGCAGATTGGCACAACTACAGGCGCTCTTAGCTACAACTTGAGTGGCTTGACTTCTAACACAGCTTATAATATTACAGTAAAAGCGATTGATGCCGCTGGCAACGTATCGCCTTCGAGCAACACAGCTTCGTTCACAACACTGGCTGTAACAGGTCCTGATACTGCAGCACCTACAGCGCCTACAGCACTCCATGTAATGGGTACTGTAACCCACAATTCTGTGCCGCTGATGTGGAATGCTTCGACAGATAATGTAGCAGTAACGGGTTATCAAATTTACAGTGGCACAACACTCGTAGCTACTGTAACTGGTACGACGCTGAGCTACACGGTTCCAGCATTGAATTCCAACACGGCGTATGCTTTCACCGTAAAAGCGGTTGACGCGGCAGGCAATGTATCCGCAGCAAGCAATACTTTGAATGTAACGACTACTGCGGTTCCTACTACTTATGCAGCATGGAATGCATCGACAGCTTATGTCGGCGGCAGCAAAGTTACTTATAACGGTGTAAACTATGAAGCGAAATGGTGGACACAAGGCCAAGCACCTGGTTCTTCAGGAGCAGATGTTTGGAAAGTGATTGCTTAACATTGCAATTAAGATGGAGATGACTTCTGATTCGTCAGAAGTCATCTTTTTTTGTTTATAGATACCATGTAATGCTGCAATAATATAATTTCAATAGCTGCTGCGTTTAAGCTTAAGGTGAAAGCTTGATAGATGTATTTAAAAAGATTCCAGTTCAACCAAACAAAAATCAATTTCAAATATAAAAATAGAAAATATTTCTTTACTTTAAAAATTAATAGTATTATACTTTGAAAAGTATTTAAAACCATACTTTCACACTATAATAATAAAATTGGAATATTCGTGTCGAAAGAAATGGAAATCACATTAGAGGAGTGTTTAAGTGAGAAAGTTGTTAGCTTTATTTTTGTCCGTTACAATGATGCTAGGCATAGCTTTGCCAGTTTCGGCTTCATCATCTAGAGTTGTAGATTTACATGATATTGAAATTCAAGCTGCATACCGAGCAATGGAAAACGAAATACAGTCTGATTCAGAGGTTCAGCCTAGAAATCCAATAGTAAAATTAATACAAGTATTATTCAAAGAGCTTGTGAAAAAAGGAACGAAACAAACAGTCAAAGCAACCTCCAAAGAAATAACAACAGTATTAACTAAACATGCTATTGAAAGAGCGATAGAATGGGGTATTACTGAATTAGTAATGGATAATTTGTTAGCAGGGAAACCGAGTGGTATGTTTGTTGTACAACACTATGATGACGTTATTGAAAACTCTAGAATTATAGCAGACCCTAGTAATGGGAATGTGATAGTATTATCTAAGTATTCGAATGATATCATTACAGTTTATAGAGATACGGATGATTCAATAACAAAAAGGGTTCAAAGTGGCAGATGGAAGAAAGCAAGTTGGGTATTTGACTTTTTGTTGAATTAATCAGGAAAAGGGGTAGCTTTTGATGGTAACACTAAGGGATATTGATCCTGCCTCAGGTATTTATGCTACCTTTGAATTTATTCATCATATACCTGGTGAATATGAAGGAAGTAAACTGAAAATTATCTTTTACGATAAGAATCAAATTGTTAAAATTATTAATTTAGGCTGGGCTAATATTACATCGAATGCTTTTATTAATTTGATGAAGCAGTTTCCCGGTGAAAAGTATGATAGACATTTTACGCATTTTGATGAAAGTTTTGAGTTACAATGGTTGCATGAGTATAAGACAGACCTATATATGCTCGTATTTGAAGATCGAGGATTGTTCTTACCCCCTATTAAAACGAGCAAGAGAAATTTGCATACCTTTGGATGCGAATTTGAATGTGCAATGATAGCAGCCCCAGATCTCTAGGTTAAGCTAAACTTACTAGAATTACGCTTAAAAGATAGATAAAGTAACCCAAGAACGCTTTGCTCATTTAATGGGAACATTAAAATAGCCGTACAGGAAAGTTATTCCTGTACGGCTATTTTTCTATTCAGGTCTGGTCTATAGTTGCTTGCTTTGGGGCAGTTAATTTTTTTTATTTTTATATAAAAATTTTAAAAATGCTATAATAAGGATTAAATGCTATTTGATAATAAAGTAAGAACTGAATGATAGAGGAGGTATTCAAAATGAAATATTTTATTATAACGGGAACGTCAAGGGGTCTTGGGGAAGCTATCGCCAAGCAGTTGGATGCACCTGATCATTATTTGTTTTGTCTATCACGTGAATGTAATGATGCCTTGCTAAATAGTAATAGGAAGCATTTGGCGTTCGATCTGAATGATGTGGGTGGAATAGAGAAATTAATGGAGGATATATTCCGCTCAATAGATGGGACTAAAGTCGATGGCATCTATCTAGTGAATAATGCTGCTGTTATTGCCCCAGTAACGTTCATTGACTCGGGCCAAGTGAAAGAGATCACTACCAATATTACGGTGAATTTATTGGCTCCGATTATTCTAACCTCTCTCTTCATTCGACTTACAAGGGAATGGGATATGGATAAGAGAATCATTAATATCTCCTCTGGCTCAGCCAAAAATTTACTTCCGGGAATGAGCGTATATTCAGCATCTAAAGCTGGATTGGACGTATTCACGCAATGCGTGGGACTGGAACAGAGTATGAATGCGTCACCAGTCAAAGTAGCTTCGATATGGCCTGGAGTGATAGATACGAGTCTGCAGAAAGAAGCTAGGAGTCAAGATAAGCATGCATTCCCGGCTGCGGAGATATTCGAAGAGATCAAGAACAAAGGCATGCTGACCACAGCTGAGGATACAGCCCGACAGATTGTTGAGTATTTACTGAATGAGCAGTTTGAACATGGGGCAATCATTGATTTGTATGATTATTCCAAGGTTCAAGAATGAATAGTTAATATTTATGTTAATGAACCTATTTTATTGAATATATAGAATACTATTATCCTCTTAATGGAAAAGGTCACCTTATTGGTGGCTTTTTTGTGTCAAAATATGATGATTATATGATTCTAGAGAATCATTTACAAGAATATCACTTTGAATACTCGACATTATGTGATATCATTTTACAAATCAGGAAGGAGGTGCGTGCAAGAGGCAGAATTTATAAAAAATAAGCATTAATATTACAATTAAAGGAAAGAGGCGGATGAAGAAATATGAAAAAACTAGGAGTTCTAATTTTAGCAGGTACGATTGGTTTGGGTTTGGGAGGAAATGGATATATTCCTGTTGCATTGGCAGCCACGTCTGTTACAACGACTCTACCGGTAAATTTGGCGTTAGGCGGGACAGCAACAGCTAGTTCAGAGATTGGAGTATACGAAGGGGCGAGTAAAGCGTTCGATCAGTTTGTATTCTCCAAATGGTTAACACTAAGCTCCAGTCAAGCTTGGCTTCAATATGAGTTCACTACTGCTAAAGTCGTTACCTCATATACGATTACATCTGCAAACGATGAGCCGGATAGAGACCCAAAAAGCTGGGTGCTGAAAGGCTCAAACGACGGGATTGTTTGGTATGATCTGGACACCAGACAAGGCCAGGAGTTTAGCGCTCGCCATCAAGCGAAAACTTATTCATTCACGAATACGACTGCTTATAAATTTATAAAGTTTGATTCCATTACTAACCGAATTCAGAACGGCGGCATGCTGCAAATAGCCGAAATTAAACTGTTCGGCAACAATGTACAAACCTACCGCACAATCACGCCTACGGTTACGGCTAGCGGCGAGAATGCGCCAACTGATGTTAAAGCTAACTTGGTAGACGGAACGAGCATGACCAAATGGTTAACTTACAGCAATTCAGCATGGCTGCAGTTCGATTTCGGCGAACAAGTGACAATCGATGGCTATGCGCTGACGTCAGCTAAATCGACTAATAATTCAACTGATGGAGATCCGAAAAGCTGGGTATTGCAAGGCTCCAATGATGCGACCAACTGGACGACTCTAGATACGAAAAGCGATCAGAACTTTAAGCTTCGCCATCAACGCAAGCACTATCTTTTGAACAGCAATACGACCTCTTATCAATATTATAGACTCAATAATATGACTAATCATAGCGGTTATACCATGCAATTAGGTGAAGTGGAATTCTCCCGTACCAATGATTTGTGGCATAGCGAGACTCCGGTTATTGAGATTGTGAACAATAATGCAGCGGCCTACGCTTTATTCCAGCAGGCCTTGCCTAATGCTGAACAAGAGATCCTCGCAATCATTCGTAAAGTGAATGAACTGCTGTATAATAGTCCTGCGGATATGCCAGTTAATGTGAAGAAATTCTTGGTCAATATTGAGTATTCGCCTGGTTCCGCTGCTTCGATGGGTGGAGACAGTACGCAGAAGACTTTAACTTTTAATTCTGAACACATCATGAATATCGCGTCTGATCCAAACAACTCGTTACGTGATGAGCTTATTGGCATGTTGTATCATGAATTGGGCCATGCCTATCAATATAGTAATTTCGATGTAGAAGGAATAGCGGACAGTCTTCGCTTTATGGCGGGTTATCATAATCGCTATAACGTAAGTCAAGGCGGCGTATGGCAAAGTAATGGTACAGCGAATTTCATTCGTTGGATTGAGGATACGAAGCATCGTGGATTCATTCGCCAGCTGAACGCTTCGAGCAACATACCGTATGGTCTGAACGATACTCAGATTCTAGCGTGGAAAGAACAGCAAATTCAAACGATTACAGGTATAAGTGTTAGCACGCTCTGGTCACAGTATCAAGCATCGCTTACGAACTAACAGCTTAGGAATGCAGCAGAAGAGAGTCCTATATGTGATACACGGGACTCTCTTCTTTCTGTCTAAAGTGAGTTTAATCATTTAGAGAAAAGGAAGATGATAAACTATGAAGAAAATAGGAACCTTGTTACTAGCGGCAACGATAGGATTAGGTGCAAGTCATTACGGTTACATTCCTTCTGCTTATGCTGCTGAGTCGACAACAACTACGATACTGACAAATTTGGCTGTCGGCGGTACGATAACTGCGGGTGAGGATCATGTTCTAGGTCCCAAACAATACGCATTTGATCAATTTTTTAACACCACTTGGAGAGCGTACGAGCCGGCTAACAGTTGGCTTCAGTATGAGTTCGCTGCAGCAGCTATCGTATCCTCGTACTCTATTACATCCACGGATAGCAATCCTAATTATGATCCGACTAGCTGGGTATTAAAGGGCTCTAATGATGGTATCGTCTGGGACATTCTAGATTCGAGGCAAAATGAGAGCTTTGCTGCACGCTATCAAACGAAAACCTATTCTTTTACAAATACTACGGCTTATAAATTTGTGAAGCTGGATAATATCACGGGCGTAATAGGAGGAATGAAGCAATTAGCTGAACTTAAGCTTTTTGGGAACAGCTCACAAACATTGAGCACCATTAAGCCTACTGTTACTGCTATTGGTGACAATGCGCCAACTGATGTTAAATCTAACTTGGTGGATGGAACGAGCACAACTAAATGGTCAGCTTATGAAAATACTGCTTGGCTGCAGTTCGACTTCGGCCAGCAGGTAACGATAGACGGCTACGCTCTTACCTCGGCGAATAACAGTCCCGGAAGTGATCCGAAAAGCTGGGTCCTGCAAGGATCCAACGACAATAATACTTGGACGACTCTGGATACGAAAAGCGATGAGACCTTCAAGCTGCGCCATCAACGCAAACATTATCTTTTGAGTAGCAATACGACAGCTTATCAATATTACAGACTTAATAATATCAAAAACCAAAGTAATAGCTATCATATGCAGCTCAGTGAAGTAGAATTCTCCCGCACCAATGATTTGTGGCATGCTGTTGATCCTATCATTGAAGTTCAGAATCTTGATGCAGCCGGTTACAGTTTATTCGCACAAGCTCTCCCTAATGCAGAAGCAGAAATTCTGGCCATCGTGCGCAAAGTAAATGAGATGCTCTACAATAATCCTACAGAGGCACCTCGCCCTAAAAAAATACTAGTAACAGTTGAAGACGTTCCGAACGCACCCGGTGCTGCTTGGACTTCAGGGGGAGAAAACTCGAAGGTAGCGTTCAGCTCCCAGTATCTGCAAAACTTCGTAGCTACTCCTAGTCAATCGCTGCGGGACGAAATTATCGGCATGCTGTATCATGAATTGGGCCATGTGTATCAATTTGGCGATTTCCATGTAGAGGGAATAGCGGATAGCTTGCGTTATGCAGCCGGCTATCATGATCGTTATGGGATCACCAAGGGTGGAACATGGGATACTTACGGAACAGCGAATTTTATCCGATGGATTGAGGATAATAAAAAAAGAGGATTTATTCGTGAGTTAAATGCCAAGTCGATTCCTTATAATGTTGGGGGATCTGGAATTCAAGTTTGGAAAGAAAATCAATTCCAAGCGATTACAGGCATAGACTTGAATACGCTGTGGACGGAGTATCAAGCGACACTTCCTAATTAATGAATGATTAAACCAGAGATCCCAAAGCGGGGGCTCTGGTTTTTCGTTTTGTGCAGAGATGGCGCAAAGCCTTTGATTTTCAAGCTGTGGTCTTCTGCGCTAGTAGAAAAAGTTTTGTAATAAATATTGAAATGAATTTTCAATAGTAGCCCTATCGGTTGATCCGATGATCTGATCTATGACCTCGCCTTTTGAATTAATGAAGAATAGGGCCGGGAATCCGGTCTCGCCATAAAATTTGTGCATATCTCCTGTATCATCAAGAAGGATGGGATAATTGATTTTATATTTATCGACATAGCTCTGAACCTCAGAAAGATCATCTCGATAGAGTAAATTAATACCATAGATATTTATGTCATTACGATATTTCTGATGCAAGTAGGTGATCTTGGGGGCATCTTCATTGCAATAAGGGCACCAGGATGTGAAGAATACGAGGACCGTTGGCTTCTCTGTATAGTTAATTTGGACCTCTTCATCAAGGATGAGATCTTTCAGTTTGATATCTTCAATAAGAATAGTCTCTTTTGTAGAATTGTTAATCACGACATACAAAAAACTGCCTACTACAAGGCATAAAATAAATAATGAAATAATCGAAGAGGTTTTTTTCATAAAAAGAGGGCCGCCTTTCATAATTTAGCATATTAATTGATTATACAGGAGCGATTGATCCTTGGCATAACTATATTTTCGGTGAATTTAAATCATTAAATTGTTATATAAGCATTTGATTATATACTTTAATTTTTCAAAACAATCAGCTCAAACCGAAATCGACCCAACAGATTTACTATTATAACCACAAAATGATAATATAAGGAATAATTAAGAGAGATGATGGTTCTACAATCGGTGAATTCGATGAAAAGGCGGAAATAGGGATATGATTAGATTCAAAAAGTTGCAAAACCTATCTAGTATAAAGACTCTAAGAGATAAATATTTCAAGGATCTTTCCATTACTATGGATGGAATGTGGATCAGTATAATCAATAGTTCTGATTTTTATAAAATCTATTATAAAACTGCTGTAGTAGGATACTTTAGCAAAAATTCTGATGGAGTATTATTGCAATTTTATATGGATGATGAATATTTGTCCTTATCTCATAACATCTTCAAAAAAATTCTATACGATTATTCAATCCAGACAGCAAACACATTCACATTTGATCTATTATTCTTTTCATTATGTTTGGATTTCCACAATAAGATATCTGTTCATACTTACTTATTTCAGGATGCTAATTTTTCCGAGGTGGAAGACGACAATGAGCTTATTCAAGCTAAAGAAAAAGACTTTCAGTTTATAAGTGATTTTTATCTGAAAAATACAAATATGGATGATTTATTCTTAACTTATTATTTGAGTGATTTAATCACGCAAGGAGGATGCTATTTGCTTTGTAGTGAAAATCATGAGTTGTTGGGCATAGGTGAATTAAGGAGAAATCCTCACAGAGAATCATATGTGGATCTTGGAGTTATTGTTTCTGGTGAAAACAGAGATAAGGGAATTGGAACTGGTATACTTACAAAATTAAATAATATTAGTAAGATAAATGGATTAATATCCATTTGCTCTTGTGAAAATGATAATATTTCGTCTAAGAGAATGATTGAAAAAACAGGATTTATTATGAGTAAACATCGATTATGCTTGGTGCAGTTTTAAGATTGGAGGGACAAGTTGTGGCAAGAGTTATTGAATTATCAAAAAGTTCATTAACTTGCATCTATCTGGCTTTCTTTAGGTAAAATAAGAGAAGAAATATATTCTAATTGCTTCGTGAAGGGACACATCTGGAATTGCTATATGTATGGGTACAAAATTTTAGAAATATAAAGCAGATTGGCTTTTCTTTTTCCAACAAATTTAAGGTTTCATTTGAACAAGCGTCTAAAAAGAACAGCGGAAACTGACGATCGAGAAAAATACAGATGATGAAATTTTTTGAAGGCAAAATCGATAATGTTACGGCGATACCCGTGATATCTATATGCAGTTGAATCTACCTACTACATAACTCAGAGGGAGTAAAATATGAATCATGTAAAAAAGCTTATAAAAGAAGGCAACTTAGAAGCTGTACGGATTTTGCTTGAGGAAGGCTTGGACCCTAATATACCAATCGAATACGGAATACCTCTGGAGTATTCATTTGAATGTAGACAATATGAGATTATGAAGCTGCTTATTGCGCATGGGGCAAACATTAATAACAAACAGGTGCCTGCAATGGTTGATGCAGCTCAATATGGTAAAAGGCCTCTATTCGAATGGCTTCTGGAAAACGGTGCCGATATAAATGCAATTAATCATGTTGGACATTCCGCATTAAGCCGAGCAATTGCTTTTCAAAATTGGAAAGGAGCAATTGCTCTTATGGAATTAGGAATAGACCTTCAAATGCACGGTGGAGAGTCTCTTAGAGGTGCCGCTTGGGAAGGGAGTTTGGACATGGTCAAGCTTCTCGTTGAACGTGGAGTAAATATTAATTACAATGAGAGGGATAACGTTCATTGCTACGGAGGAACACCGTTAGCCATCGCGGCAGGAAGCAATCATCGCGAGATTGTTGAATACCTTGTTCAGCAAGGTGCGGATATAACGCTTACGGATTCGCTTGGAGAACGGGCCTATCATCTGGCGAAGAGACGAGGATATCATGAGATTGCATACTATTTACAGCAACGAGAGCCGATAGAATATCATGATTATAATAGCAAACGACAAGAGCTTATTGTGGCTGGTCTGCCAATTCAGGTTATTGAAACGCTTGGAACAAGCAATCGAAGGATGGAATTTCAAGGAGACTGTTGCGAGTTTCTCATTTTTAAAACAATATTTGAAATTACACACTTCACCTATTTCGGTTTTAGTGTATATGATTTGTTGATTGATTTGGATAAATACGATTCGAGTGGTGTCCTTACATGGTGTCCCGACAAACAATGTTTTGTCAGCATAGATACTGATCATGAATCTGTGATACTTCTTGAAGATATGACCTGGAAAGCATTTTTGGATAACCCGGGGTATTTTCTTGATCGCGTTTTGGAAGGTTGTTATGAACCAGAAGAATTAGATTTCGAAGAAGAAAATGATTAATTTTCCCAAGTTTAGAAATCCAGATATTTATAAATTTTAGGTTTTGAATGGAAAAATTAATCGGTAATGCTTCGGCAAAAAGGGACCTCACAGCCTATTTCTAGGCGGGATGAGGTCCCTTTTAAAAACAAAATTTTAAGCTATTTGTACTTTTTCTCACTTGAAGAGCTGCTCTTTGTTTCTTCTTTGTTTTGCTCATCCTTCACTTGAATGTTCAAGTCCTCTACAGGAATAGAATCCACTGTTTGCTGGCTCTTAAACTTGTCAAATAAGCTTTCTTTTTCAGTCGGGTATTGCTCGGGATGATCGCGTTTGCCGCTCTTCGTTACTTGCTCTGCATCCTTCTCGAATTCATTCATAACACGTCACCTCTTTTTGATATTTTCCATGTTTTACCCTTATAGCTAGGCGATCAAACATTGGGGGATGCAGCAGGCTAGGCGAGTATAGATGAGCAGCCCGCTTTTTTATAGCCCTCTTGACAGGCAAATAGGGAGTCTATATAATCAACTCCAAGATACACCTATTAAGCGATTATCAAAGACATGATTTCAATATTCATTCTGCACAGAGAGAGGGGCAACCGCTGCAAGCTCCTTCTGTAATGATGCTGAAGTTACCCCTTTGTAGCTGTGATGTGGAATCCGTTGGGCTTAACTATACGGTAGTAATCGTCACCGACTCATCCCCGTTAGAGGATACCAAATAAGGACCCTGATCGTATTATGGGGGTCAAATTTAGGGTGGAACCACGAGTATACAAGCACTCGTCCCTTTGCGGGATGCGTGCTTTTTTTGTGCGCATTTCGCTTGACTTGATTTCTAAAATCAGGAAGGTGAAGGTATGGTTATTTTGATCACATTGCCAGACGGAGCAGTTAGGGAGTATGAGGCAGGTATTACAATCGAAGAGGTGGCAGCTTCAATATCGTCAGGCCTGAGAAAGAATGCGATTGCCGGCAAGGTCAATGGGAAGTGGACAGATATTTATACGCCCATCCATGAAAATTCGGCAGTTGAGATTGTAACGCTGGATAGTGCCGAAGGCCTTGAGGTTTATCGCCACAGTACTGCTCATCTGATGGGTCAGGCACTGAAGCGATTGTATGGAAACACTGCTGTTAAGCTAGGAATTGGACCTGTCATCGAAGACGGCTTTTACTATGATGTCGAGATGGAGCATTCACTAACTCCTGAGGATTTACCCAAGATCGAAAAAGAGATGGAGAGAATTAGCGGCCAGAATCTGGCGATCCGCCGGAGGGAAGTCAGCCGTGAAGAAGCTCTAACGTTTTTCACGGAGCTAGGAGATGATCTGAAGCTTGAACTGATTCAGGATCTCCCGGAGGCTGCAATCATCAGCCTGTATGAGCAAGGTGAATTTGTCGATCTTTGCCGCGGGCCTCACTTGCCAAGTACAGGGATAATTAAGACATTTAAGCTGCTTACGATTGCCGGGGCTTACTGGCGCGGGGACTCCAATAATAAGGTGCTCCAACGTATTTACGGCACTTCATTTCCAAAACGGGCTCAATTGGAGGAGCATTTGTTCCTTCTTGAGGAAGCTAAGAAGCGCGATCATCGCAAGCTTGGCAAGGAGCTTGAGCTGTTTATGTTCTCGGAAGAGGCGCCAGGCATGCCATTCTATTTGAGTAAGGGCATGATCCTGCGCAACCAACTGGAGAATTTCTCACGGGAAGTCCAGATCAAGCACAATTATGAGGAAGTTCGAACACCTTTAATGATGAATCAACGTATGTGGGAGCAGTCGGGGCATTGGGATCATTATAAAGATAACATGTACTTTACTCAGGTCGATGATATCAAGTATGCTCTTAAACCGATGAACTGCCCTGGACATATGATCATATATAAAAATCAACTGCATTCCTATCGAGAACTGCCTATACGCATGTCGGAGTTCGGTCAAGTCCATCGCCATGAGTTCTCGGGAGCTCTTAATGGCATGATGCGTGTGCGGACATTTTGCCAGGATGATGCTCATATCTTTGTTCGTCCGGATCAGATTGAAGAAGAAATTGGTCAGGTTATTTCAATAATAGACCAGATTTATAGTGTCTTTGGATTTGAATATACAATTGAGCTCTCAACAAGGCCAGAAGATTATATGGGATCTGAATTGTTATGGGGTAGGGCGGAAGCTGCCTTGCAGAATGTGCTTGACAACCGTGGCATCCACTATCGAGTTAACGAAGGGGATGGAGCATTTTATGGACCCAAAATCGACTTTCATATACGGGATGCACTCAAACGCAGCTGGCAATGCGCTACCATTCAACTTGATTTCCAGATGCCAGAGAAGTTCGAATTATCCTATATTGGAGAAGACAATCAGAAGCATCGTCCGGTAGTTATCCATCGTGCTGTATATGGTTCGGTTGATCGGTTTATGGGCATGTTGACGGAGCATTTCAGCGGACAATTCCCGGTCTGGCTATCGCCTGTTCAGGTCAAAGTTCTCCCGGTATCGGATAATTATATTGGGTATGCTTGTGAAGTCAAAAGCAAATTGCTTGAGTATGGCATTCGAGTTGAAGTGGATAGCCGCAGTGAGAAGCTGGGGTACAAAATGAGAGAAGCACAGTTGTCCAAGGTGCCTTATATGCTCGTACTAGGTGAGAACGAACAAACGAATCATACTGTTTCTGTACGTAAACGAGGAGAAGGGGATCTCGGTACGACAGAGCTTCAATCCTTCGCTGATAAGATCCTTCAGGAGATTCAATTGAAAGTATTGCATTGATGATAGGAAACGTCTCTAATCTTAGAGACGTTTTTTTTGTATGAGAATAATTGCTTCGCAATAAAGGCTAATAAAGGGATCAAAGGCACAGGAGAGTACCCTTGATTGTGAATAGATTAATAGCGATCATAGAGAAAAGCGAGGAGAAAAAATGCCTTTAAAAAAAGGTTTGAAAAAAAAGTCGAAAAGAAATTTGGATACTAAAAAAATAACAAAATGGTTAGGTCAGCCTGTGGTTGTGGAGCTTCAAGACGGAAGCTATTATGTAGGTGTGGTAAATAGTGTTGAAAATAATGAATTAGTACTTTCTGGCATGCGATCAGAGAAGAAGCTATTAACCTCTGGATTGGCCAATAGAGATAAAGCGCAGGTGTCGGGAATATTAGATTTAATATTAGGTGGAGTAACAGCATTAGGAGGAGCTGGGTCTGGTGCTGCTGGCACAGGATCAGGAACGGGAACAACAGGCAATGCCGCCGCAAATACAGTGAACGCAACAAACACAGGAAACGGAGGAAATAGCGGTAACGGAATGATGGGGATGATTGGACAAATGATTCCTCACATTCGAATGGGAATGAATATGATTAAGAGCATAATGCCCATCATGGGATTATTCAAATTTTAGTAATGGAGAAAAAAAGCTAAACCCTACGGTTTTCTTATAGGTTTAGCTTTTTTGTTGAAAGAAAAACTTGCTTTTTATATGTAAGTACATAAGAATTGAGCTAATTGTTTGAATCGGAGGCGATATGTTGAGAAGTTAGCGATGGGCAATATTACGATAGTCTTGAGCTAGCGTCATTATTTAAAGATTATGCAGATTGACGAGGATAGGTTTCTAATTCTTCTTAATAAAAAAAAAGATGACCTCTGGTAAATTCAAGGGTCATCTTTTAAGTATTTAAATCTATGAAGGATTTATTTTATTGTTTCAACAAAAAAAATGATTGAACACAAAATAACGCCGTGATATAATCGTTAGCGTCATTGACAAATCAAAATAATAAATGTATTCATTTTTATCCCTACTCTAATTCTACATCCAGAACTTTGATTTGTCAATGCTCTTTTTTATCCCAAAAACCGGAAAAGGAGTGTGTTCAATAAATATGAAAGCGAAGGATTGGCATCAAGAACAAAAGCGTCTGGATTCGATCAGGAACAAACTGCAGGAGAGAATTGCTGAACTGGAGCCGGAGGTTGCCGGACTGCGCGATCAAGCTACGGACATTCGCAAGCGGTTCTGGGAAGAAGTTACAATCAACACAAGTACACAAGAGGATTTTGAGGAGACCTTCTATACGATTAATCAGCAGTCCGCGGTATTGGCCGAACGGGAGCGCCGTCACAAGCTCTTGACCCAAGCATGGAAAAGCATGAACCGTTTGCTCCCATCTCCTTATTTCGGGCGTATCGACTTTCGTGAGGATGGGCTTGGATTCAGTGAGCAAGTCTACATCGGTGTATCTTCTTTTGTAGAGAAAGACGGCATGAGCTTTTTGATCTATGACTGGCGTACGCCAATCGCGAGCCTCTACTACGACTACTCCCCAGGAGCGGCGTCTTATGTCACACCGGGTGGACGAATCGAAGGGACGATGGAGCTCAAACGGCAGTTTCAGATTCAAAATGGGCAACTCGACAGCGTATTTGACGCGAGCGTAACGATTGGAGACGACTTGCTGCAGCAAGTGCTCGGCAAAGGTGCCAACTTACAAATGAAGAGTATCGTGGCAACGATCCAGAAGGAACAAAATACGATTATTCGTAATGATAAAAGCCGGATGCTTATCGTACAGGGAGCGGCTGGCAGCGGTAAGACTTCTGCTGCGTTGCAGCGTGTGGCCTATTTGCTGTACAAACACCGCCAGACGATAAATGCCGATCAAATTATTCTTTTCTCACCTAATCCGATGTTTACCAGCTATGTTTCGACCGTCCTTCCAGAGCTCGGTGAAGAGAATATGCAGCAGACGACTTTTCAAGAATATCTCGACTATTGGCTCGGATCCTCGTTACGGCCGGAGGATGCCTTCGATCAGATTGAATATGTACTGACCGCACAAGGAATGGCAGGATATAAGGCTCGTCTTCAAGGGATGGAGTATAAAGCTTCCGAAGCCTTCCTGCAAGCCTTGCAAAACTATGGAATATGGTTAGGCAAGGGAGGCATGCGATTTCAGGGTATTCAATTCCGGGAACGTGAAGTGATTACTGCGGAGCGAATGGACGCTGAATTTTACAGGTATGACCAGTCCATGCCGCTGCACAATCGTATAATTCTCTTGCAAGAATGGCTGATGAATGAACTGAACACCTTGGAACGTATGGAAAGGAAAGCGTCTTGGGTGCATGAGGATTTGAATTATCTCGACAACGAGCAGTACGCCGAAGTATTCGAAATGCTTCATAAAGATAGGGAAGTATTCGACATTGCGGAGCAATATGCCACAGTTCGGGAGAAAATAAGCAATCAACGACGAGAAGATGAGGGTGACTTTGACTTCGGTCTGAGGGAGGAAAATCTGCTCCGACGAAAGATCGTACAAGAAAGCTTTAAACCGCTAAGAAAAAGTGTGAAGAAATTTTCGTTTGTTGATGTCAAAGGCCTCTATGACCAATTGTTTGTCGACGAAGAGGCTTATCGAGATAAAACGAATGAGGCTGCCATCCCTTCGCTTTGGCCTGAAATATGCAGGCAGACCAAGCAAATGCTTCTCCGGAACGAGCTGTTCCACGAGGATGCAACGCCGTATTTGTATCTAAAAGAATTGATTGAAGGCGTCCGAACGAATACAGAAATCCGGTATGTCTTCGTTGATGAGGGCCAGGATTATTCATCGTTTCAGTATGAATATCTGAAAAAACTGTTTCCCCGCGCCAGAATGACGGTGCTTGGCGATTTCGGGCAAGCCATTTTCATGCAATCTACAAGCCTTACCGAATCCAATTCGCCGTTAGTTCGCCTTTTCGGGGAGGACGAAACAAGCCTTGTCCGTCTTTTGCGAAGCTATCGTTCAACGAAGGAGATTGTCGAATTTACGAAAGCGATGCTCCCAGACGGGGAAGCGATTGTACCGTTCGACAGGGAAGGCCCCAAACCCCTTCTGAGTAAATTGGACAGCGGCGAGAAGCGCAATGCGCAAATTGTCGCAGATATCGCGATGCTCAGGGCGGAGAGCTTTGATTCCATCGCCGTTATTACAAAGACCGGAGCGGAAAGCCAGGAGGCCTATGAATCTTTACGGATTCAAGGAGGCGAAGGTTTGCAGCTCATTACGAAGGAGACGATTGGCTTTGAAAAGGGAGTGATGGTTATTCCTGTGTATCTCGCCAAAGGTGTCGAGTTCGATGCAGTCTTGGTGTATGATGCTTCACTCGAAGCTTACGGCCGTGACAACGAACGCAAGCTTCTGTATACGGCTTGTACGAGGGCAATGCATCGCCTTCATCTTTATACGACGGGCGATTGGTCAACGTTCGTACAGGCATTGCCGTCAAATTTATATGACTGTTGATTCTATTTGTTTGGACAGCAACGCCTTAACAAGACAATGGTAGTGTTAGTTGATGGATCGGCGCTTGCCGCAGCAGATAAATATGCTACACTAAATAATGGGAAATTTAGATGCTGCTCTCTTGAAATAGAGAGGGTTGAAAGTGATGCTATTATAAATAATCGCAGCTTTATATTAGGAGAATGGAGGAATGATGAATGCAGCCGAATTTCAGTATTCAAGGAAAGATCACTATTGTTACAGGTGCAAGTAAAGGAATTGGGTACGGACTAGCCAAGGCTTTAGCGGATGCAGGTGCCATAGTGATGGTAACGGCACGTCGTAAAGCTTCACTTGAGGGATTGGTGCAGGAAATTGCAGAGGCTGGCGGAGAGGCCAAGGCCTACGAGCTTGACGTTCGAGATGTAGCTCAGATTCGGAATGTATTCCAGCAGATTCATCAGGATTATGGACGAATTGATATTCTGGTTAACAACGCTGGAGTAGGAGAGGGCATGCTGGCAGAGGAAGTTACGGAGCAGTATTGGGATGAAATGATCGACGTGAATTTGAAGGGTGTATTTTTTTGCTGTCAGGCAGCTGGCCTCATTATGCTTGAGCAAGGCTATGGCAAGATTGTGAATGTGAGCTCTCAGGTAAGTGTGGTCGGCATACCAGAGGGCGTGGCTTATTGTGCTTCCAAGGGAGGCGTCAATCAGTTGACGAAGGTATTGGCGTTGGAGTGGTCTAGCCGCGGTGTCTGCATTAACGCAGTTGGCCCGACATTTATTTATACCCCGGGTACGGCTGAGAGACTGGATACACCTGAATTCCGAGATCAGGTATTATCGCGTATTCCAGCAGGCCGTATCGGAACTATTGAAGATGTGGCAGGAGCAGTCATTTATCTGGCTTCGCCGGCATCAGATCTCGTTACAGGTACATTGCTATTAGTTGACGGCGGATGGACCGCGCAATAAGGCGAGCAATCACAAGTGGAGGAAAATAAAAACCCTCATCTCTTAATGACAAGAGATGAGGGTTTTTACTATTTAGCGTAAGACTTTCAATGCACCGCTCCACGCGATGACCTGATCAAGCATGCCATTCACATTGGTAAGATGCAGATCAGCTGGCTTAAATTCAGTAAAGTTCTCAAAATCAGTGAATAGTGACAATGCTGGATGCACACGAACATCGGCAACAGACAGCTCGCCCAAAATGCCGCGAAGATGCTCAGCTGCACGAGCGCCGCCTACAGAGCCATAGCTGACAATACCAGCTGCTTTATCATTCCACGCTTCACGGGCATAGTCCAAAGCATTTTTCAATGAAGCGGAGATACTGTGATTATATTCTTGAACGATGAATACGAAGCCGTCCAAGCTGGCAAGCTTAGTATTCCAAGCCGTCGCTTGTTCCGTAGCATCCTCTTCACCCAAGAGCGGAAGCTTGAAGTCTGCAATATCTACGATCTCATAGTTGGCGTCTCCACGTTGATCAGCTACACTTTTAACCCATTCACCTACTTGTGGACTTAGGCGTCCTTGACGAGTACTCCCTAAAATAATACCGATATTTAATTTGGACATTGTTTGTTCCTCCTCAATAATGGTTGTTTGTAACCAATCCCATGGACCTGTAGTATTATCATACCTCGGCGCAAGGCGGGTTATTCTAAACTTCATCTTCTAAAAGCAGAATAAAACAAGTTACCTTAATTTAAAGTATCTCAAATATGAGATATCTATAGTTTATGTAATTTTATTCTCTTTGTCAAGTAACTAACAAATAATTAGTTATAATCGTTCGATACAAAAATACTATTAATGAAGAAAAACGTTGGGTTAGTTTACTGGGGATTTTCGCTTGCAATTTTATAAGTTGCGTAGTAAAGTGATAACAAGGTTAACGAGGGGAGGAAACGGAAATGCGTAATAATACGATAGGCTCTTTAATCTGGTTACGTCTAATGCGTTTCACGAACCAAAGTAACCAGCTGTCCAATGATTTTTTGAAACGATTTGATCTAACGACGGCTCAATTCGATGTGCTTATGCAAATTCGTACGTATCAGCCGCTTACCCAGATGGAGCTAGCTGAGAAAGTAACGGTTACCCAAGGGGGAATTTCTCGAATGCTTGCACGGCTTGAGAAAGAAGGCTATATTGTGCGCAAGCAAGACTGGAAATCGAAAACGATCAGCCTAACAGAAAAAGCTGAATCCATTCTAATGATCGCGATGCCGGAGCAGCTTGCTTTTCAAACCTCTTTTTTTGACGATGTATTAAATGAGGAAGAACAAAAAACACTATATACATTAATGACGAAGGTTCATAAATCTAGCCAAAAAAAAGAATTACCGCCTGAGTAATTTTTTTTACTATATCAATTGATTAGTCAAGTAATGAAGGAGGAAGCAAAATGCCAACTATTCCGGGACATCATCACATCTCCATGCTAACGAAAAACGCGCAAAGGAATAATTATTTTTACCAAACCGTATTAGGACTTCGTCGAGTGAAAAAAACCGTCAATCAAGATAATCCTGCTATGTATCACTTATTCTACGGGGATTTGACGGGCAGTGCAGGAACGGAGCTATCCTTTTTTGAAATGCCAACAGCAGGAGGAACGGTTCGAGGCACGAATGCCATCACACAAATCGGCTTGCTTGTTCCGTCATTCGAGAGCCTCTTATATTGGAAAGAACGCTTTGCTTCACTAGAGGTGCAGCATGGTGATATTACGCAATATGCGGGTAAGGATGCCCTGCATTTTGAAGATCACGAGGGTTTGCGAATGATTCTTCTCAATAATAACGGCGAGGAAATTCCGAATTATTGGGCTGGGTGGGAGCAATCTTCAGTAGAGCAGGAGCATCGCATTCTAGGAATGGGCACGGTTGAAATAACCGTACGCCGTTTGGATCGGCTAGCTGCTACTCTGCGCGACATGCTCGGTTATACAGAAGTAACTATTTCAGATACAGAGGCTATTTATCAGGCTGTGCAAGGACAGTCCTTCGGAGAGATTGTTATTAAGCAGCAAGAGGGACCAAGTGAGAAGCCTGGAAGAGGAAGTATTCATCATTTGGCTATACGTGTTAGAGATGAAGAGAAGCTTCGCCACTGGGATAAGGTTGTGAAGGAACGTGGCTTCCAATCGACAGGGGTTATCAATCGTTACTACTTCCATAGTTTATATTTCCGTGAGTCCAACGGCATTTTAATTGAAATGGCAACAGATGGCCCAGGGTTCACGGTAGATTCTTCAGTTGCTGATCTTGGAAAAGCATTGGATTTGCCGCCATTCTTAGAAGAACGCCGTGCAGAAATAGAAGCTAAATTATTGCCAATTGATTGAAACATAAAGGAGAGATGAACGATGGAACATTATCGTATAGATACTACTAAAGGGATTGAATTCGGCTTGTATTCTATTGGAGATCATCTGCCTAATCCTCATACAGGGGTAATGATCAGTGCAGAGCAGCGTATTCGAGAGCTAATTGAGACAAGTAAGCTGGCTGATGAAGCAGGTCTTGATGTATTTGCCGTTGGTGAAAGCCATCAAACACATTTTACAACGCAAGCACACACGGTCATATTAGGAGCAATCGCACAGGCAACCAGCCATATTAAAATAGCCAGTTCAGCGACGGTGCTAAGCACTTCTGATCCGGTCCGTGTATATGAAGATTTTGCGACACTGGATCTCATCTCAGGAGGCCGTGCCGAAATAGTCGCCGGACGTGGTTCCCGAGTCGGGGCATATAGTCTGCTTGGCTATGATGTAAGGGATTATGAAGAATTATTTGAGGAAAAGCTGGAGCTATTAATCAAGCTGAATCAGGAGCAAAGTGTAACCTGGGAAGGTCAGTTCCGGGCGCCGCTGCACAATGCTTCTATTCTTCCGCAGCCAAAGAATGGTCATCTGCCAATCTGGCGTGCAGTAGGCGGACCGCCTGCTAGTGCGATAAAGGCCGGGCATGCAGGTGTGCCTATGATGCTGACTACTCTTGGCGGACCAGCAAGCAGCTTCAAAATATCGGTAGATATGTATCGTGAGGCGGCGGAGGCCAGCGGTTTTGAAGCAGCGGCTTTACCGATTGCAACCACAAGCTTATTTTACACCGCAGATACTACACAGGATGCGCTACGTGAGTATTATCCGCATGCGAACTCTGGTATGCAAGCATTGCGTGGGGGAGGGTATCCGAAGCAGCAATTCGCGCAATCAACGGATTACCGGGATGCATTAATGATTGGCAGCCCCGAGCAAATTATTGAAAAAATGCTATATCAGTACGAATTATATGGTCAACAGCGCTTTATGGCCCAAATTGATTTCGGCGGTGTCCCATTCGACAAGCTTGCCAAAAATATCGAGCTGATCGCAACGAAAATTATGCCGGCGATTAAGAAGCATACCGCCAAATAAGAAGGAGTGATCAAGATGAGAATAGTTGGAATCGCAGGCTCAAATGTGGGCTCAAAGACGCGAACCGCGATGGACGCTATTGCGAAGCTGGTTAACGAAAAATATCCACAAGCAGAGTTTACCTTATTAGATCTTGCTGAATACGACATGGTATTCAGTGATGGACGGATATATACAGATTATGAAGGGGATACGAAGTATGTAACGGAAACGATCATGGCGGCTGATGCCCTTATTATTGGAACGCCAACGTTCCAAGCTTCTATTCCAGCTACATTGAAAAATATTTTTGACCTATTGCCAGTCAATGCTTTCCGGGATAAGGTTGTTAGCGTCGTTGTGACTGCGGGGACAGCCAAGCATTATTTAATGGTAGAACAGCAATTAAAACCGATATTGTCGTATATGAAGGCACATATTGTCCCGACCTACGTATTTATTGAAGAGAAGGATTTCCTCAGAAAAGAAATTATAAATGATGCTATTCATTTCCGTATGGAGCGATTAGTAGAAGATACTGTCGTTCTTGTAGAGGCTTATGCGAGCATTCGTCAGGCGAAAGATGCGGAGTATGATTTTTAATGACAAGAGACTGCCAACAATGTTGGCAGTCTCTTGCTAATTCATGCTAAGGGTTGCATGCCAAGAGTACTATTATTGAAAAGCAGCTGTAACATCTAGCGATTGAGTGAAAGGGGAACATACAACGCTGACGGTATAATCGCCATTGGGCAAATTCGCCAAAGATACGTTATTGCCATAATCTTGGTTGTAGAGCGTTTGCCCGTTACCGGAAATAGTAAGGTTCCACCAAGCAGAGCTGCCTGTCGCTTGAACGGTGACCACCAATGTACCCTCGCCAGTAACCGTTCTGCTAAGTCCGCAAGAAGGGCGTTGGGCTGAGCTTGCTGCTGAGGCTGCCATCATCGGCACCATAGCAAATACAATACAACAGAGTAATAGAATCGAGAGCGCTTTTTGTTTCATAACTTACCACTTTCCTTTCAATTTGGTATTTTTATACTGGGATTATCTTATATGAAGAAAAAACAATTGTAAATAATACACAAATATTGTTTTGTGAAAATAGAGCGCTAGAATCATTTAATACATCATCTTGAGATCAATAAGTAAATCTTGTGTAAATTTGGAGAGCGTACGTTTCGATAAATCATCGTCACTAACAGGTGCTCCCGCAGCGAGCCTGATGACTTCAGACTCATTCTGGAACAAATCAGGGAAAGCTTGCATTAAGTGTTGAACTTGATCTTTGTTATAGATTCTGGACTTTAGAATAAGGTCTGCCGCATAATCTTTGTGCGTGTTATACATCTCTAGAAGCTTGAATACCTCGCTGTTGCCTCGTGCTTTTTCCCAAAAAGGGTGATCGGTGTCGATCAAAGGATTGTCTGCGAACTCGATGGTAAAGCCTTCAACGTTACCTTCAAATATGCCTACATAATCAATATCTTCTCCTTTTTCAAACTTTACTGCAAACCTTCGGTAGCCTTCGAACCCTGTCTCATAAGGATGTAGGTGAGTGTCTAATGAGAATGCTTTAGTGCCCTTGAGATTGGAATTACAGACATAACAGGACGGAATTAAATTAAAGAAAGACACGGCGAAATACGGATAAGTAGCCTTATCGAAAAAATGGTCCAGCTGAGGACGGGTTCGTCCCGAGTCTGAATGATAGGTAGTCGTAAATTGACGGTTGCAGTATGGGCAAACAGCCACCTGCAGCTTCTCTGCTAAAAAGTAGGCCCCCCAATGGGATGAATTATACTGTTTGGTGAATTTGTTATAATTAAATATTTGCTGTAATGCTGTTCTTAAGTAGCATATTTTCGTCTTGGGATTTATTGTAACGTCAAATACGCGCCGACTCTCTTTGTATGTTGATTCGATCCTGTCTTTTAATTCAGCCAAAAGGGAAGGGCGGCCTGAAATGATCGTTTCGCAATTGGCAAGGAGGACATGCAAGAACTCTTGCTGATCCACATTCCAGAACGTCTCCTCGCTGCACTTCCGCAGTAAGTCTCTATAGCCTTCTTTCACAAAATAATCCTCATAGAGCGAACGAGCCCATTCGTCAAGTCGCGGGTGATGAATCCGTATCATGAACGGCCTCCTTTAAGCATCGCAAGCTGGTCTTCCAGCCATGACACTCGTTCCTCCAGTGACAGCAAATTAAAGACGAGTTTTTCCTGAAATAATTGCGTCAGTTTGTTTCGGATTAATGGCTCGCCTATGATCGAGATGACGGACTCTATTTCTTGTTTGCGTCTAATGATTTCTTCACGGTCCTTGTTCATAAGCAAATCGATGATTTCATTGATTTTTTGCCTAGCGAAGGTCCCCATTAATCCGTCCTGCATGAAAAAGGAGTGAGCCAGCAAAGTGTTAATGTTCGCTGCGAAGGTCTGGTGCTGGTCTTCCAATTCGCTAAGGCTCATCGTGCGATTATTTATTTTTTTCAGAAAAATAACATTAGTTTTTGGCAAATCCGATGCAATAAATGGCGAGTTGGATGTCATGATCACTTGAATGCTCTTATTCTCAAATAGCTCAGGCAAGTAATCGACCAGATTGCTTATTAGTTGCTTTTGCCATTGCGGATGGAAATAGGTCTCGCCTTCATCGATAAGCAGAAGGATGTGTTTATGCGCTGCTTTGGATGAGTTATTTATAAAAGCCCTCGTTCTATAAAGCCTCGAGAACAGATTAAGCAGAGCGACCTCACCTGAGCTAAGACTGCGCCACTTGAACTGCAAATAACGATCATGGCTTGTTGAGCGATGATATGCATCCAAAAATTGATCCAGCGTATTTCGGGAATCATCCAAAGGAAGCTCTATTAAAGTATCAAGGGATGATTCTGGTTCAAGAGTTGAAATCAATTCAATTAATCGGGTACTGTGCTGAAGAACTCGCAGAAAAGAATCATTCTTAATAACTTTTGTTTGTAACAGGCTTGCGAGATGCAGTAGCCCCTCTATTAATGATTGCAGATTATTAGCATCGGATTCAGGATACAGTGAATTTACTTCTAGCATTATTGCATCGAGAAGTCCGTTTCTTTTTCTCCGTATACCAAAGTGTGATTCGATAGTTAAATGCTCTAGAATACGCTTAATTAATAGATATTTCGATTCATGTAATTTCTTAGAATCGGAAAGAAGCTTAATATAGAAGTTCACATAGATAACAAAAAGACTTTTCTTCCTCACAGGAAGCGAGAGAGGGAGCTCAGAAGGCACTGGCATAACCGTAATTGAATCGGGCAGCTTGAACTGGATTCGATTTTTACGCTGGCCTGAACGACTTTTAATAAAACGTATTTGCTGCTCAGTCTCTTCCAGATAATAATCGTCCAGGTTACGACGTTCCGCATCATCCTCCGCTTGAAGAAAGTTGCCCATTAAGTGATTCGTAGAAACATTCATTGTCCAATGGGATGCGGGTATGCGCTTGGAATCACATACATTGGACAAATAAATCTTCGGAATATTGAACGATCCGGAAGCTTCAAGCGATCTTGGCTCAACTGTAATGTTATCAGAATGCTCAAGATCAAGAGCTAGAGAAGAGGAATAAAACAGCGTGATATAATCGGTTCCGTCCTCTTTTTTTTGCAATAGTGCGAAAATAGTTCTGATGTTCGATTGCTCGCTATTCTGATCAGAAGTGAGAATCGACATAATATATTCGAGCAAGCTGGATTTACCCGTTCCATTCTCACCAATAATGGCGGTTATATTCGAGATCTTAGAGGTGACAGTCTCTTCAACTTCAGGAGAGGTAAAGAAATCATTGATATGGAACGGCGAGCGCTTAACGGTTAACTTGCCTGAATCCGGTTCGTAGTGCAGGCGGAAAGGCCCTCCGAAGTTAAACTCTTGTGATTGGAAAATTTGTTTGTGGTGTTCGGTCCACAGATAGAGTAGCTGCATATGCTGATGCTCCTTCTTAAAGTCCTTCTTGATGGCTTGCATAAGTAGAGGAAAAGCTCAAAACTGCACCTATTTTACCATATTATGTAGTGAAATAGGACTAGTCTAGAAACTTCTCGGCGACAATTCTAATTATTTGTAAAATGACTATCACTTGGATCGACAAAAGCACTGAATTTGAGTATGGTAAAACAGAGGCAGAGGACTTATAAGAAGTCCATCATTTCTAATAAAGGGTGGTTAGGATGAAACGAACAATTGTCTGCTTCGGAGACTCCAATACATGGGGCTACGATGCGCAAAGGGGTCAACGATTTGACGAACAGACAAGATGGACAGGCTTGCTTGGCACGCTGCTTGATGATTCTTTTCGAGTAATAGAAGAAGGCCTGAGCGGGAGAACAAGTGTGTGCGAGGACCCGCTATTCGAAGGCTTGTCGGGTATTTCCTATATTTATCCTTGTCTCATGTCACATTCGCCGCTAGAGCTTGTTGTGATTATGCTCGGTACGAATGATACGAAAGAACGCTTCGGCTTAACCTCCTATAATATTGCACAAGGCATCGTTAGATTGGCTACAAAGGCAAAAGGAGTTGCAGCCGGTATCAACGGAAAGGCGCCGGAGGTTCTCGTTGTCGCTCCTGCTCATATAGGAGAAGAATATACAAATACCGATGTCGGCAAATCAATGGGGAACGGCTGCAGCGCCAAATCCGCAGAGCTCGCGGGACATCTTAAACAGCTTTTTGCTAACTCCGGGATTCACTTTGCTGACGCGCACGGGCATGTCCCAATGAATCAGATTGATTATATGCATCTTAATGAAGAAGGACATCGTCTGATGGCGGAATTTATGCATAAGCAAATTACAACTATTTTGAAATAAACCATGACTTACAGCAGCAACTTGCCAGACACAACAAACCGGTATCTCTCGGAGATACCGGTTTGTTGTGTCTGGACGTGTTTTCGAAGACGCTATAATTAAACTCTTGTCTTATTCTGCATAACAGAGAAAGTAACAACACAAAATGATAACTATGGAATCCCAACGCGAATAAATGGTCTGGATGGAGGAGCCGCATGGTTTTTGCAATAACGATTGTAGTTGTCATACTTATTGTCATGTGGGGAGCTATTGCCCCAGAGCAGTTCTCAAGCATTGCAGATCAAGCTTTTCATTCTTCAATTAAAAATTTCGGCTGGTTTTATTTGATGGCTACTCTATTTGCTCTTGTCTTCTCCTTATACCTGGCCTTCGGCAAATATGGCAATATACGCCTTGGAGATGATGATGATGAGCCTGAATATTCCAACCTGTCATGGTTCTCCATGCTGTTCAGCGCGGGAATGGGGATCGGCCTTGTATTCTGGGGTGTAGCTGAGCCACTGTCCCATTATTTGCTTCCACCGGAGGGTGCAGAAGGCGGTACAGCTGAGGCTGCGCGGCTTGCGATGCGCTACTCTTTTTTTCACTGGGGCTTGCATCCTTGGGCAATCTATACCGTCATTTCGTTAACGCTCGCTTATTTTCAATTCCGCAAAGGCTATAAAGGATTAATTAGTTTAACTTTTATCCCCTTGCTTGGTGAACGAATTGCCAGAGGGGTGGTTGGTAAAGTGATAGACATCCTAGCTGTTATTGCAACGGTATTCGGAGTCGCGACATCACTTGGACTTGGAACGCTTCAGATTAATGGAGGGCTGACCCATCTCTTTGGACTTCCCTTTAACTCCATTGTTCAGATTATTATTATTTGTGTCGTGACGGTAATGTTTATGCTGTCGGCAAGCTCTGGTCTAGATAAGGGGATTAAACTGCTAAGCAATTTGAATTTGATTATGGCAGTTATACTTATGCTCTTTGTATGGATAATGGGTCCGACTTCCTTTATATTGGATACCTTCACGACGACACTGGGGAGCTATTTGCAAAACCTGATTAATATGAGTTTGAGTCTGACTCCCTTTTCCAAAGGAACCTGGGTGGGAACCTGGACCTTATTTTACTGGGCGTGGTGGATTGCTTGGGCTCCGTTCGTCGGTACTTTTATCGCCAGAGTATCGAAAGGGAGGACAATCAAGGAGTTTGTGCTGGGTGTGCTGCTTGTCCCGAGCCTATTCGGCTTTATCTGGTTCTCGGTATTCGGTGGAACAGGGATGCAGCTTGAACTGTTCGGCGGACTGAACTTGGCAGAGGCTGTACAAAATGATGTAACGACAGCGCTCTTCTTAACCGTTGAGCAGCTGCCCTTGGGGACGATCATCGCCGGTCTCGTGACCCTGCTCATTATTGTGTTCTTCGTTACTTCGGCAGATTCAGCGACCTTTGTGCTTGGCATGCTCACAACGAAGGGGGATCTGAACCCTAAGAATAAAGTGAAGATGACGTGGGGGATTCTGCAATCCGCGATAGCCATCGTTCTGTTGATTAGCGGTGGCCTGAATGGGCTGCAATCAGCCTCGATTGTCGCCGCATTACCCTTTGCGATTATACTGGTCGGGATGTGTGCTTCTTTATTGATCGCCTTACAAGCGGAAGATAAGGATCGTCGAAGGAAAGAAAAACAGCATCGTCATCAATTAAAACAAATTCTTGAACGAGAAGAGCAGACGGCAGAGCTGTCCAAGCATAACGTTTAAAAGCTACATGAAAGCTGGAACGAGGCTGTCTCAAATGCAGGTCTGTTCATTTGAAGAGACAGCCTATTCTTTACGTTCCTGTTGAATTGCCAATTTCTGTTCCATTATACTAATCTGATAGTATCGAATGATGAATTGGTTTTTTTCTATTAAGAGATATGCTCCGCTAATTAGTGAATAACATTACGTTGTCGACTACTATATACCAGGAGAAAAGTAAAACACTGAAGCTGGGTTCACTATTGAAAAACCAAGCTTCTCGACTAGGAACCTTAGCTACGCTAATCCTCGATCAAGCTTAAAAAGTAATGCTTTTAGCGACAAGAGCCTCATTAAATAGGGAAAAGGCCTCACTAGAGAAGATCCAGCTCGTGTGCTGGCTTTATTCCCTTACCTGTTTGTCGATTGTGAGTTAAAAAGCATTTCCGAAAAACAATTCCTCAGTATGCAGCCGACATCGAAATATAGCTTTAACCTTCTTATGATACTGAGCTTGCCAAGCGTTTTTCCAGTCTGGGGATTCCCTGCTTCGGCTGTACGCCAGATCGGCTTCCTGAACTGGTGGCTGGCGCTTTGCAAGGTCGAGACTTAGAGGAACTGGCGAAAGGAATCATTTCATCGAGACAGAAGTAAGGCTAACGATCCTTATAACAGACATATCTCGCAGCATTCGTTGCGCGAGGGATGTCTGTTTTTTAACGTTCAAGTTAAGTGACGGATTTGCTCATGGAATACAGCTCCTATTCACGGTAAAGCTTATCACTTGCATGAATTTGGTATGATTGAAGAGTAAAGGTAATACAAGGAATATGAACAAAGAAAAGGGAGTGATGTCTGTGAAACTGAACCATCTCAATCTTACGGTAAACGACGTGTCAGCAGCTCAACAATTTTTGGAGAAATATTTTGGCATGCAAACCGAGCATACACGCGGGAGTTCATTCGCTCTATTATTTGACGAGGATGGATTCGTGCTTACCCTGATGAAGGGGAAGGAAGTGAGCTATCCACCTACCTTTCATATCGGCTTCATACAGGAGAGCGAAGAGCGGGTTAATGAAATTAATCAGCGTCTGAAGGAAGACGGGTTTACCGTGAAGCCGCCGCAAAGGCTCCATGGGTGGACCTTCTATGTGGAGGCTCCTGGCGGGTTTACCGTGGAGGTTCTTTGTTGAATGAGCGATTTCTAATTATGATCTATCGAAACTATAAGATACAATATAGAGTATAGGAAGAACTTTCCTGTATATTCGGTATGAGATAGTTTCTATAGGGGAGATTGGAATGGATAATTTTGAGGAGAATCAGCAGCAGATCGAACGCAGGCTGCGGCAGCAAGAGCAAGAAGAGCTTGAACGAATTGTATATGAATTGCTTAAGGAAGCAGACAGCCCTTTATCTATTGAACAAATTATGGAGAGCTTGAACTGGAATCAATTGAAGGCTCTTAGAATATTGAATAACAGGGATAAAGAGGCGATCGGTATGACGGTGTGCGTAACCGATGATACTGGTCAAACTAGTGTATGTTATATGATCAATAACTGAACCAAGCCGACAGGAGCTTGATTCAGCTACGAACCGCGCGATGCGCGGTTTTTTTTGTTGCCCCAAATAGCTTATTCCATCAGCGAACGCAGTGACTTTGCAAATAGAGAAATTCCTAATGCGATATCCTCGGCTTTTGGCCTTGCAAACGTAAAGCGCACATAGCCAGAATCTGAGCCGTATACACTACCAGGAACGAAGATAACCCCGTTCTTAATACATTCCTCCAGCAGCTTCCCATCATGGACTTGGGGGATCAGCTTACACCATAGATGCAAGCCTCCTCGTGGAGCCGTGAACTGGACGAGACCAGGCAATTCTTGTTGCAGTGCTTCAATGAGCACATCACGTTTGAAGAGCAGCTGCATGCGCAATCGTTCGAGATGTGGCTCGAAGTATGCGGATTCTAGAAACTGTGCAGCTACCTGCTGCGGCAGAATGCTTAGCCCGAAGTCCATTTGCTGGCGGGCATCGGCTAATCGCTCGACGATCGCATGAGGTCCGACCATCCAGCCAATTCGCAGGCCTGAAGCAGCGATCTTAGAGAATGAACCTATATAGAGAACTGATCCAGTCGTATCTGATGATTTGAGCGGCAGAGGGGGTGTATCCTCATAAGCGGTCAGACTAAACGGATCATCCTCGACAATCGGAAGTCCCAATTCGCTTGCGACGTTAAGCAACTCGGTACGCCGTTCAACATCGATTCTCGTCCCTGTGGGGTTCTGGAAATTCGGATTAATTAACAGCATTTTGATGCGGTTTTTTTTATATAAGGTACGAATATCCTCAGGACGGACTCCTTTGTCATCTACGGGAAGCCGGAATAACCGAAGTCCTGCCGATTGAAACATAGGGAGCGAGTAGTTGTAAGAAGGGTCTTCAATGGCAACTGCGTCTCCCGGAGACAGCAGACATTGTGTAATTAGAAACAAGGATTGCTGCGAGCCGGACGTAATTAGTATGGATGAATCTGTCGTTTGTATTCCGCGATAGTTGCCAAGATAAGAAACTAAGGCTTGTCTTAATGGAATAGACCCTTGTGGATTATCATAGCCCAAATAAGAGGTGTAATGATGCTCCCTCAGGAGAGCAGCAATCTCGTCCATTGGAGCCAAGTCGGGCGACAGTTCGCCGCTTGCGAAATCAATTAACGCTGGATTCTGCATGAGCGCTTCTCGTATACGCCGCAAAAAAGGCAGGTTGGGCAGGAAGCTGCCTCCTTCTGCATAACGGCTCCAATTCGGTGTATGCTTGGGAGTAGCGCCCCACTTAAATTTACTTACTCTCGTTCCGCTGCCTGTTTTGCTTTCTATGATCCCTAGAGAGCGAAGCTCTGAAAAAGCCAATATCACGGTGCTTCTATTGACGCTCAATTGTTCGGCTAGTTTTCTCTCGGATGGAAGCAGGCTGCCTGGAGGGAATTCTCCGTATGAAATTCGTTGTTCGAGATGGTCGGCAATCTGTTCATATAATGGCTTTTTGCTTTGGCGATCGGGCTTCCACATCATTTCCCCTCCTTTGTTAGATTGAACAAGCCTAATGGTCTTAATCATACCATTGATTTTCAAAAATGAAATCAGGATAAGCATAATTGGATGGTTCCAAATAAACCACTTTTGGATGGTTTGTTTTTATAGTTTTTCTTTTATTATATAGGTCAACATAGATATCGCTAAGCCTTATAAAGGAGAGACGTGATATGTCCAATGATTTTGTGAAAATAGCTGTTGTCCAGTCGGCACCTATTTTATTTGATAAGCAATCCGCAATTGATAAAATTATAAGCATGTCGAAGGAAGCGGCGGGACGAGGAGCCAAACTCATCGTGTTCCCGGAGGTTTTTCTGCCGGGTTATCCAAGATGCCTTAGCTTCGGTACGCGTGTCGGCAGCCGTACAGCTGAAGGAAGAAAAGATTGGGAGCGCTATTGGAAGAGCTCTATTGAACTGCCGGGTACAGAGACCGATCTATTCGGGGAGCTGGCTAAGGAACTGGGCGTGTATCTGGTTATTGGGGTAGTTGAGCGGGACCAGGACTTCAGCAGTGGCACCTTATTCAACTCCATAGTCTATATCGGTCCAGATGGACAATATTTGGGCAAGCATCGGAAGCTTGTTCCTACGGGCTCTGAACGTCTCTTATGGGGACAGGGCGATGGAAGCACACTTACTGTTATTGATACTCCGTTCGGTAGAATAGGCGGCTTAATCTGCTGGGAAAACTACATGCCGCTTGCTCGAATGGCTATGTATGCTCAAGGCATTGATATATACATTGCACCTACGGCAGATGCTCGGGATACATGGCAGTCTACGATACGCCATATCGCCTGTGAAGGGCGCTGCTATGTGATTTCCTCAAATCAATTTGTAACAAAAGCCTCCTATCCAGAGGACTTGGCTTATTATGAGGATATTCAAACGGATGCGGACATACTTAGCAGAGGAGGCAGTGCGATTGTGGGACCTCTTGGCGACTATGTCTTGGAGCCTTTGTATGACGAAGAGGGAATTTTAATCGCGACGCTGGATCTTAGCCAGGTTAGACAAAGTCGATATGATTTTGACGTGGTGGGGCATTACAGCCGTCCAGATATTTTTCAATTAACGGTTAATGATCAGAAGCAGGATATCGTAAGAAAGAAAAGGGGGGAATGACATGCAAGTGCCTATGGGGGTATGGGTTGCCTCAATCATTATCGTCATTATTCTGTCATGGATAACGTTCTGGATTACGAACAAAGCTTATTCAAGACGTTGGGAAGACCATGATGACGGCAATAGAGATCCTAAATAAATGAGTAAGATGAAGAATGGATAGCGGTTCAGAGAATATCTGACATCGCTATCCATTCTATTGTTATAGAGGAGTATCGCATCGCATTACTTCAATGCCACGAATAAATCAATCTCATTGTCGGGACTGTCCGGATTATATCGTTCATCCCAAATTTCAAAATCATAATCCTTCGGCTCATTCCCAGTCTCGTTCATCCACTGCCCATATAAATAATCATAGGAATGACTAAAGCTCTGCTTCCAACCCCTTGTGCGTAAAAGTGACATACTTGCTCTCCGTGATCGTATGACGGATCATACCGGCTGGCACTTCACCTTGATTAGTTACTGCATAACAAACAATATTAGTGAATGGGTCCACCTTGGGATTGAAATCTTCTATCATGGGATAGATCTGGATTAATAGGACATTCTCATTGTCCCTGTAAGGAATATCGTTCTTTTTTTCAACTAATGTGCGAAAGGCATCCTTGCCAAGACCAGCCTCAAATTGAGTAATGGTTGCTTCCATTCTATAGCCTACAACATAGAAAAGTGGCAAGGTTACAACAGCAGCTTCCATGAAATTTCCTCCGTTCCTTAGGGTCATTTATCGGAATATTTCCTGGGGAATACGTGTTCGTATCCTTTAATTCTATATTATGTTTTTTGCCTAGCTATGTAAATCAAATTCTAAGAATAAAGAGGCTGAGCCAAGCAGTAGGATATTTCCTGTGCTTGGCTCAGCCTCGTTTAGTTAATGTTAATTTCCTCTATAAATCTCGTAATAGATAAGCTCCGGCCTGCTTATGTTCGTTTAGTTATATTTTCGTATACGCTCTAGCATTTGGTCCTGCAGAACATTGTCATCTCTGACCACACCTGCGCCAGCCCATAAAATATAAATGATGCCGCAAACGAAGCATGCGCTTAAAGTTATGAGTGAAATCGTAATCATCGCTCATCATCCTCTCTGTTCTTGAATACTTGTATCGTACATTGTTCATCTTCCGTTGTAACCGTCCAATTCTATTTGATCTTTCCCACCCAATTTGCATGCCGCGCAAATAATAATCTATTAATGAATAGATTTATTCTATTATTCAAACTTTTCAGATTTCGGTATGCTGAGTATAGAAAAAAGATAAGAAAGCACATTGGAATTATAAGAATTAGTAAATGAAAGAGATTAATCCCTTGTAAAAGGAGGTGAGCATAAGTGGAGCAGCTGCTCGAGGTCGATCGCTTGCAGATCGCCTTTCGAACCGATCAGGGTGATCAGATTGCGGTTGATGATGTGAGTTTTGAATTAAAGCAAGGAGAGAGTACGGCTATTGTCGGTGAATCAGGCTGTGGGAAAAGCGTGACGTCATTAGCCATAATAGGCCTGCTTGGAGCGCAAGGATCAATTCGCCAAGGCGAAATCAGATTCAATGGATCTATATTGACTGCTAGCTCGGAAGAACAGCTTCGCAGGCTTCGAGGCAGTGAGATCGCGATGATTTTTCAAGAACCGATGACATCTCTTAATCCAGTTCTTCAGATCGGTAAGCAGGTGGAAGAATCGATTCGTCTGCATCTTCGCCTGTCCCCAAGGGAAGCGAAGGCAGCTTCTATAAATATGTTAAGAAAGGTTGGCATTCCTAGGCCGAAAGCAATCATGAAGGAATATCCTCATACATTGTCTGGCGGCATGCGACAACGGGTCATGATTGCGATGGCGCTGGCAGGCAATCCTAAGCTGCTCATTGCGGATGAGCCGACAACGGCCCTTGATGTTACGATTCAGGCACAAATTCTGGAGCTGCTGAGGCAATTGCAAGCGGAGAGTGGTGCAGCCATTCTGCTTGTTACTCATGATCTGGGCGTCGTAGCAGAAATGGCGGATAAAGTGATCGTCATGTATGCAGGACAAATCGTTGAAATGGCAGATGTATTCACATTGTTCCGTGCGCCGCAGCATCCCTATACACAAGGATTAATGAAGTCGATTCCACGTCTTGATCAGCATAAAAGGGAGCGTTTGCTCGCTATCCGAGGTTCGGTTCCGTCTTTACAGCAGATGCCGGCAGGTTGTCGCTTTCATCCTCGCTGTCCATATGCAGAAGAACGCTGCGAGCAGGAACAGCCGGGGCTAATAGCGGCAGAAGGCGATCATCATGTGCGATGCTGGCTGCCTTCGGGAATAAGGACAACATGGGCAGAACAGCTGCAGGGCGCCAGCCTATGAGCTTCCTGAAGAAGATAGCTGACAGGCAGACAAAGCAGCCGCTCATGCAGGTGGAACGATTAAAGACTTATTACCCTATACGAAGCGGCGTACTCTCACCTATAAAGAGTCATATCAAGGCTGTAGATGATGTTAGCCTAAATTTGTATGAGGGTGAAACGGTTGGGCTCGTTGGTGAATCGGGCTGCGGCAAATCGACGATTGGACGAACTATAGTGGGCTTAGAACGTCCGCATTCTGGGCGTATCGTATTTGAGGATGAAGAGATTACAAGCTATACCAAGCGACAGTTAAAGCCTATACGCACACGGATGCAAATGATTTTTCAGGACCCTTACAGCTCGCTTAATCCAAAGCTTCGAATCTACGATACACTCGCAGAGCCGCTAATTGCTCATAAGCTGGCAGAGCGCAGCGAAGTCCAGCGTGAGGTAGGTCGGCTCCTTGAACTGGTAGGGCTGCCTCGAACGGCGGGCAACCGATACCCGCATGAATTTTCTGGCGGGCAGCGGCAGCGGGTAGGGATTGCTAGAGCAATCTCGCTCAGGCCAAGGCTGATTGTATGTGATGAGCCCGTGTCTGCACTGGATGTGTCCATTCAAGCGCAAATACTCAATCTGCTGCAGGATCTGCAGGAGGAGCTGAAGCTAACTTATTTGTTTATCGCCCATAGCATTGGTGCCGTGAAGCAGATAAGTACAAGAATCGCAGTCATGTATTTGGGCAGAATCGTAGAGGAAGCTCAGACAGCAAATTTATTCCGCAGTCCCAAGCATCCTTATACGCAAATGCTATTGAATGCCTATCCGCCGCCAGATCCGACGCTTCGTACGTTGCGTAAGGCGATAAGCATACATGGTGAAGTGCCGGGGCAGGGGCAGGTGCTTAACGGCTGCCGATTCCATAGTCGCTGTCCTTATGCACAGCAGCTGTGTAGGCAAGTGGAGCCTGAGCTTACGGAAGATCATCATGCGGTGGCCTGCCACTATCCGCTTGAATAGTACGAAGGTGAGGAAGGTTAGATGAGGCATTACATTATACGAAGGCTGCTCATAGCCATTCCGGTATTTTTCGGAATTACGATCTTGAACTTTCTCATTATTAATATGGCTCCGGGAAATCCCGTCGATATGTTGATTAATCCGAATATTCCTCAAGAAATGCTGGAGCTGAAGAAAGAGCTGCTGGGATTGAATGATCCGCTGCATATCCAGTACGTGAAATGGCTCAGCGGCTTCTTGCAGGGGGAATGGGGTTATTCCTTTAGCAGCTTCGCCCCCGTGTCACAGTTGATTGGGGAACGAATTGGACCCACCTTGCTGCTAGCGTGCTCATCTCTGGTACTGGGATTATTAATCGCTATTCCAATAGGGGTCATCAGCGCTGTCAAACAGAACACAAAATTCGATTATGTGATGACAGGGCTCTCTTTTCTGGGAACGTCCATTCCGCCGTTTTTCCTCGGGCTGGGATTGATCTACATCGTCGGAATTCAGTTGAGCTGGCTTCCTACAGGAGGAATGTCGACGCTGGGCGGCAGCGGCGGTGCTATTGACGTCATCCTACATATGATTCTTCCTGTGTTGGTGCTTGGTGTAGCTATAGCCGGTAAAAAGGTTCGTTATGTCCGCGCCAGCATGCTAGAGGTTCTCCATCAGGATTATTTGCGAACGGCACGAGCCAAGGGTCTTAGTGAATTTGTAGTGACGAATAAGCATGCGCTCCGCAATGCTTTAATTCCGATTATTACTGTGATCGGGACTGAAATTCCATTGCTGCTCGGCGGCAGTATTATTATTGAGCAAGTATTCCAATGGCCGGGTATTGGCCAACTTACGATGGAGGCCATTCTCTCTCGTGATTATCCCATTCTTATGGGGCTCAATCTGGTAGCCGCCTGCGTTATCCTCTTGACGAATCTGCTCACAGATATTTTGTATTCAGTTGCTGATCCACGTATTAGATACAGCGGATAGGAGGGAGAGAATATGTCTGTTACAGAGCTTCCCTGGAGGAGGAACACTCTCTCTTCTTCTGGTATTAACGGCGAGGATGAACAAGCAGCACGGAATATCGAAAGCTATACGGGGCAGCTAAAACGTAAGTTTTTCAAGCATAAGCTAGCCGTGTGGGGATTAGTGACGACCTTGCTGCTCCTAAGTATTGCAGCCTTGGCACCTTGGCTAGCCCCGAATTCACCGAATGCTGTTACTGAAATATTCTCAGCTAAACCATCGTTTTCTCACTGGCTAGGGACCGATCAAGTGGGAAGGGACGCCTTAAGCCGATTGATCTATGGAACAAGGGTGTCAATCATGATTGGGTTTGCTACGGTTGCAATCTATGTCGGATTCGGTACATTCGTTGGCATGCTGGCAGGCTATTATGGCAAATGGCTTGATATGATGCTGATGCGAATTACAGATATTTTTCTTAGCTTTCCTTATATGATGGTTGCTCTTGTTATTATCAGTGTTCTCGGTGCCAATATGACAACGATTATGATTGTCCTCGCATTATTCAAATGGCCCACGATTGCGATGCTCGTTCGAGGAAGTGTTCTATCCATTAAGCAGATGGATTATATCCGGGCGGGCATTGCATTAGGCTACAGTGACTCACGGATTTTGCTGCGCCATATTCTGCCCAATGCGCTCGGGCCCATCGTAGTAAATGCTACGTTTGGCGTTGCCAGTACGATTCTTAGCGAGGCGGGCCTGAGCTTTCTCGGAATGGGGGTCAAATCTCCTCAGGCAAGCCTAGGTAATATGTTGAATGATGCGCAGTCCTTAACCGTTCTGACTGAACAGCCATGGCTCTGGATGCCTGCTGGCTTCGTCATTCTTATTACAGTGCTGGCCATTAACTTTGTAGGAGATGGCCTGAGGGATGCGCTCGATGCAAGGGCTAGCTAGTCAAGGTATAGCGACTGGTTTTGTAATAGATAAAAAATGACCCGGGGAGAGAAACGAATGATAAGAAAAATGGAATTTCAAGGCTTGTCCCTCTTAATGATCTTAATGCTGCTGTTGACGGCATGCAGCCAAGCGAATGAGAAAGATGCCGAGAAGACAGAACAGCAAGACCCGAAAGCCTCTACTGAGGTGAAGCCCGCCAGCAATGCTCCAGCCAGAAAGACGTTATTCATTGGCATCGTCAATGCTCCTGTTACCTTGAATCAGATTAATACGCAAGATAATTCAGCATCCCTCGCTCCGATCAGCTTACTCAATGATTCTCTTCTTGATGTAACAGATTCGGCTGAGTTCTCGCCGAAGCTGGCAGAATCTATCGAGACGAAGGATAACCAGACCTACCAAATCAAGCTTAAGCCTAATGCCAAATGGAATGATAATACTCCTTTTACGACAGCAGATGTAGCGTTCACGCTCAAGCTTGCCCTTCACCCAAAGGTCGATACTTCGTTCAAGCTCAATTTCATAGAAGGATTGAATGAGGCGGGTAAGCTGGAAGAAGGGCAAGCCGAAATTACAGGCCTTCGAATTATCGACCCCACTACCTTTGAGATCAGAACCAAGACGCCAATTGATCCGCTGGTGTTCAAAGAACGGTTTGGCGTAAAGGTTAATTTCTTGCCTGAGCATATTCTCAAAGATGCCAATCCCGAGCAGCTGTCTACACATGATTATTTCCAAAAACCGTCGGTCACGATAGGTCCCTATCAATTCGCAAACTATGAGAAAGGCCAGTTCGTTGAGGTGACGAAAAATCCGAATTATTATCTCGATGTGCCGAAGATAGACAGCATATTCATAAAAGTACTCCCTGCGGCTAATCTTGTCGCACAGCTGCAAACAGGAGAAATCCAGATGAATTCTTTGCCAGTCGGCCTTGTTCCTATTACGGATTATGACAAGGTAAAAGGCTTTAATAATGTCAATGTAACGTCGGCTCCTGCATCGGAGCCAGCCGAAATCTTTTTCAATACAGAGAAACTATCCGATACGAAAGTTCGTCAAGCGGTTGCACATGCCTTGAATCGTCCGCTTATTGTAGAGCAGTTGTTGAAGGGTCAAGCTGAAATTATTGATGGTGGCATTCCAAGTTCGCATCCTTACTTTAATAAAAACATCAAAAATTATGATTATGATCCCGAGAAAGCGAAGCAGCTGCTGAAAGAAGCGAATTGGGACCCCAATCGAAAAATTAAGTTCTTAATTCCAGTAGGGAATAAAGTTCGGGAGCTGGCGGCAGATATTCTTGTGCAAAACTTAGAATCCGTAGGGATCAAAGTAGATGTCCAGAAGTTCGATTTCCCTACATTAATTGATAAGGTGGAGAAAGGCGAGCATGATCTTACGATTTTTACGAGAGATTATTATATCGAGCCCAGCCTCTATTTCACCACCTATAAAAGCAATGATCCCGAAAGTGTGATTCGATATAACAATCCGTTAGTGGATGATCTGATCCAGCAAGGCGAGCAAGAAATTGTCGAGGCGAAACGTCATGAGATTTATAACCAGCTGCAAGAGGTGCTGCATGAAGAGGTTCCGACTCTAGCTATCTATTCGGAGAAACGATTGCAGGTCGTGTCGAAGCAAGTTCTCGTAGGCAAGCCGCTGAATCTGGGCACGTTCAACAACGTGAATCAGTGGGATATAGAAGCGAAGTAGCAGTCGTTATTCCAATTTGGTTATAAGGGATTTATTCCATTATAATAAGCAATTTTATAAAGATCATAGGAGGTGTAGGGAACATGGCTGATCTAAGCTGTCTGGTATGCAAATCGGAGATTGATGTGGAAGAGCAAGCAACTACAGGTGAAATTGTGGAATGCGACTCTTGCGGTCAAGAACATGAGATTCAAGTGGAATCTAATTTCGTTACGATTGCTCTTGCTCCAGAAATTGAAGAAACTTGGGGAGAGTAGGAGGCGGACATGAATCAAAATAACGCTGTTCTATTATGCGTGACGAAGCTGCGGGAGGAAGAGCAGCGAATTATTGATCAGCTCAAAAATGTTGGAGTTCATGTGCAAGTGAATCTGGATTCTATGGAATTGCCTTTGGGGGCCTCTGAGGCAGAGCCTTTTGGGCTGGCGCTGATCCGGTGCCTTTCACAGAAAAGCGCACTTAATCGGGCTCATCTGCTAGAGCTGGCTGGATTTGAAACGCTGAATTCGGTCAAGGCGATTACGATATGTACGAATAAAATTCATCAGGCGATTGTGTTTCAGAAGCATGGCGTTCCCCAGCCCCAGTTCAAGGTGGCCTTTACACCCGCGAAGCTGTTCGATGCTTTGCGGGACTTCGGGGACCTATGCGTCATTAAGCCAGCAACTTCGTCATGGGGAAGGGGAATTGCCAGAATTACAGGAAAAGAATGCTTGGACGGCTGGATTGCAGCTAGAGAATCCGTTGATCCTAGCCACCAATCCTTCCCGGTATTGGTGCAACAATTCGTAGATAAGGGGGATTATGATATACGTGTTGTCATTGTCGGCAGCACACCTATTGCAGCATTCCGCCGGGTATCGGAGGATAACTGGAAGACGAATACGCATCTGGGTGCAGAGATAGATCCGATTGTGATTAATGAAGAGATAGCCCATATTTGCAAACAGCTGACAGAGCTTTTGGGAGAAGGAATATACGGCGCTGACTTATTTTTCGATTATGAGCAACAGAGGTATGTCGTTTGCGAAGTGAATCAAAATCCTGAATTTGCGAAGTCATGGAAAGTGCATGGCATAGATGTAGCGTATCATATTGCGCAATATGTCAAAGAAGCAATCGGACGTAAAAATAAAGTGAATCTTACCGTATAATTCAGGGTAAATAGGGAGGTTAAATGGGATGAGCGGAGAGACTTTAACGAAGCCAAAAGCGCCGATACAAAAAGATAATTATTTTTCACTTTCCTTTGTATTGGCAAGAGTGCTGAATTCCGGCGTCATTATGAGCATTGAGAAGAATGATCAAGAGTTAAAGGGGCTTGAGAAAAGCATTGCCAAGCTGACCCAAACGAAGTACGTCTCCTTATTTAATACTTATACAGGAGCGATACATGGAGCGCTATGGGGACAGGATCTGGGGTATCATGCTTCGACTAGACTGAACCATCCGAGTGAGCAAGAAAAAAAGTTCGCGCATTGGTTAGGCATTACGCTCGTAGCGGATCCGAATGTGGAGCAAGCATATACCACGATTGCGGTTAATTGGGACAATCTCGATCGCTTGGATCAAATTCTTCATGGAGCTCGCGGGCTTGCTCCTGTGCTGGTTCTGGATTTCACCGGGCTCGGCTTCGGCCCCGTTGCGGCGATAGCGGCAAATGACGAGAATATATGGAAAAAGGCGGAGCGCCTGAAAATATTCGGTGCCTTCGATCTGCAAACGATGTGGACGCAGGAAGAGAGTGAGCCCGAGCTTCAGCCAGCCGTTCAGTTCAACTATAGGCTGAGCCCGCTTGTAGCAGCCTGTGTGAAAATATCTCTATTAAGGAGGAAGTCCGCTTGATAAAAACGGATTTTATACGCAAGCCGCTCGCGCTTCCATCTCAGGAGTGGACCGAGGATCCTCTTGCCTTCCTGGGCGGTCCGGCTGTCATTCCTGAGGATGTGCGGAAGACGAATTTCCCGATCATTACGAAAGAAGATGTGATCCAAATGCTCGTCTCAATTCAACAGGACGGCGAGGAGGTCGTGGATGAGTTCAAGGAAGCGTATCGCAAATATGTAGGCGCTAATTATGCGATTGCTACAGCAAGCGGCACCTCTAGCCTGCACCTTGCGTTAGCGGGTGTCGGTGTACAGCCAGGAGACGAAGTAATCGTACCTGCCTTTACTTTTATTGCAACTGCCCAAGCGGTCGTGGCTGCCAAAGCCATTCCGATATTCGTCGATATAGACCCTATTACGTATTGCTTAGACCCGTCGCAAGCAGAACGGGCGATTACGAGCAAGACCAAAGCCATTATGCCGGTACATGTACATGGCTTGCCAGCAGATTTGCCAGCATTAAGACAACTAACGGATAAGTATTCGCTCCGTCTGGTCGAGGATGCCTCCCATGCCCATTCCGCCTCAATTAATCAGCAATTGGCAGGTTCGATTGGCGATAGTGCGGGGCAAAGTCTGATGGCGGATAAAAATTTTCCGGTGGGCGGAGAAGGCGGGATCGCTTTTTTCAAAGAGAAAGAGGATTATGAGCGTGCGCTTGCCTTTCTGGAATCATCGGGCATTGATTACCGTATGTCATGGATTGCTGCGGCCTTTGGACTTAGCCAGCTCGACCGCCTTCCGTATTATGATGCGATTCGTGCACGGAATGCTGCTTATTTAACGAAGGAGCTGTCGGAGACGAAGCTGTTCAGCGGCCCTTTTGTCCCGGAAGGCTACAAGCACAGCTATAATATGTACCGGGTCAAGCTGTCTCCCGAGCGGCTTGGGCTTGAGGACTTAGAGGATTATCGGGTGAAGGATGCCGTCCAGCAGCTTATTAATCACGAAGGGGTGTATGCAAGAGAGTGGCAGAATGTTCCGATTCCGGGCCATCTTCCATTCAAGAACCGCAAAGGGTTCGGGAACGGCTACCCCTTCACGTTATCCGATCGTCAGGATTTTGGCTATGAGCTGCGTAATTTTCCTGAAACGCTCAAGCTGCTGCGCAGCAGCTTGACGATATGCCGTGAGCTGCGAACGCCAATTGAGTATGAACGAATCCAAGCCTATGCCTTAGCGTTCAAGAAGATTGATGCGAACCCGCAAATTATTAGAGAGCTCGTAGAACGGGGCGGCGATCTGAAGGTGCTTTATGAGAGGGATGCTAGATTAGGATGAGTGCAGGGGAGAATCAGAATAAACGGGTAGCCATCCTAGGCGGCAGCGGGTTCACTGGCGCAGAATTGTATCGGCTATTACGCAAGCATCCTCATTTCGAGGTCGAATTTGTATCCTCGGAATCGAAGGCCGGGTATCCGGTGGATAAGTTCTATATCGGATCGGTCCATAAAAAGAAGCTCAGCTCGTTAAAGTTCAACAAAGCAGCCGAGCTAAGCGGTCATTACGATGCTGTCTTCTCCTGCTTGCCGACAGGGGCTTTGCCTAAGATCATCCAGCATGTGGCGGCGCATACGGATTATATCTTCAATGTAAGCGGCGATTATCGAATAGCAGATAAAGAATTATTGCAGCAGCATTATCCCGAAACTTTAAAGCATGATTTCGAGGGAGGCTGGCACTACTACATTCCGGAGTTCAGCAAGCTTGAACCAGCAGCCAAAGTGATCAATCTACCCGGCTGTATGGCAGTAGCGACCCTGTATACGCTCTATCCGCTGGTGGCACATGATCTAATTGAAGGCCGAGTGGTTACGGATGCTAAGACAGGTTCGAGCGGCGGCGGAAAATCAACGACCGAGCATCATGCGGAACGCTCTCATAACTTCCGAGCCTACAAAGTTCATGGGCATCGGCATAAGCCGGAAGTGGAGCATGCCCTGACGTATCACTTGGACCGATCGGTGAATCTGCAATTTTCAGTCTATAGCCTTGATCTTCCAAGAGGAATAATGGCTACCACTTATTCCTTGCTGAAGGAGCATGTCACAGACGTAGATGTAAAAAAAGCCTTTTACAGCACCTACGCATCCAAGCCTTTTCTTCACTATTTCAACTCAGGCAATGGGTCGCCCATGATTAAGACCGTGGTCGGAACCAATTATGCGGAGATTGGCGCTTATGTGGAGGGAAGAAATTGTGTATCCATTGCGACTATAGATAATTTGATCAAAGGGGCAGCGGGACAAGCCGTTCAAGCAGCCAATCTCTATTTTGGCTTCCCTGAGGAGGCAGGGTTGCAATTTGAATTAGAAGGGGCGTGGCCTTGATGGGCAGCGGCAGTCTTTATGTGATTAAGCTGGGGAGCAGCACCATCGTGCACCAGCCTCAGATATTCGCGGAAATTGACCGGATCGTGAAGAGAGGCAATCAGGTGCTGCTCGTGGCAGGCGGAGCGGAAGCGATTCGGCAAAAATATGAATCTATTGCGCGTCCGATGCCCTTTCTTACTTTGCCTTCCGGTGATGAGGTGCGCTACTGTTCGCCTGAGGAGATGCCGATTATTCGCGCAGCTTATCATGAGATTATTCTGTCGACGATTCATACAGAGCTGCAAAGCTACGGCCTATCTGTCTATGCCCAGCTTGGTGGAGAGCAGAGGCTTGTCTATGGACAAAAGGCCAAGCCTATAAAGGCGATTCGAGATCAGAAACCGGTAATTATCCGGGATTCCTGGTTTGGTCATTTCGTAGGCAGTCATGTGGTGTTTCTGAAATCTGCGCTTGCTGCCTTTGATGTCGTCTGCCTGACACCGCCGATCTTCGATCTGGAGCTGGATGCGTACATTAATATTGATGCCGACGTGCTTGCTGCTCACTTGGCTGTCGATTTAGAGGCACATCATTTGCGATTTGTGACCGGAACCCCTGGTTTATTGCAGGATATCCAAGATCCGCATTCGACGATTCCAGACGTTTATACAGATGACGAGCTAAGCTCTGTGCAGGGACGGATGAAGCAAAAGGTGCGTGCCGCTCGATTAGCTATTCGAGAAGGCGTTTGTGATGTCAATATATCAGGGCCTCATAGCTTGGAGGAGGGAGGGAAGACGTGGTTCTGGCATGCGGAGCGAGATTTGGGTTCATTCGACTTATTGAACAAGGTCGCGCGAATTCCCTCGGTCTCACAAGATGAGCATGAGCTTGCGCAGTACTTGCTAGATTCGATTAAATATCCATCGGTTTCTGGGAGTATCGACGAAGCAGGAAACATCATATTCCGCAAAGGTAATGGCCCCCATACGCTGCTGCTGTTAGGGCATATCGATACGGTTCCCTATGTATGGCCTGTACGTACCGATCCCAACGGGATCACAGGCAGAGGAATCGTCGATGCCAAGGGCTGCTTCGTTAATTTCTTGCACATGCTGGAAGAGGTAGATGTGCCGGAGCAAGGCTCTTTATTGGTCATCGGAGCTGTCGAAGAAGAAATCTCATCCTCGAAAGGAGCTCATTATATTCGTGATCATTATCGTGCAGATGCAGTCATTATTGGGGAGCCAAGCGGGGAAGACAGCTTAACGCTGGGCTACTATGGGCTGTTCAAGCTGCAGATTACGATACACCGAGCACAGGAGCATACGGCTGCCAAGGACAGTATAAGTGTCATTGACGAGCTGTATAGTGTAGCAGCCGATATTCGCCATCGCGTAAGGGACGTCGACCCACAAGCTCTATCCTCCTTGATTGGCATTGAGCATCGTAGTAGTGGAGGCTTCTTAACGGTTGTAGGCACTCTGAATTTCAGAGTATCGCCAGCTGCAGGCAATGAGTATAAGAGTAAGATTAACCTCGAATTTGACGATGGGGTGACAGTTGAAATATTGCGTGCAACCCCGGGATTTGCCAATTCTCGCACGGGCCCTTTGGTTAAAGCATTTGTTCGCAGCTTCGCGAGGCAAGGGAAATCCATTCACTATATCAAGAAGCGCGGAACAAGCGACATGAACACGCTGGCAACAACCTGGGACTCTGTCCCGATGGTGGCCTATGGACCAGGAGATTCCAGTCTGGATCATACGAACGATGAGTATTTGCACAATAAAGAGGTGGAGTCGACCAGAATCATTCTAAAGGAAGCTGTAATCGAGTGGTTCCGGTTGCGTTTGGAGGAATAGATGGAGCGAACGATAGAGGTGGAGAAGGACCAGAGCGAAGAGATTATTCCGTTAATCGAAAAAGCTCGAGAAGCGAGAAAATTAATTATCGACATGGCGGCTACTTCAACTGGCTGCCATATCGGAGGAAGCTTGTCGGCGATTGATCTATTGATCGGTGCGTATTCGAAGTATTTGGATGATCCTAATACGCGGATCATTCTCAGCAAAGGGCATGCCGCTGCTGCTTTGTATGCCGCACTGCATGTATATGGGATCATCGAAGACAACCCTGCGGAGAGCTATGGACAGAAGGGCTCCTTATTTACTGGCCATCCTAACCACAAGCTTCCAGGCATTCCCTTCGCTACAGGGAGTCTGGGTCATGGGGTTTCCTACGCAGCAGGCTGGGCGCTGGCACAGAAGCTGAAGCAGACAGGCGGGCTAGGCATTGTGATTGGCGGAGATGGGGAGCTGCAAGAGGGGCTGTGCTGGGAGACAGCGCAGATTGTGCAGGCCCAGTCGCTGACGAATTTTATTTATATTGTTGACGTCAATGGTGGGCAGAATGATGGATATGTCGATGACATATCGCCGATTCGTCATTTGCGGCAACGGTTTGAAGCCTTTGGCTTCGTAGTCCAAGAAATTAACGGTCATCAATTCGAAGAAATTATTGCCGCGATTGTACCAGACCCAGACCGCCCGGTTGCAGTATTAGCAAGCACAATTAAAGGAAAGGGAGTGGCCGCGATCGAGGGGAATCCAGAGGCTCATTATGTGAAAATACCCGAGAAGCTGGCCCGTAAGTGGAAGGTGAGCCTAGCATGACGCAGTCGGGGAGAGACGCTTACAAAGATGAATTGACCAAGCTCGCATCGGGCAATGCCCAGATTGTATGCCTGGAGGCTGATCTTGGCGGCAAAAAACACCCTTTCCAGCAGGAGCATCCCGATCGCTTCTTTAACCTAGGAATTGCGGAATTAGCCGGTATTGATATGGCCGCAGGACTCGCTGAAGCAGGCTATGTTCCGTTCTTCTCGACCTTTGCCGCCTTTGCAGCGCTGCGTGCTTCGGAAAGCATCAAGCTGACCATGGGTTATATGGGCAAAAATGTGAAGGTTGTAGCTGCTTACGGAGGCGTATCTGGCGGATGGTTCGGGACAACGCATCATGCCTTGGAGGATATTGCCGTTGTCCAATCGTATCAGAATATTCGGATTGCTTGTCCTCATGGCGAACAAGAGACGAGAAAGGTTATTCAAGAGGCCGCAGCATCAGAGGAGCCGTATTATATCCGGCTTTCGAGGAATGATGCGTTTGAGAGCCTGCCGAGAGAGGAAGGGGCAAGCTGCAGGGAGCCCATCGTGGAAGGAGGGGAGACGAGCAGTCCTTCCCGCTTATGCTTAATCTCGGTAGGAGAGCAAGCAACAGAATTATGTAAGCAGATTGTGCAAGAAGATGATTCTATCAAGCATATTCATTTATGCTATGTCGATATTCAGAGCTTGAAATCGTATATCCCGCAATTAATAGCAGGGTCAGATCGACTGCTGGTCGTAGAGGAGCATCGCGCTACGGGCAGTACAGCGTCCTACTTGGCGCTATTATTACCGCAGCATCAGGTGTATTCCCATCATTGCGGGGAGCATTGGCCTATCTATGGGGGGACACATGCTGAGGTTCTTGATTATTTAGGATTTGGTCTTGATCAACTGAAAGAACAAATTCAAGCTGTCGCAGGAGGTACCGATGGTTTTTAGTGTACTGAAACAAAGAAACTTTCGCCATTATTTCACTGCCGATATCGTATCGGGATTTGGCGTAGGGATGAGTACGATCGGTGCGAACTGGTATCTTCTGGATCAGACAGGTTCCATTACCTCTATCGGATTCATGCTTTCTCTGAATGTGATTGCGGGATTCCTTATCTCCGCATTTGTTGGCACCTTGATAGACAAGTGGAATCGCAAGACGATTATTTTATGGGCTAATATTATCCGGGCTATCGCACTGCTTATCATTATAGGCGCGTTCTTATCGACAGGATTCCGAATTGAATACCTCTATACCTTCGCCATCATTAATGGCATGGGCTGGACCTTGTACATGTCTGCATCGCGTAGTCTAGCCCAAGAGATTCTTCCCCAAAAGGATCTAATCCATGGCAACTCATTAATTGAAATCAGCCTGCAAGTAGGCATGTTCATGGCGGGAGCGCTCTCTGGCATTTTATACAAATATGTGGGCTTCGAGGTTATTCTCCTTCTGAACGCGCTCGCCTTTATTGTGAGCAGCGTCTTTCTTAGCCGAATTCAGCATACTCCTATTCCTATCGAGAATGCAGAGGAGTCCTTTTATGAGACGTTCAAGAATGGCATACGCTACTTAGGGGAGCGCCCCTATATTTTTCTTCTGGGCATTGTATCCATTATTCCGCTCGTTTCAACGATGGTCTATAACGTGGTTCTGCCGGGCTATGTTAGCACAACGGTGCAAGGAGACTCGGTTGTTTTTGGATTATCGGATATGTTCTATGGCATTGGGGGCTTATTGTCCGGATTTATTGCGGCACCGTTGGCGAAGAAAATATCGGCTAATGGAACGATCGTATTGTTCTTTATAGTCGCCGTCCTAAATTTATTGGCGGTTGCTTTTAATACGCTGGTGCTGATCTTGTATTTCGGCAGCGTATTAATAGGCCTAACGAATTCCTCATTACGCATTCTGATCACAACGACGTTAATGGAATCAGTCTCGAAATCTTATATGGGGCGAGCAACATCGGTCTGGATGGGAATTTCCTTGCTCCTGCAGACTGTATCCGCTACGGGGCTTGGCATTGTTATTGATCGTTATTCTCCAAGCATAGGGTTTATTTGTATGAGCGGTCTGATGTTTGTTGGGCTTATAGTGTATTACATGCTGAATAGCAGGGAGACGCAAAAGAAAACGCTTGAAGCTTAAGCATTCTATTCACACTTAAGGAGGGGAAAAAGTTGACTAGAGTCCAGACAGTTGCTTTTGTTGAGCCAAGCTTCTATGGTGTCAGCTTCGCGCGAGTCGCTTATGAGCAAGGGCATAAAGTTATTGCCATCGTTTCTTCGACGGACAATCCACAGAAATATGGCTACGAAGGAATCTATCATGACCTGATTGTTGCGGATATTCGGGATGAAGAAGCCCTTTATGAGGCTATTGTGGGGTCCGAGTATGCGCAGCAATTGGATGCGCTCATTCCTGCTACGGATTATGCATCCCATCTGACGGCGAAGGTAGCTGAGCGGCTGGGCCTGCGCGGCGTTCCTTATGAAGCAGCGCTAAGGGCCCGAAATAAGGATTTGGCTAGGGAAGCTTATGCAGAGCATCAGGTTCCGAGCGCAAAATTCAAGAAAGTAAAAACATATGAGGAAGCCGCTGCGGCAGCAGATGAGATCGGGTATCCCGTTGTACTCAAGCCAACGAATGCTGCGAGCAGTCAGAACGTATACTTCATTAACAATATGGCGGAGCTGCAGCAGGCGATGGCCATTATTGTAGAGTTCAAAGTCACTTACTTGGACTTTCAAGTCCGTGAAGAGTATTTGATTGAAGAATATTTGGAGGGGCAGGAGTTTAGTGTAGAGCTATTTATAAAGGATGGGGAGGCGATTTTTTCAACAATTACCGAAAAAATAACTTCGTCGCTGCCTTATTTTGTAGAGATTGCTCATACGCTTCCTTCACCTTCACATACGGAGCGGGAAGAGGAGATCGTTCATACGGCGGTTGCTGCTGTGAGGGCGCTTGGCATTACGAATGGCCCAAGCCATGTTGAAGTGAAGCTGTCGCCTACAGGGCCGCGCATTATTGAGGTGAACGGAAGGCCAGGAGGCGATCAGATTTCTTCGGACTTATTGGTGCAGGCATTCGGAATCGACTTATTTGAAGCAACGGTAAATTATTATTTGGGCAATCCGATTGATCTTCATAAAAAACATCATCGTGCCGCTGCAATTGCTTATGTTACTGCGGATCGGGATGGAATCTTTCAAGGAATTGAAGGCTATGAAGACTCTGAAATTGTGAATCAGCATGCGAATATTGTACGCTCACAGCTAACTGTAGCTCCCGGTGATGCCGTCACGATAGCAAAAAGCTCGGATGATCGCCTCGGATATATTATTACTGTACATGATACACCTCAAGAAGCGAAAGAATTGGCCCTTGCATTAGTCGGGGGCTTGAAAGTGATCTATCAGCAGGAGGAAGCCAGCGCAGCAAAGGCTTGGTAGACAGCTAGTTAAATAATAGAGGGAGTTGTTGGATGGATGGGAATTGCAGTGATCTATGGAAGCTCGCGCAGAAACGGAAACTCGGAGCAATTGGCCGACTTATTAGTAGAGGGGTTCGAGGCTGACAAAATTCATTTGGCTGATTATACAATCCAGCCTATTATAGATTATCGCCACTCGGAGAAAGAGGCGTATCCTGATGATGATTATCAACAGGTCATCGAGCGTGTTCTTGCACAGGATGTTCTCGTATTTACGACCCCTATCTACTGGTATGGAGCATCTGGGCTGACGAAAACATTTATTGATCGGTGGTCGCAGTCGTTAAGAGACAGACCGGATTTTCTGGAAAAATTAGCGGCCAAAACAGCGTGGGTGATTGGCATTGGCGATGATGTCACTCACCTGAAAGGAATTCCGCTCGTTCAGCAATTTCAATATATTTTTGAATATACGGGTACGAATTTCGCTGGCTATATATTAGGAACGGGCAATAAGCCTGGTGATATTTTGCAAGATTCCGCAGCTGTGGCAGCTGCAGAGGAAATTCGGAAGAAATGGCGTGCCTGATGAAATATTGATGGAATGTTAAGTAGCTTTGAATGGATCGCATGCTGAATCTGATCTGCTAATGCTGCCTCCCCTTTTTCGGGAGGTTTTTTGACGTTACAATAGGGAGACCGTCACGCCCATGCGGTTACGCCAGCCTGCCCGAATGCTCTTGCAAACCTAGTGTAATTTATGAAATGCATTTCAGGTCAAGCTTCTTTTTTGAAAAATAATCTTAAATGCTTTACTGTTATATAAAAGGCGGTGAAGGAATGGCGAACATCAAGCAGATTGCCCAATTGGCAGGCGTGTCCGTGTCTACGGTATCCCGAGTGCTTAATCAGCATGCCTATGTACGCGAGGACAAGCGAATAGCCGTTCTGGAAGCTGTTGAACAGCTGAACTATTCTCGCAATATGAATGCCATACACTTAATCAAGGGGAAGACCTCGATGATTGCAGTCATGCTGCCCTATATTAATCATCCTTATTTCTCAAGACTGATGGAGGGAATTTCAAGCGAGGCGCTGCGTCATAACTATCAATTGATTTTATGCCAGACGAACTATAGCCTCGACGAAGAACTAAAGGCGATGGACATGCTGAGAATGAAGCAGGTTGATGGGGTAATTATTTGCTCCAAGACGATGCCATGGGAGCAGATTGAACGGTACAGCGCCTATGGACCGATTGTGGTATGTGAAGAGACTGACACGAAGACAATAGCAGCTATATACCATGACCATTATAGTGGGTTCGAGCTCGGCTTCTCTTACTTAATTGAGAAGGGACATACTCGATTCGGCTACTGCCTTGGGAGGCCTGAGAGCGGAGGAAGCCTCAGAAGGCGACAGGCTTATGAGGCTATGGTCGCTTCTATTCAAGGAGAGGTGAGGGAGGAGTGGGTGTTTCCCCATTGCTATAGCATAGAGAATGGCGTTGCCGTCGTGGAGAAGCTTCTGATCATGAAGGAGCGTCCTACGGCACTGCTCGTGACAGGCGACCAAGTAGCTGCCGGCATTATGATGGAAGCGCGTCGTCATGGCATGGAAATACCTGAAGACCTTGCTATTATCAGCTTTGACAATCAACCTATCGCCCAGCTGCTAGGCCTTACGACGATAGATACCCGATTGTTCGAGATGGGGAATTCGGCGTTTCGTCTTGCCCATGATCATATTACAGATCAGAATAAGCCCGTAGAACAGCATAAGCTGTCCTTCCAATTGATTGAACGTTCTACCGTTTAATTGAAGTAAGAATAGAATGATGACGAATAACAAAAGAGGACGATACAAGCAGGAGCTATTACACGGCCCTTGCTTTGTATGTCCTCTTTGTTACTTCAGCCCGTTGCTAGAACTGGCCCATGCCAAGCGTATTTAATTTCTCGCCTGTAATGTTGACACCCATTTTGGTTGTAATGTCGCGATAATGGCCTACACGACGGCCTACACGAATGTCTGTCTCGTCCAGATTGCCTTCTTGAGCGCCATTAATGATCATAATGGTAATGCCAAACCCGGCAGGCGTTAATCCTTTGGCAATCTCTGCCGCTGATGGAACCCAGTTGCCAACCATAACATCATGAGCGGATGGCTTCGGCGGCTGCGGTGTCATCCAGAATAGGATAGCAGTCATGAAGCCTATTTTGCCGTCATTGGCAACTAGCTCTGGCTGTTGAAGCAACGTGTTCTTAGTTCCATAAAGAATACCGCTAATGAGTCCATAGTTGTAATTCCAGCTCAACTGCATCGGTCCGCGTCCATGATAGGATTTGCCTGCGACGGCAGGGAAGTCAGTATTGTTGGCCTGTACATATCCGATTGTACTCGAATTGATATACGATACTTCTTCATTCCAGTACAAGCCCCAGCTAAGCTCTCCGCCCGGAGCTGTCGGCCAGCCTCCGCCTGTTTCATGGGCGATATTGGCTAAAAAGGCAGCCAATTCGCGTTTGCGGTTAACGGCAGAGCCTTCTTTGATAAAGGAGCCAAAGTCAACGGTTTTGGAAATAATCGGGAGTGACGTATAGGAAGAGTTATTGAACTCTGCTGTTTGGAAAATAAGCGTCTCTGTCTTCGTCGATTTGTCTAAGCGGAAAATACGATTGTTCCAAGTATTGCCTTGGCGATATTCAAGCTTGTACTTGATATTAGCTACATCCGTTACAGCTGCAATGAGATTGTTATACGAATAGTAATCAGTTTGACCTGGCTTATAATAAGAGGTTCCAGCAGCTGCAGTATGCCATAGGGCAGAGCCAATGCGTCTTGGGAATAGGGCTTCGTATTCCGTTTGCGGCAAGGCGCTTTGTACAGCAGAAACGGCGTTGCTTGGAGAAAACTGTGGATCTATTCCGCCCCACAGCGAGGTAACTTGAGTATCCGTTAATACTCGGCTTTGCCCTACTGTAAGGTCGCCGCCGCCTGTATTATTGGATGAGGTAGTGACGTTAATGCTGGCACTTGCAGTCTGGTTGTTCGCTGCATCCTTGGCTTTCACGTAATAGGCATACTGCGTAGCTGCTGCCAGACCTGTATCCGTGTAAGTCAGTGTGGTTGCGCTAGCTGAGGAGCCAACGAGTGTTCCATTGCGGTAAATATCATAGCCGGTGACCGCAACGTTGTCTGTTGCAGCAGTCCAAGTCAAGGTAATCGTGCTGGAGGTTTTCGCAGTTGATGCAAGCTGCGTCGGAGCGGTAGGAGCGATGGTGTCGCTGCTTTGATTCGAGGAAGTGGTTACGTTAATGCTGGCACTTGCAGTCTGGTTGTTGGCTGCGTCTTTGGCTTTCACATAATAGGTATATTGCGTAGCTGCTGCTAGACCTGTATCCGTGTAAGTCAGTGTGGTTGCGCTAGTCGAGGAACCGACAAGTGTCCCATTGCGGTAAATATCATAGCCGGTGACCGCAACGTTGTCTGTTGCAGCAGTCCAGGTTAAGGTAATCGTGCTGGAGGTTTTCGCTGACGATGCCAGCTGTGTCGGAGCAGTAGGCGCAGTAGTGTCGCCACCTGTAGCTGGACCAACTAACAACCAAGGGGAGCCTGAATTCGAGCTAGGGATTTCACCCCGAGTCCACCATTTGGCCCGATAGATGTTGCCGTTGTAGCTAACCTCATTGCCAGCAACATACACTTGAGTGGATACCCAAGGAGCGACTGCTGCCAAAGCCTGCTGATTGCTAGAATTAGCTGAAATAGGTTTTGAAACCGCTTCCAAAGGTACGGTAACTAATAAAGCTGCTAATACAGTAATACTTACGCGCATAAGCTTCTTGTTTGTACGGGTGCGTTTCATAAATAACCTCCTTATTTAATGTGGAATGTACCATTTAGTATATTAATTAACAATTCTATTATCAATAGACATATTTCACTATATTCCTCAGACTAAAGACTCCTGTCCTTTCGATTATTTGGTCGTTTTTTGTCTGAATAAGAGATAAAAGCTTTCATTGTTGCAGAAGGGCGGATTTTCCAGATGCAGGTTTTTCCACATGAAAAGATTCAAATAGCCTTAATTTGGGAAATATAAGGGTATCATGGATAAAGGAGCTATAAGATGACAGAATCCAATTCCCTTCCGCAATATCCGGAATCCTATTGGCATGATTCAACAAGCCTGCCTGCTTACCCTGCGCTGGATCAAAGCATTGAAGTCGATGCTGCTGTAGTAGGCGGCGGAATTTCCGGTATTACGACGGCTTACCTGCTGGCTAAGGAAGGACTCAAGGTTACACTCATTGAAGCTGGACGCCTATTGAATGGTACGACGGGACATACCACCGCCAAAATTACATCGCAGCATGACTTGTTCTACGATGCCTTCATCCGAAGCGCCGGATTGGATCAAGCAGAGCTCTACTACCGGGCATCCAATGAGGCGTTAGCCTTCATCAAGCGTACCGTAGAGGAGCTGAATATCAGCTGCGGCTTTCAGGAGCAGGATGCGTATTTGTATACGAATTCTGACGAATATGTCGATAAGCTGCACAAGGAGCTGGACGCCTACAGCAAGCTTGGCATACCAAGCTCTTATGCGGAGCATATTCCACTTCCTGTTCCTCATAAAGCTGCCATTGTGATGCACAAGCAGGCTCAGTTTCATCCGCTTCAATACCTGCAGGTGCTTGTTGCACAATTCATTGAAGCAGGGGGAACCATCTACGAGCATACGACTGCAGTGGACGTTGAGCAGGGTGACCGTCCCATAGTCATGACTTTGAGCGGTCATACCGTTACCTGCAAGCATGTCGTTTCCTGTACCCATTTTCCTTTCTACGAAGCACTCGGGCTCTACTTCACCAGAATGCATGCCGACCGCTCCTATGTACTGGGAATTCGCTCAGCTGAAGCTTACCCGGGCGGCATGTATCTTAGTGCGGAAGAGCCTAAGCGTTCGATTCGTTCGGTTGAAACCTCAGATGGCGGACAACTGCTTCTAATCGGAGGACAGAGCCATAAGACGGGTCAGGGCATCTGCACGATTCGGCATTACGAGGAGCTGGAGCAGTACGCAAAGCAATATTTCAAGCCGGAGCTTATCGCCTACCGTTGGTCGGCACAGGATCTGATTACCGATGATAATCTGCCTTATATCGGGCATTTGACATCGGGTACTGGCAATATATTTGTCGCAACAGGGTTTCGCAAATGGGGGATGACGACGGGGACTGCATCGGCTCTTCTTATCCGTGATCATATTATGGAGCGTGACAATCCCTTCGCTCAGCTGTTCAGCCCTACGCGTGCAATTACTCTTGCAGGAGCAGGCAAAATCATTGCGGATACTGCGGATGTCGTTAAGCATCTGATTACTGGCAAGCTTGAGCTGATTCGCAAAAGGCTTGAAGATGTCGAACCCGACGAAGGCAGTGTGGTGACCGTAGCAGGCAAACGTGCTGGCGCTTATCGGGACAAGCAAGGCAAGCTCTATCTTGTCGATACGACCTGCACCCATATGGGCTGTGAAGTTGAATGGAACAATGGGGAGCGTACGTGGGATTGCCCTTGCCATGGCTCGCGATTCTCCATCACGGGTGAAGTGATGGAAGGCCCGGCAGAGAAACCGCTCAAAAAACTAAGCATGGATTGAAAAACAGAACGAAGAGGCTCATCTTGGCGAGTGATATAGACTGCCCTGAGAAGCCTCTATTTTCCTGTGTGCGAAAAATCTATTACCTGCAAATTCGAAGGAGTTGAGAGATTTGTTTAGAAGAATAAGCTTGTTTGCAATTATGATGGCTATGCTCATTCCCAATACGATATTCGCAGGCACTGCACCGCCTTTAGGCGAAGCAGCGTATAATTCAACTGGTTTTGGAACCTCCAGCTTAATACCTTCAAGCTCTACGAATATACAATTCACGCCCACTGGCGGCATGGTATTAGCCTCTAATTCACCTGAGACGGTACACGCTAATAAGGGGCAGGTAAACAAAACATTAGTAGTAGAAAATGTAACGGGACCTTTTCGTTTTTGGGGCTCGCATTATAATAATGCAGGACAAAACCTCAAATTCTGGCTATATTTCAAGAATGCATCCTCCAAGCCTATTAAATTAACTGTAGTAAAAGAAAATAGCCATGCGGATACATCGCTTAATAGGGCTGCCTATACTGCGACTCAAAATTTTATGCAAAATGGCACAACCTCCACTAGATCTTATACCATTCAACCAAACGATTATGTGGAATATTCGTATGCAACAGCAGCTTCTGGCCAGCAAATCGTCTATATCTCTGAATTTAATGTTCAATATGCAGACGGCTCTGGTCCTGCTGCGCTTAAAGTTTCACATGTGAACACAGAGGCAGCCAAAACAAGCTCAGCGCCGTATACAGTCAGCAGTATGAGCACGATTGCCCCAACAAACTATTGCTTCAAGCCTTCAATTTGCGGACCTGCTGGAGATAAATATACGGCTGATGATTACAGAGGGGTGTTGAGCAATTGGGGGAGAACGGCTACAGGAACGGATAAAATAAACCTCAATGTAAATTCGTTGGTTACGCAAAAATTATTGCTTGCCAATAACGGAGGATATAATGGAGAACAGCAAAAGCTATATTCATCCTGGGATGTGTACGGAAACCCGATCAGTAAACAAAATGCCAGGTTTTGCCCTGACGTGAGCGTAACAAGTGACCCGCAGGCCTATCGAACCGGATGTGCAAATCCGATTAGTCGCGAGGCCTTTTGGTTAACGGAATACACGATTGATTTTGCCTTAACTAATAATTCAGGCAAGCCTTATCTTAAAACCTTTTACGGATCGAATGGTTCAAATAAAGGCTACACAGCCTATTCGCTTAATGGAGCTACGACGAAAGTTGACCATTTTGATTCAGGGTATGCAACCTTAGTTACAGCAAATCAATCCTACCGTTTTCGAACGATGATACCACCTGTTGCATCTGTGCCCTTCGGAATATGGTTCTTCCCAACAACGGTTGCACCGTAGACCCCTGATAATGATTCCTTAGAATGCATAATGGAACTTATAAGCCTGATTGAAGCCGCTTTTTCATTGCGGCTTTTTTTTGTTGATTAATTCAGCATGGATGCAAGCTATGATTTTTTCTAAATCATTTAGTTCCCCGACATTGAGACATGTGGTACAATTTTCCTACCAGTGTGTCATTACGTGGAAAATCATACAGCATATAATGAGGATGTTTTCCGTTTACAGGTGATTACTTCTAATAGAGATAGAATATAGGTGTTTTCTAACTTTATAAGGCGATATTTACTTGGACGGGACTGGAAAATCTGCTGGCACCTATCCGGGAATACGGCGTACATATAATGCTGTGATGATGAGAACTGTGTATTCCTAATGGAGATAGAGGAGGCTCAACTATTGAGGGATATCAAGTACATAAAGCTTTTAGGAATAGTTTTGGCTGTGGTGGCTTTGAATATTGTCGTACTCTCGCCGGGATTTCTAGGCGTTGTAATTGGCGGCAGCGCTTTAGCAACAGCATTCGGGGTCACTTTGCTGTTTGCTAGTGCACTTGTTTTATTTTATGGGAGCTATGTTTTATTGTTCAAGCAGCCTGTTGCTGTGCCTGTTCAGCAAATCAGATCGCATGACGACTATGTGGAGGCTTTGACTCACTACAGGCGTGTGAAAGTGCTGGAAGGTGATATTACACTGGCGCTGGAACAGCTGGAGCGGATCGTAAAAAAGAAGGATACCCTATTGAATGTTCTCAATCAGAGATTCGACCAGGCAGAGCTAAGCTATAAAAAGTTCGCATCTGTCATTCATGAGGTCGACAAGCTATTCTACCTTAATATCAGAAGTATTCTAAACAGGCTTCATGTATTCGATGAGTCAGAGTTAGAGAAGGTGATGAATCAGAAGTTTGCCGCGTTCTCTCCAGCCCTTATTCAAGAAAAAACTAATGTCTATAATGAGTATCTTACTTTTATGAAAAACTCACTAGGAACGAATGAGGAAATTCTGTTGAAGCTGGATAAATTGATGCTGGAAATATCCCGCTTGGATAGCTTCGAGGCGGGGGATATTGAAAATATGCCTTGTATGCAGGAAATTGACTCCTTGATCAAGCAAACAAAATATTATAAACAGTAAGAGGTGCATAGAATGGCAAAGAAGAGTAAGTTTTTGATGCTGTCCGGTATTATTGTTTTCGTCGTATTCGGTCTTGTCTATTTGGGCGTAACCTTAACTTCCAACTTGGGGAAAACAAAATCACAGGTTGCTGTAGAAGACGCAAGCAAGCAATTAAGCAAGCTTTACTCGAATATTTCGATAACGACACAGACGCCGGTGAAGGGACAGATTGACCTTAATCCGATTGATGTTGCGGAGTCGCTGCCCGATATTTCCAAGTTCCAGATCACCGTCGAGAATACGACGGATAATTATGTGGAAATTTTTTCTTCTATTGAGAAAGCTGGTTCAGGTATTGACGGCTGGCTGACAGAGGTCGCGACTGAGTTCAATAAGGCTAATATTACTGTCAATGGGAAAAAAGCTTCCGTTAAGATTCGTAATATCGCTTCCGGTACAGCCACTGATTATATTAAATCTGGCAAATATGTCCCAGATGCGTTCACTCCTTCTAATGAGCTGTGGGGGGAAATGGTCAAGGCAAGCGGTGTGAAGACTGAGCTTATCTCGGATCGCCTCGTCGGGAATGTTCCTGGGATTGTAATCGCAAAGGCAAAATATGATGCTCTGGTAGATCAGTATGGCTCGGTAAATGTCAAGACCGTTACTGAAGCCATAGCGAATAATGAGTTTTCTATGGGATATACCGATCCCTTCGCCAGCTCTACAGGGCTGAACTTTCTTGTAACCGCACTTAATACGTTCGACAGCAAAAATATATTGGGTGACAAAGCCGTTCAAGGCTTTGAAAAGTTTCAAGCTAATGTTCCTTTCACTGCATCTACAACGATTCAAATGCGTGATGCAGCCAAATCCGGCATGCTTGACGGGTTTGTTCTGGAGTACCAGACCTTTGTAAATGCCCCGGATTTGAAGGACAGTTATGTATTCACTCCTTTTGGAGTAAGGCATGATAGTCCATTGTATGCGGTAGGGAATTTGCCTAAAGACAAGTTGGGTATTATTAAAAAGTTTGCTGAGTTTGTCGAGCAAGACAAATATCAGAAATCAGGTAAAGAAAAAGGCTTCAATCATTTGGATGAGTATAAGTCTGAGCTTGCCGTAGTGGAGGGCAGTCTGCTATCTTCTGCACAGAAGCTGTGGAAAGAGAAGAAGAATGTCAATAAGCCGATTGCGGCTGTGTTCGTGACCGATGTCTCCGGCAGTATGGCAGGCGAGCCTTTGAACCGCTTGAAAGAGTCCTTATTGAAAGGGCAAAAGTATCTCGGCAGAGATAATAGCATTGGCCTAGTCTCGTATTCAAGCGGCGTAACGATTAATCTTCCAATTGGAAAGTACAACACGAATCAGCAGTCTATGTTCGTAGGTACAGTGAACAGCCTTCAAGCAAGCGGGGGAACAGCAACTTTTGATGGTATCGTCGTAGCTTTGAAGATGCTTGAGGATGAGCTGGCGATTAACCCGAATGTGAAGCCTATTATATTCGTATTAAGTGATGGCGAGACGAATGAGGGCTATTCACTCAAGGATATTAAAGGAGTAATTGAAAATTATAAGGTTCCGATTTATACAATAGGCTATAACGCTAATATTAAGGCGCTGCAGAGCATTTCGAGCATTAATGAAGCGGCGAGCATAAACGCAGATACCGATGATGTTGTCTATAAAATTGGCAACTTGTTCAACGTTCAAATGTAATCTAAATCAAGGAGGATTAAGATGTCATTCACAATGGAAATACCAAGTCAGGATGAGATTAAAGTTGCAATAGAGGAGCAGGTTAAGCCTGTTCCTGAGGAAGTGGCGAAGCTTAAAGAGGTAGCGGATAATAATGTCGCTGCTATTATGGCATTAGATCTCGAATCGCTCGATAAGCGGAAAGAGATACTGCAATCTATCGATATTTTCGGCATGAATACAATGAAATTGTCTTCCGCTAAAAATGCTTTGCTGCAGGTGTCGGTAGGAAGCCTGTCCAAAACAGGAGATGAGGGCGGCCAAGTAGCCAAAGGTCTCACTGAACTTCATATTCAGCTGAAGGACCTGGACCCAAGTGTGATAGACTTTGCTAAGACTGGCTTTCTCGGCAAGCTGTTCAATCCGCTCCGTGCTTACTTCCTGAAGTATGAAAAAGCCGATGTAGTCATTGGTGATATCGTCGAATCTCTGGATAAGGGCAAGACGATTCTCAAGAACGATAATACGACTCTAGAGATTGAACAGCAAACACTCCGCGACTTGACCAAGAAGCTCCAGAAAGAAATTCAGCTTGGGGTATTAATGGATGAGTCAATCGAATCTCAGATCGAGGCGGCCAAGCTGCGCAGTGAAGATCCTGATAAGATCCGATTCATTACGGAAGAGGTACTGTTCCCGCTGCGCCAGCGGGTTATGGATCTGCAACAGATGCTTGTCGTTAACCAACAGGGAATTATGGCGATCGAAGTTGTATTCCGAAACAATAAGGAACTAATTCGCGGGGTAGATAGAGCCAAAAATGTTACGATTTCAGCGCTCAAAATTTCCGTGACAGTAGCAAGTGCACTTTACAATCAAAAGATTGTGTTGAAAAAGATAGAGCTCTTAAATCAGACGACCAATAACCTGATTTCCAGCACATCCCGAATGCTCAAGAGCCAAGGGGCGGAGATTCACCAGCAATCGCTTCAAGCCGGAATTTCGGTAGATACACTCAAGCAGGCGTTTACAGAAGTATTGTCTGCGATGGATTCAATCGGTACTTATAAGCAAGAAGCGCTGCCTAGAATGCGGGAAACTATTGATCAATTCCGGGCATTGGCTGACACGGGCGAGAAGCAAATTCAGCGTTTGGAAAAAGGGCATAGATTAAATTTATAAAAGCTAAGAGCAACTGGGAGAATATACATGATGAACAGAGATAACGAGCGCAATGACAGTCAGCCGTTCACAACAGATTCCTATAATAGAGACGAGAAGATTGCGTTCCAAAGAGCTATTTTAGATGAAGATGAAAGAGATGCCTTTGTTATAACTTTTTTTATCAATGCGAGTAATGATATTTATGGTTTTGTAGCTAAAGGGACAACAGGATTTGCGCAGTACGGTCTTGACATTATAGCCGCAGCTATATCAGCGCTATCTGTGAATGCCGTCCATTCTATAAGTAGCCTCACTAATGATAAGGCCGAAGTAGAAATGACTAAAAACTATGTAAAATGCTTGATCGATGGACGATGCAGTCGAGAAACGCAAATATTGTTGAGCTCTCTGAAGCTAGGGATGGAGACCATCCAAAATTCTTATGGTGAAAAATACGTCGCGATAGAAGAAATAAAAATAGAAGGCAACTATTTGGACTTTTAAAGTATTCCTGTAGGTTTCAAAGCAGTAATGTGCTTACACATTACTGCTTTTTTTATTACAGCTGCTTGTGCACAGCCTCTTAAAAAAATGATGAAAATAAGCTCAAAATATTTTTTTCCTTTTTGCAACAATTAAGGCTCAGAATCGTCTATTATTTGACAACTTATTACATGCTTTTCAAGCTTCTATTCATATTCTATTTATTACTGTCGAATAAGATAGTAAGACGACCTTTATCTAAGGAAAGGATGATACTTCTATATCATGAACAGATGGCGTGTACGCAGCAGCTTCCTACTCGTTTTTTTCTTGCTTTTATCTTTATTCTCCCCGCAAATCGGACATGCTGCTCCGCAGACAATGCTCTACCTGAATGGAAATCTGATTCCCTTAACAGAACCAATTACGCAAGTAAACAATTCAGTAATGGTTCCCATTCGGGTTGTCTCTGAGGAGCTGGGCTATAAGGTAGATTGGAGTCAGCAGAGCCGCACGATTACTATTCAGAATAGCAGTAATAAGCTGCTGCTCACGGTTGATAAGCAAGAAGCATTGGTTAATGATACGAATGTAACTATGGATGTGCCTGCCACAGTCAAGAAGGGCAAGACACTTGTACCGCTGCGTTTTATTGGAGAGAGCATGGGACTTACGGTAGTCTGGGATGCAAAGACAAACTCTGTAAAGCTAACAACTCCTACTACTCCTGCTGTTCCTAATGAGCAGACACCAGCATCTCCGGATGCTGCAATAAATAACATTGCCTATCAGGAAAATAAACTACATATTACATTGGATCGGCATACAGAGCCCAAAGTAACAACTGTTATTAATCCGGGCCGGATTGTAATTGACATTCCAAATTCAACGTTCGCACCAAGCTTCATGCAAACCTATGATTTGGGCTCTAAGGGGCAAGGTGAAATTGCTCTTGATAATGATGCTTTTGTTACAAAGATCCGTTTTTCTAAATTTAGTACATCGCCGAATACGACACGTTTTGTAATGGATATGAAGAGCAGCACAGAATATGAGGTCAGCAATGATGGTCAAGGTCTAATCACGATTACTCTGTTAGGATCAGCTCCTCAACCAGAATCACCGACCTTACCAACGATTCCTGGGGAACCAACCACGCCGATAGATCCGATGCTTCCAGTGAAGAGCTATGCCGTTATGCTAGATGCTGGACATGGTGGGCGAACTGGGTCGAGCAGTGTCCAGAACCGGTATGAGGATGAGTTCAATCTCGCCCTTACTTTGAAAATCGCTGAATTAGCAAAAAAAGAAAAGGGCTTCCATATTCTATTAACGAGAGATGCGGATGTTAAGCTCGCGACAAATCTGAGAGCGCCTATGGCGAATAGTGCCAAAGCAGATTTATTCATCTCGATTCATGGGAATACCTCAGCGGATCGAAGCCCGATCCCAGGAGGAACCGAGACACATTATACCCGCGATGAGAGCAGGGCCTTTGCAGACATCATGCATAAATATTTGATACAGGGGACGCAATTTAGAGATCGAGGCGTCAAGAAGACGAGCTTGGATGTAACACGCAGAACGGTGATGCCTGCGGTTCTGCTCGAAATTGGGTTTATAACGAACCCGGAGGAAGAAGCAAAGATGTACAGTGATGAATTTCAATGGCGCGTAGCCGAGCAAATTATTAAAGGCATTAAAGAGCAGCTAGGACTTCTTGCACCTGTTCCAGCATCAGTTAGCGTTGCTGCTAATCCGAAGTAATGGATTATATTCTCAAAAAGCATGCGAGGACTTGTCCTTGCATGCTTTTTAGTTTGTCATTATCAAGCTATATCAAAGCTGCGCCAATGAAGTGCTATTGCGTTGTCCAATCATGGTTCAATTGTTCTCCATATAATGGCTATGGAGGTGGCGCCGGTGATAACGATTAGTTTGTGCATGATTGTGAGAAACGAAGAGCGGGTGCTGGAGAGGTGCTTGCATTCTATTCAAGATATTGTGGATGAGATCATTATTATAGATACGGGTTCAACAGATAGCACCAAAGAAATTGCAGCTAAATATACGAATCAAATCTTTCATTTTGATTGGGAGGATGATTTTTCTACTGCGAGAAATTATTCTTTCACTTGCGCTTCGCAAGACTATATTTTATGGCTGGATGCGGATGATTGGCTGGAAGAAACGGATTTGGACAAATTCCGAATGCTCAAACAAACGTTAGATCCGGAGGTAGACTGTGTGTGCATGAATTACTATTTGGCTTTCGATTCTCTTGGACAGCCTGCAGCTGTTGTACAACGCAATCGGCTTGTGAAGCGCTCCAGACAATATCAATGGTGTGACCCGGTGCATGAATATTTAGCAGTGGAGGGTATCATCTGCTTTGCTGATATAGCAGTGTATCATGGACGCGTGCATAGGAATACGGAACGCAATCTGCGAATTTATGAACGGATGCTTGAGCGGAATGCGACTCTCTCCAAAAGGCAACTATTCCATTATGCAATGGAGCTTTCTGCTAACGGTTATTATGGCAAAGCGATTGAAATCTATGTGGCCAGCATGGCTGATCCGACAAGTTATTTTGAAGAAAAATTAGAAGCATGCCAACGAATCGCTCATTGCTATCATGAGCTTGGGGATAAGGAGATGGAGCTGCACTATCTAGTAGAAGCATTTAACTGCGATATTCCACGTCCCGATTACGCTTGCCGAATCGCTTACTATTTCCAAGAAAACAAAGATTTTGATAAAGCTGTTCATTGGTATCAATGGGCGCTGAAGCTGGAGCTGCCGGCCAATCGGGTGTTCAGCATCAATAAAGCGGTATCGTCTGGATTTATCCATCTGCAGCTTACTTATTGCTATGGCAAGCTGGGGCAGTTAGAGCAAGCCTATGCACATAACGAAATGGCGCTTTCCTATGCGCCAGAGGATTCTAATCTTTTATCTAACAAGCAGTTACTAGAATCGAGGCTAGGCAGAAAAAACGAAAATGGTTAGACAAAGCCTTATCGTATCTCGTCCAGGCAAATACCGTCTCTATTAATACGAGCTTTTCATATAATACATGGCTATCGAAATTTACGTATAAGCAGGTTAACAAGGAGGAATGATCAAGCATGACTATTAAGAGAGCAGGGGTGAAGAAGCCTGTCAGCAAACAGTCCATTTGCCGAAAGCCCGTCCGTAAGAAGATCTGCAAAACGATTATTTGCAAACCGATTCCCAAAAAGAGGTGTGGAGTTAAAAAGTTTAGAAAGTCAGCGTTTATAGCGATTTCTGGAATAGACCAGACTTTGACGGATGGCGTGTTTAGCAAGGTTCAATATCAGGTTGAAGAATTGGATCTTAATAATGAATATAATTCGGCGACATCGACATTTAGGCCAAAGCAAAATGGTGTGTACTCTCTTGTAGCGAGTGCTGCCTTTGAGACGATTACGCTTACGCCAGTTACTTTTGATTTGCAGATTAGAGTAAATGGAGTCCCGAGAATATTAGACCAAGAGAACTTTACCCCTAGAACGGGCATTATTGATGCTGCTGGAATTGTACAATTGAGAGCGCGTGATCGAGTAGAGGTATTCGCTAGAGCTACTGGGGAGAATGGAGATATTCAAAGCGGAGTTGCTACCCGGTTTGAAGGCGCTAGAATTAATTAAGTGTTCGGTGCTGCAATTGGGATGGATGAAACAAAGCCGATCGCGCTGCTGCGATCGGCTTTTACAATGTCTACACGTTAAACTTTAAGGAAGCTGGACATAGAACGAAGTGGTCTCATTAAGCACACTTTTTACATAGAGATGCCCTTTATGCTGCTGGACAATGGACTTTGCGATGGCTAGGCCGAGGCCATAGCCGCCATGCTTGCGAGAACGAGAAGCATCTGCACGGTAAAAGCGGTCGAAGATTCGTTCCAGATGCTCGGCAGGAATGCCTTCACCTGTATTAGTCACGGTCAGTAGAGTCTCATTATATTGTTTCGCAAGCTTCAAGGTGATTGTTCCTGTAGGATTGACGTATTTGATCGCATTATCCAGCAGGATTATGACGACTTGCTTGATTTGTTCGCCATTGCCGCGCAGATTTATGTCAGGCTCGATCTCATATTGCAAAGTCAGATTTTTCTCGTAAATAACGGCTTCCATCGTGAGAATAACCCCTTCAACTGCCTCACTCACATTAAAGGTTGAGAAGAGCATGCTTACTCTGGAATCGTCCATTTCAGTTAAGTAGAGAAGATCATTGGTTAGTGTTCTCATTCTTTCCGTCTCAGATTGAATGCGCTGCAGCCATTTCAGATGGTCTTGAATTTTGTCCTCGGGATTGGATAACAGGACATCGGCATTCGTGTTGATGACGGAGAGAGGGGTCTTCAATTCATGGGAAGCATCAGCTATAAACTGCTTCTGTTTATTGAAGGCCTCTTTCACAGGCGCGATGGAGCGATTAGCGAAATAACGGCTCGTAAAGTAGATCACGATGAGCATGACTAGCCCAACGATTGTGAATGTATATATGAGATTGGTAATGATTTTTTGCTGGGCGGTAACATCGAGATAGACGATGGAATAGCCAGCAGCTTTTTTCTCGATACTATATGCCCACCTGTTCCCATCGAGGTTGAATTGTCCACGATTCGACTCGTTGGAAGCGGTCTTAGCTAAGGCAAGCTCATAGAAATCGGCATCCATATCGAAGCGCGAATTCGTGTTCATAAGCGCCCCTTGCTCATCTGTCTGCAATAAAAAGGATACCGACCGTTCCGGTGGAGGATTGAATTCGTCTCTAGAGCCTTGTGGGTGATTCTCTGTGTCAGGTCGAGATTCTCCTATATTCCGATCGGGCTTGTGATAGAATTCTGACATTCGATTCAGATCTCTATTAATATCATTGCGCACGTTCTGATAGGTTATCGTATAGATCGAAGCGAAGGCAATGAGCATTATTAAGGAGATGATGACTAGATTAACGATTAGAAAACGATTGCGCAGCTGATTGAACATCAGATTGTCGCCTCCAATAGATATCCGACGCCTCGAATCGTAGTGATACGAACAGAGGAATGCAAGAACAATAGCTTTTTTCTTAAAAAGGAGACATATACCTCTACGTTATTATGCTCAACCTCCGAATCGAATCCCCATAGCTTCTCGATAATCTGTTCTTTGGAAGTCACTGCGCTTTTTCTTGAAATCAGCAATTCTAAGAGCTCACTTTCCTTGAGGATCAGCTTAAGTTCTTTCCCTTTGCATGCCAGCTTAAGATTTCCTGAAATTAATTCGATATCTCCGAACTTAAGCGTATCCTCCGGGATGACCTCTCCCTTGCGTCGTAACACCGCTCTTATTCTGGCGAGCAGCTCCCCCGAAGAGAAAGGCTTGGCTACATAGTCATCTGCGCCGTAATCGAGCCCAATGATCTTATCCGTTATTTCTCCCTTGGCGGTGAGCAATATAATGGGCGTGGAAACTCCCTTGCTTCTAATTGTCTTCAATAAAGTGATTCCGTCCATCTCTGGCAGCATGATATCGAGCAATAAGAGATCATATATGCCGCTTAAGGCATTATCCAGCCCGGATTGCCCATCATGAACGAAATCGACAGAGTAATGATGCTTTTTGAGTACTTGGGTTAATGCCTCGGCTAGATGAACTTCATCCTCTACAATTAAGATTCTCATCAGCGCTCCCCCTTTTCTAGTTAGAATAATCGCACTGTGTCCCTATTATAAAGCGGGAACCTTTAATCAAGCTTAATTGCTTCATTCAAGCTTCCGCAAGAAAAAAGATTGATCGGGCTGCGAGGGCATTTAAGATTCGTTAAAGGTTGCCGTTCTAAGATACAGTCATGGAAGCGACGAGTAATCGCTGATAAGAAAGGAGAATAACCGATGGCAATCGAGGTATTCAATCGCTATGAGAATAAGTACTTAATGGATAGTAAGGCCTTCTACGAGATTTATAATAGACTACTTGCGTATATGGAGCCTGATGAATACAACAAGCACAATAACTTCTATTCCATCTGCAACATCTATTACGACACCAAGCATGATACATTGATCCGCAATAGTCTCGCAAAGCCTAAATACAGAGAAAAGCTACGAATAAGAGCCTATGGAATTCCAGAGCATGACGCTAAGGTGTACTTGGAACTGAAGAAAAAGGTGTTTGGCCTTGTGAACAAAAGAAGAACCGCACTAAAACTAAGCGAGGCTTATGATTTCGTTAGAACGGGAGAAGAGCCGCTATTCAGGGAGGGAATGAACAAGCAGGTCATTCATGAGATTCAGTACTTCTTGCAGCGATACGAGCTAGAGCCCAAGGTATATCTGGCCTATGACAGAATTGCATTGTTTTGCAAAAATAACAGGGACCTGCGAATTACGTTCGATACGAATATTCGATCGAGAAGGTACGAGGTCAAGCTCGAAAGCGGCGATTATGGCGAGCAGCTTCTCGATCGCGGGCAGTGGCTTATGGAAGTGAAGGCAGAAAAGACGATTCCGATCTGGCTATCTAGAATGCTGTCGGAACTCGGGATGTTTCGGACAAGCTTCTCCAAGTACGGCAACGAATATAAGAAAATGCTCATGCATGACAAAGCAGAGGGAGAGAAATTAAGCTTATGATTGATTCTATTCTAACTTCAGCGACGACCAGCGCCGAATTAACGTTAACGGATGCCTTGCTAACTATTTTTGTAGCAATCGCTTTAGGAGCGATTATCAGCTTTACTTATATGAAAACGCAGGTCGGCTATACACAAAATTTCGCATTAACGATGATCGTCCTGCCTGCCATTGTAGCTATTATCATACTATTAATCGGCAGCAATATCGCAAGAGCCTTTAGTCTGGCAGGAGCTTTCTCGATCATTCGGTTCCGAAGCGCGCCGGGCGATCCGAAGGATATTGCATTCGTCTTATTCACGATGGCGGCAGGGCTTGCCTGCGGCGTGGGATCATTCGGCTACGCGGTCCTATTTACGGTCATTTTGTGTGCATTGATGTTCTTCTTGAAGGTTATCCATTTCGGAGCGAAAAAAGTGACACAAAAAATGCTGAAAATAACGATACCGGAAAATCTGGCCTACGAAGAGGCCTTCCACGAGATTTTTCAACAATTCCAGATTGATTATGAGCTGAGAAAGGTCAGAACGACAGAGCTTGGAAGCTTGTACGAGCTGGTATACGCGATTACTACCTGCGATCTCACCAATCAGAAGGAGTTTCTGGATGCGATCAGATGCAGGAACGGGAATATGGATATTACTTTAACGATGAGTCCGACTGTGTCGGACTACTAGATACGAGAGGGATGATAAATGATGAAACGTTGGAGAGATAAAGGAATAACGATCATTCTAGCCAGTCTTATAATGGTAGCGGCGTGCAGCAATAACGAGACAGCTCCCACAGAAGAATCATTAGCGGCAGCCAATTCAGCCATTACGACTTCCTCAGGCGAACAAGTAACGAGCATGGACTTAATTCAGGAGGTTGAGTATGACGAGGATGACTATTATGAGGAGTGGGACAAGGAGAATACGATTGCAATAAACTTGAATCAATCAGGGGCAAGCTTAGAAGGCTCAGGTGTGGAGGTGAAGGACAGCACGATTACGATTACATCAGCCGGAACTTATGTTGTGAGTGGTAAGCTGGAGGAAGGGCAAATCGTAATAGATGTGCCAAATAAAGAAACCGTTCGCTTAATATTAAACGGAATGGAGCTTCATAATAGTACTTCTTCGTCGATCTACGTCAAGGAGGCAGGCAAGGCGATCATTAGCCTGCAGGAAGGAACGGAGAATATAATTACAGACGGAGTAACTTACGAATTCCCTGATGAAGCAACGGATGAGCCTAATGCAGCTATTTTTAGCAAAGACGATATGACAATCAATGGTACTGGCAAGCTCATCGTTGAAGGTAACTTTAACAACGGGATTACGAGCAAGGATAAGCTGAAAATAACAGGGGGGACTTTAGATATTCAGGCTATGGATGACGGTCTCATGGGACGTGATCTAGTAGCTGTCCAAGCGGGGGATATTACTATCGAATCAGGTGGACATGGTGTCAAGACGACGAACGATACAGCAGGCTCCGAAGGGCTCATCGCGATTAAGGAAGGTACCTTGACAATTAATGCAGTGGAAGACTCGCTGCATAGCAGCGGCGGCATTCATATCGCTGGAGGGGATATAGCGATCACTGCCGGCGACGATGGCATTCACGCAGAATTATGGATCGCAATTGCGGGCGGTAAGATTGATATTGCCAAGAGCAATGAGGGGATAGAAGCCCCGGCGATTCTGATCGGTGACGGCACCATTCATGTAGTTGCCAGCGACGATGGAGTAAATGCTGCAGCCGGTACTGACACCGAAGCAGCAGCAGGGCAGGAAGAGGCGCGAGGGGAAGGCCCAAGTGGTGCTTCTTCTACCAACAAGCTTACGATTAGCGGCGGATATTTAAGTGTGGATGCGCAAGGTGATGGGTTAGATGCCAATGGTTCAATTGTAATGACAGGTGGAACTGTAATCGTCAATGGGCCAACTGGCAACAACAATGGAGCACTAGATTATGATGGCACCTTCGAGATGACGGGCGGACTCCTTGTGGCTGCGGGAAGCTCGGGAATGACGCAAGCCACCTCCGAGCAATCGACCCAAGCCGGCATACTTATGACTTATTCGCAGACACAGCAAGCAGGCACGATGCTGCATCTGGAGGATAGCGATGGTAAATCTATCATTTCCTTCACACCGTCGAAAAACTATCAATCCGTCTTTGTCAGCACGCCGGATTTGAAGAAGGATGCCACGTATACGCTTTATGCAGGAGGGACGTCCAGCGGTACGGAAACTAACGGCCTGTACACTGGCGGCCTTTATCAGAACGGGACGAAAGTCATTCAGTTCGAAGCATCGAGCATCGTAACCTGGTTATCCGAATCCGGAGTGACCGAGGCACGAAGTGGCAACAGAGGCGGTGGCGGTCCCGGAGGCATGCCAGGAAAAGGCGGCGGTGGAGGCGGTATGCCGCCTCAAGGTGGAGAACGACCAGAAAAGAGACAACAATAAATCGATTTAAATGTGTAACAGAGGGCTGCTGCTTGGCAGTCCTCTATTTACGTTTCTGCTAAACCAGCACACAAGTCATTTCATGATGAGCGATCCTATATCATAACCCGATACTTGCATGAATTCATGTATAATGTAAGAAGCAATAAGCTGCCAAATAGTAAGTCTAACGAGGGTTAGAGAGGAGTATTTCATTGACTCTACAACAATTAAAATATGTAATTGAAGTTGCCAATCGCGGCTCTATTAATGAGGCTGCCAAACGATTGTTTATTTCTCAGCCTAGCCTATCCAATGCGATTAAGGATCTGGAAGACGAAATGCAGTTTGCGATTTTTGAACGATCAAATAAAGGAATCTCCCTTTCCAAAGAGGGGATCGAATTTCTAAGCTATGCCCGGCAAATCGTCGAGCAGGCAGAATTGCTGGAAAGCCGTTATCTGAATGCCAAGCCCTCACCGCAGCATTTTTCGGTATCGACTCAGCATTATGCTTTTGCGGTGAATGCCTTTGTCAATCTGGTTCAGGAATATGGACAGGATGAATATGAGCTAACCTTACGCGAGACCAAAACCTATGAAATTATCGAGGATGTCAAAACGCTGCGGAGCGAAATAGGCATATTATATTTGAACGAGTTTAACGGCAAGGTCATCAACAAGCTGCTCAAAAGCGCAAATTTGCAATTCGTCAGCTTATTTACGGCTAAGCCGCACATCTTCATCAGCATAAAAAATCCTTTGGCAGCTCAATCCATCGTAACTATTGATCAGCTGCAAAATTATCCTTACCTCTCGTTCGATCAAGGGGAATATAATTCTTTTCACTTCTCAGAAGAAATACTCAGCACCTTGCTGCACAAAAAGAGCATTCGTGTGAATGACAGGGCCACGCTGTTTAATTTATTGATCGGCTTGAACGGATACACCATATCAACAGGAATTTTAAGCTCTGACTTGAACGGCAATGAAATTATTCCTGTACCTCTAGATTGTGAGGAAACGATTAATGTAGGGTGGATTTCTCATCGAAATACGTCGCTATCCAAGCTCGGAGAGGCCTATATCGAGGCGCTTATGCGAGCAATAGCCCCTCAAAAGCACTGATATAGCTTTTGGCTATAGCTGGATATAGTTTAATTCAGTTATGCTATATCTAGCTATTCATGATATCTTTCTTGTAACAATTTGTATAGGAGTGTTGCGAGATGGTAAAGAGCAGTGTATTGGGGTATCCACGTATTGGTGCGGATCGCGAATGGAAGAAAGCACTTGAAGCATTCTGGGCAGGCAAGCTTGAGGAATCTGAGTTTCAAAGCCGTTTGCAGGAGATTCGCCTTAGCCATTTGCGCAAGCAGCAGGAGAAAGGAATCGACCTCATCGCAGTCAATGACTTCAGCTATTATGACCACATTCTTGATACAGCCGCTATGTTCGGCATTATCCCGAAACGCTTTGCGTATGAGGGCGGCGCTGTACCTTTGTCGGTATACTATGGTATCGCTCGCGGCACAAAGGATGCAGCTGCAAGTGAAATGACGAAGTGGTTCAATACAAACTATCACTATATCGTACCTGAGCTTGATGGAGCAGCACCAGTAGTGACAGAGAATAAACCGCTTATTGCTTATCGTGAAGCTAAGGAAAAGCTCGGAATAGCAGGCAAGCCTGTTATCGTAGGGCCGTTAACCTTCCTGAAGCTGTCTAAAGGCTACGCTGCATCAGAGTTTGATGCTTGGCTGCAACGCTTACTTCCACTCTATGTTCAGATCCTTCAGGAGCTAGCACAAGAAGGAGTAGAGTGGGTACAAATAGATGAACCGATTGTGGTAACGAAGCTAAGTGAAGCGGATATTCAGCGATTAAACACGATCTATGAGACGTTTGCAACAGCAGTGCCTAATCTGAATATCATGCTGCAAACCTATTTTGAATCCGTAGACAACTATAATGATATTGTGAAGCTGCCTGTTAAAGGAATCGGCCTTGATTTCGTACATGGCTTGTCCGGTAATCTACAAGCAATTAAACAAGAAGGCTTTCCTGCCGACAAAGTATTGGGCGCAGGTATCGTAGATGGCCGTGGAATTTGGAAGGCTTCCCTACGTGATAAACTGGCTTTATTAGAAGAGTTGGCCGAGCACGTGGCAACTGACCGACTACTTGTACAGACTTCATGCAGCCTGCTTCATGTTCCCGTTACGGTAGCTAATGAAGCCAAGCTCTCAACAGAGCTAAAAGGTGCTCTTGCCTTTGCCGATGAGAAGCTGGACGAGCTTGTTTTTCTGGCAAAAGCAATTTCTTCCTATAAAGGGGATGCTGAGTTCACAGCAGAATTGGAACAATGCGAGAATGCCCTTCAAGCTCTTAGACAATCCAGTGAGCTCAACCGTAATGATGTTCAGCAAGCTGTTGCTTCTATTAGTGTACAGCAGCCAGTTCGCAGCCTGCCATTCGCAGAGCGCCATATTGCACAACAGAACAAATGGCAATTGCCGCTGTTCCCGACGACGACAATCGGCAGCTTCCCGCAATCCGCAGAGGTGCGCAAAAGCCGTCAGCTATGGCGTAAAGGCGAATGGAATAATGAGCAATATGCCAGCTACATCCGTGATCAGATTGATATCTGGATTAAGCTGCAAGAGGAGATTGGGCTGGATGTCCTCGTACATGGCGAATTTGAAAGAACCGATATGGTTGAATTTTTTGGCGAGAAGCTTGCAGGCTTCGCGTTCACACAATATGGCTGGGTGCAGTCTTACGGCTCTCGCTGTGTGAAACCGCCTATTATATTCGGAGATGTAGCCTTCGAGGAAGCGATGACTGTCGAGGAAACGAAATATGCGCAATCGAAGACGAATCGTCCTGTGAAAGGCATGCTGACTGGTCCGATCACGATCATGAACTGGTCCTTCGTCCGTGAGGATATTACGCGTGAGCAGATTGCTTACCAATTGGCTTATGCTCTTAGACAAGAGGTTGAGGCATTAGAGCAAGCAGGAATCGGAATGATTCAGGTGGATGAGCCAGCAGTACGCGAAGGTCTGCCACTTAAGGAAAAGGATCAAGCAGAATACCTGGACTGGGCTGTTAAAGCATTCCGTATGACGACTTGCACCGTGTCGGAGACGACACAAATTCATACCCATATGTGTTATTGCGAATTCCATGACATGATTGATTCCATTGAAGCAATGGATGCCGATGTTATTTCAATTGAGACATCCCGCAGCCATGGCGAGCTGATTCATAGCTTTGAATTAAACACGTACAAGCTCGGTATCGGTTTAGGCGTGTATGATATCCATAGTCCACGCGTTCCACAGGTAGAGGAAATGACGAGCATGATCGAACGTGCCTTGCATGTGCTTGATCCTAGACTATTCTGGATCAACCCAGACTGCGGATTGAAGACGCGTGGATACGAAGAAACAATCGCTTCCTTGCGCAACATGGTAGAAGCGACAGAGATCGCTCGTGCCAAGCATTCCGTAAACGTATAAGCTTATATACTTTTCATATGAACAAAGAACCCGTGCTTTAAGTACGGGTTCTTTGTTTTGCTAATGGAGAGTAAAGAAGAGTGAAGTAAGTTGCATTGTGGAGTAGTTGATGCAGAGGCAAGTGCAGAACACGAGATTTAAACGCCGACTTGTGACGTAGCACCGCGTGCCGTGATGGCCGCGCACGCCGGGCGGGGTGCCCTGACCGCGCGGAAAGTCGATATGAGGCAAGCTCACAAAAGTGTGAGGAAAAGCATCTATAATTGTGGCGTTAAGGGAAGCAAAGCGGAATGTATGAGGCGAAACTCATTCGTCAGGAGGCTGGGCTCCTGAGATATGAGGCTAGCCTCATACAATGCTTGTTATGTTGGATAAGCAGGTCGTATGGATGAGGATAGCCTCACAGAAGAGTGAGGTAGTCGCGGCGCTCTCGGTTCGTGGATCGTTATTTGAGTAATGTCAGTATGGACTAAGTGAAAAGCTGGTAACAGTACAGGTTGTTGAATAACTAGCCATTGCAGTTGGTCATTAAGTCGCTGAGCAGTCGTAGGAGTATGACCACTGTATGGTTACTGTTGACTTACAACTGGGACTAAGGGAGCTGGCTGAGTTAGGTTTTGCTAAAAAATAATTTAGGATGCTACTTTTTTATCCCAGCTGGGTAAATTAACGATATCGGCCTTAAATCGGGTTGAATAGAGCAAAGGAGCTGCATAACGAAATGGAATTATTATTGATGGTACTGGTGCTGCTTGTGCTCATTGGCATTTCCAATGTCATCAATCGCTTTGTGCCTTTTATTCCGGTTCCGATCATTCAGATCGCACTTGGAGTAGCAGCCGCATATTTTCCCAACCTGCATCATGTTCCCCTAAATCCAGAGCTGTTCATGGTGCTGTTTATTGCGCCGCTGTTATTTAATGACGGCAAGATTACCCCTCGTGAGGAGCTTTGGAAGCTGAGAGCTTCTATTCTCTTGCTCGCGCTTGGATTAGTATTCACCACCGTCCTCATTGCAGGACCAATTATTAATTGGCTTATCCCGGCGATCCCTTTATCTGCTGCCTTCGCCCTTGCCGCTATTCTCTCCCCTACAGATGCGGTTGCTGTTGGTTCTTTATCGGGAAGAGTGAAGCTGCCAGGGAACATTAAACGCCTTCTTGAAGGAGAAGCTTTAATGAATGATGCCTCGGGACTCGTTGCTTTTAATTTCGCGATCGCGGCTACGGTAACCGGTCAATTCTCTTTACCCAAAGCAGTAGGCGGCTTTATCGTCATCGCTGCGGGAGGACTATTGATTGGAGCATTGCTCGGCTTTGCCGTCATCTGGCTGAGGCTGCTATTGCGAAGGCTTGGCATAGAAGATGTAACTTTACATATGCTCATCATTATTCTTACGCCATTCATCATTTATCTAGCTGCTGAAGAATTTCATGTATCAGGCATACTTGCTGTTGTAGCGGCAGGTGTTGTGCATGCGATTGAAAGAGATCGCGTAGAGACAGCCTCGGTAAGGCTGAGAATGGTGTCTGACAGCACTTGGTCGGTTATTTTGTTCTCGCTCAATGGTCTCGTCTTCTTGCTGCTGGGGTTAGAAATCCCGGGCGTTGTTGCCAAGGTATGGGAGGATCCTAAATATACAAATGGTGTTGTGGTAGGCTATATTTTTATCATAACGGCGATTCTAATAGGCTTGCGATTCACATGGGTATGGGTAACGGATCGCAAGGTGCATTCCGCCTTGTTGACGGCCTTGTCAGGCGTTCGAGGTGCTTTGACGCTTGCAGCTGCATTTTCGATTCCGTTGGTGCTTGATAATGGAAAAGACTTTCCTGAGCGGAGCCTCATTCTGTTCATTTGTTCGGGGGTCATCCTGCTAACCTTATTGTCAGCCAGCATTTTTCTGCCGCTGCTTACTCGGAGGTCAGCCGAGAGCAAGCAAAATTCCGCTAATCGGGAGGAAGAGGAGCGCAAAGCCAGAATGCGTGTGCTTGAAGCTGGTCTGCTTACGGCTCGCCAAGAACTAGGGGAGGATAATAAGCGAGAAGGGCTTAGTTTAATCGCCGATTATACCCGCCGCTTACAGCGATGTAGACTAGAAGGTACGGTTGATTTGGGAGAGGCGAAGAAAGAAATTATAGATATTCGCCTGTTTGCACTAAATATTGAACGCAGCGTTGCTGAGCAGTGGCTGGAGAAAGAACGTATTACGCCTGAGCTTGCGGCAAGGTTCCACTCTTCGCTCAGCCATATGGAGTTTGTATTAACTAATCGCTTGAAATTTCGGCATTTATTTAGTTTGTTTCGTTCTTTCTTCAGGCGCTTGCGGAGGAGGAAGAAGTCCAAAATGCCAATCATGGGCCCATCTCACCCTAATTGGGAGATGTATAAGGCATTGAAGCTCCAGGCTATCCGAACCGTCATCGAACAGATGAAGGAGAAGGAAACCGAGAGCAATCGGGAATTTGTCGATGCAGTAATTGCTGATTATCGGGCAATTGAACTGCATCTTCAAAATAATCGAAGCTGGATCGATGCCCCAGCCAAACCAAGCTCCAAAAGAAGAGAGCTTGAGCTTAAAGCGATTCAATCCGAGCGCAATGAGATTCAGACCATGTATGAGCAAGGAGATATTGATCGGATTCTAGCTGGCAAGCTCAGAATAGATGTTAATTATCGAGAAGCAAGCATTATTGCTAACCAAGCGATCCATGTGGAAGAAAGACAGTAGTTCATCTAGTTATATCTTTAATTTGAAATGGTAATCGGGTAAAATTAAGTGTAGCGGCAAAATAGAGGGGGAACTTGTGGTTACGATTGAGGACTTTATGAAATTCGATATTCGTGTCGGTACGGTTATTCATGCAGAGCCGTTCCCGGAAGCTCGAAAATCAGCAATTAAATTAGAAATTGATTTTGGGGAAATAGGTGTGAAGCGTTCCTCGGCTCAAATTACACAAAGATATGAAGCGGAGCAGCTAATTGGACGTCAAGTAATAGCGGTAATGAATTTACCTATTAGGCGTATTGCAGGCTTCAAATCTGAAGTATTAGTAATCGGAGGTGTTCCAGCAGAGGGTGATGTGGTTCTTCTAAGACCAGATGCTCCTGTTGCAAACGGTACACCTATCGCATAGATTATGTAGAACGAGCAGGCTGCTACAGCAGCTGCTCGTTTTTTATTTCCGCGACCACGGTGAACAACGAACACGATTTCCTTATTTATTTGCCAATTGATTGGGCGTATTGAAATAAGGCGAAAAAATTATTAGACATCAGCAGCGGAATTGCTTGTTCGATCTGATGCGGCTCCCAGTCCCACCATTTGATTCGGAGCAGCTTATCAATGATATTTTGCGGGAAGCGGTACTTTACGACTCGGGCCGGATTGCCAGCAACGATAGCATATGGGGGAACATCTTTGGTAACGACCGAGCTTGTTCCTACACATGCGCCATCTCCAATCGTTACCCCGGACATGACGGTGGAGCAAATGCCGATCCATACATCATTGCCGATGCTGACATTCCCTTTGGACCATGTTACGCCGGGAGTCTGACTATGCTCTGGCATGAATGCGCTGAACGGATAGGTCGTCGCCCAGTCGTAACGGTGATTGCCTCCTAGCATGACCGTAGTTCCTCCAATGGAACAGAACTTGCCGATAACCAGAATATGGCCTGAACCATAAGACAGCACCACTGGTGTCCCATAGGTATACGGCCCGATATAAGTATTCCCGTTCAGAAATCTTGGCGGATGGACCGCCAGCAATGAATCCATTCCCACTCTATCACTTCCCTCTTCCATATTCCTTGGAATCTACTTCTAGATACAATATTCAGGAACAAGCTAAAAGGGAATAGGCAGTTCGTCCTTGGGACAAATTTGGATGAGAGAAAAGCCTGATGCAAGGCAGCTATCCCTTGCCAATTGTTTCAGAGAACATATACATATATATATTTGCAGGGAGGGTAGCCATTGCACAACAGAGACCGCCTTACAATTGTTATTGAGAAAGCAGGAAAGCGGATGGTGACAGAGGCGCCAATTAGCGGAATTGATAAATTAGTATTTGTCGTGAATCATCAATTCACTAATGCACCCAACACCACTCAAATCGCAAGCGGAGCCGGTCGAAGCAGCGCAGCTGGGAACAATGCAGCGATTAAATCGCCGCATACACAGCAGCAGCAAAGTGTTGGGGCTGACGGCCTTGCCGCTAATAAAGCCAGCAAGAGAAAGGTCGATAGCTGGCGCCGAGCACAGAATAAAAGCAAGCATGTGCGCAAAGAAGTGGTCATTGTGATCAATGATCAAATCGTAAAATTGCCTGCTGGAGCGCAGAATGCGTCTGCAACCCAGGTGGCGAGCGGTGCGGGCACGTACAGTACGGGAGGGACGAACTCCGCGATTGAAAGCCCTGGAACTCGGCAGCAGCATGCAGTAGGCGAGGATGGAACCGCTATTAACAAATTTCTCGCCAGCAGGAAAAGACGATTGAGTGGTGGTATCAGCCAGCCCTTGCTTGCTAGCACCTCGAAAGTCAATCGTCCCAGTAGCTCCGCACAGAAGCGTAAGCGTTCCGTATAGTAATCAGAGCTAATGCTTAGCTATAAATGACTAACAGCCAGAGCTTATAAAGGAGTAAGGCTCTGGTTTATTTACATATTAGATGGTTGGATTACCGGAATGTAAAGCTGTATTTTATAGGGGAATGAAGCAGAATAAAGATTTGGCTGTCGTAACGTTTCTGCATCAAAAAATATAGCTGAGGAGCAATGATAGAATCTAAATAATTGGTAAATTTCTATATGGTTACTCTGTATTCTTTTGACATAAATATAAATTGTTGCTATGATGATAGAGGACGTCCAATCCTTACAATTAAATACGGGAGTATTCCTATGTCTAGCATTTATAAACGATTATTAGGAGAGAGAAACCATGAACCGTAATATGAAACTAATATTTGCTGTATGTCTATCCCTAGTTATGTCGATGTCCGTATTTGGTGCTGCTAGTGCTGAACCCACTACACCAACTACATGCACTTTGCCTGGGGATTTCACTTTAACTGCGACGCCTGGCAATCATTTAATGGGTCTTTCATGGACTCCGTCCGCAGGCGCGGATTCCTATGATGTTTACTACTCGCCAAGAGCTCCTTACGCAGCTACAAACCTTACAACAACTAGCTTTACTGTACCTAACCTCCGTAATGGTTATATTGGATATTCATTTGGCATTATCGCGAAGAACGAGTGCGGTTCCACATGGTCCAATACCATTAATCAAGTTGCAACTTCTGCAACAGGAGCACCTTCCACACCAACAGTAACGGTTAACGATAACAATTTGTATACTAAAGGCGAATTCTTCATTAATTGGACACTATGGAGCGGCAATGCTGCTACTTCGGGTCGAATTTTTGAGAATGGGACTGAAATTGCTTTGAACTTCTATGAAGAAAATGGTACTGTCAACGGTCAATCGTTCGGTTGGTTCTTCAAACGTACATCAGGAACGTATACTTACCAAATCGAGCTGAGTAACCCATTTGGTACAGTATTGACGGCTCCAATTACGGTTGTAGTTCCTTAATAGTCTACCATTGAATATCGCTTGAACGAGAACCGCCCTCTGCTTAGCCATAATGGCAAGGTAGAGGGCGGTTCTCTTACTTATCTTTTTTGAATTAAGGATTCAACGGAGTGAAAAAAATATTATCGACCATCCATTTGCCTTGGGTGTAGGTGATAATAATCTTTCTTTCATAGGAATAGTCGGCACTAGTCTGGCTTATCCAGCCTGTCTGATCATCGGAATAGCTATAGGGAATAGCCGAATAAATATCTTTCCTCACTAGTCCTTTTTGTTGAATGAGCTTGTTGATGAAGCCATCTGTGAAATAAGGCTTGAAATGCTCTCGAATCTGAGAATAGGAAGAAAGATCAGTTGCTTCATTTGCTTTTTTAATCAAAAGGTTAACTAGAGCTTGAGGCATTTTAGAGTGGTTATAGGTTAGCTCTGTTACAACACGCACTTGTTTATCTCCTACGGTGACATCAACGTATCGGTCAGCGGCATTCCAGGCGATAGTGCCTCCAAGTGATTGACTGATGAACCGAATAGGAATGTAGGTCAGTCCTTTATCTACTTGAGCGGGAACATCAATCGTAATTGTTTTACCATTGACGACAGCTTTATTCGAATCTATCTTCAGAAGAATCTTGGTATCTTCTTTGACGATACTTACCGTTTTTGCTTGCTGGTTCCATGTGACTTGCGCTCCTAATCCTGCTGATGCTTGTCGAACGGGGATAAGAGTGCGTCCCTGTACTTCTTTTCCCTCGATTACGAAGGGCTGATTCTGCGAATCAGCAAAGCTCTGGTTAGGCAATAACAGTGATGCCGACAACAGCAATCCCATTACAGTGGCGGTCATTTTCTTCATGCGGGTATCCTCCATAGCATTTCATTAGATTTGGTTTCAAAGACTTCTATATCATTAGACGCTTCTCGTACCCATAGGTTGCGAAAGTCGCGGCAGGGAATGAGGCTGGCTTGTGGAGCAAGATAAATGCTTCGTAGGATCGGAACATTTTTATTTCAATATGTATCTTGGTTTGTTTTGGGTACTTGATTATAATTTAGGAGGGAATAATATGGAAGCATTTGCACAATATTTATCAAGTATTGATAATCCGCCGCATCGGGATAGAATCGAAGAGATATTCGATTGGGTAATGAAGACATTCCCGAATTTAGAGCCGAAAATTGCTTGGAATCAGCCTATGTTTACTGATCACAATACGTTTATTATTGGCTTCAGCGTAGCCAAACAACATGTGGCTGTTGCTCCTGAAAAGGCAGGAATTAATCGTTTTTCTGATGAAATTGTGCAGGCAGGGTATGATCATACCAAGGAGTTGATACGGATCAAATGGAGTAATCCGATTGATTATTCCTTGCTTAAGAAAATAATTGAGTTCAATATTGAGGATAAGGAAGACTGTTCAACTTTTTGGCGGAAATGAAATGAAATGCGCTTGAAATTCAGAGGGACTATTACGAAACAAATCCTCTTATTGATGAAGCATACTAATCTTATTAAAATTTCGGGTCCTCATTTACCTGCTATCTAAAAAAGAAGTTGTAGAAAATAAGCCTTTCTACAAAACCTGAGTTATTATATGTTGGTTTGTCGGAGGTTACCTACTTGAGAATCATATTAAGGAAATGCATTCGATGCTAAGATATAGACGTTTCATAGTCGATGGGAGGCATGAATGATGAGTGAAAATCTAATTGCAAGAGCCGAGAACCCGGCAGAGCAAGCCAAACTATTGCAGGATCAAGCAGCACCGCTGCAGACATCCGATAGCGCTGTTTCCTATTCCGTTTCTTTGGGAGTAGATGATGGAGATTTTGTACTTAACTGGAGCGTTACGCCTGAAGTGTATGGAAAGTATGACTGGGTTGGTGTTTTCGAGAATGCGGAAAGTGCGCAAAACAACCCTGCCGGCACCTATAAATACGGCGGTTGGCAATGGGCGGAGAATGGCAGTCCTTATTCGACGAGCATCACTGCAAATAATGGTCATGTAATTGCTTATATTGTATGGAACTATAAAACGAAAGCTTATGAAGCCATTTCTATATCAGCACCTTATTAATATCAAAATTAGACTACAAAAGAACAGGGAGATGAGTCCTTCGGGATTCATCTCCCTGTTCTTTAGTGCTCTAACCATCCGAAGACATTGTTGAAGTCTTAGAGAGCAGCTATTGCATAGATTCCAGTAGTTCTGTATTCTAGTTCTATAAAATTCCAAATAATAGTTGTCACCCTTTTTAATATAAATTAAATTTTTTTTGTAGAGATGTCGATTTTGTTGTCTGTGCTTCGTCGTCTTAATTGAAGACCTGATTCAATCATCTATTAGAACAGCAAAGGGGGATCTATTATGCACTTCGTAACTTCAAAAGACGGCATCAAGCTTGCTTATGACAAAGTTGGTCAAGGACCGCCACTCCTTCTAGTAGCAGGGGCGTTCAGCTACCGGAAATTCCCCGGGCAGGTGCAATTGGCTAATCTATTAGCGGAGCAGTTCACAGTCTACAATTATGATCGACGCGGCCGGGGAGATAGTCAGGATGCAGAGTCCTATGCTATAGCCCGCGAGATAGAAGATCTTGAAGCGATGATTAATGAAGCTGGCGGCAAGGCATATGTGTGGGGTCTATCGTCGGGGGCAGCGCTTGCTCTGTATGCAGCAGCGAGTGGCGTGAATATAACAAAGCTGGCTCTGCATGAACCTCCATTTGTCGTTGATGCATCGGATAAGAAACCGCCTAATAACTTCGTAAGTAAAGTCGCAGAGCTTATTGCTGCTAATGACAGGGCCGAAGCGATCAAATATTTCATGACGAAAGGGATGGGAGCTCCTTCATTCATTGTCACTATGATGCGATTGATGCCAGGTGTATGGTCTAAACTTATGGCTGTAGCTCACACTCTCCCTTACGATGCTGCTCTACTAGAGGGCTATATGGATGGCAAGCCGCTTCCTGCAAAAGAATGGAGCATGGTAAAGATGCCAACTTTGGTGCTCGAAGGTACAGAAAGCCCAGTTGTTCTGCGTCATAGTGCCCAGGCACTGGCGAACGTACTTCCAAATGCGAAGCTTCTGAGCAAAAAAGGATTGGGCCATACGAAAAAACTTAATGCGAAAATGATTGCAGCGGAGCTTACAGCCTTCTTCAAGAATGATGTGTAAGTTAGTGGAATTAGTCAGTTTGTTTCTAGTGGTTAGAAAAGGCTTCACCATTGAATAGGGGGTATCACATATGAGATTTATGATGATTGTTAAAGCGACAACAGATTCAGAGGCGGGGACTATGCCCAGCCAAGAGCTTCTGGATGCGATGCAAAAGTATAACGAGGAAATGGTGAAAGCGGGCGTATTGCTCGCCGCCGATGGCTTACAGCCTAGCTCAAGCGGAATTCGGATATCCTATCCAGAGCCGGGAGGCAAGCCAAAGGTGATTGATGGCCCCTTCACCGAGGCCAAAGAAATGATCGCCGGTTATACATTAATTGAAGTGAAATCCAAGGCCGAAGCTATTGAATGGGCTCTTCGCATGCCGGACCCGCATGGATTCGGGCAGGGCGAGATTGAGCTTAGACAGGTATTCGAGGCGGAAGACTTAACAACTGATCCTGAATCTTTAGCCAAAGAAGCAGCGCTGCGCATACAGGTTGAGGAGCAGAAAAAAGCGTGAGCATGTCCCATACCCATCGAACCATTGATGCGATATGGCGAATGGAATCGGCCAAGCTTATCGCGAGACTGACCCGAATGGTACGGGATGTTGGTCTCGCGGAAGACCTTGCCCAGGACGCTTTAGAGATTGCTCTTAATCGTTGGCCAGAGGCAGGGATTCCGGACAATCCAGGCGCATGGCTGATGACGACAGCCAAGCGGCGTGCAATTGATCTGATGCGCAGGAGCAAGCTGCGTGATCAGAAGTATGTTGAGGTCGCTCACCGTATGGATTTATATACGGAGGATGATATAGATTCTAATCTGGATGGGGAGATCGGGGACGATCTCCTCCGCCTGATCTTCATGACGTGCCATCCCGTATTGTCACAGGATGCCAGAGTTGCCCTAACGCTGCGACTCTTATGCGGGCTTACTACAGATGAGATTGCCCGTTCCTTTCTGGCCTCCGAATCAACGATTGCGCAACGAATTGTTCGGGCTAAGAAGACGCTTAGCGCCGAGAGGGTTGCATTCGAGGTACCTGAGGGAAAAGAGCTCAATAGCCGATTGTCTGCGGTGCTTGAAGTGATTTATCTCATGTTCAATGAGGGCTACTCGGCAACCTCTGGGGATCACTGGATTCGTCCGCTGCTCTGTCGGGAAGCGCTGCGACTGGGACGCATTATTGCCGAGATCGCGCCTCATGAAACAGAGGTTCATGGTCTGGTCGCATTAATGGAAATTCAATCTTCACGGTTTAGAACCAGAGTTAATGCCAAAGGAGAGCCTGTCTTGCTGATGGATCAAAACCGAGCGCAATGGGATCAATTGCTGATTCGCCGCGGCTTGGCTGCATTAGAACGGAGTCGGAAGCTTGGACGATCGCTTGGACCTTATTCGTTGCAGGCTTCAATAACGGCCTGTCATGCGCAGGCGCCCACTGCAGCGGAGACGAATTGGACTCGGATTGCGGTACTTTATGAAGCACTGTCGAGAGTCATGCCATCTCCGATCGTCGAATTAAATCGTGCAGTAGCCATATCTATGGCGTTTGGTCCGGCATTCGGCTTGCAAATAATCGACGAGCTGCGTTCGGAGCCTTCTTTAAAGGACTATCATCTGCTGCCGAGCGTGCGCGGCGATCTCCTTGTGAAGCTGAAGCGCTTCGATGAAGCGCGTATCGAATTTGAACACGCTGCGTCGATGACTCGGAATGAGCGTGAACGTATGCTTTTACTGAACAGGGCGGCTGAATGCGATTGTGAAACAACAAAATAATTAATAATTTTTTCTGAAAGGAGGGGAACGTAATGAGATTTATGTTAATTGTTAAAGCGACGGAGTATTCGGAGGCTCGAATAAATCACAGTCGAGAGTATGACGCTGCAAGGAGCGAATATAAGAAGTCTATGGGCAATGCGCTTCTTGCTGCAGAGGAGCTTCAACCCAGTGCCTCCGCGATAAGGATATCCTATTCCTCCGAAGGCGGAGAGCCAGCGCTACAGGCCGGACCTTTTCCGGTGAATAAAGAGCTGATGGCAGAGTATTCCCTGATTGAGGTGCCGAGTGAAGAGGAGGCTGTGGATTGGGCACTCCGGATGCCAGTGCCAACGGGGCACGGCGAGTATGAGATCGAATTGCGGAGGCTGGAAGAACATACGAATGGCTAGACAGGCCTTATTCATTAAGCAATGAGAAGCTAAGGAAACGACTACATACATAAAAGGAGCGTATACGAAAATGAATCCAGAAGTCACCGATTTTATTGAAGCTTTAAAAGAACCATGGCAGAGGGAATTGTGCACTACGATGATGGAGGTTGTCCGTGAGGCGATACCCGATGCACAGGCGCGCATACAATATAAGAAGCCCCACTTTTTGAAAAATGGAAAATATGCCGCTGTGATCTCGACATCGAAGGATGCGGTCAGCTTTACGATTTTTAATGCGGCTGAGTTAGAGCTTCCAGAAGGCATGTTCGACGGCCCTCCCGAAAGAAAAACATGGAAGGCGCGTAAAGATGATCAGGTTGATAGCGGGCTGTTAGTAACCTTACTATCTCAAGCTTCAAGCACTTTATAATTGCAGCAAAAAGAACAGAGCTACCTTGGTATGTCAAAGGTAGCTCTGTTCTTTTTGTATAAGATTAATTAGAGGATTTGCCAGATGCCGAGGAGCTGAGATGACGAATCTGGTCTTCTAGCACATTGCTTGCCTTGTCCAAAAATTGTGTAATGAGTTCAAGTTCTTCATCTGAATAGGATGCAGCCAGCTGTACCATTGCGGAGTGAAGCGGAGCGTAGGTATTGCCAACCTCTTCTTTATCCTCGTATAAGGGAACAATGATTACTTTCCGGCGGTCGTTAGGATCATTCTCGCGGCGAACATAGCCATTCTTCTCAAGCCGATCGATTAATGCGGTAACGCTGCCTGTAGCAAGCCCAGTCAGCTTGGATAGTTCACCCGCTGTAATAGGTCCTTTTTCACGCAGGATATCTATGGATAAAAAATCATTATTATATAACCCTAGAGAGGAAGCGACATTTTGCTGGTATAGTACCGTCCGGCTTCCTAGGCTTCGCATGCGTAAGGTGAAATTTTCTTGCTGCTCTGTTGGCTGAGCTTGTTGATTACTTGACAAAAGTGAACCCTCCTTTTATGATATAATATGTCTCGATAATCAAGATACTTTATAAACAAGATACTAGATGGATGGATGATAAGTCAAACTTATTTTATCGAAACCTTAACTAAATTGCAAAGGGGCAAAGTATAAGCAAGCAAGGGTATTGAGCGCCTCTGAATAGTTCCGTGTACGATACGATTGAATGGTATAACAAGTCATGGACAATAGAGTTAACTGATTAGGAGGAGAATGGTTGTGAAAGATACCATCGTTATTAAGGGCGCGCGTGAGAACAACCTGAAAAATGTATCGTTGTCCATTCCCAAGTACAAGCTGGTTGTCCTTACAGGTCCATCTGGGTCCGGCAAATCGACGCTGGCGATGGATACCCTTCAACGGGAATGCCAGCGGCAGTATTTGGACTCTATGGGTTTAACATCGGATTCGATTAGCAAACCGAAGGTCGAATCCATCGAAGGGCTATCGCCATCCATTAGTGTGGGACAGCATTCCGCGAACCGCAATCCGCGCTCGACGGTCGGAACAGTGACAGATCTGTATACATTTATCCGCTTTATTTTTTCCCGATTGGGAGAGCGGATTTGCCCATCCTGCAACAGCAGCATCTCCGCTTCTTTTGAACCTGCAGGGTCCCTGCAAGAGGATGAGGAGGCTTGGGGAATCCAGACCATGAACTGTCCGCATTGCCATGCCGAGCTTGAGAAGCTGGGGATGTCGCATTTCTCCTTCAACAAACCGGAGGGAGCCTGCGAAGCCTGCAGAGGTTTAGGCCATGTCGCAAGCATCAACGAAGCGGCTGTATTCAATCAAGAGCTCAGCATACGTGATGGGGGAGTTGCGTCTCTGAATGGCGTCCATCGTGATATTCAGATCCGTATTCTAATGGCAGCTGGCAAGCATTACGGATTTGAATTCGATCCTGATCAGCCTCTGAAGGATTACGGTCAAATACAGCATGATCTGCTGTATTACGGAGTCGAGAGCGAGGCGTTCAAGCGTCATTCTCCTAACTTGAAGGCCATCCAAGGCACGAAGTTCGAAGGGGTTATACCTGGCTTGTGGCGGCGATACAAGGAGAAGGAGGGAGAGTCCGGAAGTCAGGAAAAAGACGGGGGCTTTTTTCACCAGCAGCTTTGTCCGGAATGCCATGGCGCTCGTCTGAAAAAAGAGATTCTACTTGTTCGTGTAGCGGATGCATCGATCGCGGATGTTTCGGATTGGTCACTTAGCGAGGTATACGAATGGACGAGAGGGCTGCAAGCCGTACTTCCGCAAGAAGGGCTGCATTTGCTGGAGCCTATTATGCATGATATGCCTACACGCTTAAAGCGGATTATGGATGTCGGTCTCGGCTATCTGTCGATGAATCGGCAGACTGTCACATTGTCTGGAGGAGAAGCCCAACGGCTGCGGCTCGCATCGCTGCTTGGCTCAGGCCTGACCGGCGTATTGTACATTCTTGATGAGCCAACGACTGGCCTTCATCCTCGGGATACGGTTGGCTTAATTCGCGTCCTTCAGGAGCTGCGTGATCTCGGCAATACCGTACTCGTTATCGAGCATGATATAGAGATGATGCGTGCCGCCGATCATATTATTGATATCGGTCCTGGTGCTGGATTATACGGGGGGACTGTAGTAGGGGAAGGAAGCTTGGAGGATTTGATGGCAAGCGAGCTATCGGTTACCGGGGCTTATTTGCGAGAAGAGAATCTGCCGATAGCCCCACGTGTCCGCAGGCAAGGGAATGGACAGCTAATTACAATCACGGAAGCACAGCTTCGGAATATTGACATTCCCGCCGTTTCATTTCCGCTGGGAAGTCTGGTGTCTGTAACAGGGGTTTCAGGATCAGGGAAATCGACACTCGTATTCGATATTCTTGCGCAAGGAAATGCAGAGGGGCAGGCACAGTCAGGGTGTAAGGAAATAAACGGATTGGACCAAGTCGGCAATATCATTATTTTTGACCAAACCCCGATGGGCAGGATGCAGCGATCGAATGTTGCCACCTATACCGATGTATTTACGCATCTTCGTCAGTTATTCGCGGGTTTGCCCGAGGCGAAGCAAAAGAAATTAACCTCGAAGCATTTTTCCTTTAACACACCTGGAGGCCGTTGTGAAACCTGTCAAGGTCTAGGTGTGCTGTCTGTCGATATGAATTTCCTGCCCGATCTTGAGGTGAGATGCCATGATTGCAAAGGCAGAAGGTTCACAGACGAGGTTCTGCAGGTTCAATATGAAGGCTTGTCGATATCGGATCTATTGGATATGTCCGTGCAGGAAAGCTTGCCGATTCTTCAATCGGAGAATAAGATTGCTGGTCTCATAACGATGCTGTGTGAGGTAGGCCTTGGCTACCTGAAATGGGGTCAATCTGTCAAAACCTTGTCTGGCGGCGAGGGACAGCGGATTAGATTGGCCAAAGAACTCAGCAAACCGTCTAAGAAGCATACGCTCTATCTATTGGATGAACCAACGACGGGTCTCCATCCATCAGATATTAAACGTCTGCTAGTCTTGCTTAACAAGCTGGTTGATATGGGCAATACTGTTGTCGTCGTCGAGCACAGCCTGGAGCTGATCCGGGAATCCGACTGGGTCATTGATATTGGACCGGGAGGTGGTGCCGCAGGAGGCAAGCTGGCGGCAGAAGGCACGCCGGAGCAGGTAGCTGAGGTAGCTTCTTCTTATACAGGGATATTCTTGAAACGGATTTTGGCAGAGGGGCTGTAATCGCAGAGGGCGGGAAGTAAACGATCTGCTTTAAGTATTTTTTATAAGTTAGGGATAAGTAAAGGAGACAATCGAATATGGCAAAGGAAAATAAAGTAGGCGTCATTATAGCAGCATTGTTGCTTGCCACGCTTATGGCTTCCATGGATAACACAATATTAGCGACAGCAATGGGAACTATTGTCGGTGATCTCGGCGGTTTTGACAAATTAATGTGGGTGACCTCCGCTTATATGATAGCGGAGATGGCAGGCATGCCGATATTCGGTAAACTATCGGATATGTATGGGCGCAAGCGCTTCTTCGTCTTCGGTATTATTGTATTTATGATAGGCTCTGCCTTATGCGGTACAGCAGATTCTATTGTGCAGCTAAGCATTTATCGGGCTATTCAGGGTATTGGCGGCGGTGCGCTCGTGCCTATCGCCTTCACCATTATGTTCGATGTGGTTGCTCCGGAAAAACGGGGCAAAATAGGTGGTCTATTTGGTGCCGCCTATGGTATTTCTAGTATTTTCGGTCCTCTTATCGGTGCGTATATTGCGGATTATCTTCATTGGTCCTGGATTTTTTACATCAATTTGCCTATAGGCATAATTGCATTCTTAATGATTGCATTCTTCTATAAAGAATCTGTAGAGCATTCTAAGCAAAAAATCGACTATCTTGGCGCATTTACGCTTGTCGCCTCTATCCTTTGCTTGATGTTCGGACTAGAGCTTGGCGGCAAGAGCTATGCTTGGGACTCCGGCATGATTCTAGGGTTGTTCTCAGCCTTTGTGGTGCTTATCATTAGTTTTGTTTTTATCGAACGCCGTGCAGAGGAACCCATTATTACCTTCGGCATGTTCAAGAATCGTCTATATTCTACAAGTAATATAATGGCTATATTTAGCGGTGCAGCATTTATTACTGCTTCTGTATACATTCCCATCTATATTCAAGGCGTTCTTGGCGGCTCAGCAACGAATTCGGGACTGGTACTGCTTCCTATGATGGTCGGTTCCGTTATTACGGCTGCAGGCGGCGGTGTCTTGCTTTCCAAGTTTAATTACCGTTCCATTATGATAGCGACGCTAGCATTGCTTGTTGCCGGTATTGCACTGCTGACTACGTTAACGACTGATTCTTCACGTATGATGGTTACGATCTTCATGTTCTTAGTTGGTCTAGGAATAGGCGCATCGTTCTCTGTACTCAGCAATGCAGCGATTCACGGATTTACAGCAAGACAGCGTGGATCTGCCAGCTCAACGCTCAGCTTCACGCGGGAACTGGGCATGACGCTCGGTATTACGGTGTTCGGTATTATTCAAAGCCATGTGTTTATGAACAAATTAGGGTCTATGTTCAGCAGCGGCGGTCCTGCTCCGACAGGCGTTGATCTAAGCGATCCTAGTACAATTCTGACTCCGGAGACTAGGGAACAGATTCCAGTGCAGGTGCTTGATAAGATTACTGAGGCACTTTCCTCATCCATCGTTCATACGTTTGCTTGGGCTATTATTCCTTCTGTTATTGCTCTTGTGGCAGCATTGGCCATGAGTAAAGAGAAATTTGATCCCGCATCTGAGCTAGAAGAATATACGGCCTCGCATTAACAAATTAAAGTAATGAAGGAAGCCTCGCTGCTGGCAGCGAGGCTTTTTCCATGCATAATTCGCTGTAGTTTCCATCATATTAGTGAAGCTAGAAGTTAATTATTATGAGCTTATGAGGAGGATTCAGCTATGCAGCTTCAAGAGAAACCACAGACAGGAAGTCCGCAGCAAGGCATGCAAAATTTCAATCACGGAACACATGAACTGTTTGATATGCATGAAATTCTTTCCTGTCAGATCAATGTGCTTGATCAATTCATGATGTTTAGGACATTCGTGCAGGATCAAGAGCTCCTAAGTATACTGGACCGTCAATACAATTATATGCTTTCTCTATATAACCTGACTTGTGAATGCTTTAAAACAGGGCAAAAGCCGAGTCAGGAAACAACAACCTATCTCATCCCTCATATGACACAGCCTGTCTATGGCCTCCAACCAGCAGCTCCCAAAAAGCCTAATCAGTCGCTAGCGGATGTGAAGGATGCGGGGATTAGCGGGCATATGCTCGGTTTAATTAAGACGCATACCTCGCTCTTGGCGATGGCGACACCTGAAGTAACCAATCCTGCGCTGCGTCGTGTGCTTGCTTCACAAGTGGAGAATTTCATAGAAATGGCTTATGAAATTTTCTTGTATCAGAATAAGAATGCCTTCTATCAGGTGCCTCAGCTTAATGCTACCGATATGAAGCAAATGCTGAATGCATTTGGCCCAGCAGCAGGAGCCCCGCAAATGCCGGCAAATAATGGAGCACAGGCTATACATTAAAATGAAGAACCCGCTTTGGTCGTAAGCAAGCTGATCTTAGCGGGTTTTTTATTTCTTTGACCTCCTTGGATAAGAAAGCCTCCTGAAGCAAACAGTAAGTTAGAATGTGGAGGGATCGGGATGGATAAACCAACAGGAAATTTGCCGTGGTGGCAGCTAACGTTATTCGGGGTAGGCTGCACAATCGGCACAGGCTTCTTCCTTGGCTCTAGTATCGCCATCAAGAAAAGCGGTTTATTAGTGTTGCTTATTTTTTTGCTGGCTGGCATCGCAACTTTTTTTGTCTATGATGCACTTGCTCAAATGACGATGCAAAAGCCCCAGAAAGGCTCTTTCCGAACCTATGCCAAAGAAGCCTACGGACGATGGGCAGGCTTTAGCATGGGCTGGGTCTATTGGTGCTCTGAGATTCTGATTCTCGGAAGCACATTGACCGCTTTAGGGTTGTTCTCACAATTTTGGTTCCCAGGGTTGCCGTTGTGGATCTTTTCTGCCAGCTATGCGCTGCTGGGATTGCTCATTATTATTCTTGGCAGTAAAGGCATCAACAAGGCAGAAAATATATTTGCTTTGATAAAAATCGCAGCCGTAGTCATGTTCATCGTGGTTGCAGGCTTTATGCTTCTAAAAGGAAAAGGTGATTGGAGTACTGTCCAAAGCATGGATAAGTGGTTGGATAAAGGCTGGCTGGGAGCATGGAAAGGGCTGCTCTATGCGTTTTACGCCTTTGGTGGCATTGAGGTAATGGGCTTTATGGCAATGGAGCTTCGTAATCCCAAAGATGCTCCGAAAGCAGGCAGACTAATGCTCCTTGGCGTTACGATGCTATATATTATAGCTATTGGACTTACACTGTTATTTGTTAATTATGAGAAAATAACGGCTGTCAAAAGCCCGATCATCGCTGCTCTTGAGGCGATCGGTCTGCCTATCCTCGTACATATTGTGAATGGAGTCATGATTGTAGCAGGCTTCTCCATTCTCGTAGCATCCCTCTATGCGGTTTCGACTATGCTCGTTACCTTGGCGGAAGACAAGGATGCTCCGTCATGGCTGTTGGTTACGAAAGGGAAAAAAAAGCTTCCTCTGTATGCGCTTGGTATCAACACCCTGGCATTAAGTGTGTCGATCGTTCTAGCCCTGTTTCTGCCGAAGCAGCTCTTCGAGCATATGACTACAGCAGCCGGCCTAGTTCTACTGTATACCTGGTTGTTTATTCTAACCTCCTACTTGAAGCTGTTAAAGCCACATGCAGGCGGTTGGATCAAATCCAGTATAGCTATATTTTTGATCGTCGCTGCAGTCACTGGGACATTGCTTGAGAAGATGAGCAGGCCAGGCTTCTGGTTCAGCCTCATAATCGTGATGTTTATTGGGCTGGTTACCTGCTACATGAGGCACAGATGGTCACGCAAGCAGACCGTCTGATCCAAACGAGTTATTTCCCGAAGAGCAGCGATGCTTACTTATGGGAAATCGATTTATGATTCCTATTCAAAAAGGGACATTTAGATAATGAGCTTTCATCATCGCGCAAAAAATATTGCTTCCATTCCTGATTGTCTTCCTGTCCGTACCATTTCAGGGATGGATGTGCTGCGATGTCATCATATTCGACGAGTTTTTGACGGATCAGCTTCTTGATATTACGGCCAATTGCGGTAGAATCATTGATTTCCTCAAACACCCATCGCGGCTGAAAAGCAACAATAAAGCAAGAAGCATGTCGGCTTCTTCGCAGCAAATATGCTGGAGTTGCACAGAATGCAAAGTAAGCATGGCCATCGAAGCAGAATTCCCAGGTATGGTGAGAGGGATCTGTAGAAATATGCTCGGGCCAGGGGGTTGTATCTTCTGTGCTAACACGATTCAATACAGACCAGAATAGCTGTTCATATTGTTCCATGGAGAAGGCATCTAGTTCAGTCGTATCAAAAAAAAGAACCAGTGAAGCATATTTGCCGGTTTCCCGTGAGCATTCCCCATATTGCTTTAAGTACTCCGCCACTGCCTTGATCGCCTGATCGCTTCTAGGATCAGCTGCGAATCCGAAACGCAGATTGTTCGAGAGAAATCCTTGCCGCCCCGGAATGCAAGGATATGCCCCTTCCGGATCAGCAATCATAGATGCAAATTGTTCATAAGCATCTCGCTGCCATAATGGCAGATCATCCATATGTTCCTCCAGCCAGACCTTGGTACTCAATTGAGCCATTAATCTCAAACCTCCTCGCTAATACGAAGCATAGTATGCGAGGGGGAAAGAATGGGTGAAGGCCTAATGGTGGATACAAGCTAGCCGAATAATTGTTTGTAGGTTTGATAACCGAAATAAAGTCCAAATCCGATTAGCGAGCTGCCGGCTGTTGCGGTAATGACTCGAAGGGTGAGGGGACCGGCGAACCGATGAAAGGAACTCGCGAGCAGCGCCATAATGACATCCCATAGCAGGATGCCTGCAAAGATTCCGAGACTATGCCACAGCACTTGGGCAATACCTTGATTTTGTACGCTCTTGGCTAAGATGGAGCCGTAGATGCCTAGCCAAAACAGAATGTTTAGCGGATTCATTAATGCCATTAAAAATCCGGAGCGGAAGGAGCTTAATTTATTCTCCGCACTACGAATAGCCGCTCCAGGAATGGCTTTGAAATTTTTCAAGGTGTCAATTCCGGTATAGAGCAGCACAAAGCTGCCAAACGCCCATAGAAATGTGATCATGAAGGGAGTATTCAGGAAGTGGGCTAGTCCGAAGTAGATAAGAAGCATATAGATCATATCTGCGAACATCGCACCCAGCCCAATGAGCCATGCATGCAGGAAGCCAAGTCGCGCACCTCGATCCAATTGGGCTGCATTGATAGGCCCTATAGGTGCCGATAAAGAAGTGCCAAGTACCATATACGTGAGAAAAGAATTCATTGCCATCGCTCCTTGAATGAAGAATAACTTGTACAAGTCAAGTCTATTCAAAGAGGATATTTACTAGAAGAGTGTTACACAATTTTCACTGCAATTGGCGTACATTTATATCCATTGCAGGCGCTCTCCGAACATGGACACGCAGAAATGCCGATGAACAAATCCATTTCTGCACGTAATTCAATATAATCTCCAGCTTTGGAAAGCGGCTTCTCTACGCTGATGTTCCCGGAAGAGTCAATAACTGTATTCATAAAGAGGTTGAAGGGATAATGCTGATCTGGAGCGGATAGCCCAAATTCAACCAGTGCCTCATTCAGATTGTTATAACAGCTTGCGTGATTCTTCTTATTGTAAAGAACCTCATACATCTCAGGCCGACACGCTGAATTAATGAAATCATGACGTCCGACGGTATCGGAGACGATCGTGAGGAGAGGTCTGTACTGGTTGGAGTAAAGAATATCTCCCGGCTTTACAGTCATTTTTTGCAAAGCGTCCATCGTTACTCCAGGGTCTAGCCGTTCATTCGGATTACTAACGCTATAGGCTGCAAAATCAGCTACCTGCTCACCCTCTACATCGGTCACACGGACCGTCTGCCCTTTGTCCAGCTTGAAGCCGAGTCCCTTGGTGGCGGGAATTAGCCATTGTTGGTGTGTATTCATCTAATCCTCCTGGGTATAAGCTAACCTTCATCTGCTAGTATGGCTTCCACAAGAGAAAGTCATGTAGATGGAGATGAGTTTCATACATATTACGCCACTGAATTTAAAATAATAAAGGAAAGGAGTGATTCGCTATGAAGGACAAGGACGTCATTGAAACGTTGAATGAATTTCTTAAAGGCAAATATATGGGGATTCACGCCTATGAGCAATACATCGAAAAACTAAAGGATCCCCATCTCAAAGGGGTATTTCAGCAGATCCAAATCAATCATAAGCAGCATGCTATAGAGGTCGCGAAAAGAATTCAGGATTTAGGCGGTACCCCAGTAGATGATGAAGGTCTGATAGGCACGGTAACAGGTACAATGGCACAATGGATGATTCCGGATAATCCGGATGAAATTATAGACTATGCCCGTGAAAAAGAAGATTATTATGCGGTTCATGTTGGAGCTAGAGTAGTGGAGGATCAATTGGATGCAGAAAGCCTTCGATTAATAAAGAGAGTGATTGAAGACGACAAACAGCATGTTAATCAGTTGCAGCAATTGCGCCAATTGTTATAAGCATGTGCGGGACAAAAAGGTTTAGATTAAGCATAGCGTAACCTCGTTTTAGTTTAATAGCCTAGTGTTATTTCAGAATCCATCGGCTGAAAAAGAAACTAAAGAGCCTGTTCCCTAGGAATTTCCGGGAAACAGGCTCTTTAGTTTGTAACAAATCGCAACAAATCGCGGTAATTCATTATTTGTTATGTTGAATAGAAGAAGGGATAGATTTATTTTTCGAAAAAAGCACTGGCTGTCGGAATAACTGACCGTTTCTGTCAGGGATTGAGGATTATACTCATGATGAGAGTGAAAATGATTCAGGAGGAATACACATGTTTGTAACGGTAGCAAATTTTGTCGAGGAATGGAAGAGAGAGTCAGAAATAACGAATCGGGTGTTGAATCGGCTAACAGATGAGTCATTACAACGAGAGATTGCGCCTAATCGCCGTACATTGGGACGACTAGCGTGGCATTTGGTTACTTCCATTCATTTTATGACCCCATTAGGGCTTGATTTCAAGGGAATTGAAGAAGGCTCGGAAGCTTCTCAATCAGCGGAGGGAATCGCAGAGGAGTATCGCCGCATCAGTTCGGCTTTCCTTGCAGCTGTGGAGATGCAATGGACTAGTGATGATCTGCTGGAGACAAAGCTGATTGCAGGGGGAGAGTGGCGGAATGGCGATTCCTTACGGTTTGCGCTCATGCATCAGGCCCATCATCGAGGCCAGGTGACGGTGCTTATGAGACAAGCGGGATTGCAGCCTCCTGAAATCTACGGTCCAACCTATGAGGATTGGGTTGATAAAGGAATGACGCCATTGGATTGACTGCTATATAATGGAGGCAGTTATGGAAGCTTACAGGAAAGAAGGCTGGAACTATGACGAAGGCTGACAACATGCTATCCATCCTCTGGATGCTTCGTTCTGGCAAGCGAATGACGGCGAAGCAGCTTGCAGAAGAGCTGGAGATTCATGTGCGGACCGTCTATCGCTGTATAGATTCCTTATGTGCGAGCGGGGTGCCAATCATCGCGGATTCGGGACCAAATGGCGGTTATAGTATCTTAGGCCAATTCGCGGATTCCCCGCTGCTCTTCGATGCTGATGAGCAGAAGGGCTTGATTCATGCCTCGATCTTCGCTAAGGAGTCCGGCTATCCGCATTCGGATGCTTTGTCCCGAGCAGTAGACAAGCTCAAACGCTATACAAATGAGAAGCAGCTTGATCAGCTTGAGCGCCATGGCGGCGGCTTATCAGTCATTTATCCGCCTACTGACGGGTCTTTCCAGCCCTATTTACAAGTATTGGAGCAGGCTGCTGGACAAGGGCGAACACTGGAGATGGAATACGATCGAGGCAGAGGAGAAGCTTCTTCTTCACGGTTGTTCGACCCTTACGGGATCGTCTATTGGAAAGGGAACTGGTATACGGTCGGGTATTGTGGCTATAGGAGGGAGTTGCGAAGCTTCCGGGTTGATCGCATTCGCACGCTTCGTGAGACTGAGGAATATTTCGAGCGTCCAGCAGGCTTTTCTGCCAAGGATTATTTGCTTAGTCAGCTGCTTCCTAATCCCTCCAGCCCTGAGGAGCTTGAGCATGTACGGATAAAGGGACAGGAGCAAGTTCTGAATGAGCTGTGCCAGCATTGGCTGTTCGGCCACACGCTTGTAGAACGCCAGCGCGAAGAGGCGGTATTCCATATGGATCGTTCTACATTGCAGACCTACGTTCCTTATTTTCTAATGCCTTATAGCACGGCATTGCGAATCGAGTCGAAATTGCTTGTCGAGAAAATGACGGAGGCGAGCGCTCGAATGCTGGCGCATTATGAAGCGATGTTAGCTGATCTGATAAGCGAAAAGGGAGATGTATGATGGGTAAATATGCGATGTTTGGGAAATTGACCGCTCATCCTGGGAAAAGGGAAGAGCTGGTGGAGAAAATGCTGGGTGCCAATAACACGTTGAATGATATGGATGGCTGTATTTATTATATTTTGCATGAGGCTGAAGACGATCCGGACGATCTATGGGTAACAGAGCTGTGGGAAAGCCAAGAGGCGCATGCCGCATCTCTGAAGAATGAGAAGGTGCTTGAGCTCATCGGAAGCTGCCGCCATTTGATTGCAGGAGCAAGCGCCATTAAGGTTCGACCTCTAGGAGGAAAAGGATTCTAACAACTAGAATCAGTGAAGATGCATAAGAGGGAGCAGCAAGCTAGTTCAGTGGAAGACCCGGGATTTGTAGAAAATTCCGGGTTTTTTACCATGGGGAAAGAAGGGACCAGAGGCGAAGCTGATAATTGTAATGCTTAGAAGTTTTGCTCAGGGCGAATTTGTCTACGAAGACCTTAGCTATTGGGATTATGCCAATGGTCACTGGAATTACAAGAATATTCTTGATATGGATCAGGACTTGATAAAAAGATATATATAATAATTTGGCGCTAGTAATAATCAGATGATATCGCATGCAAATTTTTACTCATCCGAAGATAAAAGCAATTATCATTTTTCAGCAAAAACATCATACACTGCATTTGTATGATGTGATGAGTCAAGGAAACGTAAATACAAATCGTTTGCGGAGGAATCATAATGAGGATATGCGTTCTATAAACGCTAACTTTGTCATGGATAAAAACTCAGTGGCCTGTACTGGCACATGCTTAGTATGCTGCTCAAACAATGCTTCACAGTTTTTTTAGAGCGTGTAGTTCTGCTCCTGCTGTTCGCAGCGTAGTTATATTCGTCTCGACATTAAGGGGAGCGAAAGAAGAGAGGAACTGCGAACTTTGTCCTATTTCTCTTAATCCAAAAAATAGCAGTATACAAATGACAGCGTTTGCATTATGATAGAATTATTCTAATTCCTCAGAAGCATTCGAACCCGGACCATACGTCTACAGTGGAATTCGGTCCATTCATCCGGATAGATTCAGCCCCAGCTTCACAACCACCCTACGAATTATAATCAGTCTCAATTCGATCCTACCTTTTGCAACTCAAAGTCTAGCAAACTAGCAGACATTAAAATGATAGCGCTTGCATTACACTAGCCCGAGTATTCTGACTTCCTTGTAAGCAATCTGGATGGTATCAGCATATCGGCTGATTTCGAGCATCCACAATACGAAATGCAATACGTCCGAGTCAAAACGTAGTTTTCCAATGCGTATATAAGCTCTTCGGAGTTTATATAAATTCAATTTGAAAGGAGTTGGTACCTTAAGCTTAAGGTATTGGTTTTGTTTTGCCACTTGGATGAGAGGAGGCAACTGACTACAGCACAACGCACTATGCATGATGTTAGGAAATGGAAATTATCTATACCAAACCTAAAATCAAGGAGGTCATGTGACGATGATTCAATTCCGTTTGAATTCAAGTCTGATGATACGCGCTCTAGTTGCTTGCGGAGGTTTGCTGCTATTGTTAGTCTGTACTCTTGCCTTCGTCCAATCTGCTTCTGCCCATGGTTATATCGATGATCCTGCGAGCCGGGCGATTCAATGTAAAAATGGTCTGAATACGAACTGTGGTCCCATTATCTATGAACCGCAAAGCCTTGAAGGCCTAAAAGGCTTTCCAGCAGCTGGTCCAGCGGATGGCAAAATTGCCAGCGCAGGTCTTGCTGGCTTCGGGAATCTTGACCAGCAAACGGCTACTCGCTGGAACAAAGTCAATATGAGCAGTGGTACGAACACTTTCACATGGAAATTTACTGCCCGTCATGCAACAACGAGCTATCGCTATTTCATAACTAAACCAGGCTGGAATCCGAATGCGCCAATCACTCGCGATCAGCTTGACCTTACGCCGTTCTGTACAGTAGCAGGTAATGGCCAACAGCCACCGGCTACTTTGTCCCACACTTGTAATGTTCCTGAGAGATCAGGCTATCATGTCATCCTTGGTGTATGGGATATTGCTGACACAGGCAACGCTTGGTATATCGTGATCGATGCCCAATTCGGCGCAACTGAAGTTGTTCCACCGACAATTCCTGCGAACTTGGTAGCAACAGCGGTTGGTACAACGACGGCTACTCTCTCATGGGGAGCTTCGACGGATAATGTCGGTGTAACAGGCTATGAGGTTTACTCCGGCACGAGCTCGACACCAATTGCTACCGTAGCGGGCAACCAGCTCAGCGCCAATCTGACAAATCTGACTCCGGGGACCACATATAACTTCACAGTCAAAGCCTTCGATGCTGCAGGCAATCGATCGCAAGCCAGCAGCAGCGTTCAGGTTATAACGAACCAGCTCCCTGTTGATACTACAGCGCCAACCAATCCAACCGGTCTTCAAGTGCTAGGTACGGTTGGATCGAACTCACTGACACTGAAGTGGAACGCATCCACAGATGCTGGTGGCATTGGGGGCTATCGCATCTACGCCGGATCTAATCTCGTTGCCACGGTAGTAGGAACGGGAACCGACAAGCTCGTAACGGGCTTGACGCCGAATACGCAATATACATTCACAGTCATCGCATATGACACTTCCAACAATGTATCCGGCAGCAGCAACGCCTTAACAGTTACGACTCCTCAAGGTCCGAGTGCTACACCATGGGCAGCTAATACAGCTTATACTGTAAATACCTTAGTTTCTTACAACGGCGCGGTATACAAATGTATCCAGCCGCACACTTCGCTAGCTGGCTGGGAGCCTAGCAATGTTCCCGCTCTATGGCAGCTGCAGCCTTAACATGAAATGATAATAGCCTTCGGCGCTCATTAGGGCGTCGGAGGCTTTTATTAGTATGTATGGATGAGGCGCATTTGAACCAATTGTTCGAGCGTTATTACCGTGGTACAGAGGCAGCTTCTCGTCAAACGGATCGGGTCTTGGAAAGGCTATATCCAAGGGATTAATTGAAGTTAGGCGGTCGAATTGCTGTTGAGACCTATCCCGGTGTAGGTATTGTTATTTTATTGCTATGGAACTGATGGTTAGGGAAGGGAATTATTCCTAAATGAAATAAAGAGGATATTGAGGAAGAATAAAAAAATTGGCCCGCATTTCTGCGGGCCATGTCCTAGCTCTATATCAACAGTGGGGTTGATGTCTCTTAGTATAGAAAAGTAACCTTAATGCAACATTAAATTTTTTTGTCGGTTTGTTCACAATCCAATTTGTTCCAACGATATAAGTTGCTTTTAATCATCCTGTATTGTTTAGGTAGTGGAGAGGGCTCCTTTTAATTAGCTCTATCATTCGCTTCCCTGCTCCCTGTTCTGCGAATAGCCGGAATTGTCCAGTTGTAAGGTGGAATTATTAATAGAGTGGAACAGCAAAAAAGCAACTCAGCCGACTTTGAATCGGCTGAGGTTGCTTTTATTTGCTTAGCAGCTGCTATTTCATCAGTTCAATAAATTGCTTTGCTGCATTCGATAACGGCATGTTCCTCATAATCATGAATCCCACTTGGGAGGGGGGCATCTTGATGTCCAATTGAATTTCAAAGAGAGAGCCTTCCTCCAGTTCCTTAGCAATGAACTCCTTCGTTACATAAGAGATCCCGAGACCCTTCCGCGCAAATTCGATAAGAAGATCCACGCTTCCCACCTCAATCTCCGGCTTGATTTGATAACCATAGGTTTCAAATAGCTCGGTAATCGCCACGCGTACTCGACTATTACGGGAGAATAGGATGATCGGGTACTGAAGCAGCTGCTCCAATGAAAGCACTCTGTTCTTAAGCTCCGCGTAACGAGCCCCCGCTACAAAACAATCCTGAAGCTCGATCCCCTTCATCACTTCAAGCTGGGAATCGACGATAGGCATACGAACAACGCCCAGATCAATTCTGCCTTCCTTCAAGAAGGAGATCGTTTCAGGCGTCGTCCCATGATTGAGATGCAGCTTGATGCCAGGATGCTTCTGAAGATAGCTCTCCAAGTAAGGAAGCATATAGTGCTTGAACAACGAATCGCTTCCGCCAATTCGGAGCTCGCCGCTGTCCAGATTTTTTAGCGCTGCCATCTTTTCTTCTGCCAATGAGATTAAGATCTGAGACTTCTCGATATAGGAATAGAGAGTCGCGCCTTCCTGCGTTAATGCTACCCCTTTGGAATTACGGTAAAACAAGGTGATGCCGAAGCTATCTTCCAACTGCTTGATGGCATGGCTGACGCTGGGCTGAGTGATAAACAACGCTTTGGCTGCATTAGACAAGCTTCCCGTCTTCGCGGCCCAATAAAAAACCTTATAAAGCTCGTAATTGATCATAGACGTGGTCTATAGCTCCTGTGAAATATATTAATTACCCGTATAGGTGATATTCGTATTATAGTGGATTAACGAAGTAGAAACCAGACCTAACAAAGTAGCCATGTTGGAAGGAGTCGGAATATGGAAGCAACCACTTTTGTCTTATTTGGAGCGACAGGGGATTTGGCAAAAAGAAAAATATACCCTGCTTTGTATAACTTATTCGTTGATCAGAAGCTCCCGCAATCCTTCTCGGTGATCGGCCTTGGAAGAAGGGAGCTGTCCGATACAGCCTTTCGGGCAAATGTCGAGCAATCCCTTCGCAAGTTTTCCAGACGACAAGCGAATGACCCTGCTTTATTGAATAAATTTTTGGGCGTGTTCCGTTATAATGTGCTCGATGTAGGCCGTAAGGAAGATTATAAGAAGCTCCTGCACCTGATTGAACAGCAGGAACAAGGCGCCGTATCGAACCGCATGTTCTATTTGTCCGTTGGACCGGAGTTTTTTGAAACGATTTCTGCCAATATTCATGACAGCGGACTAGGTACAGTGGATGGGTGGAAACGTCTGGTGATCGAAAAGCCTTTCGGCCATGATCTGCAATCTGCTCGGGAATTGAACCGTAATTTGAGCAAGGCCTTTACGGAGGAGGAAATATTCCGAATTGATCATTATCTCGGCAAGCCGATGGTACAGAAGCTTGAGGTTCTGCAGCAGAGTAATCCGGTTCTTCAGGCATTGTGGGATAAGCGTTACATTGCCAACGTTCAAATAACGGCGAATGAAATTGTCGGTGTTGAAGAGCGGGCTGGCTATTATGATCATGTGGGCGCGGTCAGAGACATGTTCCAGAACCATATGCTGCAATTGCTCATGATGCTCACGATCCATCTTCCGAACAACAGCACTTCAGAGAATGTCCGTTTCAAAAAAAAGCTGGTAATGGATTGCCTAGAGCCGCTGCAAAAAGAAGATGTCAAAGCCCATGTTGTCCGCGGGCAATACGGTGCAGGAGTGATTCAGGGGGAAGCGGTCGTCGGTTATACGGCTGAACCAAACATACCGGCAACCTCCAGCAATGATACCTTTATTGCGGCTAAGCTGCAAATCGACGATTATTTCTGGCGAGGCGTTCCTTTCTATATTCGCACAGGTAAGAGGATGAATGAAAAGTCGACCCGGATCGTGATCGAGTTCAAAGAACCTCTGCAGCAGGGTAGGGTAAGCGAGAATAATAAAGCTCCGAATCTGCTTGTGTTCGAGATTAGTCCAAGCGAAAGCATCTCACTCCAGCTCAATACGAGGGATTCTCTACATAAAGGGGATTTCATGCCAATGCATTTTGACTTTCATGAGAGCCGGGACAATGTTCCCGAGGCTTATGAGAATTTGATTAACGATGCTTTACATGGCGATTCTACGTTCTTCGCGCATTGGGATGAAGTGGAATTGTCATGGCAATGGGTTCAACCGATATTGGATGCATATGAAGAAAATCTCGTCCCGCTTCATCTTTACGCGGCTGGCACGAATGGACCTGCCCAGTCAGATGAGCTGTTGTTGCAAGACGGCTATCACTGGTGGTTCGATGAGAAATCGGAACAACAACAAAATGAACATATAAAAGGAGAACAATATGCCTAACACACAAACAATTGACCAACTATCTGTCGATACGATCCGTACTTTATCTATTGATGCGATCAACGCTGCCAACTCCGGACATCCAGGTCTGCCAATGGGTGCCGCACCTATGGCATACGCTCTATGGAGCAAACAGCTCAATCATAATCCAGCCCATGCACAATGGTTCAACCGCGATCGTTTCGTATTATCCGCAGGTCACGGCTCAGCTTTGCTATATAGCCTGCTGCATTTGTCTGGCTATAACGTTTCTATAGAAGATGTGAAGCAGTTCCGCAAGCTGAACAGCAAGACTCCAGGACATCCTGAATTTGGCCACACTGATGGCGTAGATGCAACAACCGGACCTCTTGGACAAGGTATTGCGATGGCAGTAGGCATGGCGATGGCTGAAGCGCATCTGGCTTCGAAATTTAACCAGAGCAGCTTCCCTGTCGTCGACCATTATACGTACGCGCTTGTCGGAGATGGCTGCTTGATGGAGGGTATTTCCTACGAGGCGATGTCTATGGCAGGTCATATGAAGCTGGACAAATTAATCGTCTTGTACGATTCGAATGATATTTCCTTGGATGGAGAGCTCAATCTATCCTTTGGAGAGAACATGCAAAAAAGAGCAGAATCTGTTAACTGGCAGTATTTGCGTGTAGAAGACGGTAACGATATTGAGCAAATCGTGAAAGCAATCGAAGCTGCGAAGCACAATGAATCTCAGCCGACGATGATCGAGATTCGGACCGTTATCGGCTACGGAAGCAAGGTAGCAGGAACGAATAAAGCGCATGGCAATCCGCTTGGCTTAGAAGAAGCTAAGGCGACGAAGGCAGCTTATGGCTGGAAGTATGAAGAGGAATTCACAGTTCCAGCAGAAGTGAAGGCTCATTTTGCGGAACTGAAACAAAATGGCGAAGCCAAAGAAGCAGCTTGGAAGCAATTGATTGCTGACTATAAAGCAGCGCACCCAGAACTTGGTACGGAGCTCGAACAGATTATTGATGGAACTGTCGTTATTGATACGGCAGATATCGTTACTTTCGATTCGTCCAAAACAATGTCTACTCGCGTAGCAAGCGGTCAGGCGATCAATCATTTCGTGAAGTCGGTTCCTGCGATTTTTGGCGGCAGCGCGGACCTGTCCCATTCCACGATGACCGATATAAATGGCGAGCAAATATTTGCTATTGAATCTTATGCTGGCCGCAACATTTACTTCGGCGTTCGCGAGCATGCGATGGGTGCAGCGGGCAACGGCATGGCGCTGCATGGCGGCGTGAAGCCTTTCGTAAGCACATTCTTCGTATTCAGTGATTATTTACGCCCATCTATTCGACTGGCTGCACTGCAGAAGCTGCCTGTTACTTATGTATTCACGCATGATTCAGTAGCAGTAGGCGAAGACGGTCCTACGCATGAGCCGGTAGAGCACTTGACTGCGCTGCGCACCATTCCTGGGCTTACCGTTATTCGACCTACTGATGCCAATGAAACGGCAAGCGCGTGGGCTTATGCCTTGCAGCAGCAGGAAGGTCCGGTCGCTCTCGTGCTGAGCAGACAAAACCTCCCTATCTATGAAGCTACTAAAGGCAATATTGAGGATGTAGCTAAAGGTGCTTATATCTTGACGGAGACCAACAATGAGCCGGATGTTATTCTGATCGGAACAGGCTCCGAGGTTTCCTTGGCAGTAAGCGCCAAAGCAGAGCTTGAAAAGGATAATATCTCTGTACGAGTAGTGGCGATGCCAAGTCGTGAATTATTCGATCGGCAACCCGAAGCCTATAAACAGTCGGTTCTGCCAGCAGCTATTACGAAGCGGGTAGCTATTGAAGCCGGCATATCACTCGGTTGGGAGCGTTACACAGGACTAAGCGGCAAAATAGTGTCTATTGATACATTCGGAGCTTCAGGACCAGGAACCGAGGTCTTGGAATACTTTGGCTTCTCCGTCGATAATGTCGTTCGCTCAACGAAAGAATTACTATAAGGGGAGGCAGCTATTGATGAAAAAGCAACAAATTGGCGTGGTTGGACTCGCTGTCATGGGTAAGAACCTTGCTATGAATATTGAAAGCAAGGGCTTCTCGGTTGCGGTATTTAATCGGTCGCCTGAGAAAACAAAAGAACTATTGGCAGAAGCGCAAGGCAAGAATTTCATCGGCACTTACAGCATGGAGGAATTCGTGCAGTCATTGGAGACACCGCGTAAAATTCTGATTATGGTCAAAGCGGGTGAAGCGACGGACGATACGATTAATCAGCTTGTGCCTTATCTGGATCGAGGAGATATTCTGATCGATGGCGGGAATGCCTATTTCCCTGATACACAGCGCAGAAATCGTGATCTTCAGGCTCAAGGCTTCCGGTTCATCGGGGCTGGCGTATCTGGTGGAGAAGAGGGAGCCTTGAAAGGCCCAGCCATTATGCCGGGCGGACAAAAGGATGCGTATGAGCTGGTCGAGCCTATACTGACAGCTATTTCGGCTAAAGTGAACGGCGATCCTTGCTCCACTTATATTGGAGGAGACGGGGCTGGGCATTATGTCAAAATGGTCCATAACGGCATCGAATATGGCGATATGCAGCTCATCGGCGAAGCTTATCATCTGCTCAAGGATGTGTTGAACTTAAGCACAAGCCAGCTGCATCACATTTTTACAGAATGGAATAACGGCGAGCTCGACAGCTATTTGATCGAGATTACAGCTGATATTTTCAGTAAAATCGATCCAGATACAGGCAAGCCGATGGTCGAGATCATCCTTGATTCGGCAGGACAAAAAGGAACGGGCAAATGGACGAGCCAAAGCGCATTGGATCTGGGCGTTCCGTTGTCTATTATTACGGAATCTGTCTTTGCACGGTTTATGTCTGCGATGAAAGAAGAGCGCCTGACTGCAAGCAAGCAATTGAATGGCCCAGCGGTATCCGGCTATGAAGGCGATCCTAACGAGTTCATCGAGGCGGTTCGCAAAGCTTTGTATACGAGCAAAATCGCTTCCTATGCACAAGGCTTCGCACAAATGAGAGCTGCTTCTGACGCCTACAACTGGGATTTGAACTATGGCAGCATCGCAATGATTTTCCGCGGAGGTTGTATTATTCGCGCAAGATTCCTGCAAAACATTAAGGATGCCTATGACCGGAATCCGGCTTTGAGCAACCTGTTCCTGGACGAATACTTTAGCGGGATCGTCGACAGCTATCAGGAAGCTTGGAGAAACGTTATAGCGATTGCCGTAACTAGAGGCATCCCGGTTCCTGCTTTTTCTTCCGCTTTAGCTTATTATGACAGCTACCGCTCGGAGAGGCTGCCAGCTAATTTATTGCAAGCGCAAAGAGATTATTTCGGGGCTCACACATTCCAGCGTCTTGATAAAGAAGGCAGCTTCCATTTCCAATGGATGGACAATAACGCATAAAAAGCAGTAATTGAACGTATTCTTTTCTATACAACAGGCACTCCTTATGGATACTATGAAATGTCATCTTTCATAGTATCCGTGAAGGAGTGCTTTTTATTTGGAAACTCAATAAAATGACCGCATGGATTTCGTAACCGAAAAGAGCTTGTTCGCGTATAATGATAGAAATAGGATTCGACAAATTTCTTCCATTAGGAATAATTATCCGTTTTAAGTCCATGGAGGAGCCTCTTGAACACCTAATGGATACATGCTTGTCAAAAATTAAAGAATTAGAGGTAATCCAACGTATGAATGAAAAGTTTACTGATCATGCCGATACCTGGTATCGGTTGGCGGAGCAGAGGGCAGCCCGCTATTTCGCCTCGCTTTATGAGCAAGTTAAGGAACAGGCCTACATACCTTCCCTGACGGGGGATATCCAAGTGTGGAAAAGAACCCATGTTCGTCAGCATTCCTTGTTTTCCCTTTTTTCACGAGGAAAGAGAAAGCCTGATGCGGTGAATTATGATAAATATATTCGATGGCTTAATTATTCAGGTAAATTGGATGATTATCTGGATCGCAGCATTTCTTATATTTATATGAGGGATCTAGGCAAGGCTATGGATTCCCCTGATACACAGGACAGAATACAGCGTCTCGTAGCTGATTTGAAAAACTATTTGCTTCGTTCCAATGCTGCAAGCGGCGGGGACCAACCAGCCTTTATGAATTTTGCCGGCTTGTATCGGTGGGCTCAGAAGGAAGGCATTGAAAGCACGACGATCTGGTTAATAGATAAGCTTAAGTCCGTCTCCACCAATCTTCCCAAAGAAATGAATGCGGAGCATGCCGTGCGCAAACTGATCAAAATCATTATCGGGGTTATTCTGCATGTCATAGAGGAGATGGGCGATACAACATTGCCAGAGGAGCGCTCTAGGAGACTTGCCGAAGCGATGAGGCTTGGCTACTCCTATGGTCTGACGTATCCTTTTATTGACGATTTGCTTGATTCTCAAGTCTTGAACGAACAGGAGAAAGAGCAATATTCTCATATGATACGCACCGCGCTTCTCAATGGATCTGTCCCAGATCTAGGGGAATGGAGCGGGAGCAATATGGCTATGATCCGATACGTCCATTCGGAGCTCCGGGATGCTTTTGAATGTATTAAGGGGCAGCAGGGCGCGGAAACCGAGCATAGCTTTTTCGAGCAGGCCTATGTATTTTTCCATTCTCAGCATATAGATCGTGTGAAAGATCTGGCTCATGCCGATTACACGAATGAAGAGCTTTATCTGCCCATCATCTTGAAATCTTCTTCATCCCGCTTAATCGTTCGTTCTGTTATTAGTGCTTCTGCTGATGAAGGCTTTGATAATCGAACCTTTTATTATGGCATCTATAATCAGCTAGCCGATGATTTTGCCGATTTGTTTGACGATATGAAAGACGGGGCCGTAACGCCTTACACCTATTATTTAAAACATCATCGCGAGCGCGTGGATTTGATCAATCCCTTCGAATTGTACTGGGCAGTTATCTCAAATTTGATTCATAATGTGTACCAGTCTGACAGCAAGAGCCGTGAGGTAATACTTGATCGTGCCATTAACGGTCTGAAACGCTGCAAGAAACGGATCGGTATTGAAAAATATAATGAGCTTATGGGTATACTTGCTCCGAAAGCACCCGAATTCAATCGTCTGATTCAACAAATGGTCCGAAAAGCGGATGATGTAGATTTCTTCGACAAGCTGCTTCGTGATCATATGGTGACGGTTCTAAAAAACGATAGAGAAGGAAAGGAGCAATTTTTCCATACCCTTACTAATGTTCGAGATCAGATTAATAGCTTCTTGCCAATTGCCAAGCATTATGAAATTCCGGCGCAAGCAGAGTCGATTATTGATGCCGCCAATTACAGTATCGAAGGAGCTGGCAAGCGATTGCGGCCAATACTGGCCTGGGTAATGGGGGTTAATGAATATAAGCTAAGCCCATCGGCTATTATGCCTTTATTGAAGTCCTTGGAATATATGCATACCACCTCATTAATCTTCGATGATCTGCCATCGCAGGATAATGCGTCTACCCGACGAGGACGTCCGACCTTGCATCAGGTACATAATAGCGCCACTGCAGAATTGACGGGTCTATATCTTATCCAGAAAGCGATTGAAGAGCAGTCCTCTCTTACGGGGTTCAATCCCAATAACGTGATTGCACTAATGAAATACTCATCCCAAAAGGCAGGCGATATGTGTATCGGCCAGGCGATGGATTTGCATTCCAAAGGAAAGCCTTTGACACTGGAGCAATTGAATCGCGTGTGCTTCTATAAAACAGGAATTGCATTCGAAGCGTCATTAGTGATGCCGGCCATTCTCGCTGGGGTGACGGAGGCAGAAATCGCCACTTTGAAAAAATACGCCTATCATGCAGGCATTGCCTTTCAGATTAAGGATGATCTGCTTGATACGGAAGGGGATCTGCTTGTTCTGGGTAAGCCTGTTGGCCAGGATGCCCAGAACAACAATTCGACTTTCGTGACCATCCTTGGTCAGGACGGCGCCAGAAAAGAAATGTGGGAGCACTACTGTCTGGCTATGGAAGAATTGCAGCGAGTGCCGCAGAAGACTGATTTTCTCAAGCATTTATTGAATTATTTGATTAACCGGGACAGTTAATAGATTTGTATTGGACAAAAGACTGAATGCAGGCAAATGCCTTGCGTTGAGTCTTTTTGTTTCCCCTTTAATACGACCTACGTGGATGCATAATCAGGCGGGGGAAGGGAAACTATACCAGAGGTAAAATATCCAAGCCGGGAGAGGAGGGAAGGCCATAATGGAAGTTTCCTTTTCAAGATTGCAGATCGTACTTTTGATGCTTCTATCGCTGGGGATCTCGAATCATGTGCTTATTATCCCTCATCTTCTTCAAGCAGCAGAGCGCGACGCCTGGTTCAGCATTATGATTGCTTACTTAGGCTTGATTGGCTGGAGCGTCATTCTGTATTTAATTATGAAATCGATGAATACGTTATCGTTGTCGGATTGGTTGAAAAACCGAATAGGAAAGCTCGGATTTGGGTTGATAAGTGGAGTGATCGCACTCTATTTATTGGCTGCAGGAATCATGATTGTTTTCGATACGACAAAGAACGTCAATATCTATTTTCTTCCAGATACGAATGATGTCGTTATTACGCTAAGCTTTATATTTGTAGCGTATTGCGCGGGCCGGACAGGACTCAAAACACTGGTATATTTGTCGGCTTTGCTAATGCCCGTCGTTTGGCTATTAGGTATTGGCGTATCCATGATGACGATGGGAATCAAAGACTATGGGATGCTCGAGCCCTTCCTTAAGGAAGGAGCTTCTTCTCATTTATCAGGTGGAGTGATCGTATTTGGCGGAAGCATGGATTTGCTGATGCTGCTCCTGATCCATCATAAGCTGAATAAGCCCATGAATTACGGCACGGTATTCGTATTATTATCTTTGTTAATTGGTTTAATTATGGGGCCAACGATAGGCGCTATCGCTTCGTTTGGTCCTTTTCAAGCCGAAAATTTTAGGTTTCCTGCATTTGAACAATGGAGGCTGGTCATGATCGGCAATAGCATCTCTCATATTGATTTTTTAGCAGCCTTTCAACTAATGGCTGGCAGTATTGTGAGAACGGCACTTCTTATTCATCTCTTATGTGAGCTGTCTGGGGCCAAATCTCAAAAATTTCGCCAAGTCGCTATGCTGATAAGTGCAGGTATTATGTCCACGCCATCGCTTCTAAGGGTTAGCGATATCGTCATGCAAGAGCTCATCCATCATTACTTTTATACCTTTTCTCTCTGGTTCGGTGTTGCACTGACTGTACTTCTATTTACAATCACCTTTATTCCGCAGATGAAAGGGAGCAGATCATGAATCATTCGCCAGAGCAATCGAAGCTGTTCATGAAGCAGGATACGTGGCTGCGTTCAGGCAAGCTATCGAGAGCACAAGTGGAAGAAGCATTATCCCTATATTCCGATGTCCAATTCCCCCCCCTCCCACAATTGGAATTCTCCGATCACATGACGGCCTTTTATTGTGAAGGCATGATTGAGAGGACGGAATTGAATTCTTATTTCTCAAGGGCTTGTCATTATATAAGGCATCGGCCTATCCATCTGGATGAAGCAGAGCCCGTCTATTCGGAAGAAATGCCGCTCTTCGAGAGTAATCGGACATTTGGAGAAATGATTACTAGCCTGTTCACTGGAAAATTGATCATCTATAGGGAAGGCGCTACTAACTTCTGGGCAATAGACGTTTCCAAAATTCCTCAGCGCACATTACAGGAGTCCAATACAGAGATTTCAATCAAAGGACCTAAGGATGCTTTCACGGAAGACCTATTTACAAATATATCTCTGGTAAGGAAGCGGATGCAAACGGAATTGCTGTTCAGCGAGCAGTTCCTCATTGGGAGCCTGAGCAAGACACAAGTCACCTTGCTTTATTTGAACAATAAAGCTAATCCCACAATGATTGCCGAAGTGCGCAAACGATTGGAAACCTTCCAAACCGAAAGCATTATAAGCAGCGGGCAGCTGGAGCAGTGGTTATCGGACCGAACATTTTCCTTATTTCCCTTGATCGATTATATCGGTCGCCCCGATTTTGTTGCTGAAACGTTGCTGCGAGGAAGATTTACGATTATTGTAGATGGATCGCCAATGGCTTTGATCGGCCCGAACAATTTTCTCGAACTGCTAAAGTCACCTGAAGATGTTCATTTCCCATTTCACTTCGTGATGTTTCAACGAATTCTTCGTATTTTTGGTTTATTGGTCGGTATTTTTTTGCCGGGCTTTTGGACTGCAATTGCGTCAGTTAATATCGACCAAATCCCTTTTTCCCTCCTGTCGACAGTCGTTATTTCTCGGGAAGGGGTCCCTTTGCCGTCTTTTCTGGAAGCCTTTCTGCTCATATTCCAGTTTGAGCTGCTCAGGGAAGCTGGTATTCGGTTACCGAAAGCTGTAGGCCAGACCATTGGAATCGTTGGAGGCTTGATCATCGGAGACTCGCTCATCCGCGCTGGTCTTGCTTCGCCAACCCTTCTTGTTATTGTAGCCCTTTCCACCGTATCTACATTTTGCTTGGTGAATCAGTCATTATCCGGTACAGTCAGCCTGATCCGGATTTTTATACTATTGATATCCTCCTTCTTTGGGATATACGGTTTTTTTCTCAGTATGTTCTTGATTATGATCTATCTTTGTCGGCTCGAATCCTTCGGGCTCAATTATCTCGAACCGATCTCCACCTTGCGGTTCAGGGATTGGCTGGCTGCTTTTGTCGGTGATCCTTTCCGTAGATCGCGGTTCTCATCGTCGATGTTAAATAAACGAAAGAAGTGAGCGGAATAATGCGTATCCTGCCATGCCTTCTAATTGCAACAATAGGGTTATTATTTGCATCGGGCTGTTCCACAGATGTCAAAGACATTGAAAAGCTGAACTATGCCTCAGCTATAGGCGTTGATTATAAGGATGGGAAGTACTACGGTTATATTCAATTCATTGACTTTCAGTCGGTTGCCAAGACGAGTGACGGCCAGAAACAGCCTGCAAGAGTTTGGGTCGGAGAGGGAATAGGGGATTCATTTGAGGAGTCGCTTTTTAAGCTTTATGATACGGCGCAAGAAAGAATATATTGGGGGCATGTGACCGCTATTGTGATTAGTGAATCGATATTTAAGCAAGGAATCGAAAAGGTGTACGATAGTTTTATTCGCTATTATGAGTTTCGTCTGACACCTTGGGTTTTTGGAACAAAAGAATCGGTTAAAGAGGTTTTTACTACCGCGGGATTTTTTGGACAATCTCCGCTCAGCACGATCTTGCATGAACCAGAAGGAACCTATTCTCAGGCTTCCTCAATCAAGCCGATCAAGCTTCACCGATTAATTGGGCAAATCAATGAGCCTGGCTATACATCTTGCATTCCTATGCTTTCCTTAAATAAAAAACAATGGAGTGAAAAAGATAAAAACGAGCCTAAGCTTATGATTAATGGCGCAGTATTTATCAAAAATGATACGTACAAGAGCTATATTCCACTCAAAGCGTTGAATGGGCTGCGCTGGGTTCAGAATGGAACGAAGCGATCCGGTATCCCCGTCCCGAATAAAACAGATTCCGTTGTTCAAGTCGTTGTTGAAAAACCAAAAAGCAATGTGAAATGGAATAGTAAAGAGCGTGGTTATACCATTAATATGAGAGCAACCGCCTATATTGTTAATCGAAACAATGAGCAGCTTAAGGGATTGAAGGAGTTAACTCAGCAAACGGCGGCGGTTATCGAACGAGAAATCGCAGATACGTTTCAAGTGGGGCTAGAGAAAAAGACAGACATTTTTAATTTGGAGCATGATCTATACCGACATCACTATGAGGAGTGGAAGCAAGCATCCCCAGCGGAGGATCTATTGTTAAAGAAAAACACCATTCGAGATATCCATGTTGATATCAATATTGAACAATCGAGTTCGGAGAAAAATTCAACCATACAAAGAAACGATTAATTATTGGTTTATGCAACAAATACGTCTGACCTTCGTTAATATAAGTAGGTGCATCAACTATTAATGGAGGTCAGTCAACAATGAAAAAAATAATCTATGGTTCTTTGCTGCTCTTACTCGTTCTTTCAATTAGTGCATGCGGAAAAGCAAATTCAAATCCGCCGGCAAATCCTTCTCCCGATTTACCTTCCTATTATGGTACTTGGACTGTACAAAGCATAATTGGTTCTACACCTGTCTCAACAGAGGCCGATGAGAGTTTTATAGGAATGAAAGCAGCCTACTCCGCTGAAGAAGCCTCCTTTGGCACAGAGGAATTGCTGAACCCGCAATATAAGGAGCAAGAGCTCACCAATGAACAGTTTCTTGCCGAATACCAAAACAAATTAAGTGATATCGGGATTGAATCCGACAAAGTTACAACCGTAGCTATCAGCAATTGGACGAATGCGGGCAGTTCATTCTTTATTAAAGACGATCAGACGATGATTTTCTTATGGGATGGAAACTACTATGAGATGAAGAAGGATCAGTAATTGCAGCATATCTTTATTGGAAGCCGCACAGAGTGCGGCTTTTTTTTTTTATGATTGAACAATTTATATCCAACAATCGTTGCCATATGAACCAGTTTGTAAGTTATGACAATATATAGATGAATGGCCATTCAGAAAGGAGAAGCTGCTTAGATATTAATGCGTTGATCGAGCGTAGACAAGCAGGTGAGAGAATAGAGCTAGCTCACGAGCACGATGATCCTGTAGTGAGGCATTTTCGCTAATTAGTGAGGCTATTATTGCTAAAAGAATTATTTTATGAGCTTAATCGAGGATTAGCGTCACTAAGGTTACTAGTCGAGCAGCTTGGTTCCTCACTAGTGAACCCAGTCTCACTATTTCTTCTTTCTAGCAGTTTATAAGGTGGAACAGTGTAATTAGGCTTCACTAATTAGCGAAGCCTATTCCTTAGTACAATCAGAGATACTCCTGTGCCATTGAAATTGTTTTGGGATAGTTATTGGAAGACCGATAATTTTTACGGATGCTAAAGTGTTTACGATATCGTTAGCAAATAACCTTTACAACAGTGGATGAAAGAAAGGCTGTCCCAAAAGGGTAAACGCCAGCCAGTTGCAATCCCATAATAGATGCAAAAGACCCCTCAAAGCCACTATGACAGTGAATTCGAAAGGTTCCTTTTGTGCGAACCCAATACCTATTTACAAAAAGAATGCTTCCATCTATTATTAAGTAAACGAAACATAAATTTGTTTGCTTAATAAACGAACTAAATTTTAAAATGTCTATCTTATTTTTGAGACAGCCTATCATTACATATCCACGGAAACGGAGGGCTTATGTTGAATATTCAAGCAAATGGTAATTATCAAATTCCGGCGACTTCTCAGGACCGAATGAATTATATACTTGGTATATATTCTGCTGATCAACAGATTACAATGGTACTGGAGTTTGCAGCTCAGTTGGATTATCCCCGTCTGGAGCGAGCTTTTCAATTCACAATGCAGGCCATACCGGTTTTAAGCTGCCGTTTTGTTGAATCTGAGCAGCCTTACTGGGAAAGTGTTCTAAGTGATGACCAGTATCGTGCAGCATGTACAATTGAGCTTTGTACAGATGAAGAATTAGAACGGAATGTGAGGACCTGGATTGCTGAGCCTGGCAATCGTGTGTCGGGGCCGATGGTTCAGGCGCAATTGTTCCGAGCGTCAACGGACAAACTATGCATTCGAATTTCTCACTTATGTTCAGATGGCACAGGTCTAAAGGAATACGTTAAACAGCTTGCTTTTGCGTATACGCAGCTGGAGCAAGCGGCTGCTCCGAATCTGCTTGAGGCAGAGATGCTTGCCAAGCATTGCTCAGGCTTCCGGGATCATGCTCGTGTTTTGTCGGCAGCAGGCATTACGGATAGTCGTACTGTGTTGCGCGATCAGACAAGCGATGCTTCACTATGGTCGTTTCCTTCCAACTCGGTGAACAATGAACAGCCGCAGCTATCTATGGAACGTTTGGGCAAAATGCAAACAGCACAGCTTATCCACTATGCCCGCCAAACAGGAGTGACCGTAAATGATGCTTTGATTGCAGCGTATTTTCGTTCACTCGTTCATCAAGCTGTCTATGCGGAACCGAGGACGAAGAATAAGGCGATTGGTACGACAATTGATCTTCGAAGATATTTGCCTGATCAAACTACAGGTACGATATGCAATATGTCTGGAATGGAGATGCCGGTTATCGAAATGAACGAGGAGGAGCCATTCGAGGCAACGCTATTGAAAGTGAAAGCAGCAATGGATGCTATTAAGCACAATAATCCGGGGCTTTCCTCTGCAGCTGGAATGGATCAGCTAGAGCAGATGCCCCTTTCCGCTGTGAAGGAAATATTTAGTGGACAGCAGGCCATGGCAGTGAGTATAGGCATGGCTTTGCCGCTATTAACGAATCTTGGCGTGATTTCCAAAGAAGCGATTTGTTTTGGCAGCTCAATTGCGGAGGATGGCTATATGACTGCACCCATTATGTACGCGCCGTTTTTTTCAGTTGGGGCCAGCTCTTACAACAATAGGCTTACACTAGCGGTTGGATTCCATACTCCTGCAATAACAGAGGATAACGTGCAGCGTCTTTTGAAAGATATGTTGAAGGAACTAATAGACTGGTCGAATGAGGAGTAATAGTCAATTATACATGAGCAGTATTTTATTGAAGGCCTTATTAAATAAGGCTTTTTTTGTGCGCAATTTTTGATGCAGGAGTTAAAGCTGTTTTGTAAATGTTAAGTGATTATTGACATACATTCATGATCTTGTATACAATCGTATACAAGATCATGAATGTATACAATCGTATACGATTACTATTGAGGAGGAACATAGATGCGTGACGGACATGAACATCAAGGGAAACACGGTCATAGATCGGAGCACCGGGGTCATGGACATTTCAATAAAGAGAACAGAGGGGAGATGTCGGAGCAGCATCTCAAAAAAGCGCAAACGTTTCGCCGCGGCAGAGCTATCGCATTTCTAGATAAGCTTAATATTAACCGTGCGACCTTGCAGCGGCAGTTGAATGATCCTGAGCTTGAAGCGATCAAACAAGTCATAAGCGGTGAACTCAAAGCAACCGAAGCGATTATTGAAGAGTTTATTCATATGTTCCAGCTTCATGAGATTCTATCAGAAGCCAAATCTTGTGGAGAGAATAATAATGATGGGAATGAGCTGAACAATGAGAATAGTTGATGAAGACCTTGGAGATGAGGGAGGACCATATTGAACTTGAAGCCAAACGGTATATTAAAACCATATTTTAAAGAGACGTGGCGCATCTATCTCTCGTCGATATCGCTGCATGCGGTTGCCAGTATCGTATTCGCTTTTTTTCCTAAAATACTCGGTGACTTCACCGATCGACTTAATAGTGGAAACTTGGTGACGCATGATGTCGTACGCTATAGCCTATTACTGTTGGTGATCGGTGCAGGCCACGTTCTTATCGGGGGATACGGGCAATATTTGGTCATGTATGTCGGCCGATTGTTTGAGTATATGACCCGCCGCAGATTATTCTCGCATTTCTCGGGGCTTAGTGAGCACTATTATTCAAAAAATGGTACGGGCAAAATGCTAAGTTACTTTATGAATGATGTTACCGGAGTAAGGGAATCGATCTCTATGGGTGTCAATCAGATGGCGATGGGGACGCTGCTTTTAGTTTCATGCATAGGTGCGATGATTTTAAGCGGTATTCCTCTCTACTTAATCCTTGCATCTGTCGGCCCTTTGTTCCTCATCCCTTGGATCGTCACGCGCTTCGGTCCTGCTATCCGTAAACGATCATTGAAAGTACAGGAGTCGCTTGGTGCAATGACTGAATCAGCTGAGGAGCAATTCGGTGGCATCCGGGTTACGAAGAAATTCGCGGTTGAGCCGATCATGATTGAACGGTTCGATACTCATGTCGATAGAATACGCGACAATCAGCTGTCGCTTGTCCGTATGTCATCCCTTTTCCAAGCCCTTATTCCCTTCCTAGGGTCTATGTCTTTAATTATGTCATTGGCGCTCGGCGGTTACTTAACGGTTACAGGGAAGATAACACTTGGCAATTTCGTCGCACTAACCTTATATATTCGCATGCTGATGAATCCGTTGCAGCAGATCGGCAATGTCATTAATACGGTGCAGAGATCTCGCGCATCATTGCAGCGACTGAATGAGCTGGTGGCGGTCCAGCCAGATATTGTGGAGGCAGAAGATGCCGTTCCTGTTGAGCTGGAACGAGCTTCTGTACATATACAAGGGCTGACTTTTTCTTATCCAGAGGCCTCACAGCCTGCTTTACGAGGTATTGATCTGGTTATTGAGCCGGGCATGACGCTCGGTATTGTCGGTCGTACAGGCAGCGGCAAGACAACACTTATTAAGCTGCTTCTGCGAGCCTTTGAACCACCAGAGCGGTCGATCCAGATCGGCGGAACCGATATTCGTAAAATAAAGCTTGAAAGCTTGCGCAGTCAGATTGCCTATGTACCCCAGGACGGTTTCCTCTTCAGCACAACGATTAGGGAGAATATCGCCTTCGCCAAACGGCAAGCTGGAGAGGAAGAGGTTGAATTAGCGGCTAAGCAGGCAAGGATCTACAGCAGTATCTTAGAATTCCCTAATCGCTTCGACACAAAGCTAGGGGAACGCGGTGTCACGTTGTCCGGGGGACAACGACAGCGAACGAGCCTTGCGCGGGGCTTCATCAAGCAAGCGCCGTTCATGATTCTGGACGACAGTGTCAGTGCTGTCGATACGGTCACAGAGACAGAGATTGTGCAGACGATCCAAGAGGAACGCCACGGCAAGACGACCATTATTATCGCGAACCGAATCAGTGCACTGAAGCACGCAGATCTCATTATCGTGATGGATGAAGGGAGAATCGTACAGCGAGGCAAGCATGAAGAGCTGTTAGCCGAGCCAGGGCAATACGCTGCACTCCATGCGATTCAAGAGGAGGGTGGTCAGCATGCCGCAACCCCATAATAAATCGGATAGGGCAACTCCTTCAGATCAAGGCAAAAACCCGAAATACGAGTATCGGTCGGCCTTTCGGATTCTGGGCTCCTATGTGATCCCGCATCGAATCACCTTTGCCTTGGTCGTGATTTGCACGCTAATCGCCATTGCGTCGGAATTGTTCCAGCCTTATTTGATTAAGGTTGTTATCGATGATAATTTGATGGCTGGCAAAAACGACTTCAGCGGTATTCTTGTTATCTGCATGATCTATTTCGGCTTGTCGATATCTGGATTTTTGTTCACCTATTTGCAAAATAATTTACTTCAGTTTGCAGGGCAAAGCATTGTAGCAAAAATTCGCAAACAATTGTTTGAGCATATTACAAAGCTCTCCATGTCTTATTTCGATAAAACGTCTAATGGCAGTCTGATCACGCATATCTCCAGTGATACCGAAGCAGTGAACCAATTTTTTAACCAAGTGCTGCTCACGCTGCTGCGTGATGGACTTACGCTGCTGTTCATCCTTGTCATGATGTTTCAGTTAGATTCGACACTAGGCATGTATTGTCTAGTATTACTCCCGATTATCGCAATCATTGCGGTCTCATTTCGTTCCTTCATGCGCAATACGTACCAGATGGCGCGAACACGACTGTCCCGCCTTATTGCGTTCGTAGCTGAGAATTTGTCAGGCATGAACTTGATTCAAGCCTTCCAGCAGCAGAAGGCTCAGGCCAAGCTATTCGAAGAACGGAATGACGCCTATTTCAAGGCTAATGTCCGTGAGATCCGCACGCACGTTGTATTTAATCGGTCTTTTGATCTATTAAGCAATCTTACTATCGCATTCGTAACTTGGGTGGGCGGCTATGCCGTCCTTGGCAAGACGCTCGAATTCGGCGTATTGTATGCATTCATTGCGTATATCCGCCAGTTTTTCCAGCCGATCAATGCGATTACACAGCAGTGGAATACGCTGCAATCGGCAACTGTTGCGGTCAATCGAATATGGGGCATATTCGATATTCAGCCAGCTATTAAGGATCGTCCTCAGCCAGTCCACATTGATGTGGAATCGGTGCAGGGACGTATTGATTTCAATCAAATTACATTTAGCTATGAGAGCGAATCGCCGGTGTTTCGTGAACTTGATCTTCATATCCGTCCCGGCGAGATGATCGGTATCGTCGGCACAACTGGCGCAGGAAAAAGCTCCCTCATGAGCCTGTTATGCCGATTCTACGATGTGCAGGATGGCAGCATTGTTATCGACGGCATCGATATTCGAGATTTGCAGCAGGCCCAACTGCATCGTATTGTCGGCCTAGTCCAGCAAGAGCCGTATCTGTACTCGGGCAGCATCATTGACAATGTTCGGATGTTCGACGAGACGATCACCCGTGAGGCAGTTATACATGCCTGTGAATTTGTCGGGGCCGATCCGATGATACAGCGGATGAGCAATGGCTACGATACGAGATTATCCGAGCGCGGGAGTGGGTTGTCAGCAGGTGAACGGCAGCTACTGTCTTTTGCGCGCATCCTCGTTTTCCGTCCCAAAATCCTTATTCTGGATGAAGCTACAGCGAATCTGGATTCACAGACGGAGCAGCTTATTCAGCAAGCGCTGCATGTCGTAGCTGAAGGACGAACAACGATGGTCATTGCCCATCGGTTGTCCACGATCATGCATGCAGATCGAATTATCGTCCTGCGACAGGGGGAGGTGGTTGAATCGGGTACACACATGGAACTGCTGAAGATAGAAGGGTTTTACGAGGAATTATATCGTCATTCACAAGGCGAGACGAGGAATAAAGCAACTAACGTGATGATTGATGTTAGATAAATGAACGAGTAATTAAAAATTATAGGAGGCAATTCGATGCTAATTCAAACTAGAACGATTGTTGTACAAAAAGATAAAGTGGATCTGGTGCTAGAACGCTTTACTAAGGAAAGCCCGATGGATGCAATGGAGGGATTAATAGACAAAACGGTCATGGTCAATCGCAAGAAGAAGCAGGAGTTTGAAGAGGTAGTCGTTATGATTCGCTGGAGATCTATAGAGGATTGGAAAAATTGGGAGAAAAGCGACGTCCATATTCAAGGGCATCGGCAAAAAAGAGGAACACCTGCACCGGAGTATATTATAAGCACAGAAGTTAATATGTACGAAGTTAACGCAATTAAAGAAGGCTTGAATAAATAGAGGCAGTTAGTGTCGAGTTGGTCCAGTGGACTTTCTCGACACTTTTTGTTACATCTACGTTTCTATACTTGCTTTTTTGGATTCTATCCCAAAATGGTTAAGTTACTTGCTTACTTATGTAATTACATGAGTGGGAGAGTGGAGGGAGAACAATGTTGTTAATCCACATAGTAAGAAATTCATAATCTTGCTATAATGTTTATTACCAAACCCCCTTATCACCTATTAAAAAAGGAGATCATTCATGCTCTCATTTGCCAGATTAATTAAGTGCAAGCCCCCGATACCCTAATTCCTTTGCTAGCTAACTGAGATTTTTGAACGATAAGGGGGCATTAGCTATGCAAAGAAAAATCTCTACACCTTCATTGCTGCTGTTAATTATTCTAGTAGGTTTTCCGCAGATTAGTGAAACAATCTACACACCTTCCTTGCCAGATATCGCTCGACACTTGCAAGCAAGCGGCAACATGATCCAATTAACGCTAAGTATTTACTTTCTCGGCTTCGCCTTTGGTGTATTTTGTTGGGGAAGACTCTCTGATCTGATCGGACGTCGTCCCGCAATGCTATGGGGCATAATCGTTTATGGGATAGGGAGTCTGGGATGCTATCTGTCTCATTCAGTCGAGTGGTTGCTCGTGAGTAGATTCATCCAGGCATTCGGCGCTAGTACAGGTTCAGTTGTAACCCAAACTATTCTGCGTGAAAGTATGGATGGCGCAAAGCGTCATACTGTATTTGCTCAAATATCTGCTGCACTGGCTTTCACTCCGGCTATCGGGCCGCTTGTTGGTGCATGGGTCGATCAATTGCTTGGCTTTAGGTTTGTTTTTCTGACGCTTGTTGTAATGAGTATCGGCATTTTAATCTATACATTGGCAGCCCTGCCTGAGACGAGAGTGCCGACAGTATCCAATTTGAACACCTTGTCTGTCACCAAGCTTTTGTTAAAAGACAGAAGAGTGTGGGCATTTGGTTTTCTCATTGGTGCAACGAATGGCATATTATTTAGTTACTATGCAGAAGCACCTTTTATTTTTATTTCGTTTTTCGGCATGCAGCCGGGCTGGTTTGGTTTTTTTGGCATTTTTGTAGCCTTATCGACGATAATTGGGGCAATGCTATCCAAAAAAATGCTTGGAAAATATCCAGCTGAACAAATTATCGTTATAGGCACGATTATTACGATGGCAGGAGCCGTCCTCCTTACTGGTGTCGCGATTTGTGGGATAAGCTCTTCCGTTGTATCTTTGATAGGTATGGTTAGCTGTCTCTTTATTATGCTGCTGGGGATTGGTATGGCTATTCCAAACTGCTTAAGCTTGGCACTAGTCAACTATCGTAATGTGCTTGGTACAGCGGGGGCCGTCTTTGGTCTCGGCTACTACCTTCTCGTCAGCCTAATTACTAGCGGCATGAGTTATTTCCATAATGATTCCTTACTCACTATGCCTTTGTATTTTCTGGTCTTGGCGGTCATTATGGTACTTGTCAGTACGAAGGTGCTTCGTCCTGAAGCAAGGTAACTAAATGACTGTGAATAAATAAAATCATATAGTCAAAAAAAAAAACGGCGCCACAGCTCAGTATGAGTTGTGGCGCTGTTTTTTTTGACTCACCACAATCAATTCGGTGACGCGGCTACCATCTTGTCACACGTACTGGCAATGAGGTCAACGTCTGTCCAGCAGCAGATGGAGTCAGATGCTCCTCGAGCTTGAAGCCGGGGACTGCCTCGATATGCTGAAAGTGGTCCATGAAGAGCTCTAAACCAATATTAGCCTCCAGTCGTGCGAGAGGAGCGCCGAGACAGAAATGCGGACCATTTCCGAAAGTTAAATGGCGTTTATTATTAGGACGATGAATGTTCAGCGTAAACGGATCTTCAAATACTGTCTTGTCCAGATTGGCGGCACTCATCCAAGCGACGACAACATCGCCTTTTTTGAGGTCCACGCCGAGCACATTATTATCCTGCCTCACCGTCCGGTCGATCTTTGCCATATGAAAACGATAGCGGAGCATTTCTTCTACCGTATTCGGAAGCAGCTCGCGGTTTCTCTGTACCTCGTCATAGATCTGGTCGTTATCATACAAGAAGGAGTAGAACGTATTCGCCAGCAGATGGCTTGTCGTCTCGATGCCGGCCCCCAGAATGAACATGGTCATTCGAACAATCTCATCATCTGTTAACTGCTCGCCATCTACCTCGGCCCGAATCAGGTCGGAGATGATATCATCTGTGAGATGGCTTCTTTTGTGAACAATGTGAGGGTAGAGATAGTTATAGTAATTTTTAGCGGCCTGCCGTTTCAGCTCCTGAACCTCCTCAATATTGTTGCTCGGGAGCGGAAGGAATAGATGATCTACCCATTCTTTAAAGAGGAAGCGGTCTTCAGAGGGAACGCCGAGCAGGTTAGCAATTACGATGGTAGGCAGCGCACTAGAAAAGCTTTTTACGATATCAATAATCGGCTCTTCTCCCATATCCTTAATCAGTTGGCTGACCACTTCATGGATGCGGGGTTCCCATAGTTGTAAGCTTCTCGGTGTAAAGGCGGCGGAAAGCAAGCTGCGGCTCTTGAAATGGTCCGGTGGATCTGAGCTCAGATTGACACGAGCGGAGCTATGCTGCCCTTCCTCATTGTCAGCCCCGACGCTGATCGTGGTTCGGGTTCTAACGCTGGAGAAATATTCGTGATCGCCAAGTACTCTCTCAACATCTTCATAGCGGAAAACGTTCCAGCAATCGGTCTCCTCATTATAACTAATCGGTTCATTGTCCAAGTAATGCTTGTACCATTCGAATGGATTAAATTCTTCGACAGCTGATTGGAACTGTGTGATTTTAGCTATAGAGATGATTTCGTGCTGCACAATATCCCTCCTACTGATAATAGATTAGAGTGTAAACCAACTAATATATGTTAATTTAATCATATGCTGGATTAAGTTGCTATGACCGAAACGACCCATGACTAAAGGTCAGCAGAAGGAAGGGATGGATAAGAATTTTATGTGTATATTTGTAATTTGTGATACAATTTAGCATGCGATTATTTGGCTTTGCAGGAGTAGCCATCTATGAAAAAATATACTAGGCTCTAGTGCTGAAAGGGTTTGATAATGTGGTTTTTACTCCTTCTAGGAAGATGCCATTGCTATTGTTAACGATCGTCTTAATGTGCTTCCATACACCAGCTTCAGGAGCTGCATCCTCATCGACAATTAGGGAAGGGAAGCTAACTGAGGTGCGAATAAAAGGAGAAATAATCAAGATAAATGGCAAAGAGGATGATATACTGCAAGCCTATGAAAAAAGTGGAGTGCTGATGGTTCCTCTTCATCTGTTCGAGGCGGCATTTGGTGTTACAATAAAAGAACCGAATACGGATGAATATATTGTCTATTTGCGCTATTATGACAAACGCATAAAGGTTACGGTTGGAAGTAAGAAGCTAACCGTAAATGAGGCTGTCCATATGATGCCAGCCGTTGCTGACAATGACGAAGGGTACATCATGGTTCCCATGAAGGCCATAGCGAAGGCACTAGGCCTGACAATTACCCAAGATAGCCGTACAAAGGAATTAGTTTTGAAAGGAAAAAACGCGAGCTTGCAGGAAAAGTTCCAGCTGCCGAAATCAACTGTGGCAGGGGATTCCTACTATGGATGGACGTTGAGTCTGCCCGATACGTTTCAGCTTGCTGATCAGTCAGAGGATGGCTCCCTTGTCATGTGGACCGATAATGAGAAGGGACTGACTCTTGCAGTAGCTGTTGTTCCATATGATTACGATGTGCTCTCTACTATTGATAATGACCTTTACGAAGCTTGGGATGAGGACCGCTTTGTCCTTCCTGAGGAGACGCTGGAGGCAGGTGGAGAGACCTTTATGCAGTTAATTAACGAAGCACGAAATAAGGGAAGGCTATTTAGCTATCATTCATTTACCGCGAAGAATGATAGATTATATCTGTCTTTAGGCTTTGCGCAGCCCGATACCTACTTATCAGTAAGAGAGCCTTACATTCCAGCTGTGCAAAGTTTGCAGGCCGACTATAACTATTATGACCCAGCTATAGTGGATATGGCTGTTATTAGGGATACGACTTTTGAGAATGAAAAATTCGGCCTTACGGTTACTTTGCCTAATGGCTGGCAGCCAATCAAATACGGAAATCGTGAGAGTCTATTTCCGGAATATGTACGACCAGATGAGTACTTAGGCATTTGGATTTTACCTATTGATAAACAAGAATCTGAGGATATATGGGCAGCTCGTGCAGAAAGGCTCTACAGACAAACAATAGCTGAAGGTTATTCGCGAGATTGGCAAAGAGCAAAGATCAAGCTCGGCAATATTACAGCTCATGAGCTCCGTTTTGAAATCAGTACGGATAAGAAGCATTGGTTTGAAGAGCGACGGGTACTATGGACTTCAGGTACGCATTATTATGAAATCAAATATAATTATTCAAGCACCATTGGGGCGGAAGGGGAGGAGATGTACAAGCAAGTGTTGCAATCAATTGTGCTGGATGAGGTTTACATTGAGAAGCATTTCGTTCCTCCCTATGAGAATACACTAGAGCGTTATTCCAGCGGCTTAGAAAAGCAAACGGTCACTAGCAAAAAATATGGCTACTCGATAGATATCCCCGCAAATTGGATAAACGCTGATAGTAATATGGAGAAGAGCCATGTACGTTTTAACAGTTTTCAAAGCTTGTTGAATGTATTTGTTGACGAAAAGGCTGATCTAGCTGCGATTAAAAAAGAAATTCATAATAAATCGCGAGACACGAAGATAGAGAGTTCTACTCTCATGGTCGGGAGTAAGGCAGTCCATAAGATTGTAACAACAAACGGGAATACTCCGAGCCGGATGTATTATTATTTGCTGAAGCATAGAGACAATGTTCTTCAATTTGTTTTTGTAGTCAAGGAATTTCAAGCAACGGCAACTGAGATTCAAAGCTTTGAGGATACGATAAAGTCGTTACAGCTATTCTAACAAGCTACCTCATCGTCAATTGTCATCGATGTCCCAGTCATCCGTTAAAGAAAGAATGATTAAGCTGGAAGAAAAGAAAACTCATCTATAGAAGAAGAACTTGCTGTATTTCAAGATTCCCTTATCAAGTTCGGGCCTTCAAAATCGCACATCAGCTTGAAAAATATATTGGAAAATCGGGTTTTGCTTTGAATGAATTAAGACCTCTGCACCTCATGGGGATGTAGCTTTTTCCCTGTGATTTGGATGTGGAGTTTTTTTTATATTCAAAATGAACTTTTATGGCCTTTGCAATCTCTTATTTATGAAAAGGGGTGAGAACGTGGATATAAAGCGTCTTGTCAAACAGGCTCAAAAAGGCAGCAAAGAAGCATTATTACAACTAATCATAGACGACCAGGACGCTTATTATCGTCTTGCCTACACCTATATGGGCAATGAGCATGATGCAATGGATGCCATGGAGGATATGATCGTGACGCTGTATGAAAAGATTGATCAATTGCAAAAGGGAGAGGCTTTCTACAGCTGGAGCAAAACGATTCTCGTCAATCGCTGCAAAGCCTTGCTCCGCAAAAAGGAGCGCTATCTTCCACTGGAAGATGAGAGCGGACAAGCACATTCTGCATTAACAGACGATAATCCTTATCGTTACACAGAATCAGAGATGGACATGCAGGTACTGCTCGCTTATCTGAATGACCAGCAGCGCGAAGCGATTGAGCTTCGCTACGTGCATGATCTGCCGTATCAGACCATTGCGAATATGACGGGCACACCGCTGGGCACAATCAAATCCAGAATATCGCAAGGCATACAGAAGCTAAAAGTTGTAATGGGAGGTGATCGTTATGAGAACGATCGAGGAGAAATTAGAAGAGCATAAATTGACCTTGAATAACATCCAGACACCGCCAGAGCTTGAGGACAGGCTTCGACATGCACTCCAGAGGGCCCCTGCTAGAAAAAGAAAGGGGAATAGGACTATGACATGGGCTGCATCGGCTGCTGCTGCTCTGCTTCTTATTGTTGGAACATTCCAGTACCCTGCATTTGCTTATTACGGAGGCAAGCTGCTTAATATTATTGAGCTGAATTCATTAAGCTTTGCTGAAGTGGCCGAGCAGGGCTACGGACAAACGGTTAACAAAAGCACAACGCTTAAGGACGGCACTGTTATAACCATTAACGGCGTCATAGCGGATGATAACGGACTGCTCATGTATTACACGATTGATCGGCCTACAGGTGCCGTATTTAACGAGAATGGCACATATCGTTATGACGTGGGCAAAATGAAAGGGTTCTTGACGAATTCAGCTTGGAAAGATGGAGGTGGCAAATACAGCGCGGATGAAACCTTTCACGAGGGTGTATACAAGTTTGAGCCGGTAAGTCCATTCGCAAGAAAATTAACCGTTACCTTCAGTGAGCGGCTGGATAATGGGAAGCAAGATTTCTACCCAATCTCCTTCAACTTCGAGCCTAATAAGGCAATGAAGAGCATCATTAGACAGGATATCGCACAATCCGTTCCTGTCGATCAAGGCACTATACATTACGAATCCATTACAGCTTCACCAACCTCGACCATCGTGAAAGGGTATTACGATATGAAATATGAGGGATATCCGAGATTTCCAGGCAAAACGATGCTTTATGTCAATGGAACAGAAGTGAAATCATGGGGAATGCGGTCGAATCGTTCTGAAAAGGGAATGCCGGGATTTGAACTTGAGTTTGATGTGCTTCCAACTGACAAGCTAGAGAGCATTGAGCTTGTTCTTAAAAACTTTGCCGGTTACCAGAAAGTGACGGAGCCGATCTCCCTTACTTCGCCATCGGATCAATCTATCAAAATTGGCACTGAAAAGCTTTGGATTCGAAGTGTCACAAAAACGGATAAAGGCTACGATATCGTTATTGCCAGAAAAGAATTCACATTATTGGATACAGAGCATTTATCCGTACAGGCTAACGGCAACGTAGTTCCCGTAACTTCAATTTCCACGTCGCGTCCTTGGGATCTGAAAAACGGCAATATTTTGTGGGAGCAGACTTATTCTTTCAATACAATGGATCAACCAGAGCTTCTGCTGCTTGATGGATTCAAATATATAAAAACCTATGATAAGACAATACCTATTCCTGTAGATAGTAAATAATAAAATCATTATATCGAGCAAGCCGTTATAATATAGCATGGAAAAGGGCTGTCCCAAAAGTCATGAAGTCGATTTTTGGGGCAGCCTCTTTCCTTCACAGGTAATTTTTAAACCACCAAACCACTAGGTACTCTATCCCTTTGGCTACAGATGAAACATATGAGGATCTTACCCTATTTTATGAAGCATTTTTCGTAAAAATAGGCTTGATGAGGGGGCGTCGGGGAGATAACGTCAGCTATATTCAGTAGTCGGAAACCGACCTTCTTCACTAATGAACATAGCTTCACTGTTGCACCTTTTTTCCTGTCTGCGCGGTGATTTAGAGCAAATGTATTCATAAAATTGTGCATGACATTCCTTCTCAAACTTGGGAGCCTGCCTTTTGGAACTTTTTTGGGGGCGGCGATTGGGACAGCTACAGAAAGACTGATCCCGAAGCCACCTTTCTCTTTCATGCGAATGAAAGAAAATCACAATGAGGTTTGCCGAAAGAGAGCATTAAGGTCGGGTGGCTTTCGCTCGCCCATAACGCAAGTAGTCCAAAAGCAGAAATAGCGGTGCAGGGGTAGCTTTCCTTGCTCCGCTATTTTTAAAATTTAAATCACTCTAAATCAAGGTTAGCTGCCTGTTCTATAGGTGAACCTACTTTTGGGCCAGCCCCTTTTTCTACCTCTGGCCTTCTGGCCTTCCAATGTGCGTATGTGTATTATTTTGCAAGTGTGAAGTGATAAAATGAGAACACTAGGAGGCTAATCAACTTTCATTAGGACGGAGTGATGGTAATTGATGAATCTTTACGGGGCGGATCATCATCTGATGGTTCTGACCGATAGAATAGATACCGATGTTCATAAGCATTCTTTTATACAGGTGACTCTTTCTTTACAGTCTGCTTTTGGGATTGAGATAGGAGGAGAACAGATCAATTGCACCGGCATCGTCATTGGCTCTAATGTCGTTCATCGCTTGGATGGGCAGGGACAGCCGTTACTGCTCTTGTTAATGGACAGTACCTCTAATCTGGCTGCGAGCTTCAAGAAGCTGTTTGGAGGCAATGAGTATCGTGAGCTCCCTAGTGAAATAATTGAGAAAGCTGCTAGCTATGTGCAACATAACTACAGTACTATCGTGGATAATGGGAGCTACAATCTTTTTTTGTCTGAGCTGCTGCCGTTGTTAGGCGTGGATAATGTGCAGCCGCTTGCTGCGGACGAACGAATTAATGAGCTGATTCGGCTTCTGAACAATTGTGATGGACCGGAGCATTCCGTCGATAGCTTTGCCAAGCAGGTCTGTCTATCCGGAAGCAGGCTGTCACATCTATTCAAGGCCAATACAGGCATATCGTTAAGCGGCTATCTAGTGCTGCATAAGCTACAGAAGGCAATTTATTTCATTTTTAACGGAATAAGCATTACGGAGGCTGCGCTGAGAGCGGGATTCGACAGCCCGTCCCATTTTGCCGCTGCCAGCAAGCGCTTATTAGGGATGGCCGCAAAGGATATTAGAAAAGATAGCGTCTTTTTGAAAGTTTCCTCCTTCTATTAATCGTATAGTGAAGGCAGGAGGTGCTTGAAATGAAAAATTATTTGCAAGAAACGTTGTTACTGAACTATTCTGATCCTCTTATTAAGCAGGTAATAAGTATGAACGGATGGGCTGGTTTTACTCAGAAGGAACAAATATTGGGCATCTATAATTATGTTCGCGATTCCATCTTGTTCGGCTATAACAGAGCTGATGACATTCCGGCATCAGAGGTGCTGAAGGATGGCTATGGTCAATGCAATACGAAGGGCGTTCTCTTTATGGCATTGCTAAGATCGGTAGGCGTGCCTTGCCGCATGCATGGATTCACCATCGACAAGAAGCTTCAGAAGGGCGCGATGAAGGGATGGTATTACCGCCTTTCTCCACAAGAAATCTTACATAGCTGGGTAGAAATTTATTATGAGAACAAGTGGCTTAATCTCGAAGGGTTTATATTGGATGTGCCCTATTTAACGCAACTGCAGCAGAAGTTCGGAGATTGCCAAGGCTCCTTTTGCGGTTATGGTGTTGCTACCGACAAGTTTCGAAATCCAGATATTTATTGGAACGCCAACGATACGTACATCCAGAAAGAAGGAATAGTCCGTGATTTGGGGCTGTACGACAGTTCAGACGCTTTCTTCGCCAGTCATCAACAAAGTATCAAGGGGGTCAGAAAAATGGTGTATAGACATGTCGTCCGCCATTTAATGAATAGGAATATTAGAGAAATAAGAAGCGGGCACTCCGCCCGCTCTGCTACATAGTAAGCCTCATGATAATAAGGCGAATGAGTATGAATAAGTTGGCAAAGAATAATGATTAAATGGAGCGGAATAATCTACTTTCAGAAGGGTAAACCCATGAATATTAGGATAAGACAACAGCATAATTTGGTGAACAGGCTAGGAATTCGACGAAGTTTATCTCAGAGTTGTCTCTTCTAGCTGAATACGAAGGCAAAATCGTAGGTCATATTCTTTTTATAGAAATAAACGTGGCTGATCATACTTTGATTGCTCTTGCACCTGTTGCAGTATTGCCAGAAATGCAAGACAAGGGCATAAGGGAAGCAACTTATTATGGAAGGCCACAAGATCGCCGTACAGCTCGGCTATAAAGGCTCCGTCGTTCTGGGTCATGAAAAGTAGAGATTATTCATTTGGGTTCATTTGGGTGTAAAAGGGAAGGTTACTTCTCAAAGCAAAACTCGTCCTATGCTTAGATAGCATGGGACGAGTTTCTTAATACTTGCAATTAGCGAGCTACAGCCTCGCCGCTAAATACTTGAAGATTCATAGGCGCAGCCATGAAAGAGGGAGCTTTTTGAACAAAAGCTGTAAAATGAGCACTTGTATTGTGTGAAGCCGTCGCCTCCGCATCTTTCCACAGCTCGACCATTGTGTAATGATGTTCTTTCTCCATATTTTTCATTAGATCATAGCTGATATTGCCTTCTTCTGCTCTTGTTAGGGGAAGCAGCACCTTCATTTCCTCCAAAAAGGCTTGTTCCTGATCAGGTTGTACTTGCAGATGGGCATGAATAATAATCATTGTTCATCATCCTTTATTTGTCTATTTTATAATTCACGAATATTGTTTTGCATTCTGCTGAGCATAGCAGCTGCAAGGATAAGTTCCTCTTGGGTGAAATCAGCCAGCAGTTGATTCACGAAGGCAACCTTTTCCTCCTTGTAGCCAAGGAGACGATTGCGACCATCCTCCGTTAGTCGGACGAGGGTAACGCGGTTATCTGAAGCAGGCTTGCTTCGAGTCACCATCCCATCGGATTCAAGCTGTTTTAAATGACGGGTAATGGCCGCACTATCGATATTTACAGCTTTTTGCAAAGTAGACTGATTCACTTCATCGACGTGGTAAAGATGATACAACAGTTCGTAACGAGATGAGCTAATGCCTGTACAACGTTCGAACTTAGGACTAATCTGGTTGCCGAGTCCTTTAAGCACATGTAAGATCTTTTCTTGCTCTGTGATTAGACATGTCATCATGGACCTCCGAAGTGCGTTGCTGATGGGTTCACATGTAATACGGTATTATGCCCACGTTGTTACGGTTTCAACAGGCAAACGGTACGTTTGGAATCCTTCGCTGGCTGCTTTGCCGATCGAGATGAGCATAATTGGAATGTAACGTTCCTCATCAAGACCGTACGTTCTCGCTATTTGATCCTTCTCGTAGCCGCCAATAGGGTTCGTATCATAGCCGTGTGCGCGTGCAACTAGCATGAGCTGCATAGAGACGAGGCCAGCATCTAATATGATGGTTTCTCGCATGGCTTCACTCGGCATAGCTGCATACATCGGCTTGAATGCATTTAATTGGTAATCTTTTATTTCTGCCGGCATGTATCCAAGCTCAACGGCTTTATTATAAATTTCTTCGGCATAGTCAAAGTTATTCATATCTGCAAAGACGGCAATGACCGCGGATGCGCTTAATACTTTATCTTTGTTATATTTGGCCAGGTCGCCAAGCGTTGCTTTTCCTTCTTCGCTGTCAATAACGACAAAACGCCAAGGCTGCATATTGATGGAAGACGGTGCAAGGGAGGCCTCAGCTAATATCTCCGTCATTTCCTCCCGGCTAATTTTCACACTTGGATCATAATTTTTAATGGAACGGCGTCCATAGACAATTTCGTTGAAATCATTTGTTTTTTGAAATTTACGCAATGTTTTCCCTTCTTTCTTGGTGACTGATATTTTGTTGATGCATCAATAGTTGATGACTCAATCAATATAGTGCAATAGCGAGCGTATAGCAATGGGAGAAAATTGTACAGATATACAATAAGGAAGTGATTTCCAACCCGAAATTGTAGATGGCATAAGGAAATACATGAGCAGTAAGGGGTAAGCATCTTTTATCGGATTACTTTGCAGGATACAATTACCAGAATGTCACACGAGTACTTTCTTGATCTTCCTATAAAAGTTTGAAATACTATATCTATTGGGAATATTACCATGAAATCATCAATCATCGGGGGTCGCTATGTCGTTAGCAATAGTTATTCTGCAGGGTCCAAGCGCTTCAGGGAAAAGCACGATCCAATCCATGCTGGGGTTACCACGTATTGTGACCTGGACCTCACGCCCGCCTCGCGCAGGAGAGATCAATGGGGTGGATTATTTTTTTAAATCAAGAATAGAAATGCAAGAACTATACGAGAAAGGTCAAATGATAGAGATGACGGAATACCATGAGAACTTATATGGAACGCCGATGCAGCTCATTGAAGATAGTATAAGAAAGTCGGAGCTTAGGACGATTATTTTAGATGAAACCGGAGCGACTAGAATCAAACAACTCTTTGGTGGACAGGTACTGCTAATAGGGGTTAAGGCAGAACGGCAGCAATGTGCGCGCCGTCTTGAAAGTCGGGGGCATAGCAATAAGGATATAACGACGCGTCTGAGCTCGTTCGAATCGGAAATCAAAGCGCTGTCTCAGTGCGACCTCATTTTGAACAATACGGACGAAAACAGGGGAAAGGTTGATAACATCGTAAGATACCTTAGAGAAGGGCTGGAGAACGAATAGGGCTCATGATCTTGGAAAAAGAAATACAATAGGAAGAATCGAAAGTGTAAATAGAGCGGGGACATTGTATAATAGTTGAAAAAGCAGTGAAAAAGGGATTGAGCGGAGTATGGACGATATGAATGTAGAGACAAATACCGAGCCGCACGAATCATGTAGTACGGATGATCGACAAAGCCATCATTCAGAGAAAACAAAAAAGAGTCTCATTAGTCGACTCAATCGGATTGAGGGGCAAGTAAGAGGGCTGAAAGGCTTGATAGAGAAGGATACCTATTGTGATGACGTGCTGAATCAGATTTCCTCGGTACAAGCTGCTTTGAATGGTGTAGGGAAGCTGCTTCTGGAGCATCATATGAAGAGCTGCGTTCTGGATCGTATTCAAGAGGGTGATCATCAAGTCATTGATGAATTATTGACCTCCATAAATAAACTTATGAAATAACGCAGGAGAGGATTCGGAAGAATCCTTTTTTATTTGTTTCGAAATATAGGTTAGGGGGGTACTGTAAATATAAGTTGACTAAATATACCGTAGGGGGGTATACTATTGTTAGTTCACAACAGCAAGCCGCATAGGAATCGCATAGTTCATAGGTTTTTTCAAATAATATCTATGAATCATTCTAAAAGGAGGAATAATAATGGCAAACGTTGAGGTATTCACAACACCCACATGTGAAGATTGCCGGAACTTCAAGAAATTTCTGGATGATCATCATATCCCATATACAGCATTTGATATTGCAGATGATCCCAATCATGCCGATGAGCTACGCAGACGATCGGGAAAAAATTTAGTGCCTACTATATTTATTAATGATCAAATATTTTTTGGCTTTGTGTTTAATCGTGAAGAAATTGAAAAGTTACTTCTGTAATTGACAGCAATAGATGATATAGGAGATTTTATAAGGAGATGAATAATATGAAGATGCATCATTCCAGTTCAGGGAAAGTTCCGATAGGCTTGAAAGAAGCAGAAAATCCATCCTTTAGGTTGGGAGATCAGGTAACGCTTCATACCGATCATATGGAAGGAATGGATGGAGCCAAGGCGACCATTGATTCTGCAGAACAAACAACGGTATATATGCTAGATTACACACCCACAACTGGCGGAGAGGCCGTTAAAAATCATAAATGGGTAACAGAAAGCGAGATTTCAAAATAATGAAAAGTACAGGGAAGAGGAGTGTTTACGATGAAAGCCAATAGCGCAGATATGAAGCAAACCTCCTTACAGATCACGGGTATGACCTGCGCAGCTTGTGCCAGCCGTATTGAAAAAGGGTTAAACAAACTGGAAGGCGTATCAGAAGCTAACGTGAATTTTGCAATGGAACGAGCTTCTGTGACTTATGATCCGGCTATTACAAGCACGGTGAAGATGGAAGAAAGCATTCAAAAGCTTGGTTATGGTACTGCGAAAGAGGAAGTAGACCTACAGCTTGTTGGAATGACCTGTGCAGCTTGTGCGTTGAAAATCGAGAAAACGTTAAATAAGCTGCCTGGTGTCAGCATCGCCACGGTTAATTTTGCAGTCGAAAGTGCACATGTATCATATAATCCGGTGGAAGTATCCGTAACCGATATGCTGAAACGAATAGAGAAACTCGGGTATAAAGCCGTTCCTAAACAAGAGCAAAGCAATCCTGCTGAGCATAGGGAAAAAGAAATCAAACGGCAGAAGCGAACACTGCTTGTCTCGGCTATCTTGTCCTTTCCACTTCTGTGGGCAATGGTAAGTCACTTTTCATTTACTTCATGGATATGGTTGCCTGAGCTCTTTATGAATCCTTGGTTTCAACTCATTCTTGCCACACCAGTGCAATTTTATATCGGAAGGCAATTTTATATTGGGGCTTATAAAGCGCTCCGTAATGGCAGTGCAAACATGGACGTTCTAGTATCGCTGGGAACCTCAGCCGCGTATTTCTATAGTTTATATTTGACCATCAATTGGGCTAGTGAGGGCGGCAGTACACATCATGGGCCAGAAATGTATTATGAGACAAGTGCGGTGCTCATTACACTGGTTCTAATGGGTAAGCTGTTTGAATCCTTGGCTAAAGGGAGGACCTCGGAGGCGATAAAGTCTTTGATGGGACTCCAAGCGAAAACAGCTCTCGTTGTCCGGGACGGTCAGGAAATGTCCATTCCAGTAGATGAAGTAATAGCTGGAGATATCGTACTTGTACGTCCAGGTGATAAAGTCCCTGTTGACGGTAAAGTATTGGAAGGTGTTTCGTCGATTGACGAATCCATGCTGACCGGTGAAAGCCTTCCTGTTGAGAAGAAAGCCGGTGATGCGGTCATCGGAGCTACCATTAATAAGAATGGCGTATTGCGTATTCAAGCGACGAAAGTCGGCAAAGAAACCGCATTAGCCCAAATTATAAAAGTGGTAGAAGAAGCGCAAGGATCTAAAGCACCTATCCAAAGGGTAGCTGATGTGATCTCAGGCATCTTCGTTCCTATTGTAGTCGGGGTCGCTGTACTAGCTTTCTTGGTGTGGTACTTCTTCGTAACACCGGGAGATTTTGCAGGGTCTTTGGAAAAGGCAATCGCGATTCTCGTCATTGCTTGTCCATGTGCGCTTGGTCTGGCAACACCTACCTCCATTATGGCGGGATCTGGACGTGCTGCAGAAATTGGTATTTTGTTTAAAGGTGGAGAGCACCTAGAGCAGACGCATAAAATCGATGCGATCATTTTGGATAAAACAGGTACAGTAACTAAAGGGAAGCCTGAACTTACTGATGTTTTACTGGCTGAAGGCAATGAAGCAGAATTCCTTAGACTCGTGGGCGCTGCAGAGAAAAATTCTGAGCATCCGCTTGCAGAAGCGATTGTCACTGGCATCAAGGCAAGAAATATTGAACTGCCAAACACAGAAGCCTTTGAAGCGATTCCGGGCTATGGCATTAAGGCTGTCGTTGAAGGAAACGAGCTCTTGATTGGAACACGGCGCTTAATGGATAAATTCGGAATCGATGCAAAACAGGCGTATAATGCAATGAACAAACTCGAGGAAGCGGGTAAAACGGCTATGCTCGTTGCGGTAAATAATAAGTACGCGGGTATGGTAGCTGTTGCGGATACCATCAAGGAAACCTCTCAAGCAGCAGTAAGTCGTTTGAAAGAAATGGGCATTCAAGTCATTATGATTACAGGCGATAACGAGCGGACAGCGAAGGCGATTGCGGCTCAAGTTGGCATCGATCATGTCCTTGCTGAAGTTCTTCCGGAAGGAAAAGCAGAAGAAGTGAAGAAGTTGCAAGCACAAGGCAAAAAAGTAGCCATGGTCGGTGATGGCATTAATGATGCTCCGGCATTGGCTACAGCGGATATCGGCATGGCTATCGGGACAGGTACTGACGTAGCGATGGAAGCAGCAGATGTAACGCTGATGCGCGGCGATCTATCAAGTATACCGGATGCTATATTCATGAGCCGCAAAACGATGGCTAATATCAAACAAAATCTGTTTTGGGCGCTTGGCTATAACACACTTGGTATTCCAATTGCGGCATTGGGCCTATTAGCCCCTTGGTTAGCTGGTGCAGCAATGGCGTTGAGCTCGGTTTCAGTTGTACTTAATGCTCTACGTCTGCAACGTGTCAAGATACGCAATTAATGCGAGGGATGTAGAAGTCAAGCATATGCAGAAGGAGTACGAATTCGTGGGAGAAAAGACGAAGATTGCCGTTGCTCCTCCGATTCAAGTGGGAGGAAGCCTATTTACGCCACAACAGCTAGTGAAGATTGGTACTGTTGCAAGTACGGATTCAACAATTGAAATGACGAGCTTCCAGCAGCTTTATTTGGAAGTGCCTCTAGAACGACGAGATGCCATAAAAGAAGAGCTTGAGAAATCCGGCCTGGAAGTCTATCCATCAGGATTCGTTACCAAAAGCTTGATTGCTTGTAACTTCTGCAAAGGAGCGGAGGGCGGTGGACTGGCAGCCGCTCAACTTCTGAATCAAGCTATTGCAGGGATTGAGACGCCTACGCCACTTAAAATTGGCTTTGCAGGCTGCGCCCTTGGGACAAGCGAGCCATTATTGAAAGATATTGCTGTTGTCAAAATGCTGAATTCTTATGATATTTACGTTGGAGGAGAGCCGAAAGGTATTAAAGTCTCAGCAGCTCAAGTGCTAGCAGAGGGATTATCGGAAATACAGCTTGTTCCTGTTATTATGGCAATCATTAATTATTATAAGGCTAATGCCAAAGGAAAAGAAAAGTTCAGTAAATTTGTTAAACGGATTACGATCGAGCATCTGAAGCAAATATCTTGTTAATCGCAGTAAATAAATTGATATAGGTTGAAAAAAAACCGTGCTAATGCGCGGTTTTTTTTCTGTCAGTATTTTAATTGTTTGACCTCTTAATGCGAGTGGGAAATTTAGTTGAAAAAGTGTTAGGAATCTTTACTCGCTCGGTATGGTAAATATCCAGGCCTATTCTAAACATTGGATTTTTGGATTGTTCAAAAACACTATTATTGGATGTTTTTAACCAATCCATTTATTGTTATACTAGCAAAGTGTTCTTCGACCATGAAAGATATACCAACCAAATGATCTCTAAATAATAGCCTATATGCCGTTGTCGTATAGTTTTTACATAGTGAAGGAGGAAGGCTGATGTTCAAAGTATTAGTATCGGACCCTATAAGTGATTTTGGGTTGCGGCAACTGACTCATGCTGAAGATGTGGAAGTCACCAAATTAACAGGGCTGAGTGAGGATGAGCTGATTTCCATTATTCGGTCTTATGATGCACTGCTCGTCCGTTCTCAAACAAAAGTCACTCAGCGTATCATGGAAGCCGGTGTTCATTTGAAAGTTATCGGCAGGGCAGGAGTCGGTGTGGACAACATTGATTTGGATGCTGCAACACGTCTGGGAATTATCGTAGTTCATGCACCAGACGGCAATACGGTCACGACATGCGAACATACCTTTGCGATGATGATGGCATTGGCGCGGCATATTCCGCAAGCCTATGCCAATACGGTTGCCGGATTGTGGGACCGTAAATTATTCCTTGGTGTTGAATTGCGAAACAAGGTTCTTGGTGTTCTTGGGCTTGGGCGTATCGGGATCGAAGTAGCCAGACGTGCAGCAGCATTTGGGATGACCGTTATTGGCTATGATCCTTTTTTATCGGAGGATCGGGCTAATAAATTAGGCATTAAACTGGTGACAGTAGACACAATTATACGCACAGCTGATTTTTTGACGGTGCATACGCCGTTAACGAATGAAACGCATCATATGATCGCCAAGCCGCAATTTGAAGTCATGAAACGAGGCATGCGAATTATTAACTGTGCTCGCGGGGGAATCATTGATGAGACTGCGCTTGTTGGAGCGCTTGATGAAGGGATTGTAGCAGGGGCTGCTTTCGACGTATTTGAGCAAGAGCCTCCGGCCCCAGAGCATCCTTTTCTAAAGCACCCTAAAGTGATCGTTACTCCCCACTTAGGCGCGTCTACTATGGAAGCACAAGAAAATGTAGCCCTTGATGTTTCAGAACAAGTGATTCATATCCTGAGACAGAAACCATTTAGAAATGCGGTTAATATGCCAACGATTTCACATGAGCTGCTCAACAAATTACACCCATCCTTCACATTATGCGAGCATCTGGGAAGAGCGCTTGCTCAAATGACCGATGGTACTGTACTTAAAGTTACGGTAGAGTGCGCGGGTGAGCTTGCTGACTTGGACACGTCTCCACTAATCCCTTATGTGCTGAAAGGAATACTTTCTCATCATCTCAGCACGGAGCAAGTCAATGTCGTTAATTCCACACATTTGGCGAATCATCATGGCATTCAACTTGAAGTAAGAAAACGGCTGTTACCCCAAAGATTCTCTAATGAGATTACGATTCGATTAAAAACGACGGTCGAGGAGAGATGGGTGACTGGGGCTGTATTGCCCGGTGTAGGGGAACGTCTTATCCGAATCGGTCCCTATCCGGTTGACATTTCACCTGAAGGATATGTGTTGTTAATTTCGCAGATGGATAGACCGGGCATTATTGGACATGTTGGAACATTACTTGGCGATAGCGCTATTAACATTGCCACAATGGAAGTAGGACGTACAGAAGTTGAAGGCTCGGCCGTTATGATTTTAAAAATTGATACAAAGGTATCCAAGAGCGTGAAAGAATCCTTATTAGCAATTCCAGAAATCAAACGTGTACGGCAAATATCCTTCAATTAAGAGCACCTGCAATCACCAATGTTAGCCCTACTATTAAAGCAGAGAGAGCCTAGTCTCATCACTAGATGTTATAGGCTCTTTTTAAGATAAGTCATAGCAGTAGATGGTCTTTCTTCTAATAGGACGAAGCTGTTAACGTATTAGATTCATCCCTGTACATAAAAAGTCCATATTCCGTCATGACAGAAGAGTGGCCCATTTGACGAAGTATAGCCGATAGATTGCCTCGGTGGTACGTGCCATGATTTACAACTTGGATAATAAATTCTGAATATCGGGTATTTAATATTCCAGCGTAAGGATTATCCAAAACGATCTCTTTCTCAAGATTCTCATGTCCATTTATGCATGCTTTGAATCTCACGGACAAATCATCATACAGCGCTTCCAGTTCCTCAAGACTGCTATCTTCGGCATCCTTCTGCAGCTGAAAAGAATCCTCAATAACTTCCTTCATGCTTTTTCCTCTGAAAATTTCTAACCACGCGCAATCTACACTATATATATGTGCCATAATACTTGAGACGGAAGGAAACACGCTTTGAACTTTCTGATTGTATATGTGAAGCGGCAATTCCTTTAACCGATTAAAAATGATTTGGTTTGCCCATACATGATAATCGTAAAGCCTTACAACGTGATTTGTCATTTGTACAACCTCCGGTTTCGTTATTTGCTAATATATTCATCATACAATGGCAACCCTGACAATAGTATGTCAGGATTGTATTACGGAAATAATGGAGAAATTTCACGGCAAAGATTTCACAAAGCAGAGGGCAGAAGAACTTTATAAGAAAATGTCTATAACATTCGTAGATGTTGATTATATCCCTGACATACTGTTGTCAGTAATGATGTTGTATGATGAATTTATAAGTAAACAAAACAAAAATCAGTTGTTACTTCAATGTATTAGGGAGATGATAGATATGTATAAACAGATCGAGGATTTTGCAGCAGCTTGGCAGTATGAAACGGCAGCAACGCTGCGGACACTAGAGGCGCTCACAGATGAGTCTCTTAGCCAACAGGTAACAAGCGAACATCGAACGCTTGGACGAGTTGCATGGCATATTGTACAGACGTTGCACGAAATGCCTTCGCGGACTGGATTGTCATTCGAAGGACCGGGGGAAAATACGCCGGTACCAGCTTCTGCAGCAGAAATTACGGCGGTCTACAAACGGATATCTCAAGCGTTGCTTGATGCGGTACAATCCAGTTGGAGAGATGAGAACCTTCTTGTCATGAGTGAGATGTACGGTGATCAATGGCCAAACGGCCTGACATTGGATATTATTATCAAGCATGAGATTCATCATCGCGGCCAAATGACCGTTCTGATGCGTCAGGCTGGCCTTCGTGTACCCGATCTTTACGGTCCTACGAAAGAGCAATGGGCCGAATTCGGAGCGCCGGCTCCGATCATATAGAGTAGAGCAATTGTTCAGCGAGTAGTGTTTCTTGCTTAACAATCAAAAGGAGCATGCCTAGGCATGCTCCTTTTGTCATTCTTACTTATTGTGCAGCGTTGGCTTTTGCACGCTCTTCCATCATATCGGCAATATCCTGAATTTGCTCCATTACGGAGATCGGATCGGAGAAATAGAAGCGGTAACCGTCAATTTCATACAACTCATTATTTTTGACCGCAGGTATGGTTCCCCAGAGCGGGTCATTAGCATAATCATAGGATTCCATCTTGGTGTCTACTGCCATAAAAATATGTTCACTCGTATAATTCGTGATTACTTCGCGTGAAATGTTCATCCAGCCTACCTTTGGATCGATATCTCGAATGACGTTCTCGTTCATTGGCATGCCTAACTCACCATGAATCGTTTTTCCTGTATAAGCATTTCCATACACAGTGATTTCTTTAAGGATGCCTCCATCGAATACGGTGAACGTCTCGCCCTCTTTTAGTAAGGAATTTACCCGCTTTTTGGCACCAGCTAACTTCTGTTCAAATTCCGTCAGCCAAGCGGCAGCCTCCGTCTGTTTATCCAATATTACGCCCAACTGTTTCATTTGATCACGGATATTATTATTATTTTCGAGGTAGACTGTTGGTGCAATTTTGGAATAGGCATCATACTTAAGGGCATCACCTGTAACAATAAGGTCGGGATCGAGTGCCACAATAGCCTCTAAGCTATCAGAAATATCAGAGATTCCCTCAACTTTTCCCTCCAAATAAGGGTTTTCCATAAACATACGGTTGCTGCCTACCGGCTTAACATTGAAAGCCAGCAAATAACCCAAGAAGAAATCGGTTACGACCCGTTGAGGCTTATCCGGCACCTCAATCTCTCCCATTGATGTGGATACGAGTCGTGTACCTTGAGTCAAATGATCTGATGAAGAGCCAGCAACTTCTGAAGTCGTCTGTGACTGGGCAGTACGATCAGAAGTGTTGGAGTTGGTGCTGTTAAGCGTATTAGTTTTCCCGCAAGCACCAAGCAGCAGGCCAAAAGCAAGCAGTAAGCTTACAGGCACCATTTTTGATTTTGTGAACATGTTGTCAGATCCTCCATTCTTATATTGATAATAATTATCATTATCATAATTAGCAATATAGCATGGCTGATCATGGTCAACAATGAGATTTTTCCCTGCTTCTAATGTAATATCTCCCTCTTCAAGCAGCTTCCGAAAGGATAGAGGGGACATCCCCTTATGCTTCTTGAAGGCATTACTGAAGTAGTAAACATCCCGATATCCGATTGCTGATGCGATCATATGTAACGGAAGCTTAGTTTCGCTGAGTAGATTGCAAGCCTTTCGCATACGCAAACGAATAAGGCAATCAATCGGACCACGATTCAGAACTTGCTTAAAACAATTAGAGAGATGGCCGGGGCTTCTGTTCATGGCAACAGCCAACGAATCCAGTGTATGAGGGGAGGCATAATGCTTGAGCATATACTCCAAAGCTGCAGTAACCAGTTCAGTTGGATTTAACGTTTTGGAAGCAGAAGAGGTGACATGAAATTGTTCTATGACATGGAACAGCCATTGATAGAATGCAGCTTTTAGTTGTAAGGAAATCGCTTGGGATTGGCTCAATTCGAGCATTTGGGACAACAGATCATAGAATACGATGGGCTTGCTGGGGGTCAATTGATAAACTGCCTCGAAAGGGTTAAATTTGCTCAGCAGCACTAGCTGACTTTCTGTCAACTTGGCTCCCAAATCAGCCTCATAGCAAATGATGCTGTATTCTGTTCCGTCTATGCCTGCATTTATTTCACAATAGCTCTTTTTAGGCGTGTGAATCATTTGCAGCTCATTCATCGAGTAGGTGCGCCGATGCAGCATAATTCTTGCATTGCCTTTGCTCATGCAGAAAAAGCTATTGAACTGAAAGGTAAATGCGCTGCGTTCCCCAGGCTTTAGAATATATTTTTGAATACTTATATTTTGAATATGAGCTTGATCCCACAGCTTGGTGTGTTCGTCCAGTTGCAGCATGATGATAGCATCTCCATTTTCTATGTTTAGGTCATTAATTGTTTTGTTTTTAGTTTAGCATGGATATTCATCCTGTACCTTTAGAAAAATAGCACGAATAGCCGTCCTTTGGTAGATTATATTATGACTGGAAACTTAGTCGTTAATAAGCAGGGTAGTGGCAGGTGCGATTTCTGTGGGGAATTAAGGATAGCCTTATTTGTGTTTCGTTTGCTGCTGCACGAGTTAAGTAGTAGGACTATCTGATGAAACATAAAAGGGGCTGCAACTATGAATAAACAAAATCAAACCCATGTATGGCGAAGAATCGGCATTGTAATCATGCTTCTAGCCTGCGCCACACTGTTGGTATCTGCGTCTAACTCCAGTATGACAACTGGCTTTGTAATAATCGCGCATCGCGGTGCATCCGCCCACGAGGCTGAGAATACGATGGCAGCGTTCGAAGAGGCAGAACGACTTGGCACGGACTTCATTGAGTTCGATGTGCAATTGAGCAAGGATAGGGAGCTGGTCGTCATTCATGACGATACGGTCGATCGCACGACGAATTACAAAGGTAAAGTTGATGATTACACGCTGGAGGAGCTGGAAGGAATGAAGGCAAATGCAGCGAAAGACCCGAATCAGGGAAATAATGAAGAACTGCAAAAGGAGACGGGGAAAGAAAATATCCTTTCATTCCAGGATGTTATGGATCGTTTTGCCGGGAAAATGGCGATGTTGATCGAAATTAAAGACTCTAAGCTCTATCCGGGCATCGAAAAGCAAGTGGCTGAGGTCGTGCGGAGGTATGAGCATCGCTTAAAAGCTGTAGGGATACAAGAAGATAAACTCATTTCGAGGAAGAACACCACAGGAATCATCATTCAATCTTATAATTTTGAGTCGACGCGTCTGATACACAGCCTGCTTCCGGATATCCCTATCGCTGCGCTAGTGCATGAAGATAACCATCCATTGTCGGATGAAACCTTGGATGCGCTGGCTTCTTTCTCTGAATATATTCATTATCCGCTTGAGCTGCTTGACGAGGAGATCGTCACGAAGATTCACGAGCGGGACCTCAAAGTTGTCGCATGGACGATTCAGAGCCATGAGGATATGCGGCGTATGAAGAAACTTGAGGTAGATGGGGTGATAACGGATTATTTATGAGGAGAGGAAATAATAGTAGTTCCGCGGAATGTCTATCATGTAAAGAGTAAAATATGGCGATTACCCCTTGGTTTATAAACCAAGGGGTAATCGCCAATTCTTTAAGGGTAAAAAGTAAGAATCCCACAATCAGCATATTTTAATAAACATTAATTACATAACTACCAGGATTAGATGGGGATGCTCCACTGGTCACATTGATGTTAGCAGTTGCGTATGGCTGCAAGATAATATCATAGACATAGAGCCCTGGTGTCTGCGACAAATAGTGTATTCTACCCTGACCTTCAATGTTTATACCGGATGGATAATAATTGGCTGCTACTGAGCTAGAAACAGTTACTTGATAGGCTCTTGCGTAAATAGTGCCATTATAAATTTTGAATAATTCTGTTCCACCGGGAGGCAATGTACGGTAAAAGCTTTGTCCTGAATCAATACTAGTATAGGACGAGGCGGTAACTATGCCAGTCGGTGTATTCACGGATGCGGATGCACTTGAAGAAATTAACAGTGATCCGAAGATAAGAGAAGCACTTAATAATGCAATCGAACTTTTCTTTAACCTGTCAATAATCATTATAATCCTCCTAAGCATTCCTATTAGTAGACTGGCCAGTCTCTGTTATTAAACTACCAATATTTACAATATTATGAAATGGCTCGTTGGAACTAATTTAGTTTTACAAGCTTAAGTATCTATATTGAGCTAATTCATCGAAATTGCTCGAAAAATGTCAGTCAATATACGGCTTGATTGCGGAGTACTCAGGCGGTGAATGTGAACTTAAAGTAGCAACTATGTATTCCAGTGTTGGGTGACTTGAGGGAGACGGTGAAATTAGTTGCAATAGCATCCTATAAGCTGTAGAATGAAATTAGTTGCAATAGCATTCTATTTAAGGGGGAAGTAAACTGAGCGAGCATTGGTTGCATAATGTGAAGGATGAAACAGAATCCCACGGTCCATATATCTCGGCCATTTATCGTCACATGCAGGTGTTGATATCAGCTGAGCTCGCGCCATATCGAATCGGAAGCGGCCAGTATATTTTTCTAATGGCGATTGCTAATCAACAGCCTATCACTCAGAAGAGGCTAAGCGAGAAGCTGCTCATAGATAAGACGACGACCGCCAAGGCGATTGCCAAGCTGGAAGCAGAAGGATATGTGCGGAGGGAAATCGATTCTGCCGACAACCGCTATCAGCTGCTCTATTTGACAGAATCGGGTCGTGAAGTCGTTCCCAAAGTACAGGAAGCGCTGGGCCGTGTCAAGAACAAAACACGGAAGGGCATTACCGATGAAGACTATGACTTGTTGATTGACCTTCTGAGAATCGTGCTTCGCAATCTGAGCGAGCAGGAATAGATATAAATTCAACATGTATCTCATGCCATTGAAAATGCCTTTCAAATAATAGTATAGGAGGATATGAATAATGATAGCGAGTCCTTTTATCGTAGTGGAGAACTGCAAAAACGAAATTCAATATTATCAAAGCGTCTTTGGAGGCGAGATAACGATTCTGCGCAAGCAAGGGGAAGAGGTGCTTAACGCGGACCTGCATGTAGAGGGGGCAACCCTTAAGTTTGCTGATACTCAAGCGGCAAAGCCGATACAGAAAGGCGATTACGTAAGAATCTTTTTGAGAATCGAGACGGAGGAAGCATTCCGAAGGATCTACATGGAATTTGCTGCCGAAGGGACTATTAATACGGAAGTGTACGAAGCTCCGTTTAACGGGCTGCTGGCCATCGTTACCGACCGAAACGGTGTGTGTTGGCTGCTATCCTATTATCGAGCTTAGTACTGAGGACTTGCAATGTGAACCCGTCTAACGGAATTACTTAAATAAGGAATAGCTCCTCATGTTTCCAAAAAACTCTCTACCTTCCAATATACAAAACCCATTCTATTCGCATTAGAATAGAATGGGCTAGAAGGTTAGAATTAAGCCAATAAAAGTGAATTAAACCACTAGCTTTTGTGGCTCATTGGCAGAGTGACGTCCGCTTACCACAAGCAGGATTGTAGAAATAATAATGAGTATAAAACAGAACACAAATGAGTACCGATAACCTACCAAACTGGCTAATCCCCCGCCAACAAGACTACCAATCAGCCTTCCAATCGTTGATGAATTAGAGAAGAGAGTGGATGCATACCCTGGCATGCTTGGAAGCAGATCCTGAATGTAGCTGATGCCAATTGCTGAAATAACAGCAACAAAAACGGCGAGTAGTATTTGAGCTGCAAGCATTTGCCACATCTCACCGGAGACAATAACAACGAGATAATAAGCTCCTCCTAGAATAGCTCCAACTATCATCAAAATTCGGTTACTGTACTTTGCACTCAGTAGTCCGAGCATAATCATAAAAGGAATTTCGAGTGCAGCACAAATGCTGCTGACTAGACCGACATCGCTTGTCGTTCCCCCTAGATTGATTGTAATAAAAAGGGCAGTATTAATGCTGCTCATCCAGTGAGCTATGTACATGAGTACCAGTATTATAACAGGAAGCAGAATAGTATAATTCTGTCCTAGCTTAAAGCTTTTTACTTTTGCTTTAGCATTATTGGTATATAGTACAATATCAGATTTGAGAAATAGGAAAACAAGTAAGGAAACAACCATGAAGACTCCGATTGTACCCGAGAAAATCCCCTTAAACCCAACAGCAGCGATTAGCAGGGTACCGATTAATGGACCTGTAATAAAGCCAAGAGAGAAAGCAGAACGCAAGGTAGAATTAGCAAACGCATGATCAGTAAAATTGCTCTTATTGACGGCTTCTCTCGAAATGGCGAACAATTGAGGCATCCCCGGTGCACCAAGAGCGGTTAACACAGTCATGAAGATGAATAAGATCGTAAAATCCTTAATAAGCAAGTATCCGCTATAAGCTAGAGCATTACAAAGCGTGGCGGCAATGTAAATGCTTTTTCGATTCAAGCCGAGATCAGAGCGTTTCCCGATTAGCGTACTGATCCATATCCCCGCTATTAATGTGACGGCTTGAAAAATGCCAAACATCCCGATAGATACTCCAAGCTGCTCGGTGAAATAAATGGATAAGAAAGGCACACTGAGTGAAATGCCCATCCCCTGCAGGAACATACATAAAAAGAGTAAGGAGTAGGAGGGAATTGAAAATAATGAAGTGAGTCGACTGAACATGATGTGAAGTTGCTCCTCTATATTTGTTTAGATATTGTTTAAGTATACTTGAAAAAGATAGCTATACTATAGTTTCATCTATATGAAAAACCTTGTCAAAACTTAGCTTTTATATATTTTTCATCTCCTTATCTTCATGTTAGCATAAAGGAGATGAAGAAAGCCTGAGTAATTCAAAAATGAGGAGGTTTCTTAATGATTAATAATACCGATCTGTTTCATCTACGACGTTGTATTGAACTTGCAGAGGCTGCATTGCAGGCAGACGATGAGCCGTTTGGTTCGGTTCTAGTCTCGGCCAATGATGAGGTGCTTGCAGAAGATCACAACCGGGTATCCGGCGGAGATCATACCCAGCACCCGGAATTCGCGCTGGCGCGTTGGGCGGCCGAGAACATGACGATAGAAGAAAGGCGCAAGGCGACGGTTTATACCTCGGGAGAACATTGCCCAATGTGCGCGGCAGCTCACGGTTGGGTTGGATTGGGCCGGATAGTGTATGCGAGTTCCTCTGTACAGCTGGCGCAATGGCTAAGTGAGATGGGGGTCGCCGCGTCTCGTGTCCGTAACCTTCCGATTCAAGACGTCATTCGCGATACGGAAATAGACGGTCCTGTTCCAGAACTGGCCGATCAGGTCCGAGGGCTGCATCGACAGTTTCACGCGCAAAAACGATGATTTGGAATAAACTATGAAGGCCACTGCCGGTACTTATAGGTGAAACGGTCGAATGCCATTATCCTAATCCACCAAATGGCACCCATCCGTCAAATAATGACCGGGTTATTGCCATTCTATTGTTGTAAGATTTCAGCTTAATAAACAGCGGCAGTCTACGACTTTATTTTCTCGTCCAAGGCTTACCGCTGTTTTTATGGTTGATCTCAGTCTACTACTTATTGATGAGTAATGAAGATTTTTATAATAAACTAATGGGCAGTATAGTTGAAAAGGAACTTAAATTTAAATCTCGAATATCTAGTGTAATCAGATACTACAAATTTGATAATAGATAGGAGCTAGATACAATGATAAAAGGTTTTGGAGGGATATTTTGGAGAACTAAGAATCTTGAGGTTCTAAAAAAATGGTACAGTGAAGTGTTGATGATCGAAATAGAAAATTGGAATGGGACCGTGATAAAACCCGAATTAGGAAATGAGACTATCTTTTCATTCTTTAGTGAAAATGACAGCTATTTCCCAATAGAGCAACAGGTGATGTTAAATTTCCAAGTACATAATCTAAATGAGACTATTAAGCATCTTGAACATATGGGTGTACCTCTTGCAAAGAAAAAAGAGAGTAGTGAATTTGGGCATTTCATTTGGATTGAAGATCCAGATGGCCGACTGGTCGAGCTTTGGGAGAAATAACGAGTTATAATTCATGTGTGGTATTAAGAGCTGACGGATAGGAATATTAATGGAATTATTTAACATAAGGTGCCCCGAAAATCATAAGATGATGGAGGGCACCTCTTTTATTTTTAGACCCTTTGCAAAGGACTTTTCCAAAATTCAGGTGAAAAGTCGGTAGACTCAGGACAAGCGATTAGATTACTATAATGGAAATAAGAGACATGCATAGAACCAAACTAGAGGATATATACAAGAATAAGGCTGAGTAATAAAGCGACTAGAGGAGGCTATCTCATGGGAAGATCATTCGCGAATTTGCATATCAAATCAGAAAATCTTGAGAAGACTATCGAAGCATTAAGAGAGCTAAGCGAAAGGCATGGCCAAGTATTAGGCAAGTCAAATAGTGAGGCTTCAGAGATTAAAGAGGTTATGTACGTAAGCAAAAGCAACGAGAACTGGATCAGCGTTCTCCACGACTATTTTGTATGGGGTACGGTGAAGGAGATTGGCCAAACGTTGTCCCGGCTTATCGAGGAACCAGTGATGACCGCTGGATATATGAATGAAGAAATATTTGAGTTGTCGTTTTTCGAGAGGGGAGTTATTCAAGCCGAAAGAATCTTCTGCGAACAGTGGACGAGGGATGAATATGAGCAACTCAAAGAAGAGCGTCTTAATGATGACTACTTGCGGAAAGCGTTGGATATCCCTAATGAGGATTTGGACGACATCATTAGCATAACGAGTCCGGTACAAGCTGTAGATAAGCTGTCAGAACTCGTGAAAATGTCTTTATGGAGTGATTATGAGTGGATACCGCACGAAGAAACTCTCAGAAAACGATTTGGGAAATATGAATTTTGAAAATAGATGAGCTGTATAGACGCGCTTCCTTGCTTTAGATAGTGATGATGAAGAGTGGTGGTGAACCAGAAATGGACAAATTAAAGAACAGCGGATTTTATAAACTTAAATTTTTCATAAGCCCGGAAGAGTTTAAAAGCGTTTTGAAGCTTTTTGAACGTAAGCAGACACAATTTCATCTTACCAATTATGCGCAGACTGAGCATGATCAAAAACAGGTGTATGCGGCATATGAGACATTTTATCAATATTTTACTTCAGCGGAAAAAAGGAATGATTATCACCCCTTCTTTGTTTATTCGATTTCTGTCGTATCTAATAATGAAAGCTCCGGAATGTTTGCAAGAAATGAAGGCATCCATTTTCCATATTGCGGACAATGGGCAGTGGATGAACTTCCGTGTATCTTACTTTCATTTCCTAAAGGCTTTCAAATTGATTTGGAAGATGAGAAAGGGAAGTATTATATCTATGAGGATATCCGGGACCATAGGCTGTTAACCTATACGTTTTTCGAAGAAATAACGGACTCTATTAAAAAAATGACAAAGCCGCTTCGCTTCTCGGCGCATGACGCAGATGCTATGAAGGAGCAAAAGCCTTCTGTACGTATAAGCCATAATGCGATTCACGACTTGAGCAAATCGTGGATTATAAGTAAATATGGACTTGTGATCAAATAGGAGGATTTACGAATGCGCACAGTATGGAAAAAAAGAATTTTGATCAATTATCCTGTCGCGCTGGACCGGGTTCAGATCGAGCTGGACTTGCGCGGGCAACCAAGTAATTGAGACAGTGGGCAACAGAAGGAGATGAACAGGCCCGGGCCAATTACAGCTTTGAAGATGGTGCAATTGTCCTAAAGATAGATGAAGATACTAAGCTTTGGAGCCCGCTTGACGGCAGAGTAATGACCTCAAGTATTGTATTTTATGAAAATCCAGGCTTGCATAAATTGGGAAATAATAAATACGAGGATAGCAGGAATATTTCGACCTTTAATGGAGCAGCAACGCCAAATACGGATATTTTGAGATGAGAGCCAAAATGCCTTCAGCCACGGATGGAAGCCATGTAGCATGGTGGATGGTTGGTAACCAGGAAGATCAGAATATTGATGACACGGGCACTAGCTATGTTTCCAATCAGGTCAGTGAAATTGATATTAATGAAAGTCCATTGGGACAATACAAGCAAATAAGTGGTTTTCTACGTATCATCAGTGGGGCAGTGATGTAATAGCTACAGGTTCTAATCCAGCAGATGGTTATGTCCCAACAGGTCTAGATAGCAGATCCAGACTCGATACTGAATTTCATAATTACGGCATGGAGTGGGACGAGAATGGCCTGAAATTCTACTTTAATGGCAAATTAATTATTGAACCGAATGCAAATCCAGGTGAGGTATTCTATGTTCATGCGAAGAGCGGAAACATATCGAATAACTATATCATTGAACTGGTGAAAAACTAGAATAAGCCAGATGAGAGGGATTCTATCTCTACGCTGAGAAGCTACGTTAACAGTAGGTTCTCTTTTTTATTGTCTAAGCCAAAGGTCCAGTTTTTTCTGATCCTGAAATGAATAAACTGTTCTTTATATCTCGGTATTTCCGATTCGAAGCGTATCATTATCGTTTAGTCCGATGTGACTAGGACAGTTGAACTGATAATCGTCTCGCTCTTTAGCAGATATGAAAACCGTGGTATTATATCTTTCGATGAAAGGATTGAAGAGGTTGACATGTTCGTAGTGAGAATGTGTTAATACAATGGCTGTCAAAATCTTATTCGTTTTGCGTAATCCTCCGTATGCCTTGGTTGACTAGGTTGATGTCTATTTCGATCTCTACATGTTTCGGGTACGTTATGGAGCACGCGCAATCTTCTAAGACAAACGAAATGGCGGCATACTGGGTGAAATTCGTAAATGAGCCAATCCAACACCCATCTTTTTCATAGATATCTTTAACTTCCAGTAGTTGTAAAGGAATCGTTAACCCCGTTTTGATTGCTTTGGATAAGGATTCTTTTAAAGTCCAAATGATGGTGATAAAGCTTGCATAGGAACAAGAGAGACGATCGGCGATCATCTTCTCGGAAGTGGTTAATTCGGCTTCTACCGTTCTGGTTATGCCGGTATTGATTTTCTCTATATCGATTGCTAGAATCAGCACTTCAGGAAAGGCGATCGCGGCGGCTATGTCATCGCAATGAGTTAAGCTGGCATGTATATGTTTCGGGGAGTCATGAAGGACCAGAGGTTGGTTGAACACTCCATTTTTTATTTGAATTTTGGGTAGCTGATTATGGCCGAGCAGGGCAGCGACCGCTTTTTTGGCGGCATATCTTCCCAGAAGATAGCTTCGTATCCTTCGCTCATATTTCAAGGTATTCAAATAAACCATTTCTTCTACGTGAAGATAAGCATCCGGACCATCGATCAGTTGGCTGAGGGCCATTTTGCAAAAATGCATCGAAACAGGGTAGGATTCCTTCAAGTGTTTGATTGTGAAAATATAAGAAAAATGATTATTGCCGTCAGGCATATCGAGGGTCTCCGAATTCCTAAAAAAGTATTGTTAACTGCTGTTCGCCACCTAGCTTACCATAAATGGAATGAGCAGGGAACGTTTATCACTCACATCATCGAATGTCACGTTTCGCCATTTCTATCATTTTTACAATGTCAAAAAGCACTTATTGACAGGTTCAATACCCTACTATATATTATTACGGTAGAATGGGTAAAAGTGTAAAATTAACCTCATAAAACAATAAATATCATAAAATAGGAGTTGATTTAATAACGAATGAGCACTTACGTATTTCCCGGTCAAGGCTCTCAGCACAAAGGTATGGGACGTACTCTTTTCGATGAATTTCCGGATCTGACAGATCAAGCGGATGACGTATTGGGATACTCGATTAAGAGGCTGTGTCTGGAAGATCCTTATGCCTATTTGAGTAGGACTCAGTATACTCAGCCGGCCTTGTACGTTGTGAACGCTTTATCTTATTTGAGTAAAATAATAGAAACTGGAAGGAGGCCAGATTACGTAGCGGGGCATAGTCTAGGTGAATATAATGCTCTTTTTGCCGCCGGAGCTTTCGATTTCAAAACAGGGCTCGAGCTTGTGCAAAAAAGAGGCGAGTTGATGAGTGCTGTCAGCGGAGGCGGAATGGCTGCCGTTATCGGATTAAAAGCCGAGCAAGTTGAGGATGTATTGGAGAGAAACCAATTATCCTCCATTGATGTCGCCAATTATAACACGGACACTCAGATCGTGATTTCCGGCCGCAAAGATGATATCGAGAAGGTCCGACCGATTTTCGAAAGCAACGACACGGTTCAGAAGTTCGTCTCCCTAAATGTCAGCGGTGCATTCCATTCCCGTTATATGCGGGAAGTCAAAGAAGCATTCAAGTTGTTTCTCCAGTCCTATACGTTTCAGCCATTATCCATTCCGGTCATTTCAAATGTCAGCGCCAAGCCATACAAACATGAACAGATTGCTCAGTCTTTATCTGATCAAATTAGCTTTGCCGTCAAATGGACGGAAAGCATTGACTATTTATTAGAACAAGGGGAATCAGTTTTTGAGGAAATCGGGCCAGGGCGGGTCCTGACCGGCATGATAGCCAAGATTAGAAGGGACCGGGAAACGACGGACTTATAAGACGAGGTGAGGTATGGGCAAACCGATTGTTTTCCTGTTTTCTGGACAAGGTTCTCAATACTATCACATGGGGAAGGAACTCTGGAAGCATCATCCCACATTCCGCCATTGGATGCTGCGATTAGATGCGTTAATGGTTCCCTACACGGGTATATCCGTCGCAAGCGAAATCTATCATCCGCAAAAAGGGCTCTCGGATCCATTTGATCGGCTGTTATACACTCACACCGCTATTTTTATGGTGGAGTATGCCTTGTATCAGGTTTTGCTAGAACTAGGGATCAAACCAGATTACGTACTCGGTACGAGCTTGGGGGAGTTTACCAGTGCGGCGATAGCCGGTGTTCTGCCTGTTGAAGATATAGCAGCGTGCGTGGCCCAGCAAGCCTCAGCGATAGAACAAAGCTGTGCCAAAGGCGGCATGATCGCTATTATGAACAATCCTGATTTCTATTACGAAGCCCGTCAGTTATACGAGAATTGTGAGCTGGCTTCCGTTAATTACAGCTCGCATTTCGTAGTTTCGGGCGGGGAAGAGCAGTTGGGAATGGTTGCTCAATTTCTTAAACAAGAGCAAATCCTGCACCAACGGCTGGCTGTTTCCTACGCTTTTCACTCCTCTCAGATCGAACCTGCAGAAAAAGAATTTATCTATTTGTCGCAAGCTAAGTCGTACCGGAAACCTGCAATTCCAATCATCTCCTGTCTTCATGGAGGATTGGCGAAGGAAGTCGATGCCCAGTTTTTTTGGGAAATCGTAAGGAGGCCCATTCGCTTTCAAGCGGCCATTCGCTATTTGGAGAATTTACATGAATGCGTCTATGTAGATGTGGGACCCTCGGGAACGCTCGCTAATTTTATCAAGCAACAGGACAAAGAGAAATTCGGACAGCGCTGTTTTTCAATCAGCACCCCCTTTAACCAGGAACTTAAAAGCTTGCATACACTCCAAAACTTATTCCGTCCATAACATATGTAAGAGTCGGAGAGGTGGTCCAGTTCATGCTGACGTATGTATTTCCTAGTCAAGGTTCGCAATATAAAGGAATGGGAAGTAAGCTCTTCGATGCATTCGGGGATCTGACCGCAAAGGCAGACGAAGTGCTAGGCTATTCCATCAAGCAGCTATGCACCGAAGATTCCAATTCCCAATTGAACCAAACTCAATTTACGCAACCTGCTTTATTTGTTGTGAATGCTTTGACGTATTTGAGTCATATTCAAGAAACCGGCAAAAAACCGGACTTCGTTGCCGGACACAGCCTCGGGGAATACAATGCGCTGTTTGCCGCCGGAGCCTTCGATTTTGAAACAGGGCTGCGACTTGTCAAAAAGAGAGGCGAGTTGATGGGTCTGGTGACAGGAGGAGGTATGGCTGCGATCATAGGTCTCCGGAAAGAGCAGGTAGCAAAGGTGCTGAAGGCACATAGCCTCGACGGAATCGATGTTGCCAATTACAATACCCCTTCCCAAATCGTCATCTCTGGCAGAAGCGCCGAAATCGAAAAAGCCAAAACTATTTTCGAAGCCGCTGCCGGCGTTCAGATGGTCGTCCCCCTTAAGGTCAGCGGAGCCTTTCATTCCCGATACATGAGCGAAGCTCAAAAGGAATTTGAACGGTATCTGGAATCTTTTTATTTCCTTCCTTTATCCCTTCCGGTCATTTCTAACGTTGAGGCAAGACCCTATGAATATGAAAAGCTGAGCGCAACTCTAGCTAAACAGATTAGCAGCCCTGTGCGATGGGTGGAAAGTATACGATATCTCTTGAAGCAAGGCGAGATGGAGTTTGAAGAGATCGGACCGGGTCGAGTGCTTGCCGGTATGATTCAGAAGATCATCCGAGAGTCCGATCCTGATGAGGAGTTGGAAGCTGCCTCTGAACCAGTATCCACTGCGTCTTCTGAGACGGTTGCGGATGCTAAGTTTGTGTATCCGACGTTAACTGCCTCATCTTTGGGAAGCTCCGAATTCAAGAAAGACTATAACCTGAAGTACGCCTATTTGGCGGGAGGCATGTACAGAGGGATCGCTTCGCAAGAAATGGTTGTGAAGCTGGCAAAGTCCGGTTTGATGGGTTTCCTGGGCACTGGCGGGATGAGTGTGCGACAGGTGGAAGAGAATATTTTATACATTCAAAGTCAGATTTCCCCTGGGCAGGCCTACGGTGTCAATCTGGTTCACAATTGGAAAAATGCCGAGAATGACAATAGTCTGATCGAGCTTTTTCTAAAAATGAACGTTCAGCATCTTGAGGCTGCAGCGTTTTTGAATGCGCCCTCTTCGTTAGTACGTTTTCGTGCAAAAGGCTTGTTTCGGGATGCAAGCGGAGCAGTGGTAGCCAAACACAAAATCATAGCTAAAGTTTCACGACCGGAGGTAGCGGAAGCTTTTTTGAGCCCTGCCTCAGATATCATCCTCCAAGCACTTGTGGCGGAGAATTTGATCACTCGGCAAGAAGCCGAATTGGCTAGAGAACTGCCGGTGGCAGATGACATCTGTGTGGAGGCTGATTCGGCCGGCCATACGGACAGCGGTGTTGCGTATACGCTCATGCCGGCGATGCTCCGTTTGCGGGACGATATGATGGCGAAGTACCGTTACCGGAAAAAGGTGCGCATCGGGTCGGCGGGAGGGATTGGAACGCCGGAGGCAGCACTGGCTGCTTTCATGCTGGGGGCCGACTTCATTCTGACGGGCTCTATTAACCAATGTACGGTGGAGGCCGGAACCAGCGACAGGGTGAAGGATTTGCTACAGCAGATGAACGTACAGGATACGGATTACGCACCCGCCGGAGACATGTTCGAGATGGGCAGCAAGGTGCAGGTGCTGAGAAAAGGCGTGTTTTTTCCCGCCCGTGCCAATAAACTGTACGAAATCTATCGGCGATATAATTCGTTGAATGAAATCGATTCGTCTATATCTGAGCAGATTCAGAATAAATATTTTAAACGCAGCTTTGAACAGGTCTATGAGGAACTGAAAGTCCGTTATCCGAACGAGATTGATAAGGCCGAACAAAACCCTAAGCACAAAATGGCTCTGATTTTTAAGTGGTACTTTGGATACAGTTCGCGTCTGGCCTTGAGCGGCAGCGAAGAATCAATGGTAGATTATCAGATCCACTGCGGCCCGGCATTGGGCGCTTTCAACCAGTGGGTGAAAGGGACAGAGCTCGAGAACTGGAGAAAGCGGCATGTGGATGAGATTGGAGAGAAGCTGATGATCGACACAGCAGAGCTAATCAATCGTAAACTTGTCTCGCTGCTTCTCCCTGCCGAACAGGATAAAATTCCTGCTCCCGTTTAACGGAAAGAATCAACATCATATTTCGAGGAGGAAGCATGAATGAATAAAGAAATTATTGTTGAAATATTGATCCGCAACATCCGCCAGGTTCTTCCCGGACTGGAGGAGCATTCGTTTCAATTTGGGGACAAGCTGTCGGATTTGGGAGCGGATTCGGTGGAACGCGCCGAGATTATTAGCATGGTGCTTGAAGAACTATCTCTTCGCATCCCTCGCGTAGAATTGGCTGGAGTCAGCAATATAGGCGAACTGGTCGAGGTGCTGCATGGGAAACTCCAATCGGCCTGATGTGCTTGTGACAGGAGTAGGCGTGACAGCGTCTATCGGCCAAGGAAAGAAGGATTATTGGCCGGCGCTCTTGTCTGGCCGTACAGCCTTTCATGTCATGCAGCGTCCAGGCAGGCAGAAGGAAAGCCGATTTATAGGCTCTGAAATTTCTACTTTGTCGGGTCTCGAAGCGATTTCGAGCAAGCTGCTGCGAAAGGCATCTTTCTCAGGGCAGGTGTCCCTGGTTACCTTATACGAAGCCTGGGTGGATGCAAAATTGGATTTGGCCGATCCAAGTCGCATTGGACTCATTATCGGAGGGTCAAATGTTCAACAAAGAGAGATGGTTCAAACCTTCGAGACTTACCGTGACCGTGCTGAATTCATCCCCCCTTCTTATGGGCTGTCGTTTATGGACAGCGATCTTTGCGGACTGTGTACGGAACAATTCGGGATTCAAGGACTGGCTTATACGCTGGGTGGAGCTTCGGCAAGCGGTCAGCTCGCCGTCATTCAAGCGGTGCAAGCGGTAATGTCTGGTCAGGTGGATATTTGTATTGCGCTAGGAGCTCTGATGGATCTTTCTTATCTGGAATGTCAGGCATTAAGAGCGTTAGGGGCAATGGGAACCGACCGCTATCCAGATCATCCCGCGCTGGCCTGCCGACCGTTTGACCGCAACCGAGATGGTTTCATCTATGGAGAATCGTGCGGAGCTTTGGTAATTGAGCGGGCAGAGACGGCCAAGAGCCGTCAGGTCAAGCCCTATGCGGCCGTTACGGGTTGGGCAGTGAAGATGGATGCCAATAGAAACCCGAATCCTTCTCTGAATGGAGAAGTTCAAGTCATTAAGAGCGTACTCAAGCAATCTGGACTTTCTGCCAGAGAGATTGATTATCTGAATCCTCATGGTTCGGGTTCCCTGATTGGAGACGAGACAGAACTCAAGGCGATTCGCGATTGCGGACTTTCGCATGTCAGGTTGAATACGACCAAATCTATTACCGGTCACGGCCTCACGGCGGCAGGTGCGGTAGAACTCGTCACAACCTTATTGCAAATGCGGGAATCCCGCCTGCATCCCTCTAGAAATTTGGAGGACCCCTTGGACCCCGGCCTGAACTGGGTTGGAGATCAATCCATCACTTGCGGAATAACGAATGCTTTAAACTTAAGTTTGGGCTTTGGCGGAATCAATACAGCCGTTTGTTTGCAAAACATTTGAATGTGTATGTGAAAGGAAGGTTCGCGATGGTTTCTGCGGGAATAGAAGCGATCAATATTTTTGGCGGCACGGCTTACTTGGATGTCATGCAATTGGTAAAACACCGCAATCTGGATACGGCCCGATTCGAGAATTTGTTGATGAAAGAGAAGGCCGTGGCGTTGCCTTATGAAGATCCGGTTACTTTCGGTGTTAATGCGGCAAAACCCATTCTCGATTCTTTAACCGAGGCCGAAAAGAGCCGGATCGAGCTGCTTATTACGTGTACGGAATCAGGCATTGATTTCGGAAAATCTCTTAGCACTTATATTCATCATTATCTAGAGCTTCCTCGGAACTGCCGTTTGTTTGAGATCAAACAAGCCTGCTATTCGGGAACAGCCGGCTATCAGATGGCCATTAACTTTATTTTGTCTCAAACCTCACCCGGAGCGAAGGCTCTGGTCATTGCCAGCGATATCTCGCGGTTTCTGGCAGTCGAAGGAGGCGACGCTCTAAGTGAGGATTGGTCCTATTCCGAGCCAAGCGCTGGAGCTGGCGCCGTAGCCGTATTGGTTGGCGAGAATCCCATTGTATTTCAAGCGGACGTGGGGGCGAATGGCTATTACGGCTATGAAGTTATGGATACCTGTCGGCCAGCTCCGGACAGCGAGGCTGGGGATGCGGATCTGTCCTTGATGTCCTATCTGGACTGCTGTGAGCAAACTTATATGGAATACAAGCGTCGGGTGCCTGAAGCTGATTATAGAAGCACATTTCATTATCTGGCCTTTCACACCCCTTTCGGAGGGATGGTAAAAGGGGCTCATCGGACAATGATGCGCAGGATAGCAAAAGCCAACAACGATGAAATTGAAGCCGATTTTATTAAGCGCGTAAAGCCAGGCATGACCTATTGTCAACGGGTAGGCAACATCATGGGGGCGACGTTATTGCTGTCACTGGCTAGTACGATCGATCACGCCAGAATGGATTCTCCGAAGCGCGTTGGATGTTTCTCCTACGGATCGGGCTGTTGCTCCGAATTTTTCAGCGGCGTAGTTACGCCGCAAGGATTGGAGCGCCAGCGGAGATTCGGACTGTCGCGGCATTTGGACGAACGCTATCGTCTGTCTCTGGACGAGTATGAAGATATATTCAAGGGAAATCGGGCGATTCGGTTTGGGACCCGTAACGCGAAATTAGATCTTGAATGGATCCCGGGAATTATGAATGCTTCCAGCGGGAGATTGTATCTGAACGAAATTTCCGAGTTTCATCGTAAATATATATGGATGTGATGAACTATCAAACCCTGCAAGTCCGTTTTCAGGAGTCGATCTGTTTCATTAGGTTTCATCGTCCTGAAGCCAATAACACGATCAATGATCGGTTCGTTCAAGAATGCTTGCACATTCTGACGATTTGTGACAACACGGCTAACGTCGTCGTTTTAGAAGGGTTGCCCGAAGTGTTCTGTTTCGGAGCTGATTTTCAAGAATTGCAGGAGGAATGGAGCAGCAGCCTGGACCATGTTCACGATCCGGAACCGTTGTATAGAGTATGGCTGAAGCTGGCATTGGGGCCATATGTGTCTGTCGCTCATGTTCGCGGGAAAGTGAATGCCGGAGGCGTAGGATTTGTCGCAGCCAGCGATATCGTCATTGCGGATGAAACGGCGCAGTTCAGCTTGTCTGAGATGCTGTTCGGCCTTTATCCCGCTTGCGTGCTTCCCTTTCTCACACGTCGGGTCGGGTTTCAAAGAGCCCATTATTTGACGTTAACAACTCAATCGTTCTCTGGCTCACAGGCCGCTGCCTGGGGACTGGTGGATGCATACGAAACGCAGAGCGAAGGGTTGCTGCGCAAACATTTATTGCGTCTCAGACGGCTATCCAAGACGGGAATCGCCTCGTATAAAGATTATGCCACAAGCCTGGATGATAGCCTGCAAAGTGCAAAGGTACTAGCCCTGAATGCGAATAAGGAGATGTTCTCTGTCCCCCGCAATCAAGAAGGTATCATCCGCTACGTACGCACGGGAAAGTTCCCGTGGGAGGATGAATGAGTAGGCAGTAGGAGAGGAACCGAAGATGCTTGGAAGGAGGAGGCGATGATGTTTTCTGTAGTTGAGCTGCTTGAAATTGAGCCGGAAATCGTGCAAGTAAAGATGCAGGATAGAACGCATCGAAATGCCTTTTCCAAGGAGTTGATCGAGGGGTTAAATCAATCCTTCGAGATGATCCGCTCCCATCCCCATTATAAAGCTGTGATTCTAACCGGATATGACAGTTATTTTTCAACCGGCGGAACGCAGGAAGGCTTGTTAAAAATTCAGCAAGGCTCAATAAAATTTACGGACGATAGCCTGTATTCTCTAGCCTTGGACTGTCCCATTCCCGTTATTGCCGCTATGCAGGGGCACGGAATTGGAGGAGGCTTCGTGATGGGTTTATTTGCAGATTTTGTCATATTGAGCCGGGAGAGCCTATACACGACGAACTTCATGAGGTATGGATTTACGCCCGGTATGGGAGCTACTTATATCGTCCCGCAAAAATTAGGCTTTACTCTCGCTCAGGAAATGCTTATGAATGCAGGGAATTACCGAGGGGCCGACCTCGAGAAACGCGGAATCGCCATTCCGGTTTTACCCCGCAATCAGGTCTTAAGCCATGCCTTGGAGTTGGCCCGGCAGCTGGCAGAAAAGCCAAGATACTCGTTGGTGACGTTAAAGGAACATCTCGTCGCTCCGCTTCGCGAGCAACTGTCCAAAACGATACAACAAGAGCTAGCGATGCACGAAAAAACGTTTCATCATGAAGATGTGAAAAAAAGGATATCTGAATTATACGGTTCGTAATTCGATTTCATAGCGGAGTAAATGGAGGTAGTTATGAGAAATGATCAGATTTCCATAGAACCCACAGTACATACTCACACATCAATCTCTCATGGAGAGGAACTAATATCGGAGGAACAACATCCGGTCACTCTTGCCGAGACCTTGAATAGAACGGCTCGAGCGTATGGAGAAAGTCGAGGAATCGTCTATCTGCTTTCCGATGGCTCGGAAGTGCAACAATCGTATGGCAGCCTATGGGATGACGCGAGACGTGTCGTACAGGGGCTTCTCCATTCAGGTCTGCGGCCGCAGGATGCGGTGCTGATGCAGCTTGCCGATAATGAGCAGTTCATCCCAGCGTTTTGGGGATGCGCATTGGCCGGATGTGTTCCCGCTCCTCTGGCTGTTGCTCCAACTTATGCAGAGAGGGGCAGCGCAGCCCAAAAGCTGCATGATGCTTGGGTTATTCTGGATCACCCGCCGATTCTCACCAACCGGGAGATGCTGCCTGAACTGAAGGACTGGGCAGACATGATGGGGCTGAATCAGATTCGATGGCTTGTTATCGAGGAGCTTTTGGCATTTGAAAAGGCGAACCACTGGCATCAAGCCCTGACGGAGGATCTGGCGATATTAGCCTTAACCTCTGGAAGTACAGGGGCCCCTAAGGCTGTCATGTTGAGTCACAGCAATGTTCTAAGTATGGTCAAAGGCATGATCCAGATGTATGGATTTTCCAATCAGGATGTGACCTTCAACTGGATGCCGTTCGATCATGTTGGCGGAATTTTTATGATGCATTTGCGTGATGTGTACCTCGGCTGTCAAGAGATCAACGTTACGGGCCAGAGCATCTTGCTTGATCCTTTGAGTTGGCTGGACGGGATCAACCGTTACCGGGCTTCCGTCACATGGGCACCGAATTTTGCTTTTGGACTCGTGAACGATTATTCGGAAGAAATCAGCAACCGCAAATGGGACCTTTCCTCGATGCGCTACATGTTTAACGGTGGAGAAGCCACAGTGGCTAAGGTAGGGCGTACCTTTTTGGCATTGCTGGAGCCTCAAGGACTGCCCGCGGACGCCATTCGCCCAGCTTGGGGAATGTCCGAAACTTCCTCTGGCGTCATTTTTTCAAATCGGTTTATGCGCAGCACCACTCGCGACGAAGACGATTTCGTGGAGGTCGGCTTGCCGATTCCAGGCTTATCGATTCGGATTGTTGATGATCACCATCAATTGATGTCCGAAGGCTCCATCGGTCGACTGCAAGTTAGAGGCATGTCTGTTACCAGCGGGTACTACCGACAGCCTGAGCTAAATCAAAGTGTATTTACAGAGGACGGCTGGTTTGAGACGGGAGATCTTGGCTTTATGCGCGAAGGACGTCTAACCCTGACGGGTCGGACTAAAGATGCCATTATCATTAACGGTGTCAACTATTACAGCTACGCGATCGAGTCCGCTGTCGAGGAGCTTCCGGAAATTGAAACTTCTTATACGGCCGCTTGCGCGATCCGCATGCAGGAAGATGCGACGGAGCAATTGGCGATCTTCTTCGTGCCGTCCCGTTCGTTGGACGAATTTCAAATGACGGAGCTTCTTCAAACGATTCGCACTCATGTTGCTATGACGATTGGCATAGCTCCAGAGTATGTGTTGCCATTGGATCATGACGCGATTCCCAAAACAGCGATCGGTAAAATTCAGCGTCCTCAGCTAAGAAAAGCCTTTGAAAGCGGGGAATTTGCCGGTTTGCAGGAGAATCTGGAGCGGATGTCACGGGCGGTTTTGCAGGCACGCAGCCAATTAGCTGTCAGAGAAGAGGTCAGGTGGACCCCAGAGGCCATTTGGAAAGAGCTGGTCCGCTGCTTTGAAGAGGAACTAGGGATAAGTAGGGACTGGACGGAGGCGGGTACGAATATCCTCAGCCTCGGCGTGAACTCCATTAAGATGATGAAACTCCTTCGCCTCATCGAAAAGAGTTACCGGATCAAGATGACGGCTAGGGAGCTGTATAAGCATCCGACGCTTGAATTATTGGCGGAGCGTGTATTTATGAAGACGACGGAACAGCACGCTGCAGCGCCAGGTGTCAACGGGAATGAAGTAGCCTTCAAGGAGAGCGGAGAGAAACGAGCGTCACGGGGACAGCTTTCCGAGGTGCAAAAAGGATTGTGGATTCTACAGAAAATGGATCCTGAATCTAACGTTTACCACATTCCTCTAGGCTTCCGGTTTGCCTTCAAGTTAGATATCGAGAAATTAAAGCTGGCTTTGAGATATGTACTCGAGCAGCATCCGATCTTGACAAGTGTCATTGAAGAAGTAGATGGAGTCCCACGCAGAACGATTCATCCTTCCGAATCATTGTCGATGACAATGGAGGATATCTCGATGCTGAAAGAGAGCGAAGTTATCCCTCATCTCAAAGAAAAGGCAAAAAAGCCTTTTGTTGCCGAAGGCCGTCCTTTGTTGAACATGTATATGTTCTCGCGATCTGAAGAAGAGCATTATCTGCTTGTGGTGATTCATCATCTTATATTTGACGGCATTTCTTCGATAACGTTTATGCATAGCTTGCTGGACGGTTACAAGCAGCTTGTGCAAGGAAAGATACCGATAGCTCAACCTTCAACAGAAACCTACGACGATTACGTGACATGGGAGCAGAATATGTTGTCGGGCGAAGCAGTCGAAAAACACCGATCCTACTGGTTACAGCAGTTATCCGAAACCCTGCCTAACCTACAGTTGCCCACGGATCGGTCCAAAACGTCTAGACAGAGCAGGAACGGGCAAACCAGCAGCAAACTGATTTCTGCCGAACTCGCGAACGCAATCAAATCGTTTGCTTCCAACCATTCCATAAGCATGACGACCGTACTGTTGGCTGGCTATATGATTTTATTGAACAGGTATGCGGGCCAAGAGGATGTAATTGTTGGCATGCCGGTCATGACGCGGCCCGAAGAACGTTTTGAGTCTATGATTGGGAATTTTCTGAATATGATTCCGATCAGAGAGCAGATTCAGGAACAGGCTACTTTTCTAGAGTTCCTTCAAAACTTGCAGCTTACTATGCTTGATGGGATGGATCATGCCGTCTATCCGCTGCCACGAATGGTACAGGACAGAAATAGGTTGTCCCTGGGAGCATCACCTCTGTTCCAAACGGCCTTTTACTCGCAAAACTTCTTGCAATCGACTAGCTATAAGAAGCTGATAAACGAATATGCATTGGACTTTTCCGTTGAATTCGTAGATGGCCTTCATCAGGAAGGCGAATTTGAACTGATTTTCGAGCTATGGGATGAGGAAGATCGGATGGCGTTGAACATCAAGTACGACGCAGATGTATTTGACGTTCCGACAGTTGAAAAGTTAGGCGACTCCTACATGAATCTTATGGAATCGCTGATTCGAAATCCTGCTTTAGCTTTAGATCAATACTCTTTGCTTTCAGAGAAAGAGGAATACACCGTTCTTCACCAGTGGAATGCCACCCAAGCCGTTTATCCGAATGCGTGCATCCATGAGTTGTTCGAGCGGCAAGTAGGAAAGACGCCGGACGCGATTGCAGCAGTCTGCGGTAACGAATCACTCACGTACCGTGAACTCGACGAGAAAAGCACGCTTTTGGCCATTTATTTGCAAACGCTAGATATTGTTCCCGACCGTACAGTAGCCATCTGCGTAGAGCGTTCGCTGGACATGATTGTTGGCTTGCTGGGGATTTTGAAAGCTGGTGCTGCTTATGTTCCTCTAGATCCTGATTATCCCGAAGAACGGCTCGCATACATGCTAGAAGACAGCAAGGCGTCTGTTCTGCTGACACAATCCGAACTTCGAAACAAACTGTTCGGAAGGGTAGAGAAAGTCATTTTATTAGACCAAGATGGGAGGGAAATTATACAAAGTGCTGAAGGCCGTACTCTAAAGCAAAATGTGAGACCGGATCATTTAGCATACGTGCTATATACCTCTGGAAGTACAGGAAAACCTAAAGGCGTTATGATTTCTCACAGATCGTTCGTCAATTTTTTGTTTTCCATGTCTCAAAAGCCTGGGCTAGGGGCCGAGGATCGCTTGCTTGCGGTAACCACCTATTGCTTTGATATCGCCGGCTTGGAGTTGTTTTTGCCTTTGCTGATGGGCGCTCAATGTTATCTCTGCAAGTCGGACGTAAGTAAAGATGCGGAAAAGCTGATGAAGGAAATTCAAGCGGTTCGGCCGACCATTATCCAAGCTACGCCGGCTACATGGTCGATGTTGTTTCAAACGGGCTGGAAAAATGAAGAGCGGGTCAAAGCGCTATGTGGAGGCGAAGCGCTGCCATCTAAGCTGAAACAGTATTTCGTAAGTACGGGCACGGAAGCATGGAATATGTTCGGGCCTACTGAAACGACAATCTGGTCTACGGTTCACCTCATTCAATCGGAAGAGCCTATAACGATCGGAAGGCCGATTGCGAACACGCAAGTGTATATCGTTGATAACAAACTGCGGCCGGTGCCAATCGGCAGCCCCGGCGAGCTATGCATTGCAGGCGACGGGTTGGCCAGAGGCTACTATAACCAGCCAGCGCTGACAGCAGAAAAGTTCGTCGACAACCCGTTCCAACTAGGTACGAAGCTGTACCGGACAGGCGATTTGGCACGATGGCTGCCGGACGGACACATCGAATATCTGGGACGGATCGACAATCAGGTGAAGCTGCGGGGCTTCCGCATTGAGCTCGGAGATATTGAAAGCCGGCTCGGCGAGCATTCTGGCATCGAAGACGCCGTCGCGGTCGTTAAGCAGTCCGGGGAGCATAAGACGCTCGTTGCGTATTATACCGCCCGCGAGGACAAGACCGCTCCAACAGCAGGCGAGCTGCAAAGTCACCTGAAGGTGGGTTTGCCCGACTATATGGTGCCTGCCCATGTCCTTCGCATTGACCGAATGCCGCTGACGCCGAGCGGAAAGATCGACCGCAAGGAACTCGAGGCCCGGAGGGTGACCGTACAGCGAGCGGACGCCACAAGCTTGCCGGAATCCCGAGTGGAAGAGGCTGTTCTGGCGATTTGGCAGGAAGTGCTGCAGGTCGAGGGAATTGGCAGCCGCGATGGTTTTTTCGATGTCGGCGGGGACTCGCTGCTTGCAGTCGCTGCAGCTGACCGCATTCGGAAAGAGCTGGCGTGTAAGTTCACCGCGATGGACCTGTTCGAATACCCGACCGTTCAAGCGATATCCGCCTATATTGCCCGGCAACAGAAGGGCCAAGCAGCATTAGATACGGTGAGAGAGCAAGCGCTGGAAGACGGCAGCTCCGAAGACAGCGTGCTTCAAGGGGAGCCTTCCGAAAACCAGGGTTCGGAGCTGCCCGGAGCGTATCGGGATAGCCTGGCGATTATCGGCATCTCCTGCGAGTTTCCGGGGGCGGGGAATCACTTTGAGTTCTGGAACAATTTGCTCACAGGCAAGGAGAGCCTGACGTTCTTTACGAAAGAAGAACTTCGGGAGCTGGGCGTATCGGAGGAGCTGGCGGAGAATGCGGCCTACGTGCCCGTGCAGTCTACGATTGAAGGCAAAGACCGATTCGATCCGGGTTTCTTTAACCTCTCGCCGAAGGATGCCGGTTTTATGGATCCGCAGCTGAGGCTGCTGCTGCTGCATGCCTGGAAGGCGGTAGAAGACGCCGGATACGTGGCGAGGGAGATTCCGCAAACAAGCGTGTTTATGACAGCCAGCAACAATGGGTACCGCTCTTTGCTCCCCGAGGAGTCGACGGAGAGTCTGGGAACACCGGACGGCTATGTGTCCTGGGTGCTGGCACAGAGCGGCACGATCCCGACGATGATCTCCCACAAGCTAGGCCTGAAAGGTCCGAGTTACTTTGTGAATGCCAACTGTTCCTCCTCGCTAGTCGGTCTCTATTCGGCATATCGGAGCTTGCAGTTGGGCGAGGCGAAGTATGCGCTCGTCGGCGGAGCGACCCTGCATACCGATGCAGGCATCGGCTATGTGCATCAAGCGGGCCTGAACTTCTCCAGCGACGGACATGTCAAGGCGTTCGACGAGTCGGCGGACGGCATGGCAGGAGGGGAAGGCGCAGCGGTGGTTCTGCTGAAGAAAGCCGCCGATGCGGTAGCGGACGGCGATCACATCTATGCGCTGCTCCGAGGCATCGGGCTGAATAACGACGGAGCAGATAAGGTAGGCTTCTACGCGCCGAGCGTCAAAGGCCAGGCGGACGTGATCCGTCAGGTGCTGGAGACGACCGGCATTGATCCGGAGAGCATCTCGTACATCGAAGCGCACGGAACGGGGACAAAGCTTGGCGATCCGATTGAGCTGTCGGCACTAAACACGGTGTACCGGGAGCATACGCAGCAGAAGCAGTATTGCGGAATCGGCTCGGTGAAGACGAACATCGGCCATCTGGACACGGCGGCCGGAATGGCGGGCTGTATTAAGGTCGCGATGAGCTTGTATCATGGCGAGCTGGCACCGACGATCAACTACAAGGAACCGAACCCGAATATGGATTTGGATAACTCGCCGTTCTATGTGGTGGAGAGCCGGAGAAGGCTGGAAGCAAGAGAGGATGCCCATCGGGCGGCGCTAAGCTCCTTTGGACTCGGGGGAACGAACACGCACGCGATCTTCGAGGCGTATCGGAGAGCGGAAAGGGAAGAGACGGGCAGCGGTCCGTATATCATCCCCGTGTCGGCTAAAAACCAGGAGCGGCTAAGAGCATATGTCGAGACGCTGCTGGACTTCGTGCAAGCATGCAGACTAGAGAGCGGAAGTCTGTCGGAACTGGCCTACACCTTCCAAGTGGGAAGGGAAGCGATGGACAGCCGGGTGGCGTTTGTCGCGCAGCAAGCGGAGGAGCTGAAGCGCCAGCTGCAGGCCTATCTGCAAGGGCAGGTCGGCAAACGGAGCCTTAACACCTTTGAAGGGGAAAGCAAGCAAGAAGGGGGTTCATTGCTGGAGGATGAAGAAGACAGCGCGGCGCTGGTTCGTGGCTGGATCACCAGAGGCAAATTAAGCAAGCTGGCTGAGGCGTGGAGCCGGGGAATGGCCGTCGACTGGACGCTGCTTTACCAGGGGGCGAGACCCCGCCGGATGAGCGTGCCGACGTATCCTTTTGCCCAGGAACGTTTCCCGATTCCTCGGCCCGACTCGAAGCGTGTCACAGCTTCAGCGTTGGCAGCGGCATCGGAAAAAGGACAAGTCAGCTGTCTGCATCCTTTGCTGCATCTTAATACATCAGATTTGCTGGAACAGCGGTTCAGCTCCACCTTTACGGGGAAGGAATTCTTTTTGGCCGATCACGTGGTGCGGGGAAATCCAGTTCTACCTGGGGTCGCTTATTTGGAGATGGCCCGAGCGGCCATCCAGCTGTCGCTAGGAAGGACCCAGCAGGAGCAAGCGGGAATCCGTTTGAAGCATGTAGTATGGATTCAACCAATCGTCTCAGGCGATACGCCCATCGAGGTGCATATCGGCTTATTCCCAGAAGAGGACGGGAAAATCGGCTACGAAATCTATAGTCTTTCGGCTATTGAGGATCACGCGGTTGTGCATGGTCAGGGCATGGCGGAAAGGATGGAGGCATCGCAGGCCCAGACATGGGATCTGAATGAATTGCAGAATCGCTGCAAGGCGGGCGAGCTGTCTTCCACAGCTTTTTACGAGGATGCACGTAGTCTCGGTATCTCCTTTGGTGCGGGTTTTCAAGGCATACAAAGCCTGTACGTAGGCGAGAGGCAAATACTATCGAAATTGGTTCTGCCCGCCTCGGTCGTTAAAACGCTGGATTCCTATGTGCTGCATCCCAGCATATTGGATTCGGCTCTTCAGACCGCCACGATCTGCATCATGCAAGGGGGAGCCAAGGATAAGCTATTGTTGCCTTTTGCTCTGGAGGAGTTGGAAGTGTATGGCCCATGTACCTCCCAAATGTGGGCATATGCCCGATTCAGCCAAGGAAATTTGGTTGGTGACCCGGTACAACGCGTTGATGTCGATCTGTGCGATGAATTGGGAGTGCTGCGCATCAAGATCAGAGGCTTCTCGGCTAGAGTGCTAGAAGGCGGGGGTCAGTCGTTCACGGATTCCTCGTCCAAGCTCGAACGTTTGTTGCTTGAACCGATCTGGGTGGAACGTCTGGCAGCTTCCGAGCAGCCCATATACGAGTATAACAAGCATCTACTTTTCCTGTGCGATACAGCAGCTGCTATGAGGGATCGCATAATATCCCATCTGCCGGACGCCGAGATCATCTGTTTGGATTCACGAATTGGAACGCCTTCCAAGCGCTTCGAAGCGTATGCTGACGAGGTGTTTGGTCGCATCAAGGCCATACTGCTTTCCAAGCCTGAGGGGTATCTGTTGATTCAGACGGTTGTTTGTCATCAGGGTGAGGAACAGATTTACAGTGGGCTTGCCGGACTGCTGAAAACGGCTGGACTGGAACATTCGAAGCTAAGCGGACAGTTAATTGAAATTTCCGACGATCTTCACAATGTGAACATTCCGGCGATGTTGAAGGAAAACGCAATAAATCCAGGCGATAATCATATTCGCTATGTGGACGGAACACGCTACGTAACCGAATGGCGGGAAATGGACCAAAAGCCGAGGAAGGATGCGGGCTTGCCGTGGAAAGACCGCGGGGTATATCTCATTACTGGAGGAGCGGGCAAGCTAGGACTGCTGTTCGCTAAGGAAATTGGCGAAAAAGCTCCGCATGCATCCTTGATCCTTACGGGACGCGGTTCCTTGGGAGGAGACAAGGAGCATCAGGTGGAGATGCTTCGAGCTATGGGGTTGCAGGTAGTGTACAAGCAGCTGGATGTAACCGACGCTGAAGCTGTTCGGCAGTTGATCGGGGAGATCGTGAGCGAGTACGGTCATCTCGACGGCATCATTCACGGCGCGGGAATCATACAGGACAATGTCATTGCCAAGAAGACGAGAGAAGAGCTGATCGATGTGATGGCTCCAAAGGTATCCGGCTTGGTGCACTTGGACGAGGCGAGCAGGGAGCTGGCGCTGGATTTCTTCTTTGTTTTCTCATCTATTTCAGGAATCTTAGGCAACCCCGGCCAGGCGGACTACGTCGCAGCCAATGCATTCATGGACGCTTACGCCGGGTACAGAAACGAGTTGACCAGGCAATCGCTGCGAACAGGAACAGCGCTCTCGATGAACTGGCCCCTTTGGAAAGAAGGGGGGATGCAGGTTGATGCAGAGACCGAGAAGCTGATCATGCAGAATCTTGGACTGGCTCCGATGCAAACGGAGACCGGTATCCAAGCCCTATATGACGCTTACGCGTCAGGGAAAACCCAGGTCCTTGTCGTTGAAGGCAATCGGCATAAGATCAAGCAAAAAATATTGGCAGCGCCAACGCCAAAATCAACACAAGGGAATCGGAGTAGCGAGGCAGGCAGGATTAATTCAGACGTGAAAACCGGGGACCTGCGCAACGAACTCCAAGATTCCCTTAAGCAGATGGTGTCAAATCTGCTCAAGGTTTCTTTGCAGGATCTCGATGCGGACACGGAGCTTGGCGAATATGGATTCGATTCGATTTCGTTTACCGTCTTTGCCAATCAAATTAATGAGGCTTATCCGCTCGAGCTTGCCCCGACTGTTTTTTTCGAGTATGGAACATTGAGAGATCTGACGGAGTTTCTAGTCAGCGAGTACGGGGACGTATTGAACAGCCGCAAAGCATCGTCACAGACGGAAATTGTCACTGTAGCGGCGGTGGAAAGCAGAGCCGCAGAGCCTGCTGTCTCGAATACAAGTTTAAATAAAATATTGAGCCGTCGAAGAAACCGTTTTACCCAACTAGCGGAGCCCAATAAGACGGCGGAATTCGAACCTATTGCCATTATCGGTATCAGCGGGAAATTCCCCGGTGCGGGCGACATCGACGAATTCTGGGCAAATCTCATCGAAGAAAAGGACTGCATCACTGAAATCCCTAAAGATCGCTGGGATTGGCGCGAATATGACGGAGATCCGGCCAGCGATGTCAACAAGACGAACATAAAATGGGGCGGGTTTATCGAAGGCGTGGCTGAATTCGATCCGCTGTTCTTCGGTATTTCGCCGAGGGAAGCCCAGTTTATCGATCCTCAGCAAAGACTTCTTATGACTTATGCCTGGAAAGCAATCGAAGATGCGGGAATTTCCCCACAGAGCCTTTCAGGAACATCTACGGCGGTGTTTGTCGGGACGGGGAATACGGGATATAAGGATTTGTTTCACAAAGCCGATTTGCCGATTGAAGGCCATTCCACGATGGGGAACATGATTCCTTCGGTCGGACCGAATCGATTGAGCTATTTTTTAAATGTTCACGGCCCTAGCGAGCCGGTCGAAACGGCATGTTCAAGCTCTCTTGTAGCGATACACCGCGCAGCTTCAGCCATTCAGAGCGGAGATTGCGAGATGGCGATTGTGGGCGGAGTGAATACAATTGTGACACCAGAAGCCCATATCAGCTACAGCAAAGCGGGCATGTTGAGCGCCGATGGACGCTGCAGAACCTTCTCCAACCTTGCGGATGGTTACGTGAGAGGGGAAGGCGTAGGGATGATCGTTCTCAAAAAACTAAAAGATGCAGAGCGAGACCGGAATCCAATTTATGGGGTGATTCGCGGTACCGCAGAAAATCATGGAGGACGCGCTAATACGCTGACCTCTCCGAATCCGAGAGCGCAGGCTGATTTATTGATTAGGGCCTACAAGAAAGCTGGCGTGAATCCAAGGACTGTTACGTACATCGAAGCCCATGGGACGGGAACCGAATTGGGAGATCCGATCGAGATCAACGGCTTGAAAGCGGCGTTCAAAGAGTTGTATGCCACTACTGACGATTCGGAAATGGGGGATCATCGCTGCGGCTTGGGCTCGGTGAAGAGTAATATTGGTCACCTGGAGCTAGCCGCTGGCATCTCGGGCGTTATCAAAATTTTGCTGCAAATGAAGCATAAAACCTTGGTGAAAAGCTTGCACAGCGAGACGCTGAACCCCTACCTTCAACTGAAAGACAGTCCGTTCTACATCGTGCAGAACACGGAGAATTGGCAGGCGTTACGGGACAAGCAAGGGCGCGAATTGCCCCGCCGTGCGGGCGTAAGCTCGTTTGGAATCGGAGGCGTCAATGCTCATGTTGTCATTGAGGAGTATTTTCCGCAAGAGGATGCAGCGTCAGAATGGGAAACCAGCGCGCAGGGGCCGGCAATCATCGTGCTATCCGCCAAGAATGAAAAGAGTCTTCGGGAACAGGCTGAACAACTGTTGGTAACCATCCGTATGGGGAAGGTTGGCGAAAAGGATTTACACCGCATCGCTTATACGCTGCAGGTTGGACGCAACAGTATGGAAGAACGTCTGGCACTGATCATAGGCACCGTGTCAGAGCTCGAGGAGAAGTTGAACGAGTTTGTGCAAGGCAGGAGCGGCACCGAGCAGTCCTACCGGGGCAAGGCGAACCGAAACAATGAGACACTGGCGATATTTACAGCGGATGAAGATATGGCGCTCGCTCTCGATTCATGGATCGTCAAAAGAAAATATGCAAGGCTTGCCGAGCTTTGGGTTAAGGGACTGAACATCGACTGGAGTAAGCTATATGGTGATGCGGCACCACGACTCATTTCTTTGCCTACTTACCCTTTTGCTAAGGAACGTTATTGGCTTCCTGAATACCTGCAAGCTGGGGGCGAAAAGAACAGCACTGTCCTCACCGGGAATACGAATCTGCCGGAGTCTTCCCCGGAACGACGGACTACCTGCTTTTTGACGAAAAGCTGGGTACCCTGCCCTACTGTTTCAGAAGCGAAAAGCAATCGTATCGTCGTGATCCTGACCGATCCGGAGACAGAACAATTGGCTGAACGGGTTGCCGAACATTTCCCGCAGCATCGGATTATGAATGTGCGGCAGGTAGAGCAATTGTTGGATTGCGATTGGACAAGCTTTGACGGCTTGGTCGATCTTGTCGGATGCGGATCTTCCGAAGACGAGCCGCAGTCTTGGATGAAGTGGCTTCAATTGTTGATCGAGCACGGACATAAAGAAGGAATCATGCTCCTCGGCGTTACTCGAGGCTTGGAATCCTATCTGAACCCGGCTGCCATTAATTTGACGGGAGCCGCGCGAGCCGGACTTTATCGTATGCTTCAAAGCGAGTACGGCCATTTGAGAACTAGACATATGGATGCGGATGTTTCGACCGATGATCGGGTTTTGGCGCAGCAAATTGCCGACGAATTCTTCGCCAGCAGCGAGGAGGCGGAGGTATGCTACAGGAACGGTTTGCGGTTCAAATGCCTTTTGGAAGAACAGCACGAGGGTGATGAGGCGGCTGTAGCGCCAGCAGTTTTTCCAGAGGGTCACGCTCTGTTAATTACAGGAGGGACCCGGGGCCTTGGCGCCTTATGCGCCCGGCATTTCGTACGGCATCACGGGGTGAAACGACTCGTCCTGACTGGACGCGAGGAGTTGCCTCCGCGTGAGAAGTGGGATGACTTCCTTGCGGCGGATACGTCAGTAGGGCAAAAAATTCAAGCTGTGCGGGAGCTGGAAGCGCAAGGTGTGCAGGTACAAGTGCTGGCTTTGCGTTTATCCGATCGGTCTGCGGTCCGAAGGGCACTGGATGACATCAAGCGTTCAATGGGGCCGATCGGCGGAGTTCTTCACTGTGCCGGCTTGACCGATATGACAACGCTGGCCTTCATCCGCAAGACAGAAGCGGAGATTCAGGAAGTGCTGGAGCCTAAGATTGCTGGCCTTAACGTCTTATACCACGAGCTTCGCGAAGAGCCGCTGAAATTTTTTGTCCTATTTTCCTCGGTATCGGCGATCATTCCGTCTCTCTCCGCCGGACAGGGCGATTATGCGATGGCGAATGCATATATGGATTATTTTTCCGAAGCTCATCGACATGATGGACCGATCGTGAGCATCCAATGGCCGAACTGGAAGGAAGCCGGAATGGGAGAAGTGACGAATCGCGTGTACAAGGAGAGTGGTCTGCTAAGCATTGCGAATGCAGAAGGCTTGCAGCTGTTGGAGCGCATTCTTAACGGGAAAGGTAGTTCTGTAGTTATGCCAGCCAGCGTTGATCGATCCAAGTGGGACCCTGAAAGACTCATGCGGAGAAGCCTTCGCCAAGCTGCCGAAGGGGAAGGAGCGGTTCGGCAGTCAGCAATTGCAGCGGTCTCAGACCAGATCCTCCGTCCGGAAAATGAAGGTGCAAATCTTGTTTCGGCACAAGCGGAAGCTTGGCTGCTCGGCTTGTTTGCCGAAGAATTGAGGATCGATCCCGCCCATTTGGAGATGGATGAGCCATTCCAGGAATACGGCGTTGATTCCATTATTTTGGCGCAGCTGTTACAGCGCATCAACCGGAGGATTGGGGTGAATCTTGACCCGTCCATTCTTTATGAATATCCGACTATTCAGCAATTTGCCTCATGGCTGTCGAGTTCCTATCCAGATGCCTTAGCTCTCATTGTCAAGGATGCGGCGGCAGAGGGGCCGCGCAAGCAAGAAAGGGAGATGGCCCAGTATGTCATCTCGGAGAACTCTCGTAAACAAACGAACGAATATGCACAAGATACGCCTTCTTCCTCGCCTCGTACGGAGGATATTGCAATCGTGGGGCTTTCCTGCCGCTTTCCGGGAGCCGAAACGCTCGAAGCGTACTGGAGGCTGCTGTCCGAAGGACGTTCGGCGATTGACAACGTACCACCAGAACGCTGGGGACATTCCACCTCCTTCTATGCAGGAGTGCTGGATAACGTATCCCAATTCGATCCCGCATTCTTCCTGCTTCCCGAGCAGGATGTGAAAGCGATGGATCCCCAAGCGCTGGTAGCTTTGGAGGAGTGTTTGAAGCTCTGGCATCATGCGGGGTATACCCTTGAAGAAATTAAAGGCAAAGCCGTCGGCGTCTATCTCGGTGGCCGAAGCCAGCATAAGCCGGGGGAAGAAAGTCTTCTTGAGGCGCGTAATCCGATTGTTGCTGTAGGACAAAATTATCTGGCGGCTAACCTTTCGCAATTTTTCGATCTGCGTGGACCGAGTCTGGTGCTGGATACCGCCTGTTCCTCGGCGATCGTAGGGATGAATATGGCCGTCCAGGCTTTGCGCAGCGGAGATATTGAGAGTGCCGTCGTGGGAGGAATTAGCCTTCTTGAAACGGATGCTGTTCATCGGTTATTTCAACAGCGAGGCATTTTGAGCGAAGCGCCTTTCTTCCATGTTTTTGACGAACGTGCTGACGGCGTTGTTCTGGGAGAGGGAGTGGGCATGGTGCTCTTGAAGACGGTAGATCAAGCGTTGAAAGACGGGGATACCATTTACTCCGTAATCAAGGCGGTCGCCCTCAACAATGACGGTCGAACCGCAGGACCGGCTACCCCGAATCTGCAAACTCAAAAGGATGTTATGAAAGCAGCGCTTGCGAAAGGCGCCAAAAGACCCGAAGAGATTTCCTATATCGAAGCGAACGGTTCGGGCTCGATGGTAACTGATCTTCTGGAGCTTAAGGCGATCCAATCCGTGTACCGTACCACCAACACGGCTCCGCTTGGCATAGGCTCGGTCAAGCCTAATATCGGGCATCCGTTATGCGCGGAAGGGATTGCGAGTCTGATCAAAGTGGTCCTGATGCTAAGTCACCGCCAGCTCGTTCCCTTCTTATCGGGAGAGCGGGAGATGATGCACTTTGACCGGAAAGAAGCGGGCTTCTCGTTTTGCCCCGAGCTGATCGAATGGCCGTCGCCCGTACCGATTGCTGCGATCAACTGCTTTGCGGACGGAGGCACCAACGCTCATGTGATCGTAGAAGCATGGCAGGAACCTGTAGGGCATGTCGTCAATCGCCGGCCGCTGCCGATTCCGCAACTGAACAAGCGACAGCTCTTGCGCAGAGATACGAATTCAATGATCGCGAAACCGGAAGCCCTGTCTCTGCCAGAAGGCGTGGTAAACATTTGGAACGCATACGAAGTGGAGGTATAAGGTGAAGACCATAAGCAAACAAATCGCCTTGTCACTAAAGAATCCGATTATTCAAAACCATGTGGTTTATGGGCAGGAAGTGCTGCCTGGATTGGCCTATATCGATATGCTGTATCAAATATTTAGAGAAAGCGGATATGCTTACTCCCGCCTTCAGCTGCGCAACTTGTCCATCTACCGTCCGTTGGCGGTAGGGAAAAACACGGTCACGGTACTCAGCATCCAGTGCAAGGAAGCTTCGAATGGCCACTGGCAGATTACGGTGGAAGGCCAAGAGCAGCAAAACGGCCAAGCGATTGCGGCTTCCAAGCAGTACTTAAAAGCGGAGATGCTGGAAGGACCCGAAACGAGCTTCGAAGAATCCCTCGATCTAGATGTATTGACAGGAAACGTCGGTCGAAAAGTCTTGCTGGATGAACTGTATGAACAGTGTCGGAATCAGGAACTGGTGCATACCGGCTTAATGAAAGCCGAAGGCCAGCTTCATGAAAACGAAACGGAAGTCCTGATTGATATCGCCGTCGGAGCGGAATATCAGTCACAAGCCGGGCAGTTCATGTTTCATCCTGCCCTAATCGACGGCAGCGGAGTAGGCTCTAATCGGCTGCTCTCCGCTTTGCTGGAGGAAGAACAAAGGCTGTATCTGCCTTTATTCTACGAATCCTTCAGCGCTTCAGAACTGTTGCAGGAAGGATGTTTTACACGCATTCAGCATTCTTCCTTCCGCCTTGAGAAGGAACTGATTTATCTGACTTTAGAGTTTTTCAACAGAGCGGGCAAGAAGGTCGCCGAGTTGAAGAACTTTACAAGCAAACTCGTACGAGGAGCCGAATTGATTAATCCACAACGCAAAGGAGCAGCCCTTTCGGAGCAAGAGCGTAGCCTTGAGAATAAGGATTCGCGCTTGCAAATGTCGGCTGAGAAGGCATCACAAGGCGGTACCGCAGAGTATGAGGAAATTGAACTTTTTTTGCGTCAACTGATCGCACAGCGATTGGGCACACCGGAAGATGAGATTGAAACCGATATCGGCTATTACCAAATGGGTCTGGACTCGCCGGGACTACTACAGGTGGTGGAAACGATCGGAGACCACATTGGCGCAAGCTTGTCTCCGACTTTACTATTCGAATATACAACCGTTAGCGAACTAGCCACTTATCTCAATGAGCATTACGCCCATGCGTTCCTGGCATCGCTTCCTGAAGCAAAGGGAGTCTCCGATCCATATGGCGCTGAGCCGATCACGCACACAACGCCAGCAGAAACTGCCATTCAGGGCACCCAGGAAACGGGAGGCTCATTCTCCCGCACAACCGTGGCGAGGGGAGAAAATGATATCGCCATCATTGGCATGGCGGGCCGTTATCCGCAGGCGAGCAATATTCACGAGTACTGGAGCAACCTCACAGAGGGAAAAGACTGCATTACAGAAATCCCTAAATCCCGTTGGGATTGGCGGCGGTTCGAGGATATGACCTCGCCTTCGGGAAAGAAGCTATCCAGATGGGGCGGATTCATCGATCATCCAGACTGCTTCGATCCGCATTTCTTCCGAATCACGCCGAGAGAAGCGGAAACGATGGACCCCCAGGAGCGGCTATTTCTAGAGACGTGCTGGGAAACGATCGAAGACGCCGGCTATACGCCCAAAACGCTGGTTCAGCCAAGCGGCCGTTATAACAGGCAGCACATTGGCGTGTTTGTCGGGGTGATGCATAAGGACTATACCTTGGTTGGCGCCGAGGGCATGACAGACGAGAACCGATTCCCTTTGTCGCTCAATTATGCGCAAATAGCCAACAGGGTGTCGTACTTCTGCAATTTTCATGGCCCTAGTATGGCGGTGGATACGGTCTGCTCATCCTCGTTGACGGCTGTTCATCTGGCGCTGGAGAGCATCCGTCACGGGGAGTGCGAGGTAGCCTTGGCCGGTGGCGTGAATCTGTCCTTGCATCCGAGCAAATATATGACCTACGGAATTTGGGATATGTTCTCCAGCGATGGATACTGTCACACCTTCGGCAAAGGAGGAGACGGATATGTTCCCGGCGAGGGGATAGGAGCTGTCTTGCTCAAGCCTCTTAGCAAAGCCGTGCAGGACGGAGACCGAATCTACGCGGTCATCAAAGGGAGTGCGATTAATCATGTAGGCACAGTGAGCGGAATTTCGGTGCCGAGTCCCGTGGCGCAGGCTGATGCGATTGATTCTTGTTTGGCGAAAGCCGGCATTGACCCGCGGACGATCTCTTATGTGGAAGCCCATGGCACAGGCACATCCTTGGGCGACCCGATCGAAATCCAGGGTCTGACCAAAGCTTTCGAGGCTTACACGCAAGAAAAGCAGTTCTGTTCGATCGGTTCAGTGAAATCGAACATCGGACATGCCGAGTCGGCCGCCGGCATCAGCGGACTATGTAAGATTGCGCTTCAACTTCACTATCAGACGCTCGTGCCATCCTTGCATTCAGAAGAGCTCAATCCGTATTTGCAATTGAACCAAACGCCGTTTTACGTGCAGCAGACGACAGAAAGATGGAAGCAGCCGCTAGTGAAGGTAAATGGCGAAGAGATTCGCTATCCACGTCGGGCGGGACTCAGCTCTTTTGGCGCAACAGGCTCGAATGCTCATCTCATCTTGGAAGAGTTTATTCCTGAAGCTGGCCAGAACACCGTAGAGGAGCCTCATACTCTCGAACCGACTCCGGCGATTGTCCCGCTGTCTGCCAAAACGCAAGAAAGACTTCAGGCTTATGCAATGAAATTGTCTGGCTTTCTGCATGAAGGAATTCGGCTCCGGGACTTGGCATACACGTTGCAGGTGGGCCGGGAAGCAATGGAGGCACGGGTAGCATTTCTGGCAAAGGACCTTCCCGATCTGATCGCTAAGCTTGATGCGTTTGGCGCAGGCCGGGAAACGATCCGGGATTGCTGGAGCGGACATGTCCGGAAAGGCAAAGAAAAGCTTCCCAGAGACACCTTGACCTTGTTCCCGCAGCGGGTGGCAGAAGCGAATATGTCTCAAATCGCTGAAAGCTGGGTGAAAGGCATTGAGTTGAATTGGCAGGCGTTGTACGAATCTGGTCTACCTAATCGAATCAGCCTGCCGACTTATCCCTTCGAGAAGGTGCGCTATTGGCTGCCAGAGCCTATGGCGACAGAGACTCGCACAGTCCTGCAGCCGAAAAATCCGGCAGTTGATAACAACCTTCATCCGCTACTGCAACAGAATGTTTCGGACATTTCGGGTGTCCGTTTCCGTTCGGTGTTTACAGGCAATGAATTCTTTCTTTCCGATCATACCGTAAAAGGGGATCGACTCTTGCCTGGAGCCGCTTATCTTGAAATGGCGAGGGCTGCGATTGAGCAGGCAGTACCAGCTCATGAGCAAGCGCGTATTAAGCTTCGCAGCATCGTCTGGCTTCGACCTTTTGTTGCCCGGGAACGGGAAACAGAACTGCAAATCCGTCTGTATCCTGGGGAGCAAGAAGAATTGATCTACGAAGTCTGCGGACCCTCGGAAGGTAGCGAATCGACACGAACCGTTTACAGTCAAGGAAGAGCGGTGTACTCCCTTCTTGAAGACTCCAAACCTCCGATATGGGATCTTCAAGAGCTGCTAGCACGCTGTAGTAGAGGCACTATTGCAGCTGATTCTTGTTATGAGGCTTACAACAAAATGGGAATTGTACACGGAGACGGGCACCGGGGAATCGCCGAACTGCATGTGGGAAAAAATCAGGTATTGGCCAAGCTGTCGCTGCCATCTTCCTTTGACGGCTCGACAAACCCCTATGTTTTGCATCCGAGCTTGGTAGATTCAGCCTTGCAGGCAACGATCGCTTTGAAGTGGAACGGGGAATATTTCGAGTTTGACGCCAATCGGCCTATGCTGCCCTTTGCATTAGAGGAAGCCGATATTTTCGGTCCGTGTCCATCTACGATGTGGGCGTATATTCGCTATAGCGAGGGAAGTGGAGCAGCAGACAATGTGCTCAAATTAGATATCGATTTGATAGACGATGTGGGCAACGTATTTGCAGCTCTGAAAGGATACTCGGCTCGAGTGCTGGATGATAGGGCGGGAACAAGCAATTCCTCAAACGGGTCCTTATATATGGAGCCGGTTTGGGAAGAGCGAGCGGCTTACGCAACTTCTGGGAATCCAGAGTTTGGCGTTCGCAGGGTCATCCTGTGCGACTGGGATCCGTCGGTGGAGCGCAGTGTGCGGGAGGTCGCGGACAGCGTGCTCTTGCAAGACAGAGCTACTCGAATCCATCGTCGCTTCGAACATTTCGCTGTGCAAGCGTTTGAAGACATACAGAAACTCCTGAAATCCCGGCCAAAAGAGAAGATACTTGTGCAGCTTGTAGTGCCTGTACAGGAGGGAACTCAACTGCTCAGCGGACTCGCCGGTTTGTTGAAAACCGCGCAATTGGAAAATCCGGCGTTGACCGGTCAGTTGATTGAATTGGAGCCTGTCAGCACTGCGGAGGACATCCTCCACCACTTGAAGGAAAATGAAAATTTCCCGCACGACAAGCACATCCGGTATGTGAAGAACCAGCGTTGGGTAGCCGAGTGGAAGGAATGGGAGTTTTCCGGGGGAAAAGAGCTTATTCCTTGGAGGGATCACGGCATCTATCTCATTACCGGAGGCGCAGGAGGACTGGGATTGATTTTTGCTGGCGAGATTGCCGGGAAAATCAAAGAGCCTATCCTAATCCTCACGGGACGTTCGCCGCTTACGCTCGAGAAGCGGTCTCAGCTGCAACAGCTGGAACAATTGGGAGCGAAAGTGGTTTATAAACAAATGGATCTTGCACAAGAAGCCGATACCTTCGGTCTTATCGAATCGATTCTGGCGGATTATGGACGTCTCAACGGCATTATACACAGCGCAGGTATTATTCAAGACAACTTCATTATCAAAAAAAGTACGGAAGAAGTACAAGCTGTTTTGGCTCCTAAGGTAAAGGGACTTGTCCATCTGGACGAGGCAAGCAAGGAGCTGCCGCTGGATTTTTTCATTCTCTTTTCATCCGGTGCAGGAGTGGTGGGCAGCTCGGGGCAAGCGGATTACTCCATGGCGAATGCTTTCATGAATACATACGCAGAATATCGCACGGAGCTCACGACTGCGAAGCTTCGCCAGGGCAGGACGCTGTCCGTGAGCTGGCCACTCTGGAAAGATGGGGGCATGGGGGTCGATCCCGAAACCGCTAATGCGCTTATGAAGCAAACGGGTATGACGGCTATGGCGACGGAAACAGGCATTCGGACACTGTACCAAGCATGGACAGCGGGAAAAAATCGGGTGATGGTTGTGGAAGGCGTCGTAGCACGGATACGTTCCTTTATGAACCAGGTGAATCTCACATCCGGAGCTCCTGTTAAGGAAAAACGGGTTAACCCGCAAATGGCAGAAGGGCTCTTTCGCGAAAAAGTTGAGAATTATTTTAAGAGTGTGCTTGCTTCCGTCACTAAGCTGCCGGTTAACCGAATCGAAGCGGATGCTCCTATGGAGAAATATGGCATTGATTCGATTATAATCATGCATCTTAACGGGGAATTGGAGAAAACTTTCGGATCATTGCCCAAAACTTTGTTTTTTGAGTACACGGATATCCGGTCTTTAACCGACTACTTTATGGAAACCCAGTTCCACAAGCTGACGGAATTGTTGGGGATTCCCGAACAAGCCGAACCGGCAGCCGATTTCGCGGCAGAGAGTACGAGGGAGCCGGAGCCGATTCTATTCGAATCGAGACAGCGCAGCCCTTTCTTGCATGTACAGCGACCTGTCGAAGCGCCCAATGAGATCAAAGAGTCCGTACAAGAAGACTATGGAATTGCGGTCATCGGGCTGGCGGGACGCTATCCTCAGGCGGATAACGTTCAGGAGCTTTGGAGGAATTTGACAATCGGAAAAGATTGCATCATAGAAATTCCTGATGACCGCTGGGACCACAGCTTATATTATGACGCAGAGAAGGGGAAACCGGGAAAAACCTACAGCAAATGGGGGGGATTTATTAACGACGTTGATAAATTTGATCCGCAGTTCTTTCATATCTCGCCAAGAGAAGCGGAGCTTATGGACCCTCAAGAGCGACTATTTTTGCAGTGCGTTTACGAAACGATCGAGGATGCGGGATATACGAGGGATAATCTGACCGGGTACAAAGGGACTGACATGGGAAGCCGTGTTGGCGTTTATGTCGGAGTGATGTACGAGGAATACCAACTGTATGGCGCACAGGAGCAGATTTTGGGTCGTCCGCAGGCGCTCAGCGGCAATCCTTCGTCGATCGCAAACAGGGTATCTTACTTTTTCAACTTTCAGGGTCCTAGCATCGCCTTGGACACGATGTGCTCTTCATCTTTGACTGCGATGCATCTCGCTTGCCAGAGTTTGCGGCAGGGAGAGTGCGAGGTAGCCATTGCCGGCGGCGTGAACGTCTCGATTCATCCCAATAAATATTTGCTGCTGGGACAGGGTAATTTTGTTTCGAGCAAGGGGCGGTGCGAAAGCTTCGGCCAAGGCGGAGACGGCTATGTGCCCGGCGAAGGCGTCGGGGCCGTGCTGCTTAAACCTTTGTCCAAGGCGATAGCTGACGGGGATCACATTTATGGAATCATCAAAGGAACAGCCGTCAACCATGGGGGCAAGACGAACGGGTACTCTGTACCGAATCCAGCTGCTCAAGCCGATGTTATCAGACGCTCTTGGCATGCAGCGAAGGTTGATCCGAGATCGGTGAGCTACATTGAAGCGCACGGGACAGGGACGACACTGGGAGATCCGATTGAGATTGCGGGATTGGCAAGGGTATTTGAGGAGCATACAAAAGAAAAGCAGTTTTGCTCAATCGGATCGGCCAAATCCAATATCGGTCATTGCGAAAGCGCAGCGGGAATCGCCGGGTTAACCAAGGTACTGCTTCAACTTTCATATGGTCAACTGGTGCCATCGCTTCATTCCAGTACGTTAAACGAGAATATTGATTTCACGAATACGCCATTTAAAGTCCAACAGGAAATGGCCGAATGGAATCGACCTACAATTGAGGTCGGCGGACAAAAGCGGGAATTCCCAAGAATTGCTGGCGTATCTTCGTTTGGCGCTGGAGGGGTGAACGCTCATGTGGTCGTTGAAGAATATAGAACGGACAGAAAGACTGAAGTAGAGAAAAGTACGGTTTCTCCATCCTCGCACGGACCGGTCGTGATTGTGCTGTCGGCGTGGAACGCAGAGAGACTGACGGAACAAGCAGAACGACTGCTTGCCTCCCTACAAAAGGGTAAGTACAGCGATGCTGATCTGGTACGTATCGCGTATACGCTGCAGGTTGGACGCGAAGCAATGAACGAACGCTTGGCCCTGCTGGCGGGAAGTATTAAGGAGTTGGTGGAGAAGCTGCAGCTGTTCGTCGATGGCCCTGAAGGGGTGGCGGAGTTATACCGGGGCCAAGTGAAGGCGAATAAAGATGCTTTGGCAGCCATTGCGTCGGATGAGGATATGACGGTCACGATCGAAGCATGGATCAGAAAAGGGAAATACGCCAAGCTTATGGATCTTTGGACCAAAGGGTTGAAAGTTGATTGGAGTAAGCTCTACGGGGGCATCCGTCCGATGCGCATCTCTTTGCCGACCTATCCATTCGCCAAAGAACGCTTCTGGATCGGAGAACACAGCAGGAAGGCAGGGCTCGTGAATGATGATGGAAAAACTTCTTCATTTGAGCCTTGCACTGCAGGACAGCCGATTGTTGCTGATTCTTCGCAGGTTGAACCTCTCCTTCCAGCGATGCCGGCAATCGCGCAGGCGAGCGCTATTCCGGTTCACGTAGCTTTGCGGCCCTTAAGTGATGATACTTTCCAATCGGTACAGAGGGCGGAGGAGATATCTGGCGATCTGTCAGCTGCTACGGTTTCAAAGCTAGACACTATAGTCCTTCCAGCCGTATCCATAGAAGTCTTACAGGCTGAGATGAAAGTGAGTCTGGCGGAAATTCTTTATATGCGTGAAGAAGAGGTTGATACGGATGAAGCATTTGTTGACCTTGGAATGGACTCGATTACGGGTTTGGAGTGGATCAAAGCCCTCAATAAGCAGTACGGAACCTCGATTCCGGTTACCAAGGTATATGACTATCCTACAATACGAAATTTTGCTGGATACCTGCAGACCATGATGTCGAAGCAGCGCGATGAAAAAGAAACGGTCAAGCTCTCCGGATTAGACATGTCGATCGCTGGGCCCGTTATGCCCGCTCCTATCGTTTTGCGACCTCTGCAAGACGAAGTCTGGATCAAAAGCGCCGCAAAAGTAAGCGAGGACAAATCCCTTTCGGCTGTAAGGACAACGGTCGCCATTTCTCCCGGCTCGAAGTTAATCACCGTCTCATCAGCGGAAGTATTACAGGCAGAACTGACAGCAAGCTTGGCCGAAGTCTTGTATATGAGCGAGAATGATATCGACGCTGACGAGAAATTTATTGACCTTGGGATGGACTCGATTACAGGTGTGGAATGGATTAAAGCTCTCAATAAGCAGTACGGAACTTCGATTCCGGTTACCAAGGTATATGATTATCCTACAATTCGAGATTTTGTCGGTTATTTGAGGAAGGAACTTAGCGTATCCGGCGATGCGAACAAGAATGTTGTCCGAGAATTAATATCCAATCCGATGAAACTTACGCATCCTGCGGAAGCGGAAGTACTTGCTGAAACAACGGTTATACCAAGCGGTTCTGCGCTTCAATTACCGTCAATTTCCGCCCCACCGGCCACGGAGCTCTCAAAGAAAACGTTAGAGAACGAATCGGCTGCTGCCAGAGAACCTATTGCTATCGTGGGAATGTCGGGAAGATATCCAGACGCAAGTAATCTTAGGCGGTATTGGGAGAATCTTGTGCAGGGCGCAAATTCTGTCCGAGAAATACCCGCATCCCGCTGGAACGTGAACCAGTACTACGATCCGAAGCCGAGCAAGAAGGGGAAAATTTATTGCAAATCGCTTGGAATGCTGGAGGATATCGAGTGCTTTGATCCTTTATTTTTTCAGATTTCTCCTTCGGAAGCTGAGCTGATGGATCCCCAACAGCGGATTTTCATGGAGGAGGGATACAAGGCATTTGAGGATGCGGGGTATAGTCCTTCCTCGTTGAACAATACGAAATGCGGCGTTTATTTAGGGTTGATGAGCAGTGAATACGGCAGCATGATGAACGAAAACCACACAGGTGCCAGCGCAACCGGCAGCAGCTATGCGATTGCTGCGGCGCGTATTCCGTATTATCTCAACCTGAAAGGACCGGCAATCTCCATCGACACGGCCTGTTCCTCTTCCTTAGTAGGTACGCATTTGGCTTGTCAGGCTTTGGCGAGCGGGGAAGTTGACATGGCGCTCGTGGGCGGCGTTACCTTGTACCTGACTCCGGGATCGTACATTAGCATGTGTACGGCGGGCATGTTGTCGCCCGACGGACAATGTAAAACCTTCGATAACAGCGCCAACGGTTTTGTTCCCGGAGAAGGGGTCGGCGCTCTGGTTCTCAAAAGGCTCTCAGACGCCGAAGCTGCTGGAGATCAGATCTATGGGTTAATTGTGGGGTCTGGGATTAATCAGGACGGCAGAACCAACGGCATTACAGCCCCCAGCGCGAGCAGCCAAATGGAATTAGAACGAGAAATTTATGATAAATACAACATTAACCCAGAGAGCATCAGCTATGCAGAAATGCACGGGACCGGAACGAAACAGGGTGACCCTATAGAATTGGATGCCCTGTCCACGGTGTTTAAAGAAAAGACCGAGAAGAAAAACTTTTGCGCCATCGGCTCGGTCAAAAGTAACATTGGCCATACATCGGCGGCATCGGGGATTGCAGGCGTCCAAAAAGTGCTGCTGTGCATGCAAAATAAAACGCTCGTGCCTACTCTGCACTTCCATCAACCCAACGAGAATTTTGATTTCGACAACTCACCGTTCTATGTCAATACTCAGGCGAAGCCATGGACAACTGCCACAAATTCGCCTCTGCGTGCATGTGTCAGCTCCTTTGGCTTCAGTGGAACAAACGCGCATGTGGTGATTGAGGAGTATGTTCCGAGCAAGACATCGTCCTCAGCGTTGCCGGCTTCTCGGAAATCCGGAGAGCCGCTGCTCATGGTCTTGTCCGTCAAGAAAAAGGAGCAGCTGAATGCCCAAGTCGAGGCGATGCGGGAATTCCTGATTGCTTGCCCGGATCTTGAGCTTGCAGATGTTGTCTACACGCTTCAAGTCGGACGTGAATCGATGGACTATCGCTTGGCTGTTGTTGCGGATTCACGAGAGAAGCTGCTGGAGCTGCTTGAGGCCTATCGCTCCGGTCGTCCAGCGGAAGATATCTTCACCGCCCACGTGAAAGAGAGCCGGAAGGAAATTCGAATCTTTGAAACAGACGAGGACGCCAAGGAATTGTCGGAATCTTGGATCGCGAAGAACAGGCTGCACAAGATCGCGGATTTGTGGGTAAAGGGATGGAACCTAGACTGGAACAGGCTGTATGGGGAGATCAAGCCCCGCCGTATCAGTTTGCCGACCTACTCATTTGCCAAGGAGCGGTATTGGTTGCCTAAGCACTTGCTTCAATCCGATCACGTTCCGGAACTTGCTTTAACCGTTGAAGCTGCTAGGTCCGGGATCGTAGTAAATGAACGGGTTCCTCGCTTGCTGAGAAAGCATTGGAGGCAAAGCTCTTCCGTAGAAGCAAAGAAAAGCGTTCAATCCATTGTGATCATGGCGAACTCGGAGACCGCGAGCCTGGCGGGGGAGTTATCCCGCTATTTCCCGCAGCACCAGATTGTGGATGCGGAGCGGCTCGACATCATGGTACCTGAATACAATTGGCATAATTATGACGCTATGGTGGACCTGATCGGCTGTGGAAACACAACGGGCGATTCAACTGGTTGGATGAACTGGCTACAAAAACTGGTTGAACATGGGAACAAAGAGGGACTGACACTGCTAGGCGTTACTAAAGGTTTGGAATCGTTTCAAAATGGCTTAGTGAATCTGGCAGGCGCTTACCGTTCCGGGCTGTACCGCATGCTTCAAAGCGAATACACCTATCTGCATTCAAGGCATATGGATACGGATGCTCATGTCGAAGACCCTGAATTAGCGCGGCTGATTGCAGAGGAGCTGTCCTTGGTCAGCGAGGAGCCTGAAGTGTGCTACAGGAAAGGACAACGTTATTGTTCTCTACTGGAAGAAGAGCCGTTTGCGGACGAGAGAGGAGAGTGGATGGCTGAGACGGAAGCTTTCCCAGAAGATCATGTCCTGCTCATTACAGGGGGAACACGTGGACTCGGCCTCTTGTGTGCTCAACATTTTGTTCGAAAGTATAACGTGAAGAAGCTGGTGCTTACCGGACGGGAACCATTGCCTCCAAGAGAGGAGTGGGAACGGCTCAAGCAGTTCAACGACTCTGTAGGCAAGAAAATTCAAGCCGTACAGGAACTGGAAGCCTTGGGTATCCAAGTACTTGTTCTGTCGCATCCCTTATCGGATGAGGCTGCACTCCGGCAGAGTCTGCAGGATATCGGACGCAATTGGGGGCCGATCGGCGGAGTGATTCATTGCGCGGGCATGGCAGACTGGAGAAATCCTGCCTTTATTCGGAAAGACGTCAAGGATATCCGACAGGTTCTGGAGCCCAAAGTGGAGGGACTTAAAACGTTGTATCGCCTGCTCCAGAAGGAGTCGCTGCAGTTTTTCGTCCTCTTCTCATCCGTATCGGCGGTTGTGCCTTCCCTTGCCTCAGGACAAAGCGATTATGCCATGAGCAATGCTTATATGGATTATTTTGCCGAAGCGAATCGAGAAGAAGCGCCGATCATCAGCATTCAATGGCCCAACTGGAAAGAAACCGGCATGGGCGAAACTAAAAGCAAGTCGTACGCGGAGACCGGTCTATTGAGTATGACCGATGCAGAAGGCTTGCAGTGGTTGGATCGGATATTGGCGCGGAGACTTCGATCCGTAGTCCTGCCCGCTGTTGTTCATAAGGGACACTGGAAGCCGGAGTTGCTTATGCGCCGTGACGTACGAAAAATGTTCCCGTCCGGAACGGAGAACGTACCCGTGAAATTGCCTGAAAGCGCAAGTACGCAGGCGCTGGACAATGTTTATGAGAAAACACAAGCTTGGCTGCTCGACTTATTCGCCAAGGAGCTGAAGATCCATCCCGACCACTTGGCGGTGGATGAACCTTTTCAGGAGTACGGGGTCGATTCCATCATCCTGACCCAACTGCTGCAGCAAATAAACGGGGAGATACAAGCTGAACTTGATCCGTCTATCATCTATGAGCGTCCAACCATTCAAAGCTTTGCAGCCTGGTTGGCCAAAGAATATACGGCTGCGTTGATCAGAGTGACCGGGAACTTGACGGCAGACGCTGTTGATAAGGCTTCTTCTGAGCAAAGTCCTACTGAACGGCTCCTAGACCGAAACCAGTCAGAGCTGCCCGATAAGCTAGAAAACAGGTTGAGTAATGGAGGTTCCTCTGCGAATGATATTGCCGTCGTCGGTCTTTCCTGCCGCTTTCCTGGCGCAGAGAATCTGGACGCTTTTTGGGAACTCCTGTCGCAAGGGCAGTCGGCAATTCGTCAGGTTCCTCAGGAACGATGGAATCATGAAAGCATTTGTTATGCGGGACTGTTGAACGATATTCATCAATTCGACCCGTCCTTCTTCCAGCTTTCTGAGGAAAACGCCAGGGCAATGGATCCGCAGGCGCTCGCGGTGCTGGAGCAATGCCTCAACCTTTGGTATCACGCGGGGTACGAGCATGAGGAGGTCAAGGGTAAACCTATTGGCGTATATCTGGGTGGACGAAGCCAGCATAGACCGACAGAGGAGAGCTTGCTGCACGTACGCAATCCGATCGTTGCCATGGGGCAAAATTATTTGGCAGCCAATGTCTCACAATTCTTCGATTTGCGCGGTCCGAGCGTCGTCCTCGATACCGCTTGCTCTTCCGCGCTGGTCGGCATGAATATGGCCATTCAAGCGATTCGCAGCGGCGATATCGAAGCTGCGGTCGTAGGCGGGGTCAGCCTGCTGGATACGGATGCCGCTTACAGCATGTTCCGACAACGGGGGATTTTGTCCGAAGGATCTTCCTTCCACATATTCGATAAGCGGGGCAACGGAATCGTGCTCGGCGAAGGCGTGGGCATGGTTCTGCTCAAGACAGTGGAGCAGGCGCGCCTCGATGGGGATTCGATATATGCCGTCATTAAAGCGGCAGCCGTTAATAATGATGGCCGAACTGTAGGTCCGGCAAGCCCGAATCCGCAAGCGCAAAAGGACGTCATGCTGGCGGCTTTGACCAAAAGCGGAAAACGCCCAGACGAGATCTCGTATATCGAGGCGAACGGCTCGGGCTCGACCGTGACCGACTTGCTGGAGCTAAAGGCCATACAGTCTGTCTACCGTCCCGAAGGGCCGGTTCCATTAAGAGTAGGCTCGGTGAAGCCGAACATTGGGCATCCGCTTTGTGCTGAAGGCATTGCTAGTTTTATTAAAGTCGTGCTAATGCTCCAACACCGCCGTCAGGTTCCGTTCTTGTCTGGAGAGCAGGCGATGCCTCATTTCGATCTGGGATCTGCGGGTATCCAATTCAACCGCAGAGAGGCAGAGTGGGGAGAACCTTTACCAGTGGCAGCGATCAACTGTTTCGCCGACGGAGGCACAAATGCACATGTCATCGTGGAAGCTTGGGCGGAGCAGGCCGAATATTTGACTCGTCGTCATCCATTGGCTGCTCCGGAATTGAAGAAGCGGTCCTTGTCTGCGGAAGACGCTGCGATGGCACCGACCGGGAAGATAGCGAAGGAGCTTCAAGTCGCAGAGGGTGCTAGAGGGGTATTCTGGAAAACCTTTGCATAAGAGAGGAGTTGCCACAAACGTGATCATCGAGCAGTTTAATATAACGCTGAACAATCCTGTGGTGAGCCATCACAAGGCATACGATCAAGAATTGCTGCCGGGCTTGGCTTACATTGATCTCATCTATCAAACTTTTGATACGCATGGCTACGCTTATTCGGAACTTGAGCTTCGTCAGGTAACCCTTTATCGTCCCTTGGTTGTGGCACCAGACAGCGAAATCCAGCTCACCATAGCATGTAAGGAAGCTCAGGTCGGCAAATGGCAGATTAGCATCGAGGGTCAAGTACTGCAGAACGGTGGCAGATCGGATGAGAAAGTCCGCTATGCGAGCGCGGAAATGAGCAAGAGGACGCCAAAAACATACGATGAAACGCTGGTTTTTGCACATGTCAAAGCTGCGGCAAAGCATGTAGCCGATTTAGAGGAAATGTACGGGCAGTGCCGAAGGCAAGAGTTGGTGCATACCGGTTTTATGAAGGCTGAAGGATTGGTCTGCATTACGGACATGAACAGTGTAATGGAGATTGCAGTTGGTTCAGAGGCTCGACTTCATGCCGAGCAATTTCTATTTCACCCTGTACTTCTGGATGGGAGCGGGATCGGATCATCTCTTCTGATTTCCGCCCTATTCAAAGATGAACCGAGATTGTATCTGCCTATGTATTTCGAGTCCTTTTACGCAACCGAACCATTGCGCACCGATTGTGTAACCCGAATTCAGAACGCGTCATTGCGTATCGACAAAGAATTAATCTATATGACCCTAGAATTTTTCAATGCCTCTGGCAGCAAAGTCGCCGAACTGAAAAATATCGCAAGCAAGCTCGTTAGGTCAGCGGAGCTTATCCATCCAGAGCGCAAGAATCCGGAACGGCAGACGGAGGTTGGGAAGGCGGAGGAAATCTCCTCCCTTTCCCTTGCTTCGAAGCCTCAATCCGGAAGCCGAGAAATATACAGCCACATTGAGCTGTTTCTGCGGGAACTGCTGGCAGAACAGTTAGGCAAACCACCAGAAGAGCTGTCTACTCGATTGGGTTATTACCAAATGGGGTTAGATTCCGCGGGTTTGCTGCAGGTTGTCGAAGCGATGGGAAACCGGATTGGCGTTAGCCTGCCGCCGACCTTGCTGTTCGAATATACCACCATAGCCGAATTGGCGTCCTTTCTAGCCGAGCGTTACGGTGAATATTTCCTCACGCTTCCTTCCCAGATTCGGGAAGAACAGGCACAGGCACTTCCAGATGTACCGAAATCGGATAATCCTTTAGCCTCTCAGAAGGAAGAGAAGCCTGTTGTTGAACAGTTTAAGATAGAGGAGACTGCTCCTATACAGGCTGAACTAGAGGATATTGCCATAATCGGCATGGCTGGCCGTTACCCGCAGGCAGACAACCTTCAGGAATTTTGGAATAACCTCAAAGAGGGAAAAGACTGTATTACTGAAATTCCTGCCTCTCGTTGGGACTTACGGCGGTTCGAAGGCATCTCCTCAGCATCAGGGAAAAGCGTGTCCAAATGGGGCGGATTTATCGAGGATCCGGACTGCTTTGATCCCGAGTTTTTTCGGATATCGCCAAGGGAAGCGGAAACGATGGACCCCCAGGAGCGGTTATTTCTAGAGACGTGCTGGGAAACGATCGAGGATGCCGGCTATACGCCGAAGACGCTGGCTCAGCCAAAGGGACGGCACAATAGGAATCGCGTTGGCGTGTTTGTCGGAGTGATGCATAAGGATTATGCGTTGATCGGCGCCGAGGCCGTATCAAGTGACAATCTGTTCCCTCTGTCGCTGAACTATGCGCAAATCGCCAACCGAGTGTCGTACTACTGCAATTTTCATGGCCCGAGTATGGCGGTGGATACGGTCTGCTCTTCCTCATTGACGGCTGTTCATCTGGCGCTCGAAAGCATCCGGCATGGGGAGTGCGAGATGGCCTTGGCAGGTGGAGTAAACCTGTCTTTGCATCCAAATAAATACGTAAGCTACAGCGATATGCACGCTAGTGACGGGTATTGCCGCACGTTCGGCCAAGGTGGGGACGGTTATGTCTCTGGGGAGGGAGTTGGCGCCGTTTTGCTGAAGTCCCTAAGTGCAGCTGTGCGGGACGGAGACCGGATCTATGCGGTTATGAAGGGAAGTGCGATCAACCACGTAGGCACAGTGAGCGGAATAACCGTTCCCCATCCCATCGCTCAGGCCGATGTAATTGAGGACTGTTTGGCGAAAGCTGGAATCGACCCGAGAACGATCTCCTATGTGGAAGCCCACGGTACAGGTACATCTTTGGGTGATCCGATCGAAATTCAGGGCCTAGCCAAAGCTTTCGGAGCTTACACGCAAGATAAGCAGTTCTGTTCGATTGGTTCAGTGAAATCAAACATCGGACATGCCGAGTCGGCCGCGGGCATCAGCGGGCTATGTAAGATCGCGCTTCAGTTATACTATCAGACGCTCGTGCCATCCTTGCATTCGGAAGAGCTCAATCCGTATCTGGAACTGAATCAGACCCCGTTTTACGTGCAGCAGAAAACCGAGGAATGGAAGAGCCCGACGTTTACGGAAAACGGCAAAGAAATCCGCTGTCCACGCCGGGCGGGGTTAAGCTCCTTCGGAGCGTCTGGTTCCAATGCGCATCTTCTTTTGGAAGAATATATAGCTGAAGCCGTGCAGGAGAACGCGGAACCCCATGCTCGCGGAGCGGCTCCGGTGATTATTCCATTATCTGCGAGAAATGAGGAGCGCCTTCAGGCATATGCCAAGAAGTTGTCGGCCTATCTGCACGATGGGCTCCGTATCCAGGACCTGGCGTATTCGCTGCAAGTGGGACGGGAAGCGATGGAGGAACGAGTTGTTTTTATCGTCGATAACATCCCGGAGTTGATCGCTAAGCTAGAAGCGTTCGGGGAAAAGCAAGAAGTGCTGAGCGGTTGTTGGCGTGGGCACATCAAGAACTGCAGCAAAGTGGGGACAGATTTCTCCGTCGAGGAGCTGTCTTCAGACACTCTGCAGCAGTGGGCCACGCAAGGAGACCTTATTAAATTTGCTGAGCTGTGGGTTCAGGGGCTAGAGGTTGATTGGAATGCCTTGTACATAGGCACTCGTAGGCCGAGCCGGATTAGTGCACCGACGTATCCATTCGCACGGGAGCGCTATTGGATCCCTGAAAAAGCCCAGGCGCGCAAGCCTGACACCCTTGTCACGATTCACCCGCTGCTTCATGTGAATACATCTGATTTTTCGGTGCAGCGATTCAGTTCCACCTTCACTGGAGAAGAGTTTTTCTTAGCGGATCATGTCGTGAAGGGCCAACGTATTTTACCGGGTGTAGCTTATCTGGAAATGGTTCGCGCGGCTGTCGAGCAGGCCATAGGCACTCTAGATAAGGACAAAAGTTCAATTCGTATCAAGGATGTAGTCTGGCTTCGTCCACTTCGTCACGAGAAGGGAACACTTCAAGTCCATATCGGCCTTTATCCTGAGGAGAGCGGAGAGATCGCCTGCGAGATATACAGCGAACCGATTAGCGACGCGGCAGCTCCGCTTATCCATTGCCGATGTCACCTTGAATTCGTCTCCAATACGAATAGACCGCCTTTAGATCTAAAACGATTGCGCAGCGAATGCGGCACACAACTTGCCACTTCAGACGAGTGCTACTCGGCATTAACACAGATGGGCCTAGAGTACGGTCTTGGATTCCGGGGGATTCAAGAGCTGTATGCGGGTCAGCATTATGTATTGGCCCAAATTTGTTTGCCGCCTTCCGTGCGCCATACGGAAGACGAGTTCGTTTTGCATCCTAGCCTACTAGATGCCGGATTTCATTCGTCCATCGGATTTCTGGGCGATACCATTCGGCGTTTGGCGTCAGGCAGCGAATCGTCAAGCGGTCTTGCGTTGCCGTTTGCTCTTCAGGAGCTTGACGTCATTCGTCCCTGCACATCGGTCATGTGGTCGTTTATTCAATACGCCAAAGACAACGGCACGGGCGACAAAATAACGTCCTACGATATCGACTTATGCGATGAGCAGGGGAACATTTGCGTCCGCATGAAGGGAGCGTCAATCCGTGCACTAGAGACGGTAGCAGCACCCGGTTCCAAGGAGGAAGAAAACCGCGAAGCAGCCGAGGAGCAACCCTCGATCGGACACCAACTGCTATTGCCTGTCTGGGAATCGGTCTCGATACCCGAACGGTCAACTGCTGTTTCCATAGAGGAACGAATGGTAATCGTCGGGGGAACGGACGAGCAGCGGGAGGTTCTGCAACAATGCTATCCGCATGCTGTGGTCGTGCCTCTGCCGTTATCTGACGAAATCGAAAAAGTAGCCAAAAAGCTGGGAACCTACGGTGCCATTGACCATGTCGTATGGGTGGGAGACGATGATCAACCGGATTCCTTGTCCGACGACGCTTTGATCGTCAAGCAAAATCACGGTGTGATGGAAATTTTCCGGATCATGAAAGCCCTCCTCCGTATGGGGTACGGGATGAGTGGATTCAGTTGGAGTCTTGTTACGATTCAGTCGCAAGCCGTAAATGAGCATGAATCCATTGCGCCTGCCCATGCTGGTATTCACGGCTTGGCTGGTACGATGGCCAAAGAGTACCCGCAGTGGAAAATTCGCATGATGGATATGGAGAAGGGGACGGCTTGGCCAGTAGATTCGATGTTTTCCTTGCCGGCAAGCCGTCATGGGCAGTTATTCGCCTATCGGAACGGGCAATGGTATGAAAGGCAACTGATTCCTTACCGCCCCGAACCAGCCAGACGAACGCTGTACAAGACCGGCGGTGTATACGTAGTGATTGGAGGCGCTGGGTATATCGGCGAAGTATGGAGTGAATATATGATTCGCACCTACAAAGCGCAGATCGTCTGGATCGGACGCAGCAGGATGAATGTGTCGATTCAAGCCAAAATCGATCGGTTAAAGCGCTTGGGGCCCTCTCCGGAATATCTTTCGGCGGATGCATCCGATCTGGATGCGCTGAGGCAAGCATATCAAACCATCAAGAAACGGCATCAGCGGATACATGGCATCGTTCATGCCGCAATGGTGCTGTCCGAGCAAAGCTTGGAAAATATGGAACCGGCGGAATTCCGCAGCGGACTGTCCGCTAAAGTGGATACCGGTGTGAGAATGGCTCAAGTCTTTCAGGATGAGCCTTTGGATTTCGCCCTGTTTTTCTCTTCACTCGTAACCTATATCAAGAATGTGAAGCAAAGTCATTATGCTTCCGGCTGCGCTTTTGCGGACTCTTTTGCCCATTGGATTTCCACACGGCAGACGTACCCGGTAAAAGTCATGAATTGGGGGTACTGGGGCAACGGCGAAGTGGCAAAGGACGAACAATTCGTCGGCTTGTTCGATCAGATTGGCCTCGGCTTGATTCAGCCGGAAGAAGGCATGGCGGCACTCGAAGCGCTGCTGACGGGCCCGGTCGACCAGATCGCTTTAATTCGAACGACGAAGCCGATCGTCGTGGAGGGGATGAATCTCGAAGATCGAATGGAAATTTATCCATCCGAGGAAGAAAAGCTTGTTCAGGTGAGCCAGCTTCCCATTCCAAGGAGAGAGAGTCTTCCTAGGGCTTCGAATAAGAACCAAAGCCGCGAAATGGAACAGCTTCTCTACAAGCTGCTTTTCAGTCAACTGCAGTCTCTAGACTTGTTTGCGATTTCGCATGTAACGCCTTCCGGCCTGATCTCTTCCTGCAAGCTGGTGGGGTTATATGAGAAGTGGCTAGGAGAAAGCTTGGCGATTTTGGCTCGCAATCACGTTCTGGTTCAAGAGGGAGACACCTATACGGTTGCGCATTCCGTTCTCTCCGATCGGGCGGAGCTCTGGCAAGAGTGGGAAGCGAAAACCGCAGTTTGGCGGAGCGATCCTAATACGAGAGCCATGACGGTTTTGGTGGACGCAACCGTTCGTGCTTTGCCGGCTATTTTGTCCGGTCAAATTCCGGCTACCGATATTATGTTTCCGGATTCCTCAATGGAGCTTGTGGAAGGCATCTATAAGCACAATCCCGTTGCGGACTACTTTAATGAAGTACTGGGAGATACTTTAACGGCCTATCTGCAGCAGAGGGTGAAGCAGGATTCCAAGACACAGCTGCGTATTTTGGAGATCGGAGCCGGAACAGGGGGCACGAGCGCTGGCCTTTTCCACAGGCTGAGACCTTTTCAGGAGCATGTGCGGGAATATTGTTACACGGATGTTTCGCGAGCCTTCTTACTTCATGCTGAAAAGGAATACGGCCCTGATAATTCTTATTTGACTTACCGCATTTTCAACGTAGAAGAAGCAATCGCGGGACAAGACGTGGATGCGGGTGGCTATGATGTAGTGATTGCGGCCAATGTGCTTCATGCCACCGCAAATATCCGCCGAACTCTGCGCAACGCCAAAGCCTTGCTGAAAAACGGTGGACTGCTCTTGTTGAATGAAATGGCGGACAACAGCCTTGCGACTCATCTGACGTTCGGGCTGCTTGAAGGATGGTGGCTGCCGGAAGATCCCGAGCTGCGAATTGCGGGCTGTCCCGGTTTGTATCCTGAAGCTTGGCAGCAGGTGTTAATCAGCGAGGGCTTTCCTTCGGTGATTTTCCCGGCTGGAGACGCACACGGTCTGGGCCATCAAATTATCGCGGCAGCAAGCGACGGCGTGATCCGGCAAAAGCAAGGATCTCCATCCCCAGCAGTTCCAAGGAAGAAGAGCGTAGGAGACTCGAAGAACAACCAATCGGAACAGTGGAACTCTGACGGGTCATCGGGCCAAGCAGCGGATGAGATTCTGAGGGAAAAAGGAACGGCCTATCTTGCCAAGCTGATTGGGGACACTTTGAAAATCCCAGCCCATAAGATTGATTCCTCCACTCCCTTGGAGATGTACGGGATCGATTCGATTGTCGTTGTCCAGTTGACCAATTCGCTTCGGAAGGTGTTGGATCACGTGACTAGCACGTTGTTCTTCGAGTATCAGACCATCGATGCGCTCGTGGAGCATTTCATGCAAACGCAAAGGGATGCTTTCATGAAGCTGATGGGTTTAGAAGCTCGCATGGAGCTCAATGATACAAAAGAAGTCAGCGATTATGAATCGCCACGGGAAGTCGAGCCCGTTCAACGTACGAATAGATTCCGTTTGTACGAAAGACCCGAAGACGGTGGCAGCAAGGAACCGGGAGGACTTGAAGCAGGGCTCCGTGATGTGGCAATTATCGGTGTGTCAGGCAGGTACTCCAGTGCGGGAACCGTAGGAGAATTGTGGAGGAATTTAAGAGAAGGAAACAATTGCATCAAGGAAATTCCCAAGGAGCGTTGGGACTGGAAGGAATGGTATCACAACGATAAAGGTAAAAAAGGAACAATCTATTCGAAATGGGGCGGATTTATAGACGATTATGACCGGTTCGATCCTTCCTTCTTCCAAATCTCTCCGCTAGAGGCGGAAAGAATGGATCCTCAGGAACGAGTGTTTTTGGAAACAGCCTATGCGAGCATTGAAGACGCCGGATATACGCCCGCGAACCTTTGCACAAGCAGAAGGATCGGTGTCTTTGTCGGGGTGATGAACAAAAACTATCCGACGGGCTACGGCTACTGGTCGATGGCCAACCGGATTTCGTATCTGTTGAATTTTCAGGGCCCGAGCCTGGCTGTGGATACGGCATGCTCTTCTTCGTTAACTGCCATCCATTTGGCTCTGGAGAGCCTGTACAGCGGTTCGAGTGATTGTGCTGTTGCAGGCGGCGTGAATCTGATCGTAGATCCGGTTCATTATTTGAATCTATCGACCATGAAGATGCTCTCATCCGGGGACAAATGCAAGGCATTCGGAGATCAGGCCGATGGCTTTGTAGACGGCGAAGGCGTGGGAGCCGTTGTTCTCAAGCCTCTTGAAAAAGCGGTTGCGGACGGCGATCACATTTATTGCGTCATTAAGGGCAGCATGCTCAATTCCGGCGGAAAAACGAACGGTTATACCGTGCCAAACCCCGTCGCCCAAGGCCAGTTGATCAAGCAGACTTTGGAACGTGCGAATGTCCAGGCCCGAACGATCAGCTATTTGGAAGCTCACGGCACGGGTACTGCGCTAGGAGATCCTATCGAAATCGCCGGGCTGACAAGGGCATTCGAACAGGAAACTTCGGATCGGCAGTTTTGTGCGATCGGTTCGGTTAAATCCAATATCGGGCATTGCGAAAGCGCAGCGGGAATCGCGGCGGTGACCAAAGTGCTGCTTCAATTCAAGCATGGGCAGCTGGCGCCTTCCTTGCATACGGAGGTATTGAATGCGGAAATTGATTTTGGTCGGACCCCTTTTGCCGTTCAGAGGGAGCTTGCGGAGTGGAAACGCCCGGTCATCAACGGAAGACAGATACCACGGCGTGCCGGAATCAGCAGCTTTGGAGCGGGAGGAGCGAATGCCCATCTCATCCTAGAGGAATATACGCCGCAAGCCGTAGTGATGCAACCTGTTCAGCCGAATCGTCCTCATTTGATCGTGCTCTCCGCGAAGAACAAGGAGCAGCTCGGTGATCGGGCCAAGCGGCTGTTGGCGGCAATTCTTGAGGAGAGATACGCCGCAGACGATCTGATGCGGATCGCTTATACGCTGCAAATCGGACGCGAAGCGATGGAGGAGCGGGTCGGTTTTCTGGTGGAGTCTATCGCGCAGCTTGAGGAAAAGCTGAACGATTTTGTAAAAGGTAATGGAGAGGTCGAAGGCATTTATCGGGATTCTACCAAAATGAATAAAGATGCCTTGTCGATCTTTACGGCGGATGAGGATATGGACAAGATTGTGGATGCTTGGGTTTCAAAAGGCAAATATGCCAAATTACTCGAGCTTTGGGTCAAAGGACTGTCCATCGACTGGAATAAGCTGTATGGGAACGGTAAGCCGGTTCGCATTCCACTTCCCACCTATCCCTTTGCAAGAGAACGTTATTGGTATCAGACGCCTGAGAGAACGGATGGCTCCAGAGCTCGACTCCGTTTCAAAAGGAAGGTAAGGCCAAAAGGCGAAGAGCGGCTGCCATCAGCGGCTGCGGCGGACACAGTGGAAGCGTTCGAACTGATGACTTTTGAGGAGGTATGGAGAGAAAATCCGCTGCCGCAAAATTCTGGTTCCCGTGTAAAAACGCTGGTGTGCTTTCTTTCGAATGTGGAGTTGCAAAAAACAGTTGCCCAAACTTTAAGAACATTTGATGAGGAATTGAAGGTGCTGTTTGTCTCGCAAGGCGAGAGTGATGGCGATGCATCTTCAACCGTCTATCGGATAGACCGCCACGGAGCAGATACCTACGATAAGGTTTTCAAGGAAATTCAGGATAAGCATGGAAACGTGGATGCCATTTTTTATATGTGGCCGTTAGAGGATCCTGACTGTGTTCAGGATTACTCCCGAATCGTTTTCTTGCTGCAAGCCCTTCTAGCTGCGCAGTCCAAACCTTCACGACTCCTTCTGGCAGGCCAGTTTGGACAGGAGGCAGATCTCAACCGCTGTTATCTGGAATCGTGGATCGGTTTTGAGAGGTCCCTCGGAATGATCATGCCTCAGACCAAAGTATCCGGGGTCTATAAGGCAGTTCCCGATCAGAAAAGAATCGACGACATAGCAGATTGGCTGCGGAAGCTTTGGGGTGAACTTCAGGCAGAAACCGCCGAAACCGCTTTGTATCAGGGGGAGAAACGTTTTGTAAACCGCATCGAACCTTCGTCTCTTCAAGCGGGTGATTCCGGGCTAAGGACGAATGGCACTTATCTGATTACGGGAGGCTGCGGGGGTCTTGGGTTCTTGCTGGCTAAATACTTAGCCAAGCGATATAACGCGAATTTGATCCTTACCGGAAGATCGCCTATTGATCAGAAGAAAGAGGCCAAAATTGAGCAGTTGCTGACCTTGGGCAGCCGAGCCCATTACATTCAGGCCGATGTAAGCGATGCGCAGACAATGAAAGCTGGGCTGAGCGAATCAAGGGAATACTTTGGAACCATTCACGGCGTCTTTCATGCGGCAGGCATCCAAAGCTCGCAGAGCTTGGAGCAAAAAGAGATATCGCACTTCCATGAAATCCTGTCGCCCAAAATTCAAGGGACGCTTCTGCTGGACGATCTTCTGCAAGAGGATAATCTGGACTTTATCTGTTATTTCTCTTCGTCCTCCGCCATTTTAGGCGATTTCGGCTTTTGCGATTATGCGGTCGGGAATCGATTTCAGATGGCATACGCACAATACCGCAATGACCGGCAACGAAGTGGCAGAGCCATTACGATCAACTGGCCAGTCTGGAGGGACGGAGGCATGTCGATCGGCGATGCGGAGACGACCGAAAGCTATCTCCGCTCCAGCGGCCAACGATATCTGGAAACCGAGGAGGGACTGGGCATTCTGGAAGGCATGTTGTCCCAGCCTCAGTTGCAGCAGCAGCTTGTGTTGGTCGGACAGCGCAGCCGGGTACACCGTTTTCTGGGATTAGCTGAGGAGGCACGGCAGAAGCCGCTGTTAGTCGCACGTCCTCAGGGCAAAGGGAGGCGGGCGCACATGCTCGGCTGGAGTACCGAACAGTGTCTGGAAGCGGATCTCAAGGATTGGATCGGCGAGCTGCTCAAGCTTCCGCTTCATAAGTTGAAGCTGGATATTCAATGGATGGACTATGGATTTGACTCGGTTCTGTTAGCGGAGTTTGCCAATTGTTTGACGGAGCGATTTCAAGTGGAGTTTATGCCGTCTTTGTTTTTCAGCTACACCAATCTGGAGCAATTGATCCGTTATCTTCTCAAAGAACACCAGATCATAATGGAGGATTATTACCGGATAAGCCCTGTGGAATCTGCAGCGATCCAGCGGACTGGCACTTCTACTGAGAAAGATGCAGAAGGATACAGCAAGGGGAGATATAAAGCTGCGGCGAAGCGCGAAGCAACCGAGCTGCCGGAACCGATTGCGGTGATCGGAATGAGCGGTCGCTTCCCTCAGGCGGATCATGTCGAGGAGTTCTGGCAGCATCTGAAGAATGGAATCGGCTGCATTACGGAAATCCCCGCAGACCGCTGGGATTGGCGAGCCTATTACGGAAATCCGGACCTATATGAAGGGAAGTCCAATTCCAAGTGGGGTGCTTTTCTGAAAAACGTCGATCGCTTCGATCCGCAGTTTTTCCAAATTTCGCCCAAAGAGTCTGCAGAAATGGATCCAAGGCACCGCCTGTTTCTGGAGGAGGCTTGGCGAACATTTGAAGATGCGGGGTATATGAACGAGCGGATAAAAGGTAAGTCTTGCGGCGTTTACGTCGGTGTGGAAGAAGGGGAATACGCCTATTTAATCAAGGATTCGAGATATATCAACGGCAATCAAAATGCGACCCTGCCTGCACGTATCGCTTATATGCTGGACTTGAAAGGGCCTAATATGGCCATAACGGCGGCTTGTTCGTCGGGACTTGTTGCCATCCACCAGGCATGCCAAGCTCTTCGGCAGGGAGATTGCGAAATGGCGCTAGTCGGCGGTATCAACTTGAATATATCCAGTATGTCATATGCCGCCCTGAGCAAAGCGGAGATGCTTTCGCCGGACGGAGAGTGCCGCGTTTTTGCCCAAGAAGCCAACGGGTTAGTTCCCGGCGAAGCCGTGGCAGCTGTCTTGTTGAAGCCGCTGTCGAAAGCCATTGAAGATCGGGACGTGATCTACGGATGCATCAAGGCGAGCGGCGTCAATTACGACGGCAGAACTAACGGAATTACCTCACCTAGTCCGTTTAGCCAAGCGGAGCTTGTGGAAACGATCTATCGCAAGCATCAAATTAATCCGTTGGATATTCAATACGTCATGTCACATAGCACAGGGTCGAAATTGGGCGATCCTCTAGAGATTCAAGCATTGACAAGCGCTTTCAGCAAATTTACAGACCAGAAACAGTTTTGCACGATCGGCTCTATCAAGCCGTTGATCGGGCATACCTTTGCTGCTTCGGGCATTGTAGGGCTGATTGGCATGCTTAAGGCGATGAGAGACCGAATCATCCCGGGAACCCGCGACAGCGGGGCATACAATGCTTCCATTCCATTCAGCGAAAGCCCTTTTGTCCTGAACAGTGAGAATCAAGAATGGACGTCAAAAGACAACCGCCCTCGGCTAGGCACCGTCAGTGCAACGGGAATCAGCGGGACCAATGCGCATGTCGTTATCGAGGAATACGTTCCAGACCGTGAAGAAACGCATCATCCAGCGATGGAGCCGTTGGAGCCTTTCTCGCAAATCGTTGTCCTTTCAGCGAAAAATGAGGATCGTCTTCAGGCAATGTGCTCGCAGCTGCTGGATTATGTCGCATTCCGTTCCGAAATTTCGTTGCGAAATCTTGCTTATACGCTGCAGACCGGACGGGAGGCGATGGATTGCCGTCTGGCATTGGTCGTGGACGACCGACAGCAGCTTGTGGATATGTTGAGGGCGTATCTCCATACGTACAAGGACAGCAGAAAATTAGCGGCGTCCGGGCGAATCTATAAGGGGGAGGCAGAAGTTTCAGGCCCTCCTTCTGCCGAGGCCCTCCTGCCAATTTGGATTGCGGAGAGGAATTATGACCGTGTGGCTCACTATTGGGTAGAAGGCGGTTATGTTCCATGGGAACATCTGCATCAATTCGAGGGCGCACGGAGAATATCCCTGCCTGGCTATCCTTTTGCCGGAGAGCGCTACTGGGTTGAAGCCAGCCCATCTATCATCGACAGGACACCGGAGTTACCGGAAAGCAGATTGGACCTTCCGGCAGCTGGAGAGAAAATCGGGCAAGGGGCACAAAAGACGGTCCGTGAAACGATACGAGAAACCATCCATACCTTTGTATCTCGGGAGCTGAATCTCGCGAAGAGCCAATTAAAGACAGATAAAAAGCTTTTGGAATATGGAATGGATTCGATTGCGGGAAGAAAGCTGATGCGGCATATCGAAAGTGGTTTTTCGATCGAAGTAACCGGACGCGAACTGTTGGAGTATCCGACAATTGAGGCTTTGGCGGCTCACTTGGCCGAGAAGGCTGGCGAAGGTAACGGAACGAAGGAAGAGGAAAATGCCTTATCGGGAGCAGCCGCTGACTATAGCGACGGGCAAATCATTGAGAAGATGGAGCGGTTTATGCAAGGTGTAGGAGAGTTTGAGGAAGTTCAACAGATATTGGAAGGGAGCCAAAAGAGATGAAGCCTGCTGAGCTTTTGGATGCTTATAAATCTGGAAAGCTGTCTATCACCGAGGTCGAGGAACAACTGCGTCAATTGAAACAGGCATCTCTCCGGAGTCCTCTCTCTGAGGGTCAGAAGGGATTAGGGGCACTTCAAAAAATGTCTCCTGGGATGAGTGCGTATAATCTTCCCGTTTGCTTTCGGGTGCGTAATTCACTGGATGCGGATAAATTTCGGGAAGCGTTAAGATGGGTTCAAGTCCAATTCCCCATCTTAACCAGCATTGTGGAAGAAGACGATAAAGGGGTGCCGTATACGGTCGTCCAGCCATCGCAGACGCTCTTCTTTTCACAGTCAGATCTCTCGGGGTTAGAGCCTTCTGAAATTCTATCGTATGTCAGGGCTAGAGCCAATGAGCCCTTTCAGCTCGAGCAAGGTCCTCTGATGCGCACACATTTGTTAACCTTGCCTGCTCAGGAAACTATCGTTCTGATTACGTTCCACCATCTCATTTTTGACGGTATTTCTATGCTGTCATTCCTGAAGGCGCTCTTGGGCGCCTATCAGGAGCTAGTCGATGGCAGGCATCCGCAGCTCTCTTCCAATCCGGCAAGCTACCGTGATTTTGTCGAATGGGAGCAGTCTATGATAAACGGGAAGAAAGGCGCGGAGCACTTGGCTTATTGGAAACGGCAGCTGTCGGGAACTCTGCCTGTTCTGGAGATTCCCTCAGACCGTCCGCGATCTGCCGTTCAAACATTCAAAGGGCGAACTCATACCCATCTGCTGCCGAGCGAACTAGCCGAGCAAATCAAGTCATATGCCCGTTCTAATGGCACTAACCTATCTATCGTATATTTGAGTATCTTCAAACTGTTGATGTATCGCTATACACAGCAGGAGGACATCATTGTCGGCATGCCGACGATAGGAAGGCCGGAAGATCGTTTTGAGAGTATGATCGGATATTTCATCAACATGATTGCGGTAAGAAGTCAGGTTCTCGGGACTCATTCATTCTCCGAGCTTGTCCAGGATTTGCAAATGACGGTAGCCGACGGATTGGATCACGCTGCCTATCCATTCCCCCGTCTAGTTAAGGAACTAAAAGTTGAGCGTTACCGGGCGAGCTCGCCGTTGTTCCAAACCGTCTTTATGTACCAAAATTTTGTTCACACTGACGGTTTGGAGGACATATTGGCCGCTTGTCCGGCTCTTCATTTGGAATTGCTGGAGGAAGTCCGTCAAGAAGGGGAATTCGAACTGGCTCTAGAGGTATATGAACAGCACAACGGAATGGCTTTGAGCTTCAAGTATGATCCTGAATGTTTCGAGGCCTCTACCATTGAACGAATGATGAGGCACTATATCCACTTGGCGCAAGAAAGTATGGCAGATCCATCTATTCCTCTAGCCGATTATTCGCTGCTTTCATTAGGCGAGCAGGAGAAGGTGGTCGTGAACTGGAACGCCACACGGGCGGATTATCCGAAAGATCTCTGTATTCATGAGTGTTTGGCGGAAAAAGTTCAGCGGAAGCCGGATGCGGTTGCCGTCATCTTGGAGGAAGAAACCCTCACTTACCAACAGTTGGATGAGAAAGCCACGCTATTGGCTTTGTATCTTCAAAAACGTGGAGTAGGCTCGGAAAGTCTGATCGGCCTGTACGTCGAACGTTCTATGGAGATGATTATCGGGATCTTGGGGATTTTGAAAGCGGGCGGGGCGTATGTAGCTTTGGATCCAAACTATCCAGAGGAGCGGCTCAAATACATGCTTGAGGACAGCGGGATTTCTATCGTGCTGACGCAATCCAAGTTCAAGAAACGATTGAATTCTCTGATCAGGGAAGACGCTTTGGCGCTGTCTTTGGATCAAGAGTGGGAAGTTATCTCCCAAGCAGCCGAGCTAGATGTGAAGCTGAAGTGTGAAGTAAAGCCCCATCACTTGGCCTATGTGCTGTATACGTCTGGCAGTACAGGAAAGCCGAAGGGCGTTATGATTGAGCATCGAAGCATTATGAATACACTGCATTTCCTTGAGGCGCAATATCCCGTGGCGGATGAAGATGCTTACTTGTTAAAAACCAACTATATCTTCGATGTGTCGATATCCGAATTATTCGGCTGGTTCATCGGAGAGGGGCATCTTGTTATTCTCCCACCTGACGGGGAAAAGTCGCCGGAGCGTATTGCTAGGGCAATCGAGAAGCACCGGATTACCCATCTCAATTTCGTCCCGGCTATGCTGAATGCGTTCTTGACTTATGTGGCTGATCATAAAACCTTTAGCGAACAAAACTCCGTTAAATATTTGATGGTTGCGGGAGAGGCATTCCCCAAGGAGCTTGTGAAAAAGACCGTCGATGTCTTTAAACAGAGTCGTGTGGAAAATATTTATGGACCGACAGAAACGTCTATTTATGCGACTTGGTTCAGCTGCACCCAAGAAAAAATAGAAAGCCGTCATACGCCGATTGGAAGGCCGCTTGCGAACACGCGAGCGTATATCGTTGACCAGAAGCTGCGGCCGGTGCCGATTGGCATCCCCGGCGAGCTATGCATTGCAGGTGACGGGTTAGCCAGAGGCTACTATAACCAGTCAGCGCTGACAGCGGAGAAGTTCGTCGACAACCCGTTTCAACCGGGGACGAGGCTTTACCTAACGGGCGATCTGGTACGGTGGCTGCCGGATGGACGGATCGAATATTTGGGACGAATCGATAATCAGGTGAAGCTGCGGGGGTTCCGCATCGAGCTCGGAGCCATCGAAAGCCAGCTCGGCGAGCATCCTGGCATCGAAGACGCCGTCGCACTCGTCAAACAGTCCGGCGAGCATAAGACGCTCGTTGCGTACTATACCACCCGTGAGGGCAAGACCGCTCCAACAGCAGGCGAACTGCAAAGTCACCTGAAGATGGGCTTGCCTGATTATATGGTACCCGCCCATGTCCTTCGAATTGACCGAATGCCGCTGACGCCGAGCGGTAAGATCGACCGCAAGGAGCTGGAGGCCCGGAAGGTGACCGTACAGCGAGAGGGCGCCAAAAGCTTGCCGGAATCCCGGGTGGAAGGGGCTGTCCTGGCGATCTGGCAGGAAGTGCTGCAGGTCGAGGGTATTGGCAGCCGCGATGGCTTTTTCGATGTCGGTGGGGACTCGCTGCTTGCAGTCGCTGCGGCTGAGCGCATTCGGAAAGAGCTGGCCTGCGAGTTCACCGCGATGGACCTGTTCGAATACCCGACCGTTCAAGCGATCTCCGCCTATATTGCCGGGCAGCAAGCGGCGGCGCCAAATGCGGATAAAGCGCTGGAAGACGACAGCAGAAAAGACGAAGGCAGCAGGCAACGAGGGGAGCGTTCCGCAGATCGGGCTCCGGAGCTGCCGGGAGCGTATCGGGACAGCTTGGCGATTATCGGCATTTCCTGCGAGTTCCCGGGGGCGGGAAATCACTTCGAGTTCTGGGACAATTTGCTCGCAGGCAAGGAGAGCATGAAGTTTTTTACGAAAGAAGAACTACGTGATCTGGGCGTACCGGAGGAGCTGGCGGAGAACGCGGCCTACGTGCCCGTGCAGTCCACCATTGAAGGCAAAGACCGATTCGATCCGGGTTTCTTTAACCTCTCGCCGAAGGATGCCGGTTTTATGGATCCGCAGCTGAGACTGCTGCTGCTCCATGCCTGGAAGGCGGTAGAGGACGCCGGATACGTGGCGAGGGAGATTCCGCAAACGAGCGTATTTATGACGGCCAGCAACAATGGGTACCGATCCTTGCTTTCTAAGGAGTCGACGGAGAGTCTGGAAACGCCGGACGGCTATGTGTCCTGGGTGCTGGCACAGAGCGGCACGATCCCGATGATGATCTCCCACAAGCTAGGCCTGAAAGGTCCGAGTTACTTTGTGCATGCCAACTGCTCCTCCTCGCTAGTCGGTCTGTATTCGGCGTATCGGAGCTTGCAGTCGGGCGAGGCGAAGTATGCGCTCGTTGGCGGAGCGACCCTGCATACAGGTGGGGGCATCGGCTATGTGCATCAAGCAGGACTGAATTTTTCCAGCGACGGCCACGTCAAGGCGTTCGACGCCTCGGCAGACGGCATGGCGGGAGGGGAAGGCGCAGCGGTGCTCCTGCTAAAGAATGCCGCAGAGGCGGTAGCGGATGGCGATCATATCTATGCGCTGCTCCGAGGCATCGGGCTGAATAACGATGGAGCAGATAAGGTCGGGTTCTACGCGCCGAGCGTTAAAGGCCAGGCGGACGTGATCCGCCAGGTGTTGGAGACGACCGGCATTGATCCGGAGAGCATCTCGTACATCGAGGCGCACGGAACGGGGACAAAGCTTGGCGATCCGATTGAGCTGTCGGCACTAAACACGGTGTACCGGGAGCATACGCAGCAGAAGCAGTATTGCGGAATCGGCTCGGTGAAGACGAATATCGGCCATCTGGACACGGCGGCCGGAATGGCGGGGTGCATTAAGGTCGCGATGAGCTTGTATCATGGCGAGCTGGCACCGACGATCAACTACAAGGAACCGAACCCAAATATGGATTTGGACAACTCGCCGTTCTATGTGGTGGAGAGCCGAAGGAGGCTGGAAGCGAGAGAGGAAGCTCATCGGGCGGCTTTAAGCTCCTTCGGACTCGGGGGAACCAACACGCACGCGATCTTCGAGGCATATCGAGGACCGAAAAGGGAAGAGACGTTCAGCGGTCCGTATCTCATTCCCGTGTCGGCTAAAAACCAGGAGCGGCTAAGGGCATACGTCGAGGCGCTGCTGGACTTCGTGCAAGCAGGCAGACTGGAGAGCGGAAGCCTGTCGGAACTGGCCTGCACCTTCCAAGTGGGAAGGGAAGCGATGGACAGTCGGATTGCGTTTGTCGCAGAGGATGGGGAGGAGCTGAAGCGCCAACTGCAGGCCTATCTACAAGGGCAGGGCGGCAAACGAAGCCTTAACATCTTTGCAGGGGAAAGCAAGCAAGAAGGAGGTTCATTGCTGGAGGATGAAGAAGACAGCAATGCGCTGGTCCGCGCCTGGATCACTAGGGGCGAACTAAGCAAGCTGGCTGAGGCGTGGAGCCGGGGAATGGCCGTCGACTGGACACTGCTTTATCGGGAAGGAGCGAAACCTCGCCGGATGAGTGTGCCGACGTATCCTTTTGCCCAAGAGCGCTATTGGCCTCGTCCCGTCCAGTCTAAAGCACAACAATTCATGGGTCCTTCTTTATTACATCCGATGCTTCATCAAAACACATCTGTTTTATCCGAGCAGCGATTTACTTCGATTTTCACAGGCAAGGAATCATTCATTGCGGACCATGTCATTCAAGGAATGACTCTCGTCCCGGCTGTAGTGACAATTGAGATGGCACGAGCTGCCGCTGAACAAGGGATCGAAAGGGTCGCTGATTGCGGCATGTCCATTCGTCTCCGCAATGTCGTATGGGTTCGTCCGATTGAGGCGTCTCCAGATCGGTCAGTTCAAGTAAATGTCGGTCTGTATGAGGAAGAGAACGGACAGATTGTATACAGCATGTACGGCGGACCTCAGCTGTCAGAGGCTGATCCGCTTCTATACAATCAGGGCGTGGTGGAATTTGTTTCGTTTACAGATGTTCCAAACCTCGATCTTGCAGAGATCCGGCAACAGTGCAGCCAGGAACAGATTTCATCGGAACGGTTTTATGAAAGCATGCTGGGGGCTGAGTACGGTCCCGTTTACAAGGGTGTTCAAGCCGTTTATATGGGCGAGGATCAACTGCTGGCAAAGCTAACGCTTCCGAATTCGGCTGCGCATACACTGAATTCCTATGTTCTGCATCCAAGCATGATGGACGGCGCTTTGCAAGCAGCGGAATATTTGCAGAATGTGACGCGGGCGCGTCATCTCACCGAAGGCGAGGCATTCCTTGCCGCACTGCCATTCGCTCTTCAAAACCTTGAAGTGTTCGGAAGCTGCCAGCCCGACATGTGGGTGCATGTGCGATTTAGCGAAGGAAATAAAGCGGGGGACATCATACAAAAGGTAGACATAGATTTATGCGACGACATGGGGGCTGTTTTCGTTCGCATGAAAGGATTTTCGACACGGGTTCTGGATGGAGCAGCTCTTTCGGAGGAAGCAACTGATCCAGCGGGTATCATGATGCTCGAACCGGTCTGGGTAGAACAAGTTTTGACGCCGCCGGATACGGAAGTAATTTCCTATGCGGAGCATACGGTTGTGCTTGTGGAAAGCGCGGCAGTGCTGCGAGACGGTATCGAATCCCGTATGGAGGGCGTAAGTCTCGTCATACTGGATCAAGGAACGGGTACGCCCGCCGAGCGATTCCGTTTCTATGCGGAGCAGATATTCGGACGCATTCGAGCTGCGTTTGATCTAAGGTCTCAAGACCGTATGCTGATCCAGATTGTAGTTTCGGCAAAGGACGAGCAGCAGCTATTTACCGGACTTACGGGGATGCTCCGAACTGCCCGTTTAGAGAACTCCAAGCTGATCGGGCAATTAATCGAGCTTCGGAGCACGGTAGATTTCAATGCGATTCCTGAAAATCTGGAAAAGGATAAGCTGAGTCCAAGTGACGTCCATATTCGCTACGATAAGGACAAGCGGTATACAGCCGATTGGCGTGAAGCGATGACTGTGCCGAGAGAGGGAAATCTCCCATTGCCTTGGAAAGATGGGGGCGTTTATCTGATCACGGGAGGGGCTGGCGGTTTAGGCAGATTGTTTGCGAAGGAAATTGCACACCGCAAGACACAGACGGCTTTGATTATTGCCGGACGGTCAGCACAGGATGCCAAGATCGATAGCCGTCTGGAAGATTTACGTGGAATTGGCGCTCAGGCTCTTTATAAACAGGTGGATGTAACCGACAGGGATGCGGTGTTCCAATTGATTCGGGAGATTCGAGAAGAATTTGGCCAGCTCGATGGCATTCTCCACACTGCGGGTCTTATCAAGGACAGTTACATCATCAACAAAACGAATCAAGAATTCATGGATGTCATGGCACCGAAGGTAACCGGTCTGGTTCATCTGGATGAGGCAGTTCGAGATTGTGAACTTGACTTCTTCATTCTTTTCTCCTCTGTATCGGGAAGCTTGGGAAGTGCGGGCCAAGTGGATTACGCTGTGGCGAACACGTTCATGGACGCCTTTGCCGAGTACCGCAACGAACTCGTCTCCCACAAAGCCCGGCAAGGCCGGACTCTATCAGTCATTTGGCCCCTTTGGAAGGATGGCGGCATGCAGATCGATGCAGCAACAGGGGAAATGGTAAGGCAGCGGACGGGAGCCGTTCCGCTCGAAACGAGCTCGGGCATGGAGGCTCTGTATAAGGCATGGACTTTGGATTCCAATCGGATACTGGTCCTGGCGGGTAATCAGCGGATGATGAGACAGAAACTGCTCTCAGCCAAGAAAGAGGTTCGGACACCAAGTGTGAGAACGTTGATGGACACCGGAAGCTTGGAGAACCGGGTACGTGCGGCTTTGCGTCTGCAGGTGTCTCAGATTCTCCAAGTAGACAAGGAGGAACTCAACGATGACACTGAGCTGACCCGCTACGGGTTGGATTCCATCTCGATGACCGATTTGACCAATAAGTTAAACCGCTCCTACAAACTTGAGCTTACGCCAACCCTCTTTTTCGAGCACTCAACCCTGCGTGAGCTCGCGGCCTATCTATCAGCCGAACATCAGACTGTTTTGGCCGAGCAGTTTGCTTCACACAGCAAGTCATCCATTTCGGCTGCGCCAACCATTACGCCTCCAGATCAATGGCACGATACAGAAGAAGTACGGCCACATCAGGCCCTTCCACAGCGGCGCTCAAGGCTCGCGATCTCCTCAGCGCCGCAGGAGCAAAAGCAGCACATAGGAGCCACTGAGCCGATTGCCATTATAGGGTTGAGCGGCATTTTTCCAAAGGCCAAGGACGAGCAGGAATACTGGATGAATTTAGTGTCGGGAGCAGACTGCATCACCGAAATTCCCAAGGATCGCTGGGACTGGCGGGATTATTACGGAGACCCGTCCAAAGAAGCGAACAAAACGAACGTCAAATGGGGCGGATTTATAGAAGGCATTGCCGAATTCGATCCGCTGTTCTTCGGCATCTCGCCACGGGAAGCGGAACAGATGGAACCGCAGCAGCGTTTGCTGATGACCTACGCCTGGAAAGCGGTAGAGGATGCAGGTTATTCGGCGCAAAGCCTTTCGGGAACGCAGACTGGCGTCTTTATTGGAACGGGCAACACCGGCTACGGAGCACTGATTGCCAAAACGAATGCGGCCATCGAGGGGGCTTCGGCAGCCAACATGAGTCCGTCTGCAGGTCCGAACCGAGTCAGCTACTTTATGAATCTCCACGGACCAAGTGAGCCGATAGATACGGCGTGTTCCAGTTCGCTCGTCGCTATCCATCATGCTGTCAGCGCAATCGAAGACAACGTCTGCGAGATGGCAATAGCCGGAGGCGTTAATACTATTATTCTCCCCGAGGCTTATATTAGCTTTGATAAAGCCGGCGCCTTAAGTAAGGAAGGAAGAAGCAAGGCATTCTCGGACCGCGCTGACGGTTTCGCGCACGGCGAAGGCGCCGGAATGGTCTTGTTGAAGAAGCTGAGCGCAGCGGAACGGGACGGGGATCATATTTATGGCGTGATTCGAGGCACGGCGGTGAACCACGGGGGACGCGCGAATTCCTTGACGACGCCGAACCCGAAGGCGCAGTCGGAGCTGCTGCAGACGGCGTACACCAAAGCGGGGATCGATCCGCGTACGGTCACGTATATTGAAGCGCATGGTACAGGGACGTCGCTTGGCGACCCCATCGAAGTTAACGGCCTGAAGTCTGCTTTTCAGGAGCTGTACCGGAAAACCGGGGACAGCCAGGTGGTTGACAGGCACTGTGGACTGGGCTCTGTGAAGACGAATATCGGGCATCTGTCTCTGGCTGCCGGTGTGGCGGGAGTGATCAAAATCCTGCTTCAACTGAAACACAAAACGCTGGCGAAAAGCCTGCACTGTGATACGCTCAACCCTTACATTCAACTGGAAGGCAGTCCGTTTTACATTGTACGGGAAACGCAGGAGTGGCGAGCGCTGAAGGACGCGCAGGGCCGAGAACTACCTCGGCGAGCAGGTGTCAGCTCCTTCGGCATTGGCGGCGTGAATGCTCATGTGGTTATAGAGGAGTATGTGCCGGAGGATGCAGCCGCTACGATTATGGATCAACCAGTCGTTCTGGTCTGGTCGGCGAAAAATGAAGAGCGTCTTAAGGAACAGGCACGGCAGGCAGCGGAGTCTATCGCGGAGGGACGCTATACGGACAGCGATCTGCTTAGGATAGCCTACACGCTGCAAGTGGGACGGGAAGCCATGGAAGAGCGGCTGGGCATTCTAGCGGGTTCAATAGCGGAACTGAAGGAGAAGCTGAAAGGCTTCTTGGAGGGCCAGGACAGCCTAGAGGATGTGTACCGGGGACGCGTTGATAAAGGTTCGATGCACATGCTGACCGCCGATGAGGAAATTCAAGAAGCGGTCGGAAAATGGATGCAGCGCGGAAAATACGGAAAGCTGCTGGAATTTTGGGTGAAAGGATTAAACGTGGACTGGGAGAAGCTGTACGGTGCGAATCGACCGCGCAGAATTCCGCTGCCGACGTATCCGTTTGCCAAGGAACGCTACTGGGTTGGAGATGGCGCGAGCAAGGTAAGTAGGAGCACTACAGGTCTGAGCGCCATGAACGCTGGGTCCTCCGCAATGGTTCTGCACCCTCTGCTGCATCGGAACACCTCCGACCTGAGGGAACAGCGGTTCAGCTCGACTTTTACTGGCGGGGAATTTTTCCTTGCCGATCATGTTGTGAAAGGACAGCCTATTTTGCCTGGGGTTGCCCATCTGGAGATGGCTCGCGAAGCAGTGCGGCAGGCCGTCGGCGATTGGGTTGACGCTCAAGCGGAAATTCGACTCAAGAACGTCGTTTGGATTCGTCCGATCATCGTGACAGAACAACCGGTGCAAGTTCATATCAGCTTGCATCCTAGAGAGGACGGGGAGCTGGCGTACGAGGTGTACAGTCATTCGGAAACCGCCGATGGTCAACCTATCCTGTACAGCCAAGGCAGTGCCGAGGTTAGCTCCGTCTCCCAGAATCCGATAATTGAGCTCAGTCGCCTACAGGCGGCAAGCAGGCCAAGTGCTTTTACCGTACGTGACGTGTATGACACCTACAAGAGAATCGGCTTCGACTACGGACCGGCATTTTGCGGAGTGGAACAGGTTTATATGGGAGAAGACTTCCTGCTTGCTACGCTGTCTCTGCCTTCCGAAGTGCTCGATTTTGCCGATTCTTATGTGCTTCATCCGGGATTAATGGATTCGGCTCTGCAGGCATCCAGTCTTCTCGCACATTCGGAAGATGTGCCATTGATGCTGCCTTTTGCTGTGGATGAGCTTGAGATATTCGGCAAATGTACGTCTGGCATGTGGGTATATGCCCGGCACAGCGCAGGCAGCAAGTCTGGAGACAAAATAGCAAAACGGGATATTGAGCTGTGCGATGAGCACGGCCGGGTCTGCGTTCGGCTCAAAGGCTTGTCCTTCAGGGAGGCCGAAGTGGAGCGGAATCCGGACAAGGGGGCAACGCTCCCGGTAACCCTTGAAACATTCATGCTGGAGCCAGTCTGGAAACCACAAGCCGTCGAGGCGTCGAGGACTAGTCTAGAATATGCTCGGCATTTGGTAATTCTTTGCGGAATGACGGAGCTCAGTAGTAGGGAAATTGATAACGCTCCGAGCGGGATGCAGTTCATTCAATTGGCGTTTGGCCAGCAGGGAGTGGCAGAGCATTTCCATTCTTGTGCAGAGCAGGTCTTCGAGATTATTCGGGATCTTCTCACCGGGAAGTCGAAAGAACGCGTACTACTCCAAGTGGTGGTCTCTTCGCAGGGCGAACAGCAATTGTTTGCGGGGCTGTCGGGGCTGTTGCAGACGGCTGAACTGGAGCATTCCAAGCTTACGGGACAAACGATTATATTGGATGCGGAGATAACGTTCGAAGAACTTGTTGCCAGATTGGAAGAAAACAAGCACAGCAGCAAAGAAAAAAGGATCCGCTATCAAATAGGACAGAGATGCGTCGTGGACTGGAATGAAATGAAAGCGCTCGGGGATCATGCTCCAGTCCCTTGGAAAGACGAAGGGGTCTATCTTATTTCTGGCGGGGCGGGAGGGCTTGGCTTCATCTTTGCCCGTGACATCGTGCGCCAAACAACACGCAGCACCCTCGTTCTTGTGGGACGTTCAACCTTGAGCCCAGAACAGCGGGGCCGGATTCAAGAGCTTGCGGCTACAGGCGCGAAGGTTGTGTACAGGCAGGTGGATGTGACGCTGGAAGAAGACGCCCATTCATTGATCGGCGACATACAACGGGATTATGGCAAGCTTGATGGCATTCTTCATAGTGCAGGCATTATAAAAGATAATTATCTCGTCAACAAAACGACGGAAGAAATGCAGGAGGTTCTCGCGCCTAAGGTGCGGGGACTCGTGAATCTAGATGAAGCAACCAAGGAGCTGCCGCTTGATTTCTTTATTCTATTTTCCTCTCTGGCGAGCACATTTGGAAGCGCTGGGCAAGCAGATTATGCGATGGCCAACGCTTTTATGGACGCTTACGCTACGTATCGGAATTCTCTGATTAAAACGCTATATCGCCACGGGCACACCCTTTCGATCCATTGGCCTTACTGGAAAGAAGGCGGCATGAGGGTTGATGCCGAAACGGAATTAATGACACGGCAGAGATACGGCATCACGGCCATGCGGACATCAGCTGGCATTTCGGCGTTGTACCAAGGGTTAGCCTCTGGCAAAAGCGAGGTTCTGGTTATGGAGGGCGAGCTGACTCATATCAAACAGCAGCTTCCATCAATGGCGCTGGAACAAGCGATTCCTCCGACAGCTGTTATTGAAATTAAGGAGCCTTTGATTACGCCAGCGGGTGACGCGGGAAATTTGGCGGATAAGGTGTTGTCTGCTCTGAAGCTCGAAGTGTCCAAACTACTCAAGATTAAAGTGGATGCGATCGATGTCGACTTGGAATTTAACGAATACGGCTTTGACTCCATTACCCTGATCGAGTTCGCCAACAAGCTGAACATGCTGTTCAAGCTTGAGCTGACACCAACCGTATTTTTCGAATATACCAGCCTTCGGGCGGTCATGGATTATTTGACCAATCAGCATCAGGCGGCGATGGCGGCGCAATTTGCCATCTTACAGCCTCAAACCCGGAGCACTGTCCAGCCTGTAGAAACGAAAAACGCTAACGCGGAATCCTTGCAACGACGGCACTCGCGTTTCGCTAGCTCCGCAGCGTTTGCTACTCCGAAGCATCAGACTGGTGTCCCCGAACCGATTGCTGTTGTAGGGATGAGTGGTATTTTCCCAGGAGCTGAGGATGTGCACGCATACTGGAGCAAGCTGGAAGCCGGGGAAGACTGCATCACCGAAATTCCCAAGGATCGCTGGGACTGGCGCGATTATTACGGTGATCCGGTTAGGGAAGCTAACAAAACGAACGTCAAATGGGGCGGATTCATTGAAGGCATCGCTGAATTCGATCCGTTATTCTTCGGCATCTCGCCACGGGAAGCGGAACAGATGGAACCGCAGCAGCGTCTGCTGATGACCTATGCCTGGAAAGCGGTCGAGGATGCGGGTTATTCAGCCCAGAGCTTATCGGGAACGCAGACTGGCATCTACATCGGAACGGGTAACACCGGTTATAGCTCTCTTCTTACAAATGAAGATATCGAAGGTTCTTCCGCTGCCAACATGAGTCCGTCTGCCGGTCCGAATCGAGTCAGCTACTTTATGAATCTCCATGGTCCTAGTGAACCGATCGACACAGCTTGTTCTTCTTCGCTCGTCGCTATCCATAATGCGGTCCGGGCTATTGAGGACGGTACCTGTGAAATGGCCATAGCCGGGGGCGTCAATACGTTAGTAACGCCGCAAGGCCACATTGCCTATGATAAGGCCGGCGCCTTGAGCAAGGAAGGAAGATGCAAGACGTTCTCGAACAATGCCGACGGCTTTGCGGCCAGCGAAGGAGCAGGGATTCTATTCCTTAAGAAGCTGAGCGCAGCGGAACGGGACGGGGATAATATATACGGCGTAATCCGCGGCACGGCGGTGAACCACGGAGGACGCGCGAATTCTCTGACGACGCCGAACCCGAAGGCGCAATCGGAGCTGCTGCAGACAGCGTACACCAAAGCGGGAATTGATCCGCGTACGGTCACGTATATTGAAGCGCACGGTACGGGGACGTCGCTGGGCGATCCGATTGAAGTTAACGGCCTGAAGTCTGCTTTTCAGGAGCTGTACCGAAAAACCGGGGATAGCCAGGTGGTTGACAGGCACTGTGGACTGGGCTCCGTGAAAACGAATATCGGTCATCTGTCTCTGGCAGCGGGAGTGGCGGGAGTGATTAAAATCCTGCTTCAACTGAAACACAAAACGCTGGCGAAGAGCCTGCACTGTGATACCCTCAACCCCTATATCCAACTGGAAGGCAGTCCGTTTTACATCGTACGGGAAACGCAGGAGTGGCGAGCGCTGAAGGACTCGCAAGGGCAAGAATTGCCCCGGCGGGCAGGTGTCAGCTCCTTCGGCATTGGCGGCGTGAATGCTCACGTGGTCATCGAGGAGTATGTGCCGAAGGACGCGGCCGCAGCGATTGTGGATCATCCGGTCGTTCTGGTCTGGTCGGCGAGAAATGAAGAACGTCTTAAGGAACAGGCACGGCAGGCCGTGGAGTCTATTACAGAAGGGCGCTACACGGACAGCGATCTGCTCAGGATAGCCTATACGCTGCAAGTAGGCCGGGAAGCCATGGAAGAGCGGCTTGGCATCCTAGCGGGTTCGATGGCAGACCTGAAGGAGAAGCTGGAAGGCTTCTTGGAGAGCAGGGAAAGCCTGGGGGATGTGTACCGGGGACGTGTTGATAAAGGTGCAATGCACATGCTGACTGCCGATGAGGAAATTCAAGAAGCAGTCGAAAAATGGATGCAGCGCGGGAAATACGGAAAGCTGCTGGAATTTTGGGTCAAAGGGTTAAACGTGGACTGGGAGAAGCTGTACGGCGAGAGTCGACCGCGCAGAATTCCGCTGCCGACGTATCCGTTTGCTAAGGAACGGTACTGGGCTGGCGATGGTGCGAGCAAGGTAAGCGGGAGCGCTACAGTTCTGAGCGCCACGAGCGCTGGAGCCTTCGCAGCGGTCCTGCACCCTCTGCTGCACCTTAACACCTCGGACTTGACGGAACAGCGGTTCAGCTCGACGTTTACCGGACAGGAGTTTTTCCTTGCCGATCATAAAGTGATGGGCAAGCCGGTATTGCCCGGTGTGGCGTATCTTGAGATGGCGCGGGAAGCTCTGATGCACGCTGTTAGAGGGGCGAAGAACGACAGAACTGGACTTCGAATCCGCAACATGGTCTGGATACAGCCCCTGACGCTCGGCGACGGACCTATGCAGACGGAGATAGGTCTTTCTCCACAAGATAACGGAGAGATTGCTTTCGAAGTCTACCGTGAGCCTGCTGGCGATGAAGGAGAACGAATTATCTATGGTCAAGGCAGAATGGCAATCGGCCTAACGGAAGAGCAACCGATGCTGGATCTGAAGTCACTGCTTTCCCAGTGCAGCTCAAGCACGCTTAGTTCCCAACAATGCTATGAAATTTTCAAATCAATGGGGATTGATTATGGTCCTGGACACCGGGGAATCGAGAGCGTGTACATGGGAGAGGATCAAGCGCTGGCTAAGCTGTCTCTGCCTGACTCATTGGCGGAGACTGCCGATATATTCGTGCTTCATCCCAGCCTGCTGGATTCTGCGCTGCAGGCGGCTATCGGGGTAAGAATGGATAACGCCGGCGAGCCGCTGTCGCTGCCTTTTGCTCTGCAGGAAGTGGATGTTTTCGGTACATGTACGCCAAGGATGTGGGCCTATGTCAGAAGATCGGTAGACAACCATGATAATATGCAAAGGCTGAATATCGACTTGGCGGACGAACAGGGTCTAGTGCGCGTACGTATCAAAGGGATTGCCTCACGAGAACTGGAAGGGGGAGGACCATCTCGCATCAAGACGAGACAGATTCCTTCAGAAAGTACTGGCGAACCGGTCGATAACGTCCACTTATTGACACCTGTCTGGGATACGGTGAAAGTCCATAGTCACCAAGCATTCCCGGTTTCAAGTGATCGGGTTCTGATCATCGGAGGGGATGACAATGATATCGTGCGCATTCGGGAAATGTATCCAGAAGCACAGCCGCTTCAGATTTATCCTTTAGAATCCGTGGACAAGATGGCCAACCAGTTGGAAGCCTTGGGGATCGTCAGCCATATCGTGTGGATTGAGCCTTCATTGCCTGCCGGGCGTAAATATGGAGATGAAGGGTTCGGACGGTCAGAGGAAAGCATTCTGCCAATCTTTAAATTCTTGAAGGCCGTGCTTCGCTTGGGATACGGCAGTAGGAAAATAAGCTGGACGGTGGTTACAGAACGTTCCCAGCTTGTTCTGAAGTACGATCAGATAAATCCGACCCATGCGGGCATTCATGGCTTCATGGGTTCGGCGGCCAAGGAATTTTTGGACTGGCATATTCGGCTGATTGATGTGGACGATAGACGCTGCCTTCCTATGGAAGATCTCTTTAGCTTTCCTGTGGATTCACAAGGAGAAACTTGGGGTTACCGAAACCAGGAATGGTACAGACAGCGCCTGATTCCGGTTCAGTCTCGCGAATATTCCACTTGCTTATACAGGCAAAAAGGTGTGTACGTCGTGATCGGGGGAGCCGGGGGAATAGGTGAAGCATGGAGTGAGCATATGATTCGTACGTATCAGGCACAGGTGATCTGGATCGGCAGGAGAAGCAAGGATGAATGGATTCAAGCCAAGCTGGATCGTTTGGCGGCCTTGGGCCCTGAGCCTCTCTATATTGAAGCCGATGCGACTGATCGTACGGATTTGCAAAGAGCCTACGAACAAATTAAGCGCAGGCATCCGCACATTCACGGGGTGATTCATTCTGCTATCGTTCTTTCGGATCAAAGTCTTGCCAACATGGAGGAAGACCGTTTTACCCAAGTATACTCGGCCAAAGCGGATGTTTGCGTGCAGATTGCGGAAGTGTTCGAGCAAGAAACACTTGATTTCGTATTGTTTTTCTCCTCCATTCAATCCTTTGCAAGGGCGCCGGGACAGAGTAATTATTCGGCTGGCTGCGCCTTCAAGGACGCTTTCGCCCAGCGGCTTTCGCAAGATTGGTCCTGCGCAGTGAAGATCATAAACTGGAGCTATTGGGGAAGCGTCGGGATCGTCGCCTCCAAGGAGTACCAAGAGCGGATGACGCAGGCGGGCGTTGGCTCCATCGAGCCTTCGGAGGCGATGAAGACATTGGATATGCTCCTGGGAGGACCTTTGGACCAGCTCGTTCTCATGAAAACGACGTCCCCGGTCACGAAGGAGACAAACGATGCAAAAGAATGGGTAACGGTATATCCGGAGAGTTCCGGCGTAAATTTGAAAACTCTTCGCAGCAGCTATAAGTTGGGTGACCAGAAAAAGATACAGTTGATCCATTAAGGGGGAACCGAGCATGCAAAATGTGGAACAGCTTCTTTGCAAGATGGTATGGGGTCAACTGCAGTCAATGGGTCTATTCACGGAAACGCATTCCGTGGTGAACTTTAGCTCGGATACCGGACTGTCTGGCTATTATGGCAGATGGTTTCGGGAGACCGCAGCGATTTTGGCTCGAAATCATTATGTATTGCAAGAAGGAAACGCCTATCGGGCTGTGGACCCTACCCTGCTCGATAGCAAATCGCTGTGGAGGGAATGGGAAGCGGAAACCGCCGAATGGCTGGCTGACCGCAATAGAAAAGCGATGGTCGCACTAGTTGACGCAACCATAAAATCCTTGCCGGATATTTTGTCCGGCAGGGTTCCTGCTACCGATATTTTATTCCCGGGTTCCTCCATGGCGTTAGTGGAAGGCGTCTACAAGCATAATCCCGTAGCGGATTACTTCAATGAAGTACTGGCGGATACATTAACCGCTTATCTGCAGGAAAGATTGAAGCAGGAGCCCGGCGCAAAGATTCGCATTTTGGAGATCGGGGCAGGCACGGGCGGTACCAGCGCGATGGTGTTCCAGAAGCTCAAACCCTACCAGAAGCACATCCGGGAATACTGCTATACGGATTTGTCCAAAGCCTTTCTGCATCATGCGGAGCGGGAGTACGGACAGGAGAATCCTTTTTTGACCTATAGCATTTTCAATGTGGAAGAGCCGGTCGCATCCCAGGGGATCGATGCAGGCGGCTATGATGTGGTGGTCGCAGCGAACGTGTTGCACGCAACTCCAAACATTCGTCAAACGCTGCGAAACGCCAAGGCTCTCCTGAAAAACAGGGGATTGCTACTGCTTAACGAGATTAGCAGCAACAATCTTTTCTCCCACCTGACCTTTGGCCTGCTTGAAGGCTGGTGGTTGTACGAGGATCCTGAGCTGCGCATTGACGGCTGTCCGGCTTTGCTTCCGGAAACGTGGCACAGAGTGCTCGAATCCGAGAACTTTCGGAACGTCACATTTATGGCTGAGGAGGAACATGGGCTGGGTCAGCAAATCATCGCTGCAGAAAGCGACGGCGTAATTCGGCAGATGCAAGCGCTGGCTGACTTACCGAACATGTCAAAGGGACCGGAACCGTTGCTTCGGAAGGAGGTGTCTACTACAAGTTCTATAACAATCGCAGTGAATCCGGCCGCTGCTCCAGAGAATCTGGCGTCTCAGACCCTACAAGCTGTGAAGGAGATACTGGGGAAAGCAATTAAGCTCTCCCCTGACAGGATCGATTCTGTGACTTCGTTCGAAAAATACGGTATCGACTCGATTTTGCAGGTGAGCTTTATTCGTGAATTGGAACAGTTGACGGGCGAGCTTCCCAAAACGGTTTTGTTCGAGCATCCGAATGCGCAGGAACTCACCAGCTATCTGTTAGGCCATCATAGGGAGACCTTACAACGACGGTTGGCGCTGTCAACCAGCGAAGTACCAGAACAAAAAACTCCCGTTGAACCGTTAGCTGCGTTCAAACGAGAAGACGCTGCACGGAGTGTTCATGAGCTGTTCCAACAAGCGCCTGCTTCAGCATATCAGGTAAGGTCCGATCGTTTTGTAAAGCCGCAAGAAGCAGCGAGGTTTAAGCTAGATAGCGAAGGCGAGACAACGGCAGGTGAACAGCACGAAAAACGAAACGAAATCCGGAACGAAGGACAAAATGACAATACGAAGGATGGAGCAAACGACGATATCGCGATCATTGGCATCAGCGGTCGCTATCCGCAGTCGGAGTCGCTGGAGGAGCTGTGGAGGAATCTTCAAGCAGGACGCAATTGCATTACAGAGGCTCCGAAGGAGCGTTGGCGAAATTCGCTCATCCGGAGATTATCGGCCGAAGAACCGTCAATTCCGGAGAAGCAACAAACCTATGGCGGATTTCTGAAGGGAATTGATCGGTTCGATTATCAATTGTTTGAGACCGATCGCCGGCAAGTGATGGAAATGACGCCGGAGCTCCGCTTGCTTCTGGAAGTGGTATGGGAAACTTTCGAACATGCAGGCTATGGCAGACTCCGCCTGAACGATTTGCCGAACAAATCGTCGAAAGGCGTCGGAGTGTTCGTCGGCAATATGTACAATCAATATTTTTGGAGCATTCCTTCGTTGAAGCAAGCTGTACTTAGTTCCAACGGAACGGACTGGCATCTGGCGAACCGTGTCTCTCATTTTTTCAATCTGACCGGCCCAAGCCTGGCAGTAAGCTCCGCTTGCTCCAGCTCGATGTCGGCGATTCATCTGGCTTGCGAAAGTCTGAAGCAGCAGAGTTGCTCGATGGCGATAGCCGGGGGGATCAACCTGACTTTAGACGAGTCGAAATACGAGGTGCTGAATCGCGCAAATCTTTTGGGCAGCGGGAAGGAGAGCAGAAGCTTTGGCGACGGCAACGGGCTAATCCCGGGGGAAGGCGTCGGAGCGGTCTTGTTGAAGCCGCTCGCTATGGCATTGCAAGACGGCGATCCCATTCATGCCGTGATCAAGAGCAGCGCCGCCAATCACAGCGGAGGCAGGCAGATGTATACGGCTCCAGATCCGAAGCAGCAGGCGCGCCTGATGGCGGATTCACTACGTCTAGCTGGAATCGATCCCTCAACGATCGGATATGTTGAATCAGCCGCCAATGGCTCGGTACTGGGAGACTCGATCGAAGTGATTGCCATGCAGCAGGCATTTTCCCAGTTTACGGACAAGAAACAGTTCTGCGCATTAGGCTCTATCAAATCAAACTTGGGCCATTTGGAGGCGGCGTCTGGCATATCGCAGCTCACAAAAGTAGTTTTGCAGCTGAAGCATGGCACCCTGGTGCCTACAATCAATGCAAATCCGATTAATCCAAACATTAAAATAAGCAATACCGCATTTTATCTTCAAGAAACAGGCGAACGTTGGAAGCAGATTCAAGATCCGCGCAGCGGAAAGGACTTGCCTAGAAGAAGCATGATCAACTCCTTTGGTGCAGGCGGGGCGTATGCAAATTTGATCGTGGAAGAATACGTCAGGGAAGCTCCTTCTAACGCAAGAGGCTTGGTAACGCCGCCGCAATTTTTGATCATCTTTTCGGCAAAGACGAAGTGGAGCCTCTTGCAATATCTCGAAAAAATACGAAGCTTCCTGAAGGATAACGCTTCTCTGGATATGAATGTTCTTGCGCAATCTCTGCTCAAATTGAACCATGGGTTGGAGTTCCGAGTGGCCTTTGTGACCTCATCGGTTCGCGAACTGACGGAACAGTTGGACTGGTTCCATGAGTCCGCATCCTCCTCGACAGATCGCAGGGTGTATACCTCCCTGGACCAACAGGTCCATTCTGTGTTCGCGGAAGCGCCGAAGATCCGGACAGCATTGGCAAATAAAGAGTTTCGTTATCTCGCGCAGCGCTGGACAGAAGGGATTTCAATCGATTTCGAGCTATTGTATGGGGATCAACCATCCTTCTGGATGGAGCTGCCGCATTATGCATTCGACCACGGGGTTGTCTTCCAATTCGAAGAAGACACGCCCGATAAGGGGGAGCGTGAGGTCACAGCGGCGATAAGCTGCAATTACGACGATCCCTACTTAAAGGGCCACAAGGTAAATGGCGACCGGGTTTTGGTCGGTGCCGTCCTAGCAAGCTTGGCCGTTGAAGCGCTTTTCAACAAGTTTGGGGGACATAACGAAGCTTGCATCCGCAAGCTGCATTATCTCGAACCTGTGAAAGTGGAGGAACATCAAAAAGCGGAGCTAGAAACAGTCACGTTTCCTCATGAAGCTTCGAACGATTTCCAAATTGTGTACCGGCGAAGCCCTTCGGAAGCTTGGAGGATAACGGCGGCGGGGCAGTTCGGGACATTGGCAGCAGAACTATCCAGAACAAGAAAAGACATCTCTTACATCCTTGACTCGCTTGATTCTGTCCCTTCGTTAAATGCCATCTACGAGAGGGGGGAGGACACAGTCCAGTGGGGGCAGCTCTTTAGAACATTGACACAACTTTATGCAAGTCACGAGGAACTGCTTGCCAGAATTGTTTTGAAATCTGACCCGTCAGAGGAAACACACGATTATATCGTGAACCCGCTTATTACCAATAGCGCTTACTTAGCTATGCTTTATTTAGTGAAACAAACGGGTGTAGAGGGAAGCTTCGTTCCATTTGGCATTCAAGAAATGCAAGCAGTTAAGGACAAGACATTCGCGGAGGGCTGGCTGCACATTAAGTTGACGAAAAACTCTGGAGAGATGTTGGTATTTGATGTGGAGGCAATCAATGAAGACGGAGATACGGTGGTTCGTTATTTAGGCTATTCACTGAAACGAATGGCTTTGAGACCTGTCATTCAACCGCTACAGGATGCTTTCTTGTATTCGAATGATTTCAACCATAATAAGGATGATGTCTTCCAAGCAACTATTTTCCATTATCTAGTAGATAAACTCGCAAGATCTGCCGATCTTCCTACCATATCTAATAGTGAAGCAAACCTTATGGAGATGGGACTCGATTCTGCCTGCCTGCTGGCACTGACCCGCGACATCGAAAGGGACACGGGCATCGAATTGAACCCGACGTTGTTTTTTGAATATCCGAATCTAAAAGAGCTTGTCGATTTTTTCTCAACCAATCACCGCGAGGCATTTATTCCGTTATTAGAACGTGCGCCGAAGTCGACAAAGCCTAATATCCCCCAGCACAAGATAATAAGTATGCAAGAATCTGCTGTCTATCATTCGGAGGCAGTCGAGAAAAATGCCCGCGAGGAGATAGCAATCATCGGGATGTCAGGCCAATTTGCGGGCTGCGAGAATGTAGCGATGTTTTGGGAGAAACAGATCGACAAAAAGCCGCCGGGCGAGGAGGCGACAGGTCGTTTAAAAGGAAGCGGGTTGAAGAAATACGAAGAATTCGAGCATTCGTTCTTTGGAATTTCTGATGATGAAGCTTCGTTATTGGAGCGACAGCATTATTTCCTGCTGACCCATGCTTGGAAAGCGATAGAGGATGCCGGAATCGTGCCGCAGACCCTATCAGAGAAATCCACGGGTGTATTTGTCGCTCTAGGCATAACAGAATCGCGTCTTACAGTTACCGAATCGGAGGATCAATTTCATCAGCGCGATGCGCTGCCCTCTCGGATGTCGAATACACTTTCTTTCGTATTCAACCTGCGAGGACCGTGCGAATCTTACGAAGCTGATGCTTCTTCTTTCTTTGTTGCCTTAAACCGTGCGATTCAAGCTATACGCGGCAAGGAATGTGAGCAAGCGCTGGTTGGAGAGTCCCAAGTCGGAAGCGATAATGCCGGAGTTATCCTTCTTAAGCCCCTACAGCATGCCATTGAAGACGGCGACCCTGTCTATGCGGTTATTAAAGGTACAGCGATATCGCATGGAGGCAGAGGTCCATCCGTTCATGCCTCTAGTCCAAATGGAATGACAGACGCTGTAATGTCAGCCTACCGGGCTTCCAATCTAGATCCTCGGACTACGGGTTATATGGAAGTGCACGGTTGGAACCCTATATCGGAGGATGCTGCGGAGCTGAAGGCGCTGGCAGCCGGATACAGGCAGCTCATCAGCATGAATCCGATCGATATACAGGAGGACGTGCCGCGGTATGTCGGTATGATAGAGCCGATATCTGCGATGGCCAGCTTTGTTAAGGTCGTTCTGACGTTGCAGCATTTCGTCCTTTCAGGGACTCCGGGAGTTAGTCCAGCTGATGGAAAGGCGACTGTGGAGGATACTTCCTTCTGGTTCAGCGAAGAAAGTCTGGCATGGCAGGCTTTAAAGAACGCCGAAGGAGGTTTCATTCCGAGAAGAGCAGATCTTAGCCACTCATCGCCGGGTGGCATGAATGCCTGTGTTGTGATGGAAGAGTACATTTCTTTGCTACCGAAGCCCGTTGCGGATGAGGGGCTGCGTTCCGCCCAGATCGTTATCTTATCGGCGAAGACGAAAGAACAATTGCACGAATCTGCTCGGCAGCTGGTTACTTACGCGCAGCGGCCAGCTGGAGTTGCGCTATCGGATGCAGCCTATACACTTCAGGTCGGGCGCGCGGCGATGGAGTACCGGTTGTCCTTGGTGGTCGCCACATGGGAAGAATTGGTTCAAGTTCTGCTCGAATATTTGGAATCTGTGAGGACGAGCGGTAAGCTGCAATCGTCTCTGCCTGTATACGAAGGTCGTCCTATGGAAGACCCGACAGGCTTCCGTAGCTTGCTCCATGGAAATTTGGGAGAGTCCGTATATCGTACGCTTTATGAAGAGCGTGATTATGCCAAGCTTGCGCATTGCTGGGCGCAAGGGGGCGAAGTGCCGTGGAAGAAGCTTCGGAATGGTGAAAATCGGATTAGAATCCACATGCCGACGTATCCTTTTGTGCGGAGTATAAGTATGGAGCAGACACCTAAGAAGAAGCGACCCGGCAAAACGGCGGCAACCAAACCATTGACAGGGGCTAGCGTAACGGATCGTCCCAACACGTTTCCCGAATTAGTGCAACTAAACCGGAGAATGGAAGGACAGCCCGTATTTTGGCTTCATGGCGGTGTTGGCGGTGTGGAAATGTATCAAGCTATTGCGGGGAAAAGCGATCGGCCGTTTTACGGAATTCAGGCAAGCGGTTATATGAACGATCGCTCTCCGATCAAGGGGATCGAGAAGATGGCCTCCTACTATATAGAAATCATCCGATCCGTGCAGGCAGAGGGCCCCTATGATTTGGGCGGTTTTTCTCTAGGAGGGATGTTGGCTTACGAAATCACACGGCAATTGCAGCAGGAAGGAGACCAGGTTCGAACCATTGTCATGATCGACTCGCCGTTCAGCATCCTGTTTGAAGAAAATAAGCCTTCCACCAAAACGTTGATATTGCAAACGGTCAATACGATGCTGGCTTCCGTAACCAAAAATCCGAAAAATATGACCCAAACCCTCATCAATCGGGACGATGTGAATGTACATGGGAAGGACGAGGCGTTTTTGGAAGAGATGATTCTGCTTGCCAGGTCACGGGGACTGAAAAAAACGGAAGCGCAAATTCGCAGTCATCTCCAGAAAAACATTCACATGCAAAGAGCTTACGAGTTTGAGGAGTATAGAATCTCACCGCTCTCGCGTGCCGAAGAAGTGAGCTGTTATTATCTTAGAAACAAAAGCGGCATTTTCCTCGGTTCCTTGGAGCCGTTTCTCACAATTGAAGAGGACAAAGTAGCGCTCGATCAAACAGCTTATTGGGAAGAGTGGCAGCGGCATATTCCCGACTTTCGGATGATTGATGTGGAAGCTTCCAATCATATGATGATGCTGATGGAACCTAAGGCAATGTCCGTAATCTCGGAATTCTGTGAGGAAATCTACTCGAACATTGATGCAAAAGTGAATTTGACAACTAGCTAACCGAACAATAATAGTGCTCTTGATTTGAAATCTATTATACGAGGAGAATCGTTATGAATAAATTGGCTTTCAATGTGCATGCTGCGGAGTTTCATCAGGATCCACATTCCGTCTTAAATGATTTCAGAGAGAAGGATCCGATCCATTTTTTTGAATTAAAACGATTTGGGGCAACGTACCGGGCTTGGTTGATTACCCGTTACGATGATTGTTTAGCCTTCATTAAAGACAGCCGGATCACGAGAGATGTGAAGAATGTGATGAGCGAGGAGCAGATTAGCCGTATTAATTCTAGTGATGATGTTGGTTTCGTTTCGAATCATATGCTAGCCAAAGATGCTCCCGACCACACCCGTCTCCGTTCGTTGGTACAGAAAGCCTTCACTCCCAGCATGCTCGTTCAAATGAAGCCTCGAATTGAAGAGATTGCCGATGAACTGCTAGACGAAATGGAGAAACAGGACGAAGTAGAGATCATGAGCAGCTACGCCTCTCCTTTTCCTTATATCGTCCTTTCCGAAATCGTTGGGATACCTAAGAAGGATCAGAAACAATTTCATCAATGGACAAGCGGCATCGTTGATACGTCGGAGGGTAACCACGAATTAACGAATCGTTATCTGAGAGAGTTTAAAAGCTACCTCGCTCAGTTGATTCATGAAAGAAGAACCAATCCGCAAAACGATATGATCAGCAAATTGATTCTAGTAGAAGAGGACGGGGATAAGTTAACGGAAGAAGAGCTTTACTCCATGCTCTTTCTGTTAGTTGTGGCGGGGCTCGAAACGACGGTCAACTTGATCGGTTCAGGCGTCCTCACACTGTTGCAGCATAGAGAGCAGATGGAGTTGTTGAAAAATCAACCAGAGTTCATTGACACTGCAGTAGAAGAGCTCCTGAGATATACCACTCCGGTAATCTTGATGGCTAATCGTTGGGTAACTCAAGATTTCACCTACAAAGAGCATCAGATTCAGAGGGGAGATATGATTTTTATAGGAATTGGGTCGGCGAACCGCGACCCTGCCCAATTTCAGAATCCTGAAATACTGGATATAACACGTACGCCGAACCAACATCTTTCATTCGGTTTGGGCAGCCATTTTTGTTTAGGTGCGCCACTGGCACGAATGGAAGGCCAAATTGCATTTTCGGCACTTCTGAACCGCTTTCCAAATATCAAGTTCGATCTGGGATCTAGCGAAATCCAATGGAGAAAAAATGCGTTTTTACGAGGTTTGGAGAGACTGCCAGTTTCCCTTTTATAAAACGGATGCTGCGAGTTGTGATGAGGTATGATCTGTTATCATATTGCGTGTTTTAATAGAGCCAGACGCTGGAATTAAATCGCTATGTACAAAAAAATATTACATGAATGTAAAACGTAAATGTCAAATAGCCGTCATCTTGATGACAAGATGACGGCTATTTATACATGTGTTCATTATGTTCATAGACAAGAGCCTTTTTTTCACACCCTATGGGCGATACGTTTATGGTTTGATATACATTTCGAATATATCAGAGTAATCACGTTTGCTTGTATAGTCTGATCTGGATTGACTCAACCATATGAAAGAATATACAGTAATTTTCTCGAATTGATCAGCAAGACTCAAGTTTTGTGAATGATTAGCGCCAACAGATTCACTAGCAATCTTAACAGCACGTTCAGCATAATTCATTAAATCTTCGTTTTTCCTCATCAAATCAGACATTGCCACTAGTACTTTATACAATACTTTTAGTTCTGGCAAGTTTTCTTTGGCAATATCAAGTGATAAGTCAAGTCCTCCTAGATTGAACTTAATTTCAACATCAAGGTCAAGTGTACCTGCCGTTTCGAGCAAAACATAAGTGATTTTATGAGTAGAGTAACTGTATCGTTTTAACGTGCGCTTCTTGCTTACAGCATTTTTTCCATCCAAATGAATTAATGCGTAGTTTGTGAAGCAATATTCATCAGATTTAGATTTGAGCAGGAAAAAGATCTTTTCCTGATCTTCATGCAGCAAGTAATCATCAGTATCACAATTATTATAGTCCCCAGGCTTTATTACTTTACATCTGTCGCTTAAACCCAATGCATCAGAAGCTAATCTTCCGAACATCTCTTCAACCCCTCGTAAATGTAGTATGTATAATCCAAGGTATTACAACAAATAAAATCATCGTACCATGTGTAATAGACAAAAATCTACATTAAATATATATACCAATACCGGTACATATATTTAATGTAGATTTTTTATCTGAAAAGTAATCAGGCTTTGACCGCTGAACGGAAGCGGGAGCTAAACAATACCGCCAGATCGAATGACAAAATTGTAAGGTTAATGTAAGTAAATGTAAGGCGGATCAATGGATTAGGCCAGCCTGGCAGGATAAGATTGGAATAAAGCAAAATAGAAATTTTAAAAGGAGAATCGAGATGAGACTGTTTGAACTGTTGCTTTTTTTGTCAAACATCGGGTTTTTTGCATTAACCGTCCTATTAAAAAAAGGACGGCGTAGAAATCCAGTATATATTGCAAGCGGGATTTCCGCACTTTTAATGATCGTTCATTTGATGGTGGAAGGATACAGAATTCAGTTGATCTTTCTATATTGCATAACGATCATTTTTTTAGCCATTTCAGGTTATAGCTATTTTAAAAAAACCGAGCCCCAGAAAATCCCACAATTTATTTTGGGGTCAACTTATATCGCTATAGCGATAATGCTGTTCGTAACAGCGGGACTTATGTATACATTTCCTGTATTTAAACTACCTGAACTGACAGGAGAATTTAAGGTAGGAACGCAAACTTTTCATTTCGTGGATCCAAATAGGGAAGAGATTTTCGACGAAGCTAGAGAGGGTAAAAGAGAATTGATGGTTCAGGTATGGTATCCTGCACAAGCTGTCTCCGGAAAGTATGCTCCCTTTATTCCCGATACCCAGATATTAAGTTATATGGCCGCTGATTATGGTCTTCCCGGGTTTACTTTTCAACACCTGAAGTACGTATCTAGTCATGCTTATTCGAGGGCCGAAGTCTCTTCGGCACAGACCTCATACCCGCTGATCCTAGCGAATCCCGGCTTCGGCTCTTCCAGGTTTCTCCACACGTCGCAGGCCGAGAACCTCGCGAGTCACGGATATATCGTGGCAGTAATCGACCACACCTACAATACATTTGCAACTGTGCTTCCAGACGGTCGAATCTCGACCAGTACAACCAACGACTTATTCTCGCCCGACCATGATTACCAGACGGAAAGCAATAATCGCGACAAGTTGGGAAAAGTTTTAACCGACGATGTGGCGCTAGCGCTCGACCAATTCGAGCTCATCCAATCGGGGCATATTCCCAGTCATCTAAAAGGGAGGATTGATCTTGGTCATGTCGGGGTGTTCGGTCATTCCATCGGTGGAGCAACGGCCTATGACGCTTCTTACGATCCGCGAATCGCGGTTGGAATAGACTTGGATGGAGGGCTTTACCGACTGCATGAAAGAGAGGGGCTGCAAAAGCCGTTTTTGTTCATCAACTCGGAAAACGAATTTGAAAAATTAAAAATGGTAATGGATAACCGGGTCTACACGGATGCAGAGCTTGACCGTATGGGCTCAACAAGAGAGTGGATGGATCAAGTAACGGAAGATAAAAAGTTGGAGCTAGAACGGATACGTGAAACGGTCGACGAAGGAGGACAATTTCTCTATATCGAAAACACGGAGCATTTGAATTTTGCCGACGTACAGTTCATTTCTCCGATTTTCAAAATGCTGGGGATTACAGGAAAGATTGCACCCGAAAGAGCGTACTCTGTTATCAATGCCTATATGTTGGATTTCTTCGATATGTATCTGAAAAATCAAGGCGGAATCTTAATGAAAGGCCCTGATAGTAGCTTTCCGGAGGTGAAGTTCGTTAACTCGCTATTATGCTTGGCTGCTCAAAAAGTAGAGCAGCCCAAAAGCAGAATGCAATATTGCTAGTAAGTGTAGTTAGCTGGTCATATGAATCAGCAACAGAAGCAACGAATTTCATTTACTTGTATGCTGCCCGTACAGAACGTATCTGGTTCCGGCGGCTCGCTAGGCGACTCGCAACGAATCGACACCGAGGCATAGTTATCGAAAAAAAATTCAACCCCACCAGTTCCACCTGGTGGCAGTTGTCTCTCAATGACGGTTCCATCCATCGTTACAAAAATAATAAATGCTTGGCATACGCCAGAATTAGTGAAAACCTGAAACTGTGCCTTGATTATCGGCAGGGTGGATAAATTCTGAATAACAACTTCAGTGCTTCCGCACGGCACGCGATAATTATCAGATATATTAAAATTCAGAACATTGCAGTTCTGCTGAATCGTATTGTTCATATTGTTAATAATCGTATTGGTTGTAGTCGTAATACCGTCAGCAATATCCGCATTGAGTTGGCTGAGGGAATTCGTCAAGTTGGAGTTCAAATTGCTGCTGCTGTTGCTTAGCGTGCTGGTTAAGCTATTAATGCTTTCATTCGTATTGGCATTAATCCCGATTAACTGAGCGTTAATTTCGTTGAGCAAATCCACGGCTTGATTAAGATTCAAACGGCGCCTCGGGCTTTTCCGGCATCGGTTCATTCTCTTGGTCTTACGAACGGGCTCGCATCTTACTTTCGTACAACTAGACAATATATTCCCTCCTTAATTTATAATTTTTTGCTGCCACAGCCGCAATCTCTTCCTAATACAACCGCGCTGGATGCCTGAAGCATGAATTGGATCTTTTGAAATTCAATATTTCTATTAATTTCATCCTGCATGAAAATTTGTTTAACCATCGTCAAATGCTCTTCGTTGGGGATATACTCCGCATGTCGCTGCATATAGCTTTGGAAGCGTTCGCTTCGCGCAAGCATCATTTCTTTGAATGCTTCCTGCAGGATGGATAGCTCGGCATTATTTCTAGCCAAATTTGCTAGTTCCGGCAAGTGCGCATAAACTAAGCGTGCGATTAATTGTTGCTTTGGCATATTGCTCACTGTTAATTCCCCCTAAACGCCATTATTTGCAGAGCAGCAAATGCAAAAGAATTCGGTGTAATCATAGAACCCTTGGCATCCTGAATTGGGTGGGGGAGGGGGGACAGGGGAATCACACCGGAAGGATATGCTCGAATAATTATCGACTAATATGCTTTCGTTATTATTAACTAGCCTCTCGATAATCGTTCCGTCCTTCATTACGATAACCAATACCAATTGACACGGTCCTCCTGATGCGAATACGCGTAGTTGTACGACACTCTTAATTGAGAGAGAGATATCCTTAAAGTAAGTTATGCCCGCACCGCATGGAATAAAAAAACTGTTGCCCATCCCAAAATTGCGAAAGAAGCAAGTCGTTTGGTTGGCTGTATTCATATTGTTGATTAAAGTATTCGTATTCACCGCTACGCTATCATTCAAGCTTGTATTCAAGGTGCTCAGCGATTGACTCAGGTTGGTATTTAAATGGCTAACGTTGTTGTTGATCGTACTGGTCAGATTGTTGATATTGCTGTTCAGGTTCACGTTCAATCCGGTAAGCTCGGCATTAAGCGTAGTGAGTGCGTTCGCTACGGAAGACAAATCAGAGCTTCTTGCAGTTGGTTTTGTGCTATTTTTCTTACACTTGCAGCTGGTTAAAGTTTGGGAACAATTCGAGCAGCAAGTCTCCTTGGACTTTGTCAACGCAGACACCTCCTTATGCAGTTAAGTGTTGGAAGAACAGCAAAAGCAAAAGTGCTCCTGTGTTTGAATATTTCCCGTGCAAAAGCTGCCGGCCGGAGGAGGCTGTACGGAAGAGTCGCAGCGAATGGAGATCGTGGAATAATTATTGGCTGTTATATTAATTTCATTAATCGTACCGTTTGGAACAAATCTTGGAGGGAGCGGCGTTTCAATCACGGTGCCTTCTAGCGTGACAATTATGATTGTAGCTTGGCAAGCGTCCGTGCTTAGTTGATTGCTCCTTGCGGTTATAAATACCAGCTCTGTAGGACGAAGGGATAGATTCTCGATTACAGTAACCGTAGTGCCGCATAAGACTTGGTAAGAGTTGAAATTGTTATTTTGTTGAGGCTCGCAAGTCGATTGGCCTGTATTATTCATATTGCTAACTATGGTATTGGTTGTCGTCGTAATGCTATCAGACAGATTGGCCGTTAGCGTGCTTAATGAACGGGACAGATTCGCATTTATGGCATTGCTATTACTATTAATTGCACTGCTTAAACCATTAATGTTGTTGTTCAAATTCGTAGTAGTGCTTATGAGCTGCGTATTTAAGGTGGTAAGAAGTGAAGCCACCTGATTCGCACTAGGTCTGGTGGTTGCCTGCGCTTGGACTCGGTCTCTTCTGCATAAAACTTTTTTCTTCGGTCGACATTTCGCCTCAAGTTTATTCCTCATCGTTATAGTCCCTCTCTCCTGTTCAAATGGGGTCACGATCCGAACAGCAGGCGCAGAATAAATCTTCCACTTGAAGTGAACCGATGCATTCACTGCCTTCTGGAGGAGGTCCGACCGTTGATTCGCAGCGAATGGATAGGCTGGCGTAATTATTAACCTGGATATTAAACTGGCCGAGCGGCAATATCCGCTCAATGACCGTTCCTTCCATGGTTACAATAACCAGTACTGATCGACACGGACTTTCTGTAGGGGGTTGATTGTTGAATACACGAATTTCAATTCGAGTTGACGGCAAGGATGAAAAGTTCTCTACTAATGTCCTAGTTGTTCCGCATGGAATGGAATAAGAGAGGAATGAACCGAATCCCGTGTTTTGACAATTGTCTTGGCCTGTCGTATTCATATTGCTGACAATCGTGTTGACACTAGTTGTGACGATATCGGTTAATGAGGCATTCAGCGTACTAAGAGAATGAGTGAGATTGTCGTTCAGGTTGCTGCTGCCATTGCTAATCGAAGAGGCTAAATTCGTAATGTCATTATTCGTATTCGAGTTGATTCCGGTCAACTGACTGTTCAAGATTTGAAGGGCATCCACCACTTGGTTGACATCGGACTGCCGTACGATCGGCATCACGCTTTTGCATTTGCGTTTTTTACGAGTCCGAGAATTTTTACAATGCGCTTTCACAGAAACAGCCAATACTGCTCGCCCTCCTAAGCTTGTAATTTTATAGTACTCACTGGAAGTGCTTGTTTTTTGCCACAACAACAGTTTATTAGGGCCTGGCTTGTCAAGTCTGTACGATTGACTGATGGCGATTGGCGGATAGATATAATGGCCCAAATGCATCGAAAAAGTACTAGGTGAAGAATTAACCCCAGAACAGAAAATATAAGACTTAGAGGCTTTAGAAGGATGAAGGGCGAATGTATTACTCTAAAATGGCATATTCGGGGAAAAAGGTTTTAATAGGGGGACAAGATGGATTTTAGTTTACCGATTGATAATTATGTCGTTCGTAGATATGAGATGCTATAAGAAATGTCCAAAAAACTATATAAACCATCCCGAAATTGAGGTGTTCTAAAGTTGAAGAAAATAATTGTTATGTTGAGTGTATTTTTATTATTAATCAGTTGTTCTAATACAATTAATGACCAAGGAAATCAACAAGCCTTAATTGAACCAGTACTCGTAAAAACTCAGAACTATGAAGGTATTATCTTTTCAGAATCATGGATGCCTAATACAGAAACGATTGCTCAATTAGAAAATGGATTGGAACGGTATCTTGCTAATTTATCTAATAAAGATAATCTTCATGATAAAGAGAGCCTTGTGTTTGTTAAAGATAATATTAAAGATTATAAGAGACAATATGTTGGAATAATAGAAAAAGGTAAAAAAATAATATATTGTAATTTTATCCTTAGTGACACTGTTGATTGGAAGAATAAAAATTTGATGGTTTTTGATGGAGGACCAAGATATTTTCATATTAAATATAAGGTTAAAACAAATAAATACTTTGAATTAATAATTAATGGGTATGCTTAGTGATGCTTTTGATGAAGTCGGTTACTAGGATTAATGGCCTTTGTTGCATAATAAGAGGTGGGGATAAAAGTTCATAAGTTCAGAAAGAGAAATAGGTACATATTCTTGGCAATCAAGAATATGTACCTATTGTCGAATTAGGCCAATTATGATCGTCACTGACCAAGTTGTTGAAGCTGGTTCATTAACTCGGTGATCTCCTTCATTGTCTGCACCATTTCTGACTGCGCTATTGTTTCCAAGTTAATCGTTCCATTAGAGAGTTGAGAGATATAGGTATTGATCTCTTGGAGGAATGATTCGTTGTATTGGGTTAGCTTGTCGTGCACGTCTTGTGCGAAGGCAGGAGCATCCAGTTGATTGAATTGGGTAATGTCTTGTTTCATCTGTTCTAATGAAGTGGTAAATCGGTCTAGTCCGGCGGAATTGGTTAATGCATCTTGTGCCATCGTTGGTAATTGCTCTGAGAAGGTTGAAACTTCATTGATGTAAGTCGACGTCTCCGTGACATAGTTCAACGATTGATTCGCGTTGTCAATCAACGAGCAACCAGAAAGCAGACTTGCGACTAGCATCAAGATTATGATGCGATATTTCATGTTACCCCCCCTTAAAAATATTGTTCTATACTCATACTGTTTGAGGAGCGATTGGTTTCATTTGGTTACTCGAACTCTGGGTTGGTTTTCCGAAATAGCCGATTAGCATTGTTATTTAAGAGAGAACAGAGGCTATTCCTTTAATGCTTCATTCTCATATTTCAATATCATGTAAGAATCAATGTAATTAAGGAAGGCTTTGTAGCTGTCTTGAATAACTTTTTTGTTCGTTCCTTGATCATCAGACAAATGGATTTCTGGAATAGGGAAAGTACCAAGTTTTTCAAGCTCGGATCGTAATGGTAGCGTCTCAGACAAATATTGAAGAGCTTGCATTCTAGGATAAGTGAAGGCTTCTTCTCCACGATACATTTTAATTACTTCTAATAAGAAATCAGGTCCGGACTGAGGAGGATTGGGGAATTCTTGCCAAGCCCGTTCACCAGCTCCTCTGGAATCTACAGACATTGAGCTAGCGTATTCGATAAAAGCCTTATAAAGTCGATCTTCGTGAAGCATCGCCTCTCTCTTTCCTAGCTTTTTGTCGAGTTCTTTCTCTAAATCCAAAGGGGAGGGGGTATTGGATTGGCAGCCTATCATACTCATAACAACTACAAATAAAATGACACATCGCACGACTCTTTGAAAATCCATAGATTGGATCACTTCCTGACATTTGGGTGTTCAGTACTTCATAAATGACGTTCTAATTCATGATTTAGTTTCACAAAAATGTCTTCTAAAAACTCGTTCACTTTTTGTTAAAAGCAGGGATTGATATGGACACCCATGGAGGAAAGCGTTGCAAACGGCAGCGTTTTATTGCTATTTGGAGATTGTGGAAATATTATTAAAGCAGGCTAACTAGCAGAGTTTCGATGGGCATCCTGATCTTACCTATATGCCTCTTCATAACGCAGGATATAGGCAGCTCTCGGTGGTACAGTATTTGTAATATACTTTAATTTATTTAGATACAAGGTAATTTTGACTTTAATCGAACATTCATTTATTCTATTGGCATGAGACTAAAAGATGAAAGTAAAAGCGAAAGTATTTTTAATGCAGCAATCCAGTTAATAAATGAACATGGCTTTGCTCAAACGTCAATGTCTAAAATTTCCAAGAAAGCAAATGTGTCAGCTTCAACAATTTATGTTTACTTTGAAAACAAGGAGGATATGCTTAACAAATTGTATCTTAGTGTAAAGAAGAAAATGGGATTAGAGATTTTCAATAAGTTCGATGAGACCGCACCTTTACAGCAATCATTTGAAACAACATTAAGAAATTTTTTTAATTATATTCTAGACAACAAAGATGAATTTTTATTTATGGAGCAGTTTTCAAATTCTCCTCTTATTCATAAAGTATCACGTATTGAAGGAATAGAATCTTTCTTACCACTTCATAATTTAATTGAGCAAGGTAAAAAACAAAATGCTTTCAAACAAGTTGATAAAGGATTGCTGGTTATCTTTGCGTTTGATCCAATTATGAAATTTGCGAAAGAATATTTCAACGGTCAGATAGAATTGAATGAAGATAATCTTAATTGGATTATTCAAATGAGTTGGGATGCAATGAAAACGTAAGTTACAGAACGATTTCAGAGGAAGTGTCTACCATTATGAAATAATAATGATGGAGTTACCTTTCTCTTTATTTTTTCTTGATTATAATCGAACGATCGTTTATTATAGAAAATGTTCATTATTGTTAAACGATCGTTCGATTATTAAAGGCGGTGAAATTATTGATTCTATAAAGCACTTATATACTGTGTTATGAAGCGGAATGAACTAAACTTTATTAACCAAATGGAAGAAGGATATGAATAGGAATGGATAAAAGAATATGGTTATTAGCGCTTGCCGTCTTTGTGGTAGGAACCGTTGAACTCGTAATTACCGGAATAATTGACATGATTGCACAGAGTTTTCAAGTATCCATCGGTACAGTTGGCCAACTCCTTACAGTGTATTCGTTGGTCTTTGCCATTGGTTCACCAATCTTAATTACTCTAACATCAAAAATGGAAAGGAGGAAGCTACTCCTTATAGCCATGTTTGTTTTTTTGGCCGGGAATATATTATCGCTCGTTAGTCCCAATTTTTCAGTATTGATGATGTCAAGGATCTTACAGGCAGCAAGTTGTTCTTTGATTGTTGTTCTTTCCATTACCATGGCATCCGGAATCGTTGCTCCACATCTTAAAGGTCGAGCAATTGGTACGATCTTTATGGGGATTAGTGCAGCCTTGTTGTTAGGTGTGCCGCTAGGTACATGGATTGGAGATCTATGGGGATGGAGAATGACTTTTGGAGTAATTGCATTGCTTACTTTAATTGTGACGTTGTTCTTGATTAAATCATTACCAAAATCCTCTCCTCAGCCTGGAGTACCACTTTTAAGTCAGCTCAAAACGCTTAAAGAACCCAAGATTTTATCTGCTCACATTGTTTCTATTCTGCAAATGACAGGGCAGTTCACCATTTATGCATACATCACACCATTCATGCGGGATCAAATGAACTTATCAACTTCGACGATAACGTTAGTACTTCTCGTATATGGTTTGGGAGGAATTGCAGGCGGCTGGCTTGGAGGGTGGGCTGCCGACAAACTGGGAGCTAAAAAATCCATTTTGGTCACACTGCTCCTGCATGCAGTAGCTGTTTTATTACTTCCTTGGGCTTCCACATCGTTAGTATCATTTATATTAGTAGTCGCTTTATGGTGCGCATTTAACATGGCGCCAAGTCCAGCCATTCAGAGTTACCTTATCCAATCGGCTCCGAAATCTGCCGAAATTCAGCTTAGTTTAAATACTTCTTCATTGCATCTCGGACTTGCTTTGGGATCCATGCTCGGAGGTATCTTAATCAATAAATATTCAGTAACGATCAACCCTTGGGTAGCAGGTAGCATCCTTCTTTTAACCTTAATACCAGCTGTCTATTCCTTAACGAGACCTATGAAAAACGAATCAGTTACGATTCAAGAGTAGCATGAATTCAGATAACCTTATCATTAACATGAAAAAGAAGGAGGAGATGAAACAATGATTAGACATATGTTTATGGGCTCTATAAAAGATGATGACACAGAAGTGCAAGTAGATGGGATCTTGGAAGCTTATCGTTCACTATTAGAAATAGGCTACTAAAATCTTTTTTACAGTACTGATCCAGTAGAATACAGTGCCATTGTGAAAGTTTTATACTTTTAAAAAGTAAAGATAGAACAATAACCATTTGCACTGAAAGTAGAAAGATCTATTTAAATGGGAAATAAGATAGCATAGCCGTGCGCATAACAAAATAAATAATCTCACCATAAAAGACGGTTGCTATTCCAAGAGAATAGCAACCGTATATATAGAAGAAATTAAGAGGCTGCGACGAAGCAGAAATAATCTGTGGTAGGGACAGTCTTTTCACAATAGAATACTACATATGTGATCCTTGCTTCAGCGTATCAATTTTGAGAATACTACTCTTCATGCTCGTCTGGCATGATAACGTCTAATATCGTGTCTCGAAGCTGATAATAATTGGAGTTCTTTGTTGCGTTTCCTTCCCAGGAAATGAGAACTGTACGCGATAACTGCCTGGAGCCATGCCAGATATGCCATATTGTCCGATAAAGTTTGTAATAACTTGACGTAGTAAGAGGTCTGCGGTGTTAAAGACCTGGACGAGCACACGATATAATGGTTTAAAGCTTTCGTCACGGACAGTGACCAAAGACCAGCGCTGAATGAGAGTTGAGTAATATCAGTGTCGGATGACAAGAATATGAGCCGATACGAAGAAGCTGCTGGCATTATCGGCAGCTTTATCACGTTAACGGAAACGCAACATTTTCCAAATATTTACGTTTAAATAATGGAAGGAATTATGCTGATAAGGATGGCGATGGTTTATGAACAACTCCAATCAAATGCTAGGTGCTATGGTAATACTCATGACAATTACTATCTTGATGTTGCTAGTTGGCTGCAATAACAACAATGCACCTATTGAATCTATGCCCTCCAACACTGATTCGAGTTCAACACCGACTTCAACGTCACCTGAAACACCTTCTCAGTCACCAACTCCGACACAAATCGGAGAAACTAAAACTTATAATCATGGCGGACTTAAACTTGAGTTAACAAATGTCTACGAAATTCGAACCGAAAGCATGAACGATGACGGAGGTAATCCATGGGAATACAGTGTTTTTGTCTGTTATCCCGGTGCAAGCGTTACCGTATTAACCGCCGATATGAGTGATAGTAATTTCTCTGCGGATGGAAAGTCTCATGCAAATTGGGGTGTTCTCTTGGCTTCTGGTGGACGTAAAGATATCGTGGATGATATGAATTCATTTGAAGTTACGCCTGATATACTCGGCATTTATAACCTCGAATCGAGTATGTATGTATTGAAAATAGAGATGTACAAAAATAATTAAAGCACCTAAGAGATGACATTTATGAATTATATCGGAATATTATCGTTTCTTTCAGAAAATGAAGTGGCTCTATGTCTGACTCGAACGATATTGCCAAGATGGTTGTCGGATGACAAGAATATGAGCCGATTAATTACCGCATGAAATCGCGTTTTTTTTATTGTATAGGTACACATTCTTGGCAAAGTGCAATGTCAAGAATATGTACCGATTGCCGATGAAGGAGGTAACATACATATAAGTAATTGCAATACCAGTCACTGGTAGATCCATAGGAAAGGCAGCAGTTAGATGGAGAAGGCACAAACTAGATGAGGATTAACCTAGAAAAAGGGGTGACGTTCGGTCATACAGATTATGTCTTCACATAATAGAGTTTTGTGGCTAATATACTGCCGCGGCGGTGTTAAGCTAACGGGCAGTAGAGTTTCAATATGTGTTAAAATGACGGAGACTAAAATTTGGAGTTGGAGTAATGACTATTAGCAAAAATGGGTCAAGAAAAATTAATGTCGGGCAAGAGTCATACAGATGGCTACTCACTCCCTCAGCAAAAGGGATTATAACGTTGACCGTCCAGCATGATGAAGTGAGAGGGCAATTGCTCCGGGTTGATATAGAGTCAGACATCAATGAATTCTGGGTGGAGTTTCCGAATGTTGAATCACTCAATAACAAAATCGTAATGCCTGCAGAAATAGCTTTATTTATTTCGGAGGCAGCCAGACAAGGATGGAATCCCAAGGAAAAAGGTGCGTTATTAAGGTTAAAACATTCTGATAACAAGCTGGTTTCATTGAATTAACGAGAAATGTTAATTAAGAGTAAGCGACAATAGGTGGAGGTCTGATTTATTCTTTTTTTCAAACGTCGGTTTTTCTTTACGAAAGCCATTGTATTAAAATGGACCAAAAAGAAAAGGCTGTCGATATTTTCTCGACAGCCTAGGCCTGCACTTGGACAGCCTTTAGTGCTTTTAATAAGGATACGGCTTCAGAGTCGGAAGCCCGGATTGTTTCGGTTTAAAAATAGGCGTAAAGAAAATCGATGACGGTCCAGGCATTAGGCGTTACGATGAGTGTGTACGTGTCATAAGGAAGATTGTTCAGGCTGCCTGTGACATAGGAGTAAGGATAGGAGCCCGAGGCTACAACTTGGCCGGCGCTGTTTTTTACTTTCCAAGTATAACCCGTGACCGGGCCCATTTCAGGTGGAGCATCATTTGATTGGGCATGGATACTGAGCTTAAGGTTGCCTTGCCCAGTAACCGTTGTGGTGTATCCGTTCGCGAAGGCAACGGACATTGGGATCATCGACAGCATGAGGGCTAGTACCAGTGTAAAAGCAAAAAACTTTTTCTTCATTATCATACACGTCCTTTTCTAAGATTTAATTAAGGTGTACATGCACGGCATTCCAAAATGATGGCGGTTTCACCTCCTTGATGCTGAAGCGTGCACGAGCAGGGGCACAATTACAAAATAGCATTTTCCAAGTTGTGGTGTGAATAGTTCTAAATATACATTATATGTATAAATTATATATTTTTACGGTCTGGAGACCTAGTCGGAATGGCGTTATTCGGGGAACTTTGTTGTATTTTATTACGTACCTAGCCCACTGTCATTGAAGACCACCGGTGCTATTTTTAATAATCAGCTGTTCAATTCCAGATATTATAATGTAAAGTCCATTCTCAAACATACGATCGGAGCCTATTTCTTCGAACAAATCATTATTATAAAGATTATAGATTGTCGTGTACTTGAATGGATTTCCCAAGAAAGAAAGGGGGATACAGGTACTCATCGGCTATTCTTACCTCAGCATGTTAATATGGACGTTTTATTAGAAGATCTGCCCTCAGTAACCTCTAAAAGGTCTAGTGATAGATCCAAACTAACATACAATTCTATCGAAAGCTTGATCTTCGAAGATTGCTTTTCTAAGAAAACAAAGCAACTTATTTGGCCATTGACCACTACATTAAACATAAACTTCTTCACAGGCACAGAAATTGCTTAAATATGTCCATACGCATATACGTATGCTTTTTGGAGGAAATCAATTCTTCAACTTAATTATTTTTATAGTAAAAACCCCAGACGACATGAAATTGTGATTAAAGAATTTATAAGGCAAAGTTCGGTGTAAGTGAATCAGCGTTAATTTGAATTCTTAATCGTTTTTGTATCAAATATTTTTATGAATGGCTAATAGCAGAAGAAGGGGCGCGAATGAAAAAACACCTCACAGCTGTAATTCTTTGTTTGTACCTACATATTCACAAAACTCGTATTTTATACATATGTGTATACGAAACTCGTTTTGCGGTCGGTTATGGTTCATTCCATAGCCGACCTTTTTTGTAACATTCGCCCCTATTTGTTACATGCCTTAAGGAGGTTCCAATTTTCATGGAGCAACGTAATCAACTTCGTCTTGAATTAGATGCTATTATCACGGCGTCAAAACTGTTTGTCAAACGTCTGCGTAATCGCGGCGCACACATTCATGCTGGGTATTTTACAAACCTGTCTATACGGTCCATGAATCTCATTAAACGCGATGATATGTTGCTGCCTGCATACCGTCGACATGTGGAACGTTTGAGATCTGAGTTTGAGTACCAGGTCGAATTGGCTTACGAACGCTTTCCTGAGCTTAAGAAAGCCCCTAAACGCTCTACAAGTATCTCGGGTGATGCAAAAGAACCAACAAAGTCCATAAAGGTATCTATAACGCTTCCTGAGTTCGAATGGATCGTGATTGATGAGATGATCAAAAATGGATCTGCACTCTCCCGTTCGGAGTATTTTCGAAAGTTGCATGTAACGGCACAACGCCGCTGATCGAACTGAATTCGCAATTAATTCTGATTTTGCACCTCCCTTCTTTACCATTTACCTTTTAGGCAAAAGAAGGTTTAGAATGAGCGCCGACATGAAACGTTTGAATAAGTCTAACCGTCTTTGCTTTGATAGGTTAGACGGCGTGAAGCAGAATGCAAGATGTTGGGTTTCGAGCGCCCCTTCTTGTCAATAGCTACACTTGATCAAGGTGGACAAAATGAGGTGATAGCAACGTAGCTTCTCGTACTGGTTTACCAGCTTATTTATGAGGAGGTGATACTAGATATGATGAGGATGAAGAAATTCATTATTCCAGTTAATGATGAGGATCAAGAAAACTGCGGATTATGCGGTAGCGATGAAAATGAAATTCAACTCTATGAGGTTTCGCTTAATGATGTGAATGAATTTATGCTTTGTACCAAGTGTGTAGAAGAATTAAAATGGCTCCTGATCCGTGGGACAGATCAAAGAGCCGTGGTTTAACAAATTCAATTTATTATAACACAATTAAAAAAAATACCTCTACTCTGCTGAAATGAGTGTCGGAATGGAAAGAATCGCCCCTATTCTGCTTGGTAGGATATGTACCGGACTTAAAATGTCTAATTCAAATTTGAAAACCACCATCCTACTTCAGAACCGCTAGAAATACAGGGGAATATGGGTAACGGAATGGCGAAGACTTGGGGGGCCCCACTGGGGTCCAAGGAATTGCCATCCGTACCCGTTACACTTTATTGTCGAAGTTTTGGAAAAACTGTGATATGTTACATTCGATTCTATGGAACCTCTAACTTGCCCAACACTACGAAACTCGTATTTTGTACATATGTATTTAAGTCTGGATATTCCCTAGTACTTCATGATTATTAATTTCAGGTATGTTAACATCATTTTATTCCACTTGGATTCTCTTTGAATATCTCTGTATTTGTGCTGCTCTCATTTTTCGTCCTCTTCCTTTGCTAATTTTTTTGGTAGAATACCATGAATGCGATCACTGAGGCTAAACCATTTTTAAAAACAGGTAACTAATGACGAACAATTTTCATTTGTACGCATTAGTTACCTAATCTCTATTACTGCCTTATGGGGTTTTTAATTCTTCCATTGTGGGATAATCCGTATAACCTTTGCTTCCCAGACCAAAGAATGTGGTCGGATCTGCTTCATTCAATGGCGCGCCTTTTTGAAGTCGACCCACTAAATCCGGATTGGCTAATGACCATACACCAACAGGCACCAGATCAGCAAGGCCACTATCTATATCGACGCTGAGATCCTCCAAAGCTCGTCCAGCACGATTGACTAACAAAGGATTCGTCCAGATTGAGCGAATGTCTTGGAGCAGTCCTTCGTTTCCAAGATGCATGATATGGAGGTAAGCTAAATCCAACTGAGCTAATTCTTTTACAAGGTGCCGATAAAGTTCAGGGCCTTGTTCACCATCTTGTATCCCACCAAGAGGTGTCCCTGGCGAAATCCGAAAGCCTATTCTGTCTGCTCCAATTTCTTCGACGATGGCTTTCGTTACTTCAATCGCGAAGCGAGTACGATTTTCTATAGATCCCCCGTATTCATCCGTCCGTGTATTCGAATTTTCTCCGATAAATTGATTAATCAGATAACCATTGGCTCCATGAATTTCAACGCCATCTGCCCCTGCTTTAATAGCCGCAGCTGCTGCTTTTCGGAAATCGGCAATTGTCGTTTGAATATCTTCTTTACTTAACTCTCGCGGAACGGGAATGGCCTGCATACCTTTAGCGGTAAACATCTTTGCATCTGGCGCGATTGCAGATGGCGCAACAGGTTGACGATGATGTGGCGTATTGTCTGGGTGCGACATCCGACCAGCATGCATTAATTGAATATATATATTTCCACCTGCTTCATGCACAGCATCGGCAACCTTTTTCCATCCTTCAATATGCTTATCCGTATATATTCCAGGTGACCATAGATACCCTTGACCATCCTCAGAAGGTTGTGTACCTTCTGTAATAATGAGTCCCATTGACGCTCGTTGAGCATAATAAAGGGCAGTTAACTCTCCCGGTGTACCATCTTCATTCGATCTACTACGTGTCATGGGTGCCATCGCTAAACGATGAGGTAATTCCAATTGTCCGATTCTTGTTTTGCTCCATAATTTATTCATTTTTTACACTCCTCTTTAAAATTCGTTATCAGTTGTGTGGTGTTTACTGGATTGGTTTTAATATCTTGCAACAGTTCCTTTGATATTAGTTTGTATTAGGATAAATGTTGATATATAGCAGATACTCCACCGGCAAGAAGACTTTGAATATGTCGGCTCGTATCATCCGCAACAATTTCAAAGCTATCGGATTCTATACCATCAATAGCAATTTTAGCGATGTCTGCAGGGTTGGACTTGGGAACTTTTAAGCCCGATGTCATGTCTGTCTCCATAAAGCCCACATGTAATCCAGCTACTCTCACATTTTGAGGATATAGATTTAAACGAAGGTCGTTCGTTAATGCCCACTCTGCTGCCTTTGCAGCCGTATAAGCGCCGACAGTTCCCGAACTAACCCAAGATAATGCAGAAAGAATATTCAGAATCGAGCCACCACCGTTATTTGCTAGAATCGGTGCAAAAGTACGTACCATGGAAAGTGTGCCAAAGAAATGCGTATTAAATTCCAGATGAATTTGATCAAGCTCACCGTCAAGTAAGGAAGCACCTGTAGACGAGCCTGCATTGTTGATTAATAGCGTAATATCCTTAGCAACCTTAGCAGCTGCAACTACCTCTTGCAGGTTCGTAATATCAAGCTTCACAGGTATTACACCGGGGATGTCAATGGACTCTTGATTTCTCGCTCCAGCATAAACCTTAGCCCCTCTGGATAAAAGTTCAAGCGTCAGTTCTCGGCCAAGGCCTCTGTTCGCACCGGTGACAAGTGCGATTTGTTCAGCAATTTTCATTTTTATGTTGCTCCTTTTGTTATTTGGTATGGGTAAAACATTCCTATTCAAAAATAAATAAGGAATAAAAAGCTTAAGGTATTGGGCGGAGGGAATCCAAACATATGAGAATGTTCATTCTAAAATGAATATAAGAATTAACTCTTCATAAGAGACATTTGTTTACTGACTATACGAGAACGATCATTCTAGAAATAATATAAGGAATGATATCCTCTTAGGGGAAGCTACATAACATAACTTATATTCACCTTTAAGAACAATCATTCTAAATTTATCAAGCTATTTAGTTAAAAGTTGTATGGATAAATTGGCTGTACGGTGGAGCTTCTCTTTAGGAATAGAGGTTCTTGTCATTACCCTCAAACCAACACATACTGCATGCAAATGTTCACCCAGTTCTCCGGCATCGTAATCCGAGGTGAATTCTCCATTCCGCTGCCCCCACAAAATAATATTCTTAAACATTTGCTCTGCTAGTGTAAACGATTCAGTAGACTTAGAATCTACATCGGCATCGCGCATTGCCAATTCCACCGCCGAATTCACCATTAAACAGCCGGATGGTGCGTCCTCTTCTCCATATATCATGAAACTAATAATCAGCTGAAGAGCCTCTTCAGCAGTCTCGGATCGTTTTACTACTCCTGAAAGCTCCGTATTGATTTTCGCACAAAACCGATCTATAGCTTTAAGAAACAGCATATGTTTGTCGCCAAACGTATCATACAAACTTCTACGATGGATCCCCATATGCTCGACTAGATCATTCAAAGATGTCTTCTCATAACCTTGTTTCCAAAAGAGCTTCATCGCCTTATCAAGTACTATGCTCTCCTCGAATTCTTTACTTCTTGCCATTCCATTTCCCTCCTCGCATTGTCAATATAACATATTGAGAACGATCAGTAAAGAATGAATGAATCATGAGGATCAATCAAAGATTTAGATATGCGATTACTGAACTCTCACTGATTCTCTTAAGTGGTAATGCGTAATACTATATGAAAATACATTAGACTTTGCACGTGTTTACAAATTCACTGTTCAAGTCCTTCAAAATTACATCGCCAATCTGACACCCAAGCGGGAAAATACCCTAATCGGTGAGCTACTCTCTGTGAAGCAATATTACTTGCGATTACATCATAACTCGGTATCTCACCACGTTCCAATATTTCAAAAGTTAACCTGTTTACAAGATAACTAGCCAATCCCAAATTGCGATACTTGGGTAATACTTCTATACCAATTTGCCATAGTTTTGCACATGTTTTACTTGCTCCTGCCACACCAACAATTTCACCGTTTTGCTTCGCAAGCACAGCTAGATCAGTCTGCCAAGGAAGATTCGTATCATAAATAATAGCTTCATTGAATCTTGTGACATCAAATAAACTAACCACTTCTTCTCGCTTAATTAGTTCAAATGAAAAAAAATTCGGTGGTGCCATTGGCGTTATTTTTTTTACATCAGGTAGAAAATGTAAGGAAAGACCTCTGATAAATGGTAAGGAAAATACGGCATCCCTGTTTTTCCCCTGCATCTGTGTTTTAGCAATTGATAACCGTTCCGGTGTAGCCGAAACTACAATTGATTTCCCCATAGACACAATTTCGAAATAACGTGCCATCCTCGGAAATGGTCTTCGTCCAGGATTTTCTTTAGCATTAACAAAAATAATGCTATCCTTCTCAGCGTTCAGGTCATCAATCGAGCAATTCAGGTCAATTGCAAGTTGTGATTGAACAATTAACAGCATTTCTTTTTGTGTCATAATCATCGTTATCCTTCCTTTCGGCATTGTTCTTTTGATACTTTTCAATTTAAATATGGAGCGTCGATTTGTACGTAATTTTTCTGAGAGTGATCAGAGAGGTCTTCTTTCTTTATCCCTTTTCGTTTGCATCGGGGTCGCACAAATATACATATTTAATAATGTAAGCCACCCGATAGCTTAACGCCCCACTAATCTATAGCCTTTAATGGAGGCTCGTTTTAAAATCATCAATTTGAAGGAAATGCTGACATTAGCTCATTCTTTACAACCCATTGTGCTAATGTAGTACTGTCAACAGTATGCTGGTAATGTAGGCTATTCAGAAAAGATAAAACCAAACTCTCCGAGCGGCTAAGCTCAGGAATTGATATTGTATCCTCTTTTGCTGCTTCTAGATATCCATCTGTAATCATCAGAATATAATTGATTCCTGTTCTAAGTTCCCTTCGTCCAAGTGAATAACTTGGCACTGCCTTTTCGAACGTATTTACTTTACCTATCCATTCGTAAAAATTTCTTTGGTTTAAACTCACTTGACCCCATTTTTCTAGATCATCATGGATTAGAAACAACTGACAATCACCAACGGAAAACCACCAAAGAACGTTCTCTTTTCGAATACAAATTAAGCAAGATGCTTCACCCTTCAGGGAACGGCATTTTTCCTTAAACCTGTCTGATTTAAATAGTTGAAGTAGAAACTTTTCAATTTGATCGAACATAACATCAACTTTTGAATCGAGAATTTTTTTAATCGATTTTTCATTTTCCTGTAATGTGGCAATAATTAGTTCAGCACTATCACAAGAGCTATGTGCATCAATTAGTGTTACAAATTCCCATGAAATACTCTGCCAGACTAATAAACCATCCTCATTTTTATATGCTCCACTCTCAATGTTTCCACCATATCTGCCGATCGTTATATGTTGAAGTTTTTCTACTGATGGTAAATCGAGATATGCACTTTCAGATCCAATCCAGGTTAAATTTGTTAAGCTATTCGATTTCACGCTGAAGAACACCTCTCAATAGAGAACAGATTTCCTCTACCTGATTAACTGTACCATGTGCTTCTTTATAGTTTCTGTGTTGGCTTGTGCTACGACTCTTTCAATTGCAGCAGCTATATGTTTTTTGATTACCTCACTATGTACATACGGCCATAAATAATACAAAATCATGCTATAGTGAGAAATCAGTAATCCCCTTTTTAGAGGTATATTTCAAAGTGTAGGTTTCCTTGTTCCCATAAGGCATTGTAGCAATTTTTATACGAGTATAATCAAGCCTACTTTCTCTTATTACTCTTTTTACCAAGTCGATGCACCGCTCTTCTTCTGTAATGACACAAAATATATTAAGAGCATATTTTTTTGGGTCTGAAATGCTTTTCCCCATATCAAAGCCATCAACATAGCCTAAACGAGCATCTGCTAGAGATATCTCTAGGTATTCCATTACTTTATCTCTTAGCCATTGGTCACGTTGGCTGCCTTTTGAACTTTTTATTGGATACTGCAGCACTAACCAAAACTTTTCACTCATTCAGATTCACCAGCCAATCTACAAATGATACATAACTTACCTTTGCGCTACAATTGTTCTTGAACTAAACTAACCTAACTGATCTCTCTGAATCAAAACTTAGCAAATAATCTTCCTCTATATACTTTAACACATATTGGAATTATTCTGCTCATTTGTCTCGCTATTGGCATTTGATAAGCTGCTTGTGTCCCGGGTCTTCCCCATGCAGAAATTTGAGTAATCCTTTCATTACTCCATAGCCACCATCTACGTTTTGCTTTCAAGTCATCCCCTACACATCTTATTTCATAAAAAAGCCGATCTTATTGGCAGAGATCGGCTCAAAGCATCAGATATTCAAGCTAATAAAAATGGATTTCTCGAAAGTTCAGATGCCGATACGGTAGACCGTTCCTTCTCTTCATCAAACAATTCTAAATTATGATCATCGTCTACCTCTTGCAAGACGATTGCGAATGTCCCAATTCCAGGGATCAAGACTTGGCATAGCGAATTTTCTTTTGTCAATTTAGACAACCGTTCCAATAATTCATTTGTCGTCATAACTTCCTTCATACAAATCACCGTCTCTTCGTTAGTTCTAAGGATATACGCCTACCGCGAATGGACGTGCCCCTGTGGGAATCGAGGTAAGTACCGTTTGGGTTTCTCCATCGATTACCGACACATTATTATCATTTTGATTGGTAACATAGATCCGATTCGTTATTGGGTTTACTCCTACCCCATTCGGATTATTTCCAACAGTAATTGTGGCAATAACGGTATTCGTTAGCCCGCTAATTACCGATACATTATCTGTATCTCGATTGGGTACGTAGATCGCATTCGTCGAAGAATTAACTCCTACTTCACCTGGAGTAATCCCGACCGGAATGCTTGCCACTACAACATTCGTAGCACCATTAATGACGGAAACAAAGTTACTGGTAAAATTCGAAACATAAATTAGATTAGTATCCTGATCTACTCCTACACGGAATGGATTAACTCCGACTGGAATGTTCACAATTACCGTATTCGTCGTGCCATCGACCACAGTTACGATATCGGAATTGAAATTTGCTATATATATTCGATTAGTCAACGGATTGACAGCTATCCCCGTAGGAAATGGACTTCCTCCAACAGGGGTAAAGGTGGTCACAACGGTATTGGTCAAACCTGAAATCTCGGTGATGTCATTACTATTGAAATTCGCAGTATAAATTGCATTCGTAGCTGGATTTACGGTCACATCCCCGGATCCATCCCCTGCGAGTAGGGTGGCAATTACAGTATTGGTCAATCCATCAATGACTGAAACTTCACTGCTGTTTACATTCGCAACATAGATTCGATTGGTTAACGGATTAACGTCTATTCCCGCGGGATTTACCCCAACTGGAATGGTAGCAATGACCGAGTTCGTTATCCCATCTATTACGGAAACATTGTTACTATTAAAGTTTGCAATATAAATGCGATTGACCGATAGGGCTCCGGCTGGTCCTTGCGGTCCCACAGCACCCGTTGCTCCTGTAGGACCGACCAACCCGGCAGCTCCTACTGCGCCTGCAGCCCCAACTACGCCTGCGACACCTACGGCCCCTGCCGAACCTACTTCTCCAGCGGAACCTACTGCGCCTGCCGAGCCTACTGCGCCAGCGGAACCTACTGCGCCTGCAGCTCCTACTTCTCCAGCAGTACCTACTGCGCCTGCAGCTCCTACCATCCCCGCAAAGCCCACATTGCCAGCGGAACCCACTGCGCCTGCCGAACCGACCGTGCCCGCAGCGCCGACAATTCCTGCTTGACCAACCGTGCCAGCGGGACCGACCGCTCCTAATGCACCTTGAGGAATCGTTACATGAATGATTTGTTTTCTTGCAATGATTCTTTTACAAATGATGCCTTTCTTCGAACTTCGTTTTTTCCTATTACAGAGGGATTTTTGTACGTTCTTTTTTTTCGTCCCATGTTTATGTCGATGAGTTGGACGATTCATCCATGCACCTCCTTATAGTCACCTTCCATTGTATGGCGTTCATCTATTGGATGAATGGGCATTCCATAGATATTGGTCTACTTCATATAAAATAGGTTGATTCCCCCCATATAGGCGTACTTCCCTTTATAATAGCCCTTCTTAAAAGAAATAGATGGCTATCACTAATAATAAAAGACATCTATCCATGCTCTTAATAAGATAAAAGTCATAGTATACAGGAATTCTAATGGAGGTGCTGTTATTGGGTTGTCCTGCGCTAAAATCAAAAAAAAGCTGTAAAAAGAAAACTAACGCTATATGCCACACCAAGAAAAGACATCAATCAAAGAAAAGCTGCTGCTGTAGAAAAATTATTGTCAAAAAACAAATCGTACAGGTGAACATTCCTCAAAGCGCTATAGGTACAGCCGGAGTAATCGGGACTACCCCATTCGTATCCGAGTTCGGTTATATTTACAATTTAACTGGGCGAGTTGTTGCCAAAGAAGAAGACGTGATTTTCGATACTAACGGTATACTCACGCCTGGCATCATTCATGCACCCGGTACCACCGAGATTGCAGTTATTAGCTCTGGCAATTACGAATTTATTTTTTCTGCTTCGGGTGTGGAAGCAAGTCAATTCGCCCTATTCTTAAACGGCACTTTGGTTCCTGGTACCATATATGGCGCCGGTACCGGCACGCAGCAGAACAACGGCCAGGCTATAATTGCTCTGGCAGCCGGCGATATGCTTACATTAAGAAATCATAGTTCGGTGGGAGGTGTAACTCTTCCAACTATGGTAGGCGGTACTCAACCAAATGTAAATGCATCGGTCCTAATCAAAAAACTAAATTGAATATTCAAAATGAAGAGATTGTAGCAAAGTGATATTCCTCCTTATTAATTGGACCGACCCGGACAGATGGAAAGAACCGTACTGCCGAGAATATTAGCCAATGCCAAAGTTTTATCACTTGTCTTCCACCGAATTAATTGAATTGAAGGGATAATATATCCAAAATAAAATGAACCGCGAATCCGCGGTTCATTTTTAATATTCATATTTATTCTATTTATTGGTTCAAATGTGCGAGCAGCCGTATACCAGTTGAGATTAGGTAACCACTCAATATTGAGAGAGGTAATAGGCATATTCCAATGGCCTTCTATAAATCAGATTTTTTTCTTTAAAACTCTTAAGATCTTTGTATATATTTTTTTGTGGTTTTCCGTTTAGTTCAATAATCCATAGCTCTCTATGCTCATCTAATACAAAATCCACACTCAATTCTCCCAATGAACCCAAATGAGATTCTGCTTCTATTGCGGCTTTTAAGCTTACTTCATCCAAAGATCTGAGGATTCTATTCAGTTTCTCCGGTGAAAATAATCTCGATAGAATTTCTTCAGCAGTAGAAACAGTTTCACACATACTCGTATTATAGTAATGCTCATACGCGATTCGACATGTTTTGATGGAAATGCTCCATTTTCCAAGAATGTCCTTTTGAACAAGGACCCTGATATCAAAATACTGATGGTCTAGTTGGGTCATGCGAATCCCTTGCTGAACCATGTATTTCTTTTGTCCGAGGATTTCATTTAATTTTTCCTGAAAAATTTCATTTCCACTGCAAATAAATGTTGGAGCCAAGCTGTGCAAATAGATGTGAATATCTCTATTATCCATGAGTTCAACCCGATACACAGAGTCCCCCTTAGATCCGAAAGCAGGCTTAATGTATACTATCTTATATTTAACTAATAGCTCTGACATATTCACTTCATTATATATGAATGTTTCTGGTATATAGTTTTTAAGAATGGACCTTTTTAATAGGTTATAAAAATCCCATTTATTAAATTGATTAATATGATTAAAACATTTATTCCTACCTATCTCCTCCTCTATTCGTTGAATGATTGTTGATTTATTGTTATAACTCTGGTTATAGACGACATGAGGAAAAGGGAAATAGCTTTGTTTCCATACACCCTTTATCAGGCTAAGTCCAACAATACGTTGTTTTTCCCAATGAATATCTGCTGGAGTAAAGGCGTAAAGCTTCAGATTTAGATTCTGATATCTTTGATAAAGCTTCAATATCCTTTTTCTACTGTTTCTTTTAGTTACAAGAATACCTATTAATGGTTGTTGCTCCAATCCCGTCACTCCCCAGCATTAGATCTCTTCTACTATGTAATGCTGCCTTATCTAGCATGGTATTGGACAATAACATAGCTGAAAGATTTTCAGGCGATTACCTAGCTAGCAGGACTTGCTGGAGTACTTGTAGCAGCTGGGAGCTTATTTATTCTCGTTCGCCACTTATCATACTAGGTACAAAGAAAATTTCAAATATTCCTTCGAGACAATTGACATTGATCAATTGTCTCCCCGACAAATATCCAAGCATTATATAGCACACTTACATAAATTAAATAGTGCTCACAATGTAGTAGATGATATATGTCTGGATATGTAGGCAGCAAACATTATCATCATCTAGGAGTATATAATTTTTATGTTTGTTATTCTTTTGAAGTTGGTCGTTTGTGATAGCTTTGGGTGGGTAATGTCGGCGATTTGTAGGCATCTAAAATGAAAAATTCATTTGTAACAAGGAGCTGAAGTCATGGGTAGATGTAATTGTCCACCAGGACCTCCGGGACCCCAAGGACCGCAAGGGATTCAAGGACCTCCAGGACCACCAACAGAAGGATCGCAGTTACTTCAAATACTTGCAGGAGCTATAGGAGCAGCTGGACCTGCCGGGCTTGCAGGAGCACTTGGACCTGCTGGGCTTGCAGGACTTGCAGGAGCTATAGGAGCAGCTGGACCTGCTGGGCTTGCGGGACTTGCAGGAGCACTTGGGGCAGCTGGACTTGCAGGTCCAGCTGGACCGACCGGTCAAACAGGACCAACAGGACCTGCTGGACCTGCCGGACCAGCTGGCGGTGGTTTATCTCAGTATGGATATGTTTACAATTTACTAGCTCAAGTAGTTGCGGTAAATGCAGATATTCTTTTTGATACGAATGGTATTCTTACGCCTGGTATTACGCATGCTCCCGGCACTTCTCAGATTGTAGTTAACGTTCCGGGAGACTATGAGGTTACTTTTAACGTAACCGGAGTAGAGCCCAATCAATTCACTTTGTTACTCAATGGCGCTGCAATTGCGGGAGGCACATACGGAACAGGAGCAGGTACTCAGGACAACATTGGGCAAGTTATTGTTGCGATTCCTGCCGCCGGTATTATCACACTTCGAAATCATACTTCAGCCGCCGCAGTTACCCTTCAGACTTTGGCCGGTGGAACGGAAATTAACGTGAACGCTTCTATTCTTATTAAAAGATTGAATTAGTATTTCATAAGAAACGATACTCTTTGGTATCTCCCCATTGAGACATCGGAGTGAAAACCACCAGAGGCGACATGAAGCACTCGTGTATACATCGAAGGATTTGGAGTTACAACTCCCCCCTTATTTCCTCACGACTTCATGTTGCCCTGGTCTTTTATAAAAAACATAACAACTGTTGAAACAGCTATTTCGGTTTAAACTTTTATTAGATGAATAACTCCCTTTCATTAAAGTAGTGTCATCTCTGCTTGCTATGATAATCCCCAAATACACATTGATGTTTTATTGAACTAAAGTATATAATTATATACGAGTTCAATATTTACTTAATTGTTAATACAAATCATATTGCTAAGTAATTTGGGGGTAAGGTGGAATTTCATGTCCAAAGTTGATCGACGAATACTGAAAACACAAGATGCGCTTAAAAAAGCTGTTATTGAATTGATGTCCGAAAAGATTTTTGACGACATTACGATACAGGAACTTTCGGACAGAGCCAACGTTAGTCGAGGAACGATTTATCTTCATTACGTGGATAAATATGATTTGCTGGACAAGCTGATTGAAAACCATATCCAGGAGCTTCGGGAAAGATGCGAAGCCGCAGCAGATTTAGATTTTGTGACCGGTTCACTGATCTGGACCGAATATTTTGAGAACAATTACTCCTTTTTTTCGTTAATGTTGGCCAGCAAAGGTGCCCCCTATTTCCGGACACGCTTCCTAGAATTTCTTATTGAGGAGTTTTGGGACGAGGTCGATGTCATACAAGGAAAAAACAAGGGATTAAATAAAGAGTTAACCGTCAGGTTTGTAGCATCAGCTTACGTTGGCGTCGTTGAATGGTGGTTCACAAATGAGAGGCCAATCCCGCATCAAATTTTAGCTGAGCAGTTGGGAAGTTTATTGGAGCGTTTATGCGAGTAAAGGAAAAAGAAACGAGAGAAAGAGTATGTCTTTTAGGGAATGCTCCTTCTCTCGTTTCTTTAGAGAAACACGCTAACGTGTTCAAAGTTAACGTATACACTCCGTTTGATATTCCCGATCTGAGGCCAGCACATATTTTATCCATACTCCACCGTCGTCCAGTTTTTCTATCGCTTTCAAGAAGAAATGAGTTGGCAGCTGTTTTTGTAGGAATGAGCTTGTTTCAAATATACCTCCTCCCTCCAGTATTAATTTTTTGATGCTAAATAATTGTTTGAGCTTTTCCACAACTACAGTAAAATTCAAGTGCTCTTTTCCGCCGAAGATATAAGAAATACCTAGGGTTTGCAGATAAGCAAGATAAGCGTCATTAATTTCCAAATGTAAAATGCTCCTCCATCGTAATCCGTCCGCATATCCATGCTTCACAACCGTAACGTTTATGGATGTTTTCATATTCTTTAATAAAAGCTGCCGTTCGTTTCTCATGTAAATAGTCTCCAATTATTTTCCGGTGCCGTTACGTCAAAGACGCATCCAGGACTAATAATTTTTGCAGTTATAGATCAGTTTGTTGTTATCTACTTGGAGCGTCCGCCAAGGTATTCGCCAACAATTTTAATTTGGGATAATGCTTCATTGATTCGGTTTAACTCATCCGTTGAAAGCATTACATTCCAAGCGCCGGCATTCTCAATCAACCGTTCCGGTTTACGGGTACCCGGAATCGGAACGATATAGGGCTTCTGGGCAAGCATCCATGCCAGTGAGATCTGGGCTGCTGTTGCTTCCTTCTCCCGAGCGAATTGCTGGATCAAATCGAGTAGTCCTTGATTGGCATCCATATTTTCCGGTTTGAACTGGGGAAGGAAGCTTCTGTAGTCCAGCCCTATTTCTTCGTTGTTTTGGAACTTGGAATTCTTATCATATTGCCCCGATAAAAAACCATTGGCAAGAGGACTGTAAGCAACAAACCCTATCCCCAGTTCTTCTACCGTCGGGAATGTATCCACTTCTTTTTGACGGCTCATCATTGAGTATCTGCTTTGAACGGCGGTTAAGGGACAGACAGCATGGGCTCGTCTTATTTGATCAGCATCTGCCTCTGACATTCCCCAATGCGTTATTTTCCCTTCCTTGATCAACTCCGCCATGATACCAGCCACTTCCTCAACAGGTATACTCTTATCAACGCGGTGCTGGTAATACAGATCGATATGATCGGTTTGCAACCGTTTTAGGGAGCCTTCCACGGAATTGCGAATTGTTTCCGGTCTGCTATCTGTCAACAGGACACCCCTCTGGCCCTGTTCAAAGCTCACACCAAACTTAGTAGCGATCACGACATCATTTCGAACTTCCTTTAATGCCGTGCCTACTAATTCTTCATTTTCATAAGGTCCATAAACTTCTGCCGTATCGAAAAATGTAATGCCACGATTCAATGCTTGGTGAATCAGTTTGATCATTTCGGTTTTATCTGCCGCGGGTCCATAAGCATGACTCATCCCCATACATCCAAGTCCAATGGAGGAAACCTCCAGATCTTTTCCGAGAATTCTTTTATCCATTGTGACCTCCTCCTTTATTGCCTGTTACTTTCTTTGTTACATCCATTTCTTCCCATAATCCGTCAGGATAGAAGTTGCTAACACCGTTCGCTTTTAGTTTGCCGGCGTTATAAGCTTCTCCCATCGCGAGATACGTAATGTAGCAATTGTTAATACTCCCTCATTCATCTTTTCCGTACTTTCCCTATTCCGGCCTTCCTATCCGAAATCTAGGTAAGGTTTAAATATTCTTCATCGGTTACAGGCTCTAACCAATCGGTTTGTCCCGGTGTAAGCGCTAAGTGTACAAACCAGCTATCGTTCGTTGCCCCATGCCAATGCTTAACATTAGGCGGGATATTAACGACATCACCTGTTTCGAGTAACTGAGCTGGCTTACCTTCCTCTTGGTACCAACCCTTGCCGCCGGTAACTAATAAAACTTGTCCAGCATAGTGAGAGTGCCAGTTATTCCGAGCTCCAGGAGCAAACGTTACGTTCCCAATGGCTGTATTAAGCGGTGTAGGATCGGTAAATACCATTTGTAAGTAAGCATCACCTGTAAAATACTGTTCTACTTTTTGTCCCAAAGGGAAGATAATGCTATTGCTTAGTTGTTCATTCTTCAAGTTAAAGCCCTTCTTTCTTTTACAATTTTTCTATTTACTCTTTCTTTGGAAAATCCGTGGAAGCTGCTACTTCGGTTTGTGTCTCGTAATCGGCAATGCGGGCTTTCAAGTTCGAAATGGTGCTTGCAAGTGCCTGGGAGCCGAGTACTATTCGCAACGGTGCGGGCTTTCTGTCAACGCTCTCGATGATACGAGCAGCCATACGTACAGGATCACCTGGAGCAACCCCCTTGGAAGCATCCAGCATATTCAAGAATGCGTGCGCAGGGTTTCCGTCGTAATCCGGCATTAAATTTGCCACCTTAGCGCTGCCGTAACGAAACTCGGTACGTGCTCCCCCCGGCTCAACCAATGTAATACCGATGTTAAAAGGGGCGACCTCTTGCGCGACAGACTCACAAAATCCTTCGATTCCAAACTTGGTAGCATGGTACATGGAATTTCCAGGGAAGGCAACCTGGCCACCATAGGAGGAGATTTGGATAATTCGGCCACCGCCCTGGGCACGGAGATGAGGCAGGGCTGACCGAATCATCTGGATGGACCCAGTTAAGTTGGTAGCAATGATGTGATCGATCTCTGCATTAGATAGTTCCTCTGCGGCGCCGAAAAGCCCGTAACCAGCGTTGTTTACGATAACATCAATACGTTCAAACTTCGCGAATGAATGATCAATGAGCTTATGAATGGCTGGGACATCGGTCACATCAAGAATTTCGCAAGTAAACGTATCTGGGTATTGCTCGATAAGTTCGGCGACCTTATTTCTGTCACGTACAGTACCGATGACCTTGTTGCCTTTCTCAAGCAGCTGTTTGCTCATCTCATACCCAAAACCGCTGCTGACACCTGTAATAAGCCACGTACGATTGTTCATTGTTTCTTCCCTTCTTTTGTTACTGAATGAGTTGTTGTAAACTCCGTAGTAGTTTAGCGTGTCCATAAATTGGTACAACATTCTGGAATAGAAGAGCCTTAATCTGTTGTTATTGAACTTATGTTCATTATTATATACGAGTTCAGATACGATTCAATTGTTAATTAGGCTTTGTTTGTTAATTAGTGAACAATTAGAGAGGAATTGTTCACTATTAGAGCTTACTGATCTCCTCCGTAATGCTGGGCATATGCTTCTTCCGACGATGCCACATCCTTTGCATAATGCTCATATAGGTTTTGAAGAAAGTTTGATTAGCATTGTACGAGAAATAAAAAGAATCCATTTTGAAAAATCATAATGGATTCTTTCAAGTCATATTCCCTCCTGAACGTAGGTAAGGTTATCATTTTATTGATATTCTTATTTAAATAGATATTTATAATAGGCTGGGAATTCTCGTATTATGGAGTAAATATCTCTAAGCTCAAAGATTTTGGCATGAGCTGAATACACTTCTTTAATATCCAGTTTTTTAAATGCTAATTTTGTTCGAGATACATGAAAATATTGCGTAATAACCATAACGGAGTCTAAATCTAATTCTTCCATCATCTTGCTGGTATTTTGGGCGGTCATATAGGAGTTGTAGCCATTATTATCCTCGATAATTTTATCTTCCGGTAGGCCTTTATCTACTAAGTAAGATTTCATAACCTTTGCCTCATCGAAACCTTCCTTACCAATACCACCACTTACAATGATAAAAGTAAAATAGCCCTCATTATAAAGTTCTACCGACCTATCTAATCGTGCTTTTAACCGATCAGAAGGCTGTCCATTAACTTCTACTTTATTGCCTAGAACTACAGCTGCATCAACAGGTTTCAATTCATCATTCAACCCATCTATTATCACCAAAGTAGTGTGAATGATAAACCAGATAAAAAGACCTGCTACTACTAATAGTAAAAATCGTTTAATGGGAACAAAGTTCAATCTATCACCTGCATTCTCTGATTTTTAGTAATCTTATCTACTCTCTTCGGCCAACCCCATAAGTACTTCGCATAATTTAATGGTAAGTGGAGCTCCATATTATGCAATTCTTCTGGAATATATCCTGTCCAACCATAACTCTCTCCATGATCAGCCGTATACCTATAGCCGACATCCAGTTTTTTAATTCGTTCATTATATAATCTTTTACTTTACCTTCACCATTGGTTAGATACTCTAAGGTAAAATCATGAAAAACAGTTAATTGCCGATCCTTCGTCAACTTGGTATCTAGTTCGACTACGTCAGCACCATTATCAAATGCTGCTTTCATAGAAGGAATAGTATTTTCTTTTTTTCATAGCTGTATCCTTTCTTTTCTTACTGGTTGCTGAACTTTTGGGCGCACTGGCTCGGGAGCTATCCTCTCTTCGATCATAAATAACCTGCTTATTATTAAAAGAGGCATTGTCATCATTATACATATGTATACCAATACATGCTCTTGTCCTTAAGCAACAAAAAGAAATAAGTTCTTGTCACTGGCTTTTGACAAGAACTTATAACGATAAAATAAAAAAAGTCCGCACCTACGCGAGTGTTAAGCATATCAATTATTATCACATTTTACGTTTATTTTTTAAAAGGTATTATAGATATTTTCACATTCTTGCGCGGTCGGTTCATAGAAACAGTGCTTCTTCCATCGTCCTACGAACGGCTGATTATACCAAGTTGGCGGACATGGTCCGGGATTGTCGAATGATCCTGGACGGAAATACCATAAGGAAAATTTGCCGGGCCAATTCCGCTCTCCATTCACAGCCCGTTGCGCCAGACGGCGTTCCCTCTCTCGTGCGTTTTGATAATACATACCATGTTGCAAAGCTTCGAACGCATGTGGCTGATTAATCATTTGGGGAATTGTCCGGATTTCTTTAAAATCGGAGCAATTCCCTCTTATTCGGTTAATGCCAACATTTCCAACAAGGAGCATGCCCATTTCGCCTTCGGTCTCAGCTTCAGCGCGAAGCAACCTTGCCAACATATCAATATCCTGTTTCCTGGCTTTTACGACTGCCATTGGCTCACCTCTTTAGGTTTCTAGACACATCATATTGTAGGAAAGGCGGATGTGTTACTCTGCAGAAGAGCGCGATGATAAGTATCCGTTAATTTCCAAATCCTGTTCCCTCCTGAACGCAGGTAAGGTTATCATTTTATATGTCTGTAATCGAATTTTTAGCTATTCGATTACAGTAGCTATTCGATATTTAAAGATAAGTTCCTTTTTGTACTGCTTGTTTGCTTAACATAAATGGCAGCGGTAGCTATCTTTTTCAAGTATACTAAAGCTAGATAATTAACTATCTAAATAAATATTAAGGAGTAACTTCACATCATGTTCAATCGACTCACTTCATTATTTTCGATTCCCTCTTATGCCTTACTGTCTTTATGCATGTTTCTGCAGGGGATGGGCATTTCACTAAGCGTACCTTTTTTATCTATTTATTTCACGGAACAACTTGGAGTATCTATTGGGCTGTTTGGTATTTTTCAAGCTGTCACGTTAATAGCCGGGATTTGGATCAGTACGCTAATCGGGAAACGCTCTGACCTCGGCTTGAATCGAAAAAGCATTTACCTTGTCGCCACACTATTTAATGCTCTAGCTTATTGCGGATACTTATTCATTAAGGACTTTGCGGTTTTGTTCATCTTCATGACTGTATTAACCGCACTTGGTGCACCAGGGATGCCCCAATTGTTCGCCATTTCGAGAGAAGCCGTCAATAAGAGCAATTTTACTGATCATGCGTTTGCTAATTCTACCTTGCGTTCTGCTTTCTCTCTAGGCTTTATTACAGGTCCTTTAATCGGTACCCTGCTAATCACTGCTGTTGGGTTTAAGGGGATTTTCTCGGGGACAATCGGAGTTTTTCTGTTTGTTGCCTTACTTGTTTCCCTATTTCTCAAATCAAATGCAGTACTGAAAAGCAAAAATGCTAAAGCAAAAGCAAAAAGTTTTCAGCTAGATCAGAACCATAATATTCGGCTTCCTATGATGATTCTGATACTAATGTACATAGCTCACTCAATGAGCAGCATTAATACTGCCCTCTTTATTACAAACAATCTAGGGGGAACGACAAGCGATGTCGGTCTAGTCACCAGTATTTGTGCTCTACTTGAAATTCCTTTTATGATTATGCTCGGGCTACTTAGTGCAAAGTACAGTAACCGAGTCTTGATGATGGTTGGAGCCCTTCTAGGAGGAGTTTATTATCTCGTTATTATTTTCTCAGGTGAGATGTGGCAGATGCTTGCAGCTCAGATTCTACTCGCTGTTTTTGTTGCCGTTATTTCAGCGATTGGCATAAGCTACATCCAAGATTTGCTTCCAAGCATGCCAGGATATGCATCCACGCTCTTCTCTAATGCGTCAACGATTGGAAGGCTGGTTGGTAGTCTTGTTGGCGGGGGATTAGCTAGTATTGTAGGATATCGGTACTCCTTTGTATTCTGCTTTATACTCATTGTTATTTCTACAATCCTGCTTGCGGTAAGCGGACGTCACTCTGCCAATGAAGCACAAAAATTAGCGGGGTAATTCGCCTTTCCAGTAAGCAGATGTATTCACATTCTAACATAAAAGTTAATTAAACTATCCTGTCCATAAGCTATCTATAAAATAAAAAGACACATTCGCTGGGAACGAATGTGTCTTGATATCACCCTAGTTAATTTCAGTCTATGGATTCCTTCTCTATACCATAGTATTTCTTTAATCTTCATCAGGAGCAACAAATCGAAAAATATAAGCTTGCTCATAAGCGTATTTCATGTGATCTGCCACACACTGATACCACTGATTAGCTTGTGGCAACTCAACGAAATCCGTCGGAAGCATGCGGCGAATCGAAACCTTAAAGCCCTCCTTGAAAAATGCTCGGGCAATCGCATCCAGCGAATGCTCCTGCATGGGAACAGCTGAATTCATATTGATTTTTTCTTTTATTCCAAGAAAGCTTGGATTGTTGGGGTAATCCGCGTATGTGGCATAGTATACGCCTCCCGGCTTTAGAGCTTTTTTAATCTGCCTTGCATGCTGATCCAGATCAGGAAGCAAATACATGACAGCTAGGCTGAATGCGACATCGAATCTGTGTTCGAATTGTTCCGGATTTGATGTCAATATATACTGAATCGGCAAGCTGCCCTTCCGAGTGTTCGCAAGGTCAATCGACTGACTGGCCAAATCGGTTCCAATCGCTTCTTTATACGGTCTTTCCTCATAAAGCAAGCGCAAAAATCCACCCTGATTACAGCCGAAATCAAGCACGCTGCACTCTCGCAAAACCTGTTCTGGTATAAACTTCAGAATGCGTTTCCAATGCGGAAGATGTGTTTCCTCCATGCTCTGGTCACCCTCCTGCCACCATACCTTATAAAATTGGTCTTCTTTTATCATGATTGACCTCCTCCTTACAAGAGCTATCGAATTTAGCTGGTTCACCGTTCCCTGATTTTGTGAGGATGGATAGACCAAAACAGCCTGCAATTATGAATATACCGCCAATAATCGTCGGGAGATTCGGAATTTCCCTCCAAAAAAGAAATCCAAACAGCGCGTTTAGTATTAGACCGAAATAGCTTACAACCTGAACGACAATAGCATTCTCATGCGTAAACGCCTTTGTTAGAAATAATTGCCCTACTAATGAAACAACGCCGATAAGCAGCAAATAAACCATTTCCCTTACATCAGGGATTACAAAATGCTTCATCATGAAAGGTACGGCAACGATCGTAGAGGTTACTGTGAAATAAAAAACGATTTCATAAGCTGAATGCTTTTGGCTCAAATAGCGAATTGAAATGCTCGCAGCCGCGGAGAAAAGCGCACTTAGCAGACCGACGATCGCAAAAATGGAATAGCTGGCGTACTTATCGGGCTGGATTAGAATAGCTGCGCCGACGAATACGACGAGCAATAGCAGCCCCGATTTTACCGTTATTTTTTCCTTCAAGAGCCAACTAGACAATAGCATTACGAAAATGGGCGCCAGTTGGGCTAATATGCTCGCATCCGTAAGCGGCAAATGAGAGAGCGTATAGAAAAATGTAAGCATATACATCCCCCCCATCGCACCGCGAAAAGCCAGCATCGGAATGCCGTTGCGGGAAAACGCAATGTTTAAGCGCTGCATCATAACAAGTACTAGTATCGTGCCGATTAATCCGCGAAAGAAAGCAATTTCCGCGGCAGGAATCGTAACGCTGACCTCTTTGACTAGCGCATTCATTACGCTGAATACGAAAGTGGATAATAAGGCCAGCAGAACTCCGTTTCTCATGGCGACCTCTCATCTTTCGAATTTGTCTCGTTTTTGGGGGCGAGCTATCTAGCGCGCACGTCCAGCAGATCTCGAATGCCGTCGCTTATCAGATTGCATGCCAGCACAACGGTCATAATACATAGTCCAGGATAAATCATCAGCTCCGGCGCTGCTTGAAAATAAGGCCTGCCATCGTTCAGCATAGCCCCCCATTCCGGAGAGGGAGGCTGTGCCCCAAGACCAAGGTAAGAAAGTGCTGAGATAAGCAAAATGGTTTTGCCTACATCCGCTGCAGCCATGGTCGCCAAGGGAGATAGCATTTGACGAAGCAAATGTCTTCTGATTATGGCCCAAGCTCCGCTGCCAGATACAATAGAAGCCTGAATATAATCTTTTTTGCTTTCCGTAATGGCAATCCCTCGAATAAGCCGTGCGTAGCCGATCCATTTCATGCAAGCGATTGCAAAAATGGTGTTTGCAAGTCCTGGACCTAGAAAGCCGGCGACGGCAATCGCAAGCAAAAACTCAGGCAATGCGCCTGCGCCATCGGCTAAACGCATTAGCAAGGCATCAAGACGACGATTGGCGAAGCCGGCAATAAGGCCAATTGGAACTCCTATCATAATGACTATTGTGCTAGCTAAGAGCGACAACCCCACCGTCTGATAAGTACCTGCCATTAATCTAGAAAAGATGCAGCGGCCCAGATGATCCGTACCTAGAGGGTATTTTAAGCTTGGGGCAAGCAGTCGGTCTGACATTTCAACCAGAAGAGGATCATGCAGCGTAAGCCAGGGACTGAACAAGGCAACGAGCAATACGAGCCCTCCGATCCCCATGCCAATCACTAATACCCGGCTGCGCTGCAGGCTGCGCCAAGAAGAGCTGGCATTACGGAATATGGGTGCTGGAGATTCAGTTTTCAAGCTTGTCCCCCCTTCCGTAGCGTATTCTCGGGTCCAGCAGCATTAAGCCGACATCAGACAACCAATTCGCAATTCCAATAAATACTCCTGTCAGAAGGATATAGCCTTGAATGACCGGATAATTTCTTTGCGTAATGGCTTCCATTGCCATGCTGCCAAGTCCCGGCCAACCAAACAGTGACTCCGTTACGATGGAGCCTGCCATCAGCGCACCCATGCTCATTCCGAGAATGGAAACAACGGGCAGTAAGGCGGGACGCATCGCATGTATAGCCGTTACTCTCCATTCCGGGATGCCTCTTGCTCTGGCTGCACGGGTGTATTCCTGTGACAGCCCATCCAGCAAGCCTGCGCGCAGCAAACGAATATATTCCGGCGCCATGACGAAACCCAGTGTAATCGAGGGCAGAACGAGATGGCGTAAGCTTCCCCCTCCCATCATAGGCAGCCAATTCAACTGATAGGAAAAAAGATAAATAAGCAGCAAGCCCAGCCAAAAGCTAGGAATGGATGCACCGAGTAGAGCAATAAATCGGCTGGCATGATCGATAGGACGACCATAATAGACTGCCGCCAGCAATCCGAGAGGAACCGCAAATAGAAATAGCGCGAATAGGGAGCCAAGCATCAATGACGCGGTGGCAGGCAAACGTTCGGTTATTAGCTGCCAAACATCTTGATTGGTAGTATAGGATTGGCCCAAATCAAGGCGGGCAACCTTTCCCAGCCAGCTAACGTATTGCTCATAAAGCGTTTTATCAAGACCGAGCTCTTCACGAACAGCGAGCTGATTTTCTATCGTTACAGCGCCCTCGTCAGCCTTAAGCACTGCAAGCACCGGGTCTCCCGGCGCCAGCTTCATCAGAATAAAAGTTACCAAGCTTAATACGATCAGCATGAGCAAGAGCTGGAGCAGCCTTCCCCCCACATGCCTGAGCATCTATTGCACATCCATTTTATTGGTCACGATGTAAAACTCTTCTGGCCCCGGCTTCCAGGCCATGATGCGTTGATTGACTCCGACCAAAATATTTGGGTTAATAATATAGGAATGTACATTCGTTTCTTTTATAATCTGAACGGCCTGCTGTGTTAAAAGATTGCGTTTTTGAACATCGCCAGTTGCATTAAGCTCTTGTAGAGTCGAATCAAGCTGATCTACTTGAATGTTGGCTGGATTGTACGCTCCTCCAGGCACATAAGCGGCATTCAAGAAAGAGCCTCCGTCTCCCCGAGGAGAAGTCAAATAACTGGATGTCGACAAATCCCAATCGGTATGATCTTTAATATAGACATCTGGATACTCGACCGATAAAATCTCTATATCAATACCGACTTTGGCGGCTTCGGATTGGATCAACAAAGGAATGAGCGGCAGCTCCGGGTTGATGCCCGAGAATGCAATTAGCTTTAATTGAAGAGGCTTCCCGTTTTTTACTAGTTTGCCATTCTTATCGGCTTTGTAGCCTGCGGTGTTCAGCAGAGCGATCGCTTCCTCTGGATTGAATGTTTGGTATTTATCTTTGTTGCCGAACGGAAGCAAAGGATTGAAAGGGCCGTTGGAAGGAAGTGCGTGGCCCATCATAATGTCACTCACGATGGTATCCCGGTCTATTAGTCTATCGACTGCCTTTCTGACCAAAGTATCTGAAACACTCGAACTGTTCGGATTATAGGTGAAATAATGTGTGCGTAGACTAGTTACGGATTGTATGGCAAGCTGTGAATCTTTGTCGATCGTCGCCAGCGATTCTGGAGCCAAGTGATAGACAATATCGGCCTGCTTCGACTGAAAAGCTAGTGTTCTGATGTTCGCATCAGAATTAAATAGAAACTTGACTGCGCTTAACTTGGCCTTGCCATCCCAATATCCATCATAACGAGACAGCGAGATTTCCTGCCCGGGAATAAAACCATTGACCTGGAACGGCCCCGTGCCGACAGGTGCTTTATTGAAAGCCTCTTTCCCCTTCTTTTCCTCGGCGGCTACACTGATGATGCTTGCTGTCGGATGAACAAGCTCGGCAGGAAAAGCAGGATGCGGCTCAGTCGTTGTAATAACGAGTTCTTGTCCATCTGCTTCTATAGACTGAATTTTCAGACCAGCAGCGAGTGCCTTACTGTCCGCTATCGCCCGCTCGAAGGATGCTTTGGCGGCATCGGCATCAAGCTTCGTTCCATCTTGGAAAGTAACTCCGTCGCGAATCGTGAATCGCCAAGTCCGATCATCCTGTGCCTCCCATTTGACAGCAAGCCAAGGAGATATTTGCATGTTGTCATCCAAACGGAGAAGGGTTTCGGTGACACCCGCGCGTAAGGCAATCCAATCATTATGAGGATCCAGAGATTCGCTAGGCAAGCTGTGTATGATGGTCACGCTCTTGTCCACTTTGGAATTGGCTTTCTTGTTCACCTCTGTCGTCTGGCCGTCGCTGCTGCAGCCCGCAAGAAGCGCCATCAAGCCTAGCACAACGATCAACGCTCCTCTGGCTTGAAACAATTTTACGTTAAATCCATGCATACCTACCTCTCCTGTTCCCGGAAAATATGAAGAATCGTCTTTGCTTGCTCAGCCGTACAATCGGTCATGATATCAGAGGAGAAATGGTCTGTCCCGTTCTCCTCGATAAAGTCTGCTAATCTCTTTTCAAATAAACGGATCAATGCAAGCGAATGCTTCATTTGCAGGCCGAGCAATTGTCCTAAGCTGTACATTAGCTTCAGCCTCTTGTAGTCCTCATAAGGAATACGCGGAATGACCCAGCTGCCGCCTTCAACGACTCCTGCTTGCTTATAGGGAATTGCGGAGAAATCTACATATTTCCCTTGCTCATCCGGCTCCGAGAAGGGATCAATTAAGATGGAAGAATAGCGAATATAGAGCATATACTCTTGCTTGATTTGGTCCATCTCAGAGAACCCCTCGATATCATCGCGCGACAGTGTCGTCTCATGAACAGGATAATTATCATCATTTAGAAACTTCAGCAAATTCATTGGCTGTACATCGAATTGCGCGAGAAGATGTGAAATCTCCTTCCAGAGTACAATCATGCTGCGTATCGTATGCTGTGTAATCGGTCCCTCCGGATACAGCTTATATAAGGATTTGCGGGAGACATGTGAGCCGAATATTTCGTTCAATGAAAAGTCATTGATGAAAAAAGGTGGATGTACATAGGTTGTTATGCTTCGGCTTTCTGCCTCAATTGGAGTGGCCGATAGCTCGCATTGAATGGTTTGAGCTTCGAGCAAAGCTTTTATACTTTGAACAGTGGTGCTGACTTTGCGGTTCGACGCAATGAAAACCTTACGTTTCATGCCTTTTACAACGGTTTTCAGCATTGTATCTTCGTTGGAGGGAAATCTGGAGGATGCGTAGTAGGTCGAAAAACTGATGAGCTCAATGGATGTAGATAAATGGCCGAGTGTGCTCTCTAGAAGCAGATTAGAGCCGATACCTGGTGACAGAAGAATGATGGTCTGTACCTGCGTCAGCGATTCTAATTTTAATTGTTCAATAACGCGGTTGTAGCTGTCGCTGGGCGTGCACACAACGATGGTGTTCCATTTGTCATCAACGGCTTCAAAACCATTATAGAATCGGCTTATACATGTTCCGCCGGATAAATGCTTGGCTTGCGGCGCTTGCAGATCTACATAAATGGTATTATGTTTTTGCTCAAGCTCCCGCTGAATTCGGTCCGAATGGGCGCCTATTCGGTTCAATAAGCCTACCTGATTGGATTGCCTGCTCCAGTCCACCGCTGCATGAATACCGGCTGGTCCAACGCCGACGATCAACGTATTACCGAACGGTTTAGGTTCCAAATGATTCATCCTCTCTGTCTCACCTCTAATTCTGGTACACTCTTCCTTTGCAGCATAACCGTATCGTAAATCCGGCTGCCCTGCACAATTTGAGTAGTTTCCCATTCCTCAGACAGTTGGATCTCCAAGGGGAAGTTAAAGATCGATTTCAGCCCATTTCCATACCTTACAATTATTTTGACATCTGGGCGTGCAGATTGTTGCAGTTCTCCCAGCAACACGTGCTTGTCATCAACAAGAGAAGCAACAACGACATGTGTGGCCTTCTCTAGAAAGGCCAGTCCAGTTGGATAGCTGCCCGAGAACGTAAGACTGGTTTTTAGGCCAACCGCTTCCGCGACTCTTTTTCCTAGTGCAACGGCTTCTTCATCTACATCCAAACAAAACACTTCCGCCCCAGTTTCTTGTGCCATCGTCAGCGCAGATACAGGGAACGCGCCTGAACCGATGAACAAAATACGAGATTCGGAATCCATGCCGAACAATTCCAGCTCATGCCTCACTGTGGAAGACAGAATAGTGAGATATTCGCTTATGCTCGTTTTTTGATCAAGTAATTGAGAGGACTGATACTTCTCCAAATGGCAAAGAGCCTGATTAGACGCGGAGCGTACCCTCTCTCCATGTTGTCTAACTTCCTCAAGATTGCCCCATTGTGTCCAAAGGTCTTCATTCTCATCGGAGGTCATGAATTGACATAATGCGTCCAGCTTCGACTGCAGCAATTCGTAACAGTCCGAACATTCTTCTGAAAAGGCTTTCAAACGATGAATTTCAAATTCGAATGATTGCAGAGCAAGCAGTAAGGCGTACTTCTGCTTCACACTATTTCCCCCCATTTCATTGGATAATAAGATTGGTTATGGAAAACGTTTACAATCGTAATTATACAAGACTGACAACTAGACTTATATAGCTAGGAAGAGTCATTTATTTTACAAAAGTTGTCAATTTAACTGATGAAAGGCCACCTACATACAAATAACCCATTTCGCCAGATCTGGCAAAATGGGCTTCTAGTATCGCAGTGCAATAGGCTAACTGCTTGATGCAGCTATGAGCATTCTGGTATAGGGATGACGCTCTTCACTCCAAATCTCGCTTTTGTAGAATTGGTCCAAGACCCGTCCTTCTTTCATAACTAATATTCGATCGCTCATTTGCTCTACGACGGCCATATCATGAGAAATAAACAAATAAGCCATTCCGAGCTCCAGACGTAATTGATTTAGCAGCTGCAAAATGAGCGACTGAACAGTAACGTCTAGACTTGTAGTAGACTCATCACATACTAGCAGCTTAGGAAGCAGGCTAATCCCCCTTGCAATCGCAACTCGCTGCCGTTGTCCGCCGCTTAACTCATGCGGGTATCGCTCTAAGCAAGCTTGTTCCAAGCCGACCATATCAAATAATCTGGCCGCTGTACTCCGTCTGGAACTTCTGACATCCGATAGAAACGGCGGATTTACCTCGGGAAAATTATCAAGCGGCTCTAAGACCGACCTCCATACAGGCAGTCGATTATTAAGCGAGGCGTTAGGATCTTGGAACACGCCCTGTATATTCTGGCGAATATTACGCACAGCTTTTCCTTTAAGCCCCTTAAGCAACGCACCGCCTAATGAAACTTCCCCTTGATCCGGCTGCTCCAATAACAAGATTAGCTTGGCAATGCTGCTTTTTCCACAGCCGCTTTCTCCGACTAGACCTAGGCATTCTCCCTCTGCGATATGAAAGGATACATCTTGCACAGCATTAACCGTTTCCGTTGCTCCGTAGTATTTTTTGTGTAATCCGTTCACGGAAAGCAGCACATTCATCTTACAAATCCCCCCTTGAAAGTACCGATGCCCAATATTATGAACCATTTTAGGTGACAGCTGCCGACGGTATAGCAGGATTTGAGAGCTTCGGACAGGATTCCAGCAACTGCCGGGTGTACGGATGCTTCGCATAGTTGCAAATGTTCAAAGCATCCCCTGACTCCACGATTCGTCCCTCTTTCATAACAGCGATGCGATTCGCCCGTTTCATAACCTGTCGCAGATCATGAGAGATGATTAGAATGGCACAACCGGTCTGCCGTTGCAGCTCCTCCATAAGGGCAAGCCCATCTTCTGCAGTTAGTACGTCCAAGGCGGTAGTCGGCTCGTCTGCGATAAGAAGCGACGGCTTCAGCATAAGAGCCGCAGCGATAGATACTCGCTGTATTTGACCTCCGCTTAGCTGGAACGGATAGCTTGCATAGGTGCGCTCCGCCGGTAGTGAAACCTTCTCAAGCCAGGTCAATGCCAAATGCTTGGCTTCACGCATGGTAAGCGCTTTCATGTGAGTGCGAATCATTTCGGTAAGCTGTCGACCAACTGTAAAAAATGGAGTAAAGCTGCCTTGATAATCCTGGAATATCCAGCCGATTTGGCTTCCTCTCCATTGCCTGCGTTTCTTCTCTGGCCAGTCTAAAATCGATTCTCCCCGAAATTGAATATTTCCGCCACCTATATGAACACGATTCGGCATTAAACCGGCTATGGTGCTCGCAGTTATGCTTTTCCCGCTCCCGCTCTCACCAATAAGCGCCATTGTCTCTCCTTCGTTAATGGAGAACGTGAGCTCATGGAGAAGTGGTCGGCGAATGCCGTCTTTAATCGCATGGACGCTAAGACGGTTCACGAACAAAATAGTTTCACGAGAGGTATTGTTATCGGTAAAAGCCGTCATAGAAATGTCGCTCCGGTTTATACGTTGCTTGTCCTGCTGTGAATGATCTATCACTAAATACCCGCCTCCTTTGTTCGGAATAAACGGTGTAATCGCATATCTCCACTATAATATAACAGAACGCTATTTTCACCTTTATTTGTAAAAAAACGCCGACGCACGAGAAATAAGCTGCTCCCTCCTCCTCTACAGGGCGAGGGCGGTTCTTATATTACGGAATTTTAATGCGGAGTTATTGCATTATATCCTTGTTGTTGAGCATATTAAACCTGTCCAAAATATTACATGAAAATGAACATCAAATACAGAGAGGCTTGTGATTAATTTGTACTATTACAAAGAAGAATTAATCAATATTATTAAACCGGACAAACCAGATCCAGCAGCCGCGAAAGTGCTTCAAGAAGCTTTGGGAGGGCAGTTCGGCGAAATGCGTACGATGATGCAATATTTTTTTCAAAGCTCGAATTTTAGAGGGAAAGAAAAGCAATTTCGTGATTTGTTACGCGGAGTTTTCCTAGAGGAAATTGCCCATGTAGAGTTGGTTCAATCTACAATTAATCAATTGTTAGATGATTCGGGACTGTCAACCCCAGGCAATGCTGGTGTAGACGCGGCTCCAATCGATGAAGCAGTCAAGATGGGAAATCCGCATCATTATATTATGGGGGCGAAAAGCTCCTTGCCTGTTGATGCTGGTGGAAATCCATGGAATGGCTCTTGGGTTTACGCTCATGGCAATTTGATTGCAGATTTGCTGAACAATGTCGTACTTGAATCCACTGGGGTGCTGCAAAAGACAAGAATTTATGAAATGAGTTCAAATCAAACCTTTCGAGAGACGCTGGCTTTTCTTATTGTACGCGATAATGCCCATCAGAACGCATTTGCAAAAGCGCTTGAAACGTTAGGCGTGGATTGGGCTAAAAGCTTTCCCGTACCAAATTACGATATTAATAAATATCCAGAGTGCCGAAAATATGTAGATATGGGCTTCCATAACGCACAATTCAATTTCCGATTGGACGAGACTCGGATCAGCGAAATCTTCTCAGGAGAAAGTCCAAGCCGAAACGGCGGACAGCTTGTTGTTGTACAGCCTCCGCAAGGTTTTCCAGTTCCTCAATTGCCAGATATGCCGAATGAGCATAGCCCAGGTTTGGCCGACTTGAATAGATAACTCAAGATGCAAATGTAAAAAAATTGATAGATTGATTAAAATTAAAAAAACCGTAAGCAGGTTACTTTTCTTAAAGTAGCCTTCTTACGGATATAGTCAAGCAAAGGGAGCCCTCTTGAGCTTAGTTCTTATCATATTCCCTTAATTAGGTCTCAATTAGCCGGCGAAATACTCTGCGGGTTGTTGAACACATTTCCCGGATCATATTTAGCTTTTACTCTACGAAGCCTAGGATAGTTCTTGCCATAATAGACTGGTCCAGAGCATTTAATCCCTTGGTCTGGTACGTTGATATAGGAGCCTACAATATAGGACTGAAGCTTCTTCCGGGTGTTGCGTGCTAAGGCAATATTTTTAGCGGCATGAGATGGCTTAACCCATGAGCTGTTCCATTCAACATAGAATTGAGCTTTACGCCAGTAGAATGCTGTGGCTCTAGGCGCAATGCGGCTTATGGCCCCACCCCAATTAAGGAAGAAGAAACCGGCTGGTGTTCCCCCTTCTGCTTTTTCAAGAAACTCGCGCATGATTTTGTATGCTTTATTCGGGAATGGGCGTCTGCCGAAGCCGCTGGAGAACTGATTGCTGAACTTTTGGGTAAGCACTGGATCGGGGGCAAGCAGAAACTTAGTAGCTTCCAAGTATGGTAGTAAACGAATGGTTTTCTTATTAGGCGTCCCCACGCTAAGAATAGGCTCTAACTGACGCAGAGCTTCCGTTTTTGATCCAAGGTACAGCCCCAACATGCTAACATTTCCGCCCTTTTTGGGACCTACACTTAATTCGCTGCCTAACTTGGTACTGGCGTTAGGAGCCCATACTTGCCATTTCTTCACGACTTTTTCGAACTGATCCCATGGCCAGGTTATACTGAATACGGTAGCTTTGGCTGGAGCGGGCAGTACTTTGAATTTATATTTGGTATATACGCCAAAGTTGCCTCCACCGCCGCCGCGGGAAGCCCAGAGTAGATCGGAGTTGTGTTTTTTGCTTGCTCGAATCACTCTTCCCTTGGCATCCACCATCTCGAGTCCGATTAGATTATCGCAGATCAGACCAGTCGTTCTTTGGAGCGGGCCAATTCCTCCACCAGGTGTAATTCCGCCGATACCAACCGATGGACTATCACCAAACGGAGCGATAAAGCCTTGCCGGGCTAACGTATCTACGATCCTTCCTACCCGATTACCTGTCTCAACCACAGCAGTCCTGCATTTTTTATTTAACTTGATTTTCTTCATTTCGCTGACGTCGATGACAATGCCCCCGTTAACCTGTGAAAGATTGCCCTCTAAAGCGTGTCTCCCGCTTCTTGGCCGAATGGGCACATTATGTTGGTTGGCCCATTTTATTGCATTGGCTACATCCTTCGTTCTTTGAGCAAATACAAATACCTTTGGAAATCTGTTCGTATGAGGATCCCAATTCTTCCGAGCTGCTTCATAACCGGGATCACCCTTAAATATCACTCGCCCAGTAAGCTTCGTTAAAGATTTCACGTATCCAACTCCCTATGATTAAATGAATGCACATTTCTCTCAACAAATTAGGCAGATACCATATATCGTATGAACAGTTTAATTGGGAGGTATGGGCTTCGCTCATAAAGTATAAAAAAAGCCGCCATAATGGCGACTATAACGTCCAGTAGTTCTAAACAACAAAAGCAGCCGATCTCCTAGCCATCTGCTAACTGAGCTTTTATTTCTTTTCTTCTATGCAATCTTTGTAATAACAAGGTGTGCGGAAACCGGCCTTGTTCCTCCTGCTACTGGAGTGATAGTGAGTGCAGCAGCATTGCCAGCAGGATTTCGGACGGTGAGTACTGAATTATTGACCGTTGTTGTTACAAGAGCTATTCCTACTATTTGAGAAGTACCTGTTGCTCGCCCAACCGCCGTATAAGCGAGGTCAGCGCCATTGAGTGTTAAAATGAGTTGCCCTGGTTCGTTTACGGATACTTGAAACATAACTTGGAAAGTACCAATTGAAGCTAAGTTAAATGAGCTCGCAGTTATACGGCTAATTTCAGTACCACTGATAGGACCATTTTGCGGAAAGCTTACATCTGTGCTAGGAGCAACAGTTGCTGCATTATTAGGAGGCATCAAGGCAAAAAAATCTGCAAAGCCTAATAAGCCACCTGCCGGTCCAACAGGCCCCGTTGGTCCCGTTGCTCCAGCCGGCCCTGTTGGTCCCGTTGCTCCAGCCGGCCCTGCTGGACCCGTTTCTCCAGCCGGCCCTGCTGGTCCTGCCAATCCAGCTGCACCAATTGCTCCTGCAATTCCTGCTATTCCTTGAGGTCCCAGTGCTCCAGCAAGTCCTTCAGGTCCAAGTGCACCAATTGCTCCTGCAAGTCCTTCTAATCCTTGAGGTCCCAGTGCTCCAGCAAGTCCTTGGGGTCCAAGTGCGCCAATTGCTCCGACAAGCCCTGCTATTCCCTGTGGTCCCAGTGCTCCAGCAAGTCCTTGGGGTCCAAGTGCGCCAATTGCTCCGACAAGTCCTGCTATTCCCTGAGGTCCCAGTGCTCCAACAAGTCCTTGAGGTCCAAGTGCGCCAATCGCTCCTGCAAGTCCTGCTAATCCCTGGGGTCCAAGTGCTCCTACGAGTCCTTGAGGTCCGAGTGCACCAATCGCTCCTACAATTCCTGCTATTCCTTGGGGTCCCAGTGCTCCAGCAAGTCCTGCAGGTCCAACTTCTGCAATTTCCCCCGCCAGTTCTTGAAGTAATTGCTCTCTTTTTGGCGAGGGACACCGCACTTGCACTATTTTTTTAGTATGTTTCTTTTTTCTATCTTTTGGATGGCACACAACTACGGTTTTCTTTTTACACCGTTTTTTTCTATCTAGACAACTCAACAACGACACCTCCTAGTATTTGTTTCAGTGTACGTGTGTTGTGTATTTTAGGCATGGACTAATAGCCGATTATTAGCTAGACTAAAAACTATTTTTAGAATATTAGTTATAGCCTTCTTCAAGCGGACAAATCAACTAATGATACAGATGACTGTCCACCAAGAGAAGCTCGGTCACTTATTATTGCTTTCTGATATAAGAAATTGTCATTCGACTGACATCTCATGGGCTGTTCTTCCATACACTTCTAGCCAATTCGATAAAGGCACTCAGCGATGGTGAAATCCATTTCTCTTGATGCCATAACATTTGAGTTGTAAATCGTATTTCAGATAAATCCCAAGGAAGAACAATCAGTTCCCCTCGTTCTACTTCTCCCTTAATTGCCATCTCGGGCAGCAAGGCAATTCCGAGCCCTGCCATTGCACATTGTTTAATGGCTTCTATACTATTAAACTCCAGCTCGGTTAAGCTGTCAGCCCCTTTTTTCAACATGGTGCGATAGAAATATAACCGATAAGAGCAGCCCTTTTCACTTAGTAGAATTTGCTCTCCATGAAAGTCCTCTATGCTTAATGTTGATCGTGAAGTTAACGGGTGGTGTGGGGAAGCGACCATAAGAAAAGGTTCATCTAATAAATGCTCCGCATAAAGGTCCACGGATACGGAAGCTTCATCCAGTGTAAAAACCACATCCGCATTTCCTTCTCGCAGGCTCTGTTTCAAATTGTGGCTGGACAAGGGCCGGAACAAAAGACGAATGCGCGGATAGCGCTCGCGAAAAAGCCGGAATAGTGCGGGCAACCGATACGTACAGATCGTTTCGTCTGCTCCGATTGTAATGGTTCCGGTCAATTCTCCGCTCAGACTCGAGACATGCCGCGCCTCTTCTACATCATTCAAAATTTTATTAACATAAGGCAAAAACTGCTGTCCAGCATCTGTTAATACAACAGACTTGCCCAGTCGATCTAGCAGCTTGACACCCAATTCTTCCTCTAAAGATTTGATTTGCATCGTAACAGTAGAGGGAACATAGTTCAGTGATTCGGCTGTGCGGCTAAAGCTTCTGGTGGATGCAAGCGTTAAAAAGGTTTTTAGCTGGCGAATTTCCATCGGGAAAGCACCTCATCATTCAAAATTATTGAACATTATAATCAAATACGTTTAATTGATTTGATCATAATCCTATCGTAAAGTGAAAATCAAGCTCTACCCGCTTGCGGGAATATAAACTGACCAATATCTTGCGGGAAATACGCTACAGGGAGAAATGAATAATGAAAGATTACGAAATATATCCTCTTGGAGATGTCGAGCTTCAATCGGGCCACACGCTGCCTCAAGTCTTTCTTGCCTACAAAACCTATGGGACTTTAAACACTTCTAAAACCAATGCGATTGTCTATCCGACCTGGTTCGCTGGTTTGCATAACGATAACGAGTGGTTGATTGGGCCAGGCAGAGCGCTCGATCCCGACAATTATTTTATTATTGTGCCAAATATGCTGGGGAACGGCCTCTCATCCTCCCCAAGCAATACACCAGCCCCTTATGATAGAGGGAATTTCCCTCTCGTCACAATTTACGATAATGTCCGATTGCAGCATCGGCTTGTAACGGAGCTGTTTGGCATTCAGAAGCTTGCGTTGGTCATAGGCTGGTCGCTTGGAGCGCTGCAAACTTTTCAATGGGGGGCATCCTATCCGGAGATGGTGGAGCGAATTGTGCCGTTCGGCGGAACAGCAAAAACTAGGCCGCATGCTCAAGTTGTTTTTGAGTCGTTGATCTCGGCCTTGCAAGCCGATTCCAATTGGAAGAATGGTTTCTATACCCGTCAGCCTGCAGCAGGACTTGCTGCAATGGGACGCATTTATGCTCCTTGGGGCTTCTCTCAAGCCTATTATTTAGAACAGCTTTATCAGGCGGAGGGATATCCAACGCTACAATCTTATTTGGAAGATTACTGGGATAAAGTGTTCTTATCGTTCGATGCAAATGACTTGATTGCCATGCTTCGAACAGGCATACACGGGGATATTAGCGCCACTCCTGCCGACAATGGGGATTTTGAACAGGCATTGAACCGAATCACTGCCCCTGCCCTTATTATACCGGGCTCGACCGATCTCTTCTTTCCTCTCGACGACAGCGCTTATGAAGCAGAACATATGCCGAATGCCGTTTTTCAGCCTGTAGAATCTAAGTGGGGACACTGCTTCGGAATCGGAGCTAACGAACCGGATTCTAATGCAGTCGATAACCTTTTGAAACAATTTTTACAGTAATTATTCGATAATTCCTCGACCTTGGTCGGGTTCGAATACCATACGGAGGTCTGTTACGAATGGTAGCATTCTCCATTACAATATAGCCAAATCTGTTGGAGGAGCGTTTACCCATGAAATACGAACAGAAAATATATAAAGAAATCGCTGAATGGGAGCATCAGCTATTCAAGGAGCCTGGATGGCTGGAGAGAACTTCGAAGACGATCGGTACGCGAATCAATAACCTTATTCCACCCAAGATGCATGATGTTATTACGGCGACCATAAAGTCAATCGTACGGACAGCGTTGTTCGGCGCGGAATACACGCCTCAGAGAACCGTGCAGCGGACACTCCATCTAGAGCTCGCCGATCAAGAGGCGAAGAAGCTGATGTCCTTATACCAGAAAATAGCTACTGCCGAAGGCGCTGGAACTGGAGCGGGCGGTATTTTGCTTAACGTCGTAGACTTTCCCGCGTTAATCGCGATTAAGATGAAATTTTTGTTTGAGCTGGCACACATTTATGGGTATGATACGAATCATTTTTCTGAGCGGGTTTTCATTCTTAAAGTGTTTCAACTTACCTTTTCCGGATCCGAACAGCGAGCCAAGCTGCTCCACTCCATTAAGCATTGGAATACGGAGAAGGAGCAATGGTTCTCGGATACGGAGTATTACAAAAATATGGATTGGGAGACGTTCCAGAAGGAATACCGTGATTCCATTGATTTTCGAAAAATGCTGCAGATGATACCGGGGATCGGAGCGGTAGTGGGTGCTTGGGCAAATTACACGATTCTCGAGGAGCTTGGTGAGTCGGCCACGAATGCTTATCGTGTGCGAAGATTGAACGAGCTCATACGGCAAAAGAAAGAGGAATAATTCACTTATCGTCTACCATTTAGTTCTAATAGCAGTTAGAGGGTGATCTTCATCATTGAAGATCACCCTCTTGTTGTTATAAATACAACATTTTACCTATTTAAAATAATGAAAGCGATTGCTATATTTTTGGTAGGGGATAAATATAATTCCTAGTGGAGCTGCGACCATAACTTTTTTGTGAAGGAGGTGGTTAATTTCGAGCAGTAAGTACATCGTTTTAGATGAATCGGTATATCAAGTCGCTTTGCGGTTTTGAAACAAGCTGATTGTAAAAAAATGACGATGGAGGGATTATTAATGTCTACTTTACGTTCGAATTCTCCAACACAGTTAAAGCTATTCGTTGTCTGTAGTATTATCTTTGCACTTGTACTTGGAATGATTAGTATGGTGTTCGTACAAAAGGCTTCCGCCCATGGTTACGTTACGAAAAGCCGAGCGGCATTATGTGCCAGCGGTCAGAATCAGAACTGTGGCCAAATCATCTATGAGCCGTATAGCCTAGAAGGACCTAAAGGATTCCCTGCCGCTGGACCTGCCGATGGTAAAATTGCAAGCGCTAACACATGGTTTACGGACCTTGATCAACAATCCTCTTCCCGCTGGACTAAGGTGAATATTAATTCGGGATCCTATACCTTCAACTGGAATATTAAAGTTCCCCATGCAACCACCAGTTGGAAATACTACATTACGAAACAAAACTGGGACCCTAACGCTCCTCTGTCTCGTGCTTCCTTTGACTTAACGCCCTTCTGCAGCGTGTCCTCCGGTGGGTCACAGCCAGGTAATTCCTATTCCAATACTTGCAACATTCCAAGCCGCACAGGCTATCAGGTTATATTAGCCGTTTGGGAAATTTACGATACAAATAATGCGTTCTACAATGTTATTGATGTTAATTTTAGTGGTGGCGGCACTTCAGATACAACTGCTCCTTCCGCTCCGTCAAACGCTGCTTCATCGAATATTGGGACGACAACTGCAACGGTATCTTGGGGGGCTTCCACCGATAATGTTGGGGTTACCGGCTACAGAGTCTTCAATGGAACGAATCAAATTGCGACAACTAGCGGAGCGCTTTCTGCTAATTTGACTGGTTTGACAGCGAACACAACTTATAATCTTACGGTTAAAGCGGTTGACGCCGCAGGTAATCTCTCGAATGCAAGCAATACCGTTACCTTTACTACCCTCCCTGTAACAGGGCCAGACCTGGTGGCGCCTACTGCTCCATCAAGCCTCCATGTTATGGGCACTACCACTTCGACCTCTATACCTCTCATGTGGAATGCATCGACAGATAATGTCGGAGTCAAGGAGTATCAAATATTCAGTGGCAGCAGTTATGTAGCAACCGTACCTGCAACGTCTCTGCAATATACGGTTACGAATCTAACACAAAATACGGCCTACTCCTTCACAGTAAAAGCAATTGACGATGCAGGCAATATTTCGGCAGCAAGCAATGTACTTAACGTGACAACGCCTGCAGCACCTGTCGCGTATCCAGCATGGAGTGCAACAACCGCCTATGTTGGAGGCAGTAAAGTGACGCATAACAACGTCAATTATGAAGCGAAATGGTGGACGCTTAACGAGACACCAGGCACTTCAGGTGCTACAGTATGGAAGGTTATTCCTTAAGGCGAAATGTAAATAAGGCATCTAGACAATAATAAAAACAGCGGCAAAACGCCGCTGTTTTTATTGCTTCTTCCACCATATAACATTCTCGTATTTCAGAGCTTCAAATGAAGGAATAGATATTGGCTCTCCAATTAATGGTGTAACGATGTTCACTTGCGCTTCCTTAGCTGCTCTTGTCACACGTTCGATTGGCTCATACCAATCATGCAGTGATAATGTGAATCCTGCCCAGTGGATAGGAAGCATCCATTTCCCCTGTACATCCAGATGAGCCTGAACGCTCTCCTCTGGCATCATATGAATAGCAGCCCAACGCTTGTCGTATTGCCCGCACTCCATAAATGTCATATCAAATGGTCCATATTTTTCGCCAATCTCCTGAAAATGCGGACCATACCCACTGTCGCCGCTAAAGTATATTCGGCTCTTCTTACTAAGAATGACCCATGAGGACCATAAAGTCGAATCCCGATCAAACAGGCTGCGGCCTGAAAAATGCCTTGCTGGCGTACAGATAAACTGGAGTCCATCTAATTCAGACGAATCCCACCAATTATGCTCCGTAATGTTCGATCGTGCGATTCCCCAGCGCTCCAAGTGGCTTCCGAGACCAAGCGGCACATAAAAATGCTTAACCTTCCCTTTCAGTTTCTGAATAGAACTGTAATCCAGATGATCATAATGGTCATGAGAAAAAATTACAGCATCGATCAATGGGAGCTGTTCGAGCCCAATAGGAATGTCCTTGCTAAAACGTTTACTTCCGAATATGGGAACTGGTGTTGGAGCAGTTCCGAGCATCGGGTCAAGCAGCAGCGTCTTCCCCTCCAATTCCAGCATCAGTGCTGAATGCCCAAACCATGTTACGCGCGTTAGATTTTCTTGTTGGATACTTGCGGGATCTAAGTGCCTGACAGTTAACGGAGAAAGTGGTTTTCGATTGGGATTTCCTTTGACGTAGTCCTGTAATAAGGAAAGTAAATCTGGCATTCTCATACTCATTGAGGTTGGGATTTGATTCACAAATTTGTTGCGGCCATAATTCGGAAGAGATCGGTAGCTATCCCGCTTTTCTGCTGACTCTTTTTTCCCGAATGGTGGATAGTAGTTTAGGAACAAGACAGCCGACAATATTAGAATAGCTGCACATAACAAGATAACAATCATCAGGGTATACCTCCATTTGTAACTATGGCGCAGTTCTGTTCGATCTGGCTGCCGCAGTGTCGTTTATACTTTTAGACGCTTGCTATCTTGTCTAGGCGGAAAGCCAAACATTCGAGAATATTCACGACTGAATTGCGAAGGACTTTCATAGCCTACTCGATATGCTACATCAGCAGCATCTGCTGATTCGGTTATTAGTAAGCGGCGGGCTTCCAGAAGCCGCAATTCTTTTTGAAACTGGATAGGGCTCATGGCCGTTACCTCTTTGAAGTGCCTATGCAGTGACGAGACACTCATATTCACTTTTTCCGCCAGCTCTTCAATACGGAATGATTGATCATAATGATTCGTAATATGTTCGATAGCGTCTTTAATTTGATAGGCTGAGCTGCCTTCTATCGCGATTTGCTCCAACGCAGCTCCATATTTTCCTTGCAGAACTCTATACAAAATTTCCTTCGTGAACAACGGCGCAAGTATTCGAATATCCTTCGGGTTGTCCAGCAAACGAGCTAACCTGAGGACCGCATCCAACAAAGGCAGCTCCATCGGGCTAACAAACATGCCTCGCTTCGCATTTTCCTTCGGTCCTACGCGGATTTCAGAATCGCGTAACACCTCTATAATTTGATTCGCTGAGAATTCAAGCTTATACCCTAAATACGGAACATCGGGAGAAGCTTCTATGACTTGAGCCGTAACCGGCAAGTTGACGGATGCAATGAGGTAATCTGCCGTAGTAGAACTGTACTTGAAGCATTCCTGCCCCAGCAAGACCTCCTTCGCCCCTTGAACGACAATGCAAAAGGAAGGCTTATATACGCCATGGCGCGGAACAGATGCGACAGAGTCACGTATGAAAAATAATGACGGTATGGCAGTAGCGTGAACACCATCGTATTGTGCATAGCGTTTAATAATTTGGGTAAGTTCGTTTTGCTGCTTATTGATTATGTCTGACACATTCAACCCCCCATTCAGTCCTTATCGGTTATTCAATTATAGTTCATATTCAGCTGTTAATTAAGTGGCATGAGAGGATTAGGCAAGCATTTGATATGAATAGGATAACGATCATTCCCTAATCTGATGCATAATAAAGTTGTGAGAATGTTGTCTGGTATGGATTGGGCTGTGTGGATTCAATCATATCATTAAGAATACTGGAGGATTGTATATGCAAAACATAACTTTGAACAACAGCATCGAAATGCCTATTCTCGGTTTTGGTGTTTTTCAAATTCAAGATGCGCATGAGTGTGAACAAAGCGTTTATGATGCTATTATGGCAGGCTATCGGCTCATAGATACGGCTGCCTCTTATCAGAATGAAGAAGCAGTTGGCAGAGGCATCAAGCGTAGCATCGTACCACGCGAGGAGTTATTTATTACTTCGAAGCTTTGGGTTCAGGATACGGGTTATGAGCAGACCAAAAAGGCATTGGAAAAATCATTGCAAAGATTGCAATTGGATTATTTGGATTTGTATTTAATTCATCAGCCTTATGGGGATGTGTATGGCTCTTGGCGCGCCATGGAGGAGTTGTATCGTGAAGGAAAGATTCGGGCAATCGGCGTCAGCAACTTCCATGAGGATCGCCTGATCGATTTGATTATTCATAATGAAGTCGTGCCTGCTGTGAACCAGGTTGAAACGCACCCCTTCCACCAGCAAATCGAAAATGCAGCATTTATGAAAGAAAATCATGTTCAGATCGAATCTTGGGCACCTTTTGCTGAAGGGAAAAATAACTTATTCCATAATGAGCTATTGGTCGCCATTGCTGAAAAGTATAATAAATCGGTTGCTCAGGTCGTTTTGCGTTGGTTGACACAAAGAGAAATTGTTGTGATTCCGAAGTCTGTTCGTAAAGAGAGAATTATTGAAAACATCAATATTTTTGACTTTGCGTTAAGCCAAGAGGATATGGAGTCGATTGCTTCGCTAGATACGAAGCAGAGCCTGTTCTTCTCACATCGTGATCCTGACATGGTCAAATGGCTCGGTACTCGAAAGCTCGATATCTAATCAATCAGGCAGAGGTAGAGGACACAGCGAGATGAAAGGGCTGCTCCAGCACTATACTGTGCCGGAACAGCCCCTTTTATCACCTCATGACTTCTAGCTGCTTAATATCTGCCTTGAAAAATTCTGATATGCAAGTATCATCAAACTTTTTCCCAGGATACGTCGATAGTATGGTTAATTTAATGACACTAACTTCATCTTCGATCTGACCGATCGACTGCGAAAGATGATAGATGCCGTTCTGGTCTGCAGCCATCTTGGGATCGAAAGGCGTATCATTAAACGTAACGTCCTTCGTTACCCATTTGGCTCCAACATAATTGTCTTTTACAAGGAAAGATACGCGGATCTTTTGGATTCTTCCATTGTTCTGATAGGTCTCCTTGCTTTTCATATAACCGTTAATCATCTGCACACCCCCAATAACAGTACCTGGTGGCAGCTCTAAAGTAATCGTTTCCCCGATTCCTGGTCCTTTGGCGCCCTCAACCCATGCTGTATTCAGCTTTCCATCAAATAAGTTCCCCAGCTTGTAATCTTTCCCTAAACGATTTGATCTAAATATTTTGTGATAAGCTGATTTTTTACTGCAAGTGATTTATTTCCATCGGTAATCTGAAAGTTGTCTGCTTTATCATTACAATTCGGATCGCAGCCATGTTCAGTAACGTAGAAATCAATAGGGAAAATATACTTCGTTGTATCTGCTCCGTCTTTATTAACCAAAGTATACTGTGCAGTGACTTCTACCTTATCGCCTTTGATGATAAAAGATAAATTTTCTTCTTTAAGTGTAATGTTTTTCTTCTGCGTAAACTTTATTCCGCCTCCTTGGACATTCGGTGATACATCCCCAGGTCCCCCGTTGGCTGATGTCTGGATAGGCATTGCAATAAGAATGGATAATCCTGCAATAAGAAACACACCTAACATTTTCATGAATCTAATAATGGTCGAACAACTCATTTAGTTTAATGTCTTTACTATGAAATTGAAGCTTAAGAGAATCAGCCTCCATGGCCATTTGTTTATGTATCTTAATCATGCAGTCTAGCCTGTGCAGCCTTTCTTTGAGCTTCGCATTGTGGGGCTCCTCCTCTAACTGAGCTAATACGGAAAAATACTGCGGGACCTCCCATATACTTCTCAAGGCCGTGCTTGTGCAGAAGCCATATCTCACAATTGCTGCGTTACCCTGCCATCCCAAATCTCGCAAACCCTCCAGGTATGCATCATACACAGTGGTTAGAAACGTTATGTATTGATCAGGAGGAATAATTCCAAGACTCATGTTCGCGCCAAATAACTTGCCTAGGTCTTCGCCCACACCTGATAGGCTCATGAATTGCCAGTCAATAAGAACGAGTTGGCTTTCTCTCGTTTCTTTGTTTACGAGCAACATATTCATCTGGCCCAAATCCTGATGGGCCAGTACACGCGGCAGCTGCTCAAGCGAGCCTATCGCAGTGTCCATGTTTTGGAGCAGCTCTTGGTACCAAGCCCATGTCCTTTGCTCATTCACCGTAGCTATATGGCTTGCATAAGCCTCTATGTTAGGAGAATACATGCGGCTTGCCGTCGTCCATGACTTGAGCCAAGCTCTGCAGATCCACTGATGATCCGGCAGCCTGCTAATTCCTTTCAGATAGGCTCCATTAAATCGGCCTAATTGTCTGGCGATATAACCGAATTGCTTGACTGTAATAGGGTATTCACCCTTTACATCTTCCATCCAGAGCCAAATGGTTCCATCATCTTGTTCTTCCACCAAATAGCTCTCGGCAGCATAGATCGCATTCGGAAGCTCTCTTAAGACCCCTGAGTCAAATACAAGTGCTTCTCGTCTCCAATAGTTGTGATGTTCGACGTTATCTTTCTCTGCTGTGTCTGATTTAACGATTTTTAGAATAACAGACCATTGGTCCAATCCGTTATGCAGCTGTACCAGGCCATGCAAGCGGAATATACCAGAGGTTGTGAAGTTGGGAGTCTCATAACCAATGTCATCACAGATTATAGTTACAAGTTCAGCAACTGCACTCCTATAGATCAATTGAATACAGGCGTTGAGTTGGTCCATCTTATCCTCTATAGGTATGCTAGAATTATTTTCAAACTTAAGTTCTGCGTGTATGTAATTTTCCTCCTTGTCCCATTAAATTGATCCTTCACCTAGAACCAGTTCAAGTGAATTTTTGGGCATATATCCTATTCGCGATCTAGTGTCGCGTCCCCTTTTGAGAGTTTATTTTCTTTTTATGGGTATTTTTCCAGTGCTGCTCTTTCAGTTCCAATAGATGCTGCCTCCGTGCGTTGTCCTTCTGAATACGTAATGATAGACTGAGTGGTAGAATTAGCAATCATGGAGGAATTATGAACACGATTACCTATGAATTACTAGAGGCGCGCTCCATAGCGGATAGAGGCACCCTCTTTCCGCTATCACTAACCTGTTCATTGCCAACTATTATCGTACCGATGCAAGATATCATTTTGCAAACCACAAGCCATCTCTACAGAATTTGCAAAGGGCAGTTCATTATACTTCTGCCTACAGAAGATGTAATGCATATTTCCCCCTCAGATAATAGTGAGTTTTCTCCCGTATACAGCATTTCTTTTAAAAGCTATCAGTTGATCAACCGTGAAAATAACAGCCTCCTCTACCAGATCAGTCTGGAGCATCTTCCGAAGCATGGCCAAATTATGCAATTTCCACGTCAAGCAGCAGCATTGCTGCACAATCTGGTCGATCAGTTCCGTCAGACGCCAACTGTGCCGGCTTCGCCAAAGCTACAGTTGTTGCTGCATGAGCTACTAGATGCCATTCTTATTATAAGTCCCTATGACGGCAGCTTTTTCACGAATGATAGAGCAATTCAACAGGCGGTCACCTATATTAATCAACATTACCATATACCGCTAACCCGTTCTTTTTTGGCACAGATGACAGGGTTTAATGAAAGCTATTTTTCCTCTTTGTTCCGTAAGGAAACTGGCTGGAGCTTTGCGCAGTATTTGAACCGGATTCGGATGGACAAAGCCAAATATTTAATGCTCACTACAACAGATAAAATGCAGGATATTGCTTCTAAAACCGGATTTTCTGATGGCTCATATCTAGGCAAGGCATTTAATAAAATGGTCCATGTCTCCCCCGGCAACTTTCGCAGCAGGCAAAATACAACCCGTGTCGCAGGGATGCAGTTTATTGGCGCACTGCTAGCTGTAGGCATCCAGCCTATCGCTACCATGCATGAAGTGCGTCGCGCGTCGTTCATACTGCATGAGCAGATGCCAAATATTGTGGAGCTTGAAGATTCTAGTCTGATTGAAACCCTCAAACCTCTGGAACCAGATCTTATTGTTGCCCCTACCTATTATTACAACTACCCCGATGTAATGAAGGCACTTGAGCAAATCGCTCCTGTTATTACTCTCCCATGGGGAAAGATGGATAAATTTGAGGAAGTTCGAACGGTCGGCAGGCTTCTTGGCAGAACGTACGAGGCAGAACAATGGGTTTTAAAAATACAGCAGCAAGCTCGTGAAGCCAGACAATTGATCTTACGCACCTTAATGCCTAATAGCACGGTAGGTTTATATGAATTGTGGTATGACGGCTTGTGGATGATTCCCCATCTGCATGTTCGATCTGCCTTCAATCTGTATCATTTATTGGAGCTGGCCCCACCGAAACGCATCAAGGAAGAAGTGCTTGCTCTTAACAGGCACCGTAATAAAATCAACGAACAGGATTTGCCTTCCTATGCAGCGAACCATATGTTTCTTATCGTTTCAACAGATGATATCGAGGCCTTTCGGACAAAGCTTATGCAGCGCAGCGTATGGCAGCAGCTGGTACATGAGCAAGGCTGCCGGATTTATCTGCTCAAGCAGAATGAATTTTGGTTGGACGATGGTATGTTATTAGAGCGACAATTGGATACTCTAGTCCGCTCACTAACCTCCAATCCCTAAATCCAACAATTTTCCCTACTATATATCCAATTTAAATACATCGACCTTTATCCAATAACTACTTTATAATAGCATTATCATCGCGAATGATAATCATTTTCATTGGAGGGTCTACATTGTATCTGTTTAATGCTTCAAAAACTATAATACTATTTACACTAATCATAATGCTCGCAGCTTGCGGTAACTCCACAGGTTCCAACACTAATGCTATCGTTGCATCTCCATCCCCTGAAGCTTCCGTCTCACCTTCTGCTGAAGCAGAAGCATTAACTAAAAAAGTACAAACCGTACGAGGCGAAATCGAAATTCCTGCTAATCCCAAACGCATTGTAACCGAAGGATATTTGCCTGAGCTGCTCGTGCTTGGTACAAGGCCAGTTGGCGCACCAGGATGGGAGCTGGAAAATAAAGTGCTCGAAGATCAAATTGACGGAATCGAAAGCACTGGAGAAGGAGCGCCTGAGGCTATTCTCGCTTTAGACCCAGACCTTATCATTACCTGGACGAATGACACGAAGATTGTTGAGCAGTATGAAAAAATAGCGCCAACGATCGTCATTCCTGCCAACCATCTAGGAGGTGTCCATGAGTCCCTCCGCTATTTAGGTGCGGCGCTGGGTAAAGAGGACACTGCAGAACTGTGGCTCGCAGAGTTTGATCAGACAGTAGAGACATCACGGGCTCAGCTTGCCGATATCGTCAAGCCGGAAGATACCTTCTCCTTAATGGGCGTATTCGTTGTGAACAACGGGTTTTATATTTATGGAGATGGGGAATACCGCGGGGGCGAGGCCATATACAAGCATTTGCAACTGCGGCCGCCAGAGAAGCAGAAACAAGAAATGATTGGAAAAGAGACATACAGGAAAATTTCGTACGAAGTAATAGACGAATATGCAGGTGACTATATTTTCCTCGATCAGGGTGACAAGATATCTGAGGTATGGGGCGAGAATGAAGCGGTATGGAAATCATTAGACGCGGTAAAAAATGACCGAGTGCTTCAAATTGATCCCGATCTATTCTGGGGCAACGATGCGATTTCATTAAAATTGCAAATTCAAGAAGTCGTTAAAATGCTAGCGGAAAAAGCAAAGCAGCAGTCATAATTATGAAAATAAGCTGACCCAATGATCACTAGGGTCAGCTTTTCTTAGTTAACTTATTTAAGATGTAAGCTGCTTTTGATAAGAGGATCTTCTCTTCCCCGCTTATTCCTCGTCCACAATTACCCTCACAGATGCGCTTGCCTGCAGTGTTGGCCCGTTGCTTGACACAACCGTTACGGGACTGACGATTATCGTATCCTCCTCTACTTCCGGCAATACAAAAGGCAGCCGAATCGTCTCATTCGCACCGATTGCGAAGCTTGGCTCCTGAAAGGTGAAATTTAGCAGCGGGGCGGTTAAAACTAGATTTTGCAAAGACACATTGCCCGTATTGCCCAGCCTGATCGTAAACACGACGTTTTCACCCGGGATACCGACCGGACGATCGACCGTCTCCGTCAGTACGGCGTTCGGCAATATTTCTGCTGGGATATTAACCGCCGATTGCTGAAGCGGCGATTGATCGGAGAACACAGCGACGTTGTTACGGAACACCGTCCCTCCGACCGTATCGGCTGGTATTGTAAACGGCAGTGTGAATACGCGGTTTTCGCCCGGCGCAAGTGACGGAATAATCGTATTAAAACGCACGAGCAGATCGATGATGCGAACATTGGTCAATATTCGCTCCGAAACGTTGCTCACGACGATTGTTTTCATCACTGTAGCCCCTGGCTGCACTACGTTTGGATTCGCTGAGACCCCAATATCAAGCAATGTCGATGGGAGCGCAACTAGTACACGTGCCTCACTGGTTGCTGGCAGGACATCTGTCGGACGTTCATTCCAATCGACCGTGACCCGGTTCGCGAACACTTGCCCTTGAATAGAAGATGCTGATACGGCGAACGAGAATAATACGAATGCAGTCTCACCCCGAGCGATTGCAGCGATCGTCGTCGAGGTTTCGGTAAGAGAATCGGAGACAAGCACCTCTGTCGCCGGGTTCGAGCCTGTATTGGTGACCTCTACCGTATAATGGATTGTTTCCCCGGGGGCTACAACGTCGCGATCAGGTAGCTTACGAACAGCAATAGTCGTATTTCCGATCGGCGCTGTTTGAACAATCAGCTCTGCGTTCGTCAGCTGTTGAGGCGTTTGATCGGATATAACAGTGAAAGTGTTGACGATAGTGGTACCACTTGGCGTGCTTGGCGGCACTGTAAACGGAGCGAATCGGGTAACCGTTCCTCCAGCTGGTAAATTGGTGATTACTTCGCTGATGCCAAGCAGCAAATCGGTCAGCACGATAGAGGTTTGCGGAGTATCCCGCAGGTTTTGAACCGTCAGCGTATAGATAACCGTCTCTCCCGGCGCAGCTACTGCAGGCGATACGGTTTTGGACAGCGCAAGCCCTGCTCCTTCAATCGTAACTGCCGCCTCCACCACATGAGGCTGCTCAAGCTCCGTTGCCGTTACCGTCAGCTGATTGACGATCTGTGAGCCAATTGGCGCAGTGGCAGGCACCAGATATGGAATAACAAACTCCGCCCTTTCCCCGATGCCAAGCTCAGTAATCGACTGATTGAAGCTAAGAAACGGATCAGATAGTTGAACGGCTGTTAATGGAACGTTGCCGACATTGTTTACGACAAGCGTATAGGTAATCGTCTGGCCCGGCGTTACGGTCGTTACATCGGTCAGCTTGCGCACGCCGATCTCAGGTGCTGCTAGAACCGTCACATTGACACTGTCAAATACAGGAGAAGTCTGATCGCTTGTGGCAACAGCCGTGTTCGAATATGATTTTGGCGGTACTTCCAGCGGCACAAGAAACGGCAGCGTAACGACCTGCGTTTCGCCGATCGCAAGACTCGGAAAAGTTTCCGTGAAACCGATAATATCATCCGAAACGGACACATTCGTCAGAATCGTATTGCCGGTATTCGTGAAAGCAACAGAAAAATGAATCATCTCTCCGGGGAACACGATAATCCGGTCCGCGCTTTTGACGATGGAGAGCCGCGGAGCAGGCAGCACCTCGACAACCGTGCCTACTTGCTCAGGCTGCTGCAAGTTATCAGCGCTTATCGTAACGAAGTTTGCAATGGTCAGCCCCGCTTCCGCATCATCGGGAATAATAAACGGCCAAGCGATGACAATGCTGCCCCCGATCGGGATATGGCCAACCAATTGATCTAACCCAAGTAAAGGATCGAAGAGACGTACATTCACTAGATCGGTATTGCCCAGATTTTGAATGGAAATTGTAAATACAACTTGTTCTCCCGGTGCCGCAGCACGGGGCTGGATGGTTTTGGAGACTGCGAGAATTGGATTTTCAGTCACAAAAACGACAGCTTCCGCTATTATCGGTCCAGGAAGCTGATCGGCATGCACAATGACCTGATTAAAGAACGGTCCCGCTGGCTGCTGTGGCGGAATGACGAATGGTATCGGAAAAACCTGGCCTGAAAAAGGCGGAAGCTCTGGCAGGAACGTAAAAAAGCCCAGCTGGGGGTCCTCAATTTTGAGATTGGAAAGCGCAGCGAATTCGTTCTTAAGCTCTATGAAATACGTAAGCTGTTCACCGGGTGCAACCTCGAATCGGTCGGCAAATTTATTAAGGAATAACGTTGCCTGCTCTCCGAACTTAGTGACAAAGGCGTCTATGCTCTGGAGAAACGGCTGTACAACGCCCTGCGTGATCGGAAAATCGGGAGAAAATGTCGTTCCGACTACATAAATGCCACCGAACGGGTCCGCAGCGATGCCATGGCCAGTATCGTTTGCCCCACTGCCGCCCAAATAAGTGGAATACTCCAGAAACGAGCCCGTCGGATCGAGGATGGTCACAAATGCCGAATTCGTGCCTGGCCTGCTCGTTTGGAAAGCATCCGGTGTGACTGGATAATTAGAAGAGGTTGTATTGCCAGTAAGCAGTATCGAGCGTTGAAACGAAATTCCGATGCCAAATGGCGTATCTGTGCCGCTCCCGCCTATCACCGCTGAATAAATAAGCGATGAGCCGTCAGGTGTCAGCTTACTAACGAATACGGCTTGTTGACCAAGCGTTGAAGCAAATGCGCCAGGCGTCGTTGGATAGTCGGCGGATGTTGTATGGCCCATGACATAGGCGTTACCTGCATCGTCGATAACGATGCCTTCGGCGTCGTCATTGCCTGTTCCGCCGAGGAAGGTTGAATAAACGAGCGCTGAGCCTGCCGGGTTTAGCTTCGTGGCGAAGGCATCAATGCCGCCCTGCTGCGATATTTGAAAAGCGCCAGGTGTCGTCGGGAAATTAGGAGCAACAGTCTGCCCCGCTATATATGCGTTGCCTGCTGTATCGACGGCGATGCCGTTTCCGTTGGTCGTCCCATTCCCTCCAAGAAAGGTGGAGTAGACAAGCGCTGTACCGGACTGATCGAGCTTCGTGACGAAAGCGATCGGCACGACGGGGACGGTAGACGTATCGAAGGCACCGGGTGTGACCGGGAAGTCGGTCGAGCTTGTTTGCCCTGTAATATAAGCGTTCTCGGACAAATCTACGGCAATCGCGATGCCCTCATCGAAGTTCGAGCCCCCGATATACGTAGAATAGAACAGAAAAGAGCCGTCAGGACCGAGCTTGGTAACAAACGCACTGCCGGAGCCAGTCAATGCCGTTTGGAAGGCACCCGGTGTGACTGGGAAATCTGTCGACAGCGTAAATCCGGTTACATAGGCATTGCCGAAGGCGTCAATCGCAATCCCGTTCGATTCATCTCGCCCGCTGCCGCCCAAATAAGTCGAATATAGCAATGCCGTGCCTGTTGCATTCAGCTTCGTGACGAACACATCCTCCGCACCTCTATTCGTCGTCTGAAAAGCTCCGAACGTCAACGGAAAATTGCTGGAGGTCGTGCTTCCCGTCACATAGGCCTGCCCCTGGTCATCGACCGCAATCGCCTGCCCCTCTTCAACGCCGCTGCCGCCGAGAAAGGTAGAGTAGACAATGACGGGATCAATCACTAGCGGCAATGCATGATCATATTCCTCAAGCATTTCGAAGCCAACTTCCCAGCTGCCGGCGTTATGCTGCCTAATCACATGCTTGCAGGCAATTTCGCGGCGGCCGCTCGTTGTATCCTGATAAGCTATTGGCTTATGGTCAATCAACTCACCGTAAGCGGTGCGAAGCAGCATATTTCCGCTTTCGTCTATCAGCAGCTCATCTGGACCTTCGCAGATCAGCCGAATATGCTCTGCCTTCACCCCTGGCTGGAGCATCCAATCGAACTTTACCTGTCCCCCCACTCCATGCAGAACCACATCAATTCCATCCCATAAACCGCAATAAACCGCCTGCTGATAGACAGGCACGTTCGTAACATGCTTAGTCGAATCGCAGCCGGGTATAAAATGAAGCAGGCCTGTCTCTACTTGTGCTCCCTCTAAGCGCACATTATGGTTCGCTCCTACAAAACGCCAGCATATCCCAAAGCCTTTGATGCTTCGCTCGCCTTCGCTTTCAATCTCCTCTAATCGTTGAAAAAACATCATAGCAACCCGATGCTTCTCAAGCACACACCGAAATCCTGCTCCCTGCGCGCTGAAATGGATAGATTCCTCGCACTGACCTCTGTTTGGCGCAAAGAACAGCGGCAGCGTTCCATACGGATGATTGTGTGATTTTTCAGTTACAGCTGTATGCAACGTACAATCCCTCCCTAGTTTTCCTCTTCCTATATTTTATGTGCCGAAGCTCATTCGATATGTTTCACATCTAGCAGGCTTAGCCTGTGCGGATAGGAATCTTATGGAGAAAGCATTAAGCTGATTACTACGATAAAGAGCAATCTGAAGATAATTTTACAATAATAAAACAAAGGGCTGCCATCTGTTCCGGCAGCCCTGCTTGGATATGAATTTATGGATCAAATTAAATATTTTCCCGTTATGGACTGCTCTGCTTGGATAATCTGCGACGGTGTGCCCTCGAAAACGATCTCGCCACCTTTGCTGCCTCCGTCTGGTCCCATGTCGATGATCCAATCCGCTTGGCTGATCACATCAAGGTTGTGCTCGATGACAATCACGGTATTGCCTGCATCTACAAGGCGGTTCATGATAGCCAGAAGGTGGCCGATGTCTGACATATGCAGGCCGGTCGTCGGCTCGTCCATCACATAGATACTGCCCTTCTTATGCAGCTCGCTTGCCAGCTTGATCCGCTGGCATTCCCCGCCCGAGAGTGAGCTGAGCGGCTGGCCAAGTGTAATATAGTTCAGTCCCACATCATTCATCGCCTGAAGCTTGCGTACGACCTCTTTCAACTGGAAAAACTCTAATGCTTGCTCTACCGTCATCCCCAGTACTTCTGCAATAGACTTGCCGTTCAGCTTATACGCTAGCACCTCTTCCTTGAACCGTTTGCCTCCGCATTCTTCACAGGGCAGCTTTACGCTGTCAAGGAAGGCAAGATCTGTATATACAACCCCCAACCCTTGGCAGTTCTCGCAAGCCCCCTTGGAGTTGAAGCTGAACAAGCCTTGGCTCACCTTATTAGCGGAAGCAAACGCCTTGCGCACATCATCCATAATGCCCGTATAGGTCGCTGGATTTGAGCGTGTAGATACGCCTACTGCCGATTGGTCGATGACAATCGCATCTGGATACTGGCTGAGGAATACTTCGTTAATCAACGTACTCTTGCCCGAGCCTGCAACACCCGTAACGACTGTCAGCACTCCGGTTGGAATCTCTACACTGACATTCTGCAGGTTGTGCAAGGATGCATTCTTGATGGACAGCTTACCGCTTGGCTGCCTGCAATCCTGCTTCACCTGGAGCTGCCTCTTCATATGAGTACCTGTCAATGTGCCTGACTCCAACAGTTCTTGGAAGCTGCCTTCGTATACGATGTTACCGCCACGGCTGCCAGCGTGAGGCCCGACATCGACAATATGATCCGCAAGCTTGATCACATCAGGATCATGCTCGACCACAATCACGGTATTGCCTTTGTCACGCAGCTTCTGAAGCAATTCATTTAACCGATGCACATCACGAGGGTGCAAGCCTACGCTGGGCTCATCGAAGATATAAGTGACATCTACGAGACTGCCGCTTAAATGCTTGACCATCTTGACCCGCTGCGACTCGCCCCCGGACAATGTATCCGTCTCGCGATCCAACGTCAAGTAATCGAGTCCGATGTCTACCAGATGCTGCAGCCGCTCCGCCAGTGACTTAACAGCCGGCGCTGCGACAGGATCGCCAATCTCGCGAATAACGCGGATAAGCTGTCCGACCTCCATGGAGGAGAGCTCCGCAATGTTGTAACCGTTGATTCTGCAGCTTAGCGCCGCCTGACTAAGTCTCGCACCGTAGCAGCTGGAACAGTTACCCTCGGTAATGAACGGTGCAACGGCTTTTTGCGTACGCTCAGACTTTGTCTTCACATCCTGCTTAATGTATTTATTGGTGAACTTCTCAAGTACACCTTCCACTGTAATATTCGTTGCTTTCCCGGCGAAATCCATCTTCACTTTTCTTGCCTTGGCGTACAGCAGCAGCTCAAGCTCTTCTTCCGAATAATCACTGAGCTTCTTGTCAAGTTCGTAGTCACCCGACTGCACGAGCATGTTCCATTCCCAGCTATTAACGGAATAATCCGGCAGCATGATCGCCCCTTCGTTCAAGGACTTGGACATGTCCACCGCCTTGCTCATATCGACGCCCAGCCTGCGGCCAATTCCGTTGCACTCGGGACACATGCCTTGTGGATCATTGAATGAGAACATATGCGCTTGTCCAACATAAGGCTGACCGACCCTTGAGAAGAGAAGCCGGAGAATGGGAGAGATATCTGTTATCGTTCCCATTGTGGAATGGGAGCCGCCGCCCAGCCTCTTCTGATCTACAATAACCGCCATGCTCAGGTTCTCAATCGCGTCCGTATCCGGCTGTGGAACGCGCGGCAGGAAATTGCGCACGAACATGCTGAAATTCTCATTCAGCAATCGAGTAGATTCTGCGGCAATCGTATCGAAGACGATCGATGACTTGCCGGATCCGGATACTCCTGTGAAAATCGTGATTTTCCGCTTCGGAATGCGCAGGGAAACGTTCTTAAGATTGTTTTCCCTCGCTCCCGAGATTACGATAAACTCCTGATTAGATTCGCTCATGCTAAACACCCTCCAATAGTGATCATTTCCATAACTCTTTTCTTTCTTCACTTCATCTCCATCAGTAAAGCTAACTTAGATAATAGAATAATTACAGATCGGCTATATCCATATGTACTTCATGCGAACTTCACCTGATATCTCTTCAGAAGAAGACATAAACCGGCTGCATGTAGCCTGCAGCCGGTTTATATGAATTAAGATCAAGCAAGGTTCATTCAAGAGCGAATGCTTATCATTATGCCAATACCTTTTCAAGATCGCCGCACCATTTGCTCCAGCCGTACTTAGCGCCCTCGAGCCCATGAGGATTAGAGAATCCGGTTTGTTCAAGATGAAGATTGACCTTCCCTCTCCTAAATCCTGCAACTTCCAAGTGACGGTATGCTTCTCTTCTCCACTGGCCCAAATATAGGATAACCTACTTGGTTCTTCCATGACAAGCACTTCCCCGTCAATAATGTGAACGTTAATTTGTGAAGCGGCAGCTCCTCTGACGCTTTTATTGTATGACACCGTTTGGTGTCATGGCAATATCACCTTGAAGATACACCGCCGCTAAAGTATTACGATTTTAAGACAATCTGAAATGTTCGACATGCTCTGAAACCCATTGGGCGAAGGTACGCGGAGAACGGCCCGTAATCTGCTTCACTGTCGGGACCAGTGTGTAAGCAGATTCCGGAGGGTTAGCTTTCCACCCTAGGACGAAATCAATGACATCATCTTGAGCCCCCTTTTCTCGCATTTCTTCACGTGCTTCCTCTTCACTGAGTTCAATGAATTGAATTTCCCTGCCAATCGCTGCGCTAATCGTACGAACCTTCTCCGATATGGTCAGCACTTCGGGGCCGGATAGCATATAGATTTTTCCGGCATGACCGGCATTACTCAACGCAGTCGCTGCTACACTGCCAATATCGGCCTCGTGAATCATAGCATCTAATGAACTGCCGAATGGCTCTCTGACGATACCTTCTGTGCGAATGGACTTGGCCCACATTAGAGCATTAGACATAAATTCAGGGGAGGGCTGGAGAAAGGTCCACTCGAGATTGCTGTCTTCTACGGCCTGCTCAACAGGTCCCTTGTGCCCACTCCACAAAACGGTGGCTCGCCTTACGCCAGCCTGCCTAGCTAGTTCAACAATCTCAGGCCCGGTCGTCAGTGGACCATACCCCTCACTGCTAAATGTGATCAAGTGCATGCCAGTAACTCCGTGCATGATAGGTGCAAGGGATTCCGGTTGAGTAAGGTCGCCATAGACAACCTCTACTCCTTTGGGCAGATTAGCCTTTGCTGGGTTTCGTGTTAGTGCGCGTACATGATGGCCAGCTTGGACAAGTTGTTCGACTACATGCCGGCCCACATTTCCTGTAGCTCCTGTTACTAGTATTGTCATTGTATATTCTCCTTTAGGTTAGGTTGTATGAAGGAAGATTAAGCTAACTATTTATCTTGATCACTATTGTCTCGAACTTCTTTCAAATAGCTGATTTGCTTTTCCAAGCTTAACTTTGCCGCAGCTAATGCCAGCGATTGTCTGTTGACGTCACCTAACCTTGCCTCATAGATTTGCAGCAATTCTTCGCAATACTCGTCTTTTTTGTCTGCTGCTTCATCTTCGGGATATTGGCAATATAAAATATCCTTGATCTGATCCGTTGTCAGCCCTAAACCAAGATATAATCGAATCGTATTAATGACTTCAACAACCGAATTATCAAACTCACGGTAATTGTTATCGAGGCGAGTCCCTGATATTAATCCTTTTTCCTCATAATGCCGAACGGACCGCACACTGACCCCCGCAAGTTTAGCTAGTTTACTTATTTTCACAGCTATACCTCCTCTTAGTTGATAACCTAATTGAATTATAAAGTATGACACTACTGTTAAGGTCAAGAAATTTTTTAACTGTTAGTTTAAAACAAAGAGGCTGTCCCAGAAGCCTCAGGCTTTGGGACAGCCTCTTTTTGCGTCCCCTATAGAGACGCTAAACTATTCGATTACATCATATAAATAGCGGAGAGCATTTTTGTTCTAGGAAGGAACAGCATCCGATAATTGGTGAATCTCATTACGCTATTCCACTCTATATTTTGGCAAAAAACGAGACAGTGAAGCTGGGCTCCCTAGTCGGAAACCCAGCTTCTCGACTAGGGACCTTAGTGACGTTAACCCGTAATTAAGCTCGTAGAGTAATCCTTTTAGCGAAAGTAACCTCATTACATAGAGAAATTGCTTCACTAGACGAGCAGGTGAGCTAGCTTTAATTCCTAACCTGTTCGTTTACCAATGGGGAAAAAATGTCCTAAACGTCTATTTCCCAGCAGACCGCCCCCAACCGAGATATAGATTTAAGGAAAAGAAGATTCATTCATTAATATAAGTTGTCACTCTGTTTTGGATCAGTTTGGCGACATCTTCAGCCGATTTTTGCCCAGTGAAATAAGCTTTGGCCTCTTCAGCAATGATGGCTTGAACCTTGTTATTTGATGTAATGGGGATACTTGCTTCTGCTATCATCTTCTTCAGCGTTTCCAGATCCTTATCGGATACTTGAACGAGCCCGCCTTTTCCTGTATCAATCATTCCGGCTTTTGCTTCGTCTGCTAATTCATTAATGATCTTCTCATTTACAGATTTCTTCATAGAGAAGCCATCTTGCTGTGGAAAGCTCTGCATCTCCTCGGATAATAGAAACTTCATGAAATCCCATGCTGTACCTTTGACCGCTGAGTTTGAATTCATCGCAATGCTTTGAAGCCCTCCAAATGAGACCCCTGATGTCTGCTTAGCCGTATGAGGCTTCTGATAAATGGCCCCGTTCTTATAGTATAAGGCGATACGAGCTAGGTAATCTTTCGGGGAATATAGATCAGATAAATAAAAAGAGGTATCCTCAATTGGTACTGGTTCAGCGGATATGATTTTCTCATCGTACAACGTATTCACATGTTGGAGCAAATCGGTAAATACTGCTGAATCAAAATTAGCTGTTCGTTTAGCGCCATCTATTAATTGGTCATAATTGTCCGACACAAGCAAGTTAAGCATACTTTCGGGCTCCATGCCGCCTCCTAGAGAGTAAGTGTGGTTGCCCTTACTGGCTAATTGTTTTCCTACGTCTACGAATTGACTCCATGTCCAATTCTTATCATCGACGGTGACGCCAGACTTCTGGATATTAACCGCATCACCAAATAAAGTCTGTAGGTAGAATTTGGTTGGCAGTACATACAACCCGCCATTAACCTTAGAATGATCAATAATATTGGTATAATAAAGATTTGGATCAAACGATTGATCTTGCTGCATCAAAGGCTCTAAATCTACGAACGCCTTCTTGCTCACGTACTTATCAATCGGCAGGTCCACTGTAGTTATCGCGAATAAATCTGCACCCTTACCAGACAGAATCTCTGTAGTCGTCTGCTTCATATACTTTTCCACCTCAGCAGCATCCATAAATCCTCTTCCATTATCCTTTGAAATAAACTCCTGAAATTGAATGGTCGTATTCGGATGTGCTGCTTCATATTTTTGCTTCGCATCTTTGTAAAAGTCGGTAGCGGAAAGGATGGATATGACTATGGTTTTTTGCTTATCTTTATTCTCATCCTCTATTGTACGTTCACTTCCGCTAGAAGTAGGATCGTTCGCTTCATTCTCCGGATTATTGCTTACCGTTGTACTGTCATTGCAAGCCGTCAAACTAAATATAAATACCAAACTCATAAGCACACTGCACCATTTTTTCATTGTTATCACTCACTCCTCGTAGGGGTTGAAATTTCGATTATCTCTTTCTTACTCTACTGCCATCTTGAAGCGGCTCACTGCTCTCCGTTATGATTAACTGTCCGGGATAAGCTCCCTTAAGGACAACGGCATCATATTCATTGGAATCGCCCACTTCTATGGATACCTCACTAGCATGATAAGTATTGCCAAGCGGCCCCTTCCTTTCTTCCAATACATAAATGGATTGATTGACGCCCTCACCATGAATGGCTGAACGCGGCAGCAGTACTCCATTGTCGTTAGTGGAAGATTTACTCAAATTTATACTTGCTTGTTCTCCGCCTTGTAAACCTGAGCTTTGTACGGCTATTCGCACTTCTTTTTGAGCTAGTGGCTTTGAGAACTTGTTCTCACCCCCATCACCTGCACCCCCTAGGGGATCAACCGCCGCTAGTACATTTTTAATTTCAGTAACTCGACCTTCGATCATCTGTGTTTTGTTATTGATTCGGACCTCAACCTTCATTTTGTCTCCAAGCTCTACTTGGTCAACGATCGACGACGGAATCTGTACAGCGAATTGATAACCCAGACTTGAATTAGAAAGGAGCACATCATGACCGGCACTCCCAGAAGGCAGGCCTTCTACAGCTGATACCTTGGAGATGACACCATCGAATGGAGCTGTAACTTGACGAAGGCGGCCTAAGTCTTCCTGTAAATTTCGAATTTTTCTCTCTTGCATACTTATATCCAGACGTGCAGCCTCAATCTGTCGTTTTGTGTTGCGAATCATCCTATCATCATTGCTTTGTACGGCTTCGGTATAACTTTCCTGTAATTCTTCCATCCTTAGCTTCTGCTGGGATAGATGAACCTGCTCATCTTGAATAGCATTTTCAGCTTCTCGACTTTCGTATTTGATGAGAGTTTGGCCCTTCCTGACTTGATCCCCCTCCTTTACATGGACCTCCTTTACAACCCATCCAGCACTATTGGATAGATCCACTTGGCTAATCGGTTGCAATGCACCGCTGCCACTATAACTTTGAACAAGCGGATCTGATCGTCCCTCTTCTACCCGAACCGTAGGCAGATTCATGGTAAGAATCGTATTGCTATATAGAGTAAGAATGAGTAGTAACGCAATAAAGACAATAAATATAAACTTGATCGTTCGCTTTTGGCTACCTTTAGCATGCTCTACATCACGCACTTCGATTTGATCCCTCTCTTTCTTTACTGCGGGATATTAAGGCTAACCCTTGATACCAGATAGCTGAACACCTTCAATAAAATAGGACTCTGCATATAAAAACAAAAGCAGCATTGGAGTCATATAAAGCACAGATGCGGCAAAAGCGATTCCGCGCGATTCCTCTTGAATTCGTGACAGGTATAGGGACAGCGGCTGCTTGAATGCATCCTCTAAAAAGATCAGCGGCTGTTCTACCATATTCCAATAATCCACGAAGAGGAGAATCACTAGCGCTGCTAGTCCTGGTTTTATTAAAGGAACAATAATTCGATAAAAGATTCGCATATGTCCAGCACCATCCATGATGGCAGCTTCTACATAAGAATAAGGAATGGACAGCATGAACTGTCGGAGCATAAATACACCGAACGCAGCAAAAACGCCCGGTAAGACGATCGCACTTGCATGGTTTAATAGCCCCATCTTGTCTGCAATAATATAGTTGGGAACTAGTGTTACTTGAAATGGCATGAGCATCACGATTACGTAAATAAGGAATAGCGAATCTCGTCCTCGAAACCGCAGCATTGCAAACGCATAAGCAGCCAGCGAACTAACCACAACTTGCCCAATGATCATGGAAACAACCAAAAATACAGAGTTCCAAAACATATTCAAATAGGTTGGAGTCTCTAGCAGAACTTTCCCGAATTGTATAAAAGATACCCAGTCGGGAATCAGCTTGAAAGTCACAAAAGAATCCTGTTCTCCTGATGATTTGTCTGCCATCTGACCAATAAGCTCGTAATTGTCTGCAATCTCTTGCTCTGTCATCAGTGAATTCGTAATCGTGAATACAACAGGGAAAATCATAATGGCCGCGAGAATCAGCAAGATGAACGATAAGCCATATTTAGATAAGGATTGTTTCATAATCATCCCTTTCTCATTCCATGAATCGCCTGAATTGACGATCTAAAGCAAACATTCCAAGAACGATAACCAGTATGAAAGCCACCATTAATGTAGCAGCAGCGGTCAGCTTCTGGACATCAAGCGAAAAAAACATATTGTTCATGTAGTGCTGCATCATATAGATACTGTCATGCGGATAGTCTCCTGCAATGAGATATGTTTCTCGGAAAATTTTGAATGAATTGATAATGGACATAAGCACGACAAAAAAGAGCGTAGGTGTTAAATAAACGAATGTAATAGTAGTTAATTTACGGAATGCTCCTGCCCCTTCTAAATCCGCTGTTTCGTAATAGTCCCTTGGAATGCTCTGTAGTCCTGCTAGGAACAAAATGATATTGTAGCCGATATTTTTCCACAGATAGGCTGTGGAGAGCACACCTCTTGCCCATTCTGATTTCATCCAGTCGATTCGCTCGTGGCCCAGGCTAAGCAGCCAACCGTTAACGGCTCCATTCCAATCAAAGAGAATTTGCCAGATCATTACGATTGAAGCAACAGGCACAACCAGCGGCAGAACATAAGCGGTTCTAAGCCATTTGCGCAAAAAAACATTCTGATTCAATAGCAGGGCGAGCAGCAAGGATACGACAAGGATCAAAGGTACACTCACACCTGTGAACAGCATCGTATTCGCTGATGCTTTGCGAAAGGAATCGCTGGACAGCAGTTCTTTATAATTAGTAAAACCGACGAAGGAGCCATTTATTGTACTATCCGTAAATGAGTAAAACACGCCTATAGCGAATGGAATGAGATAAAAAACAGCAAAACCAATCAGGCTCGGTGCAAGAAAGCCTATCGCTATGATACTTTGCTTCCGTAATACCTTCGGATACTTCATCATTGTCCTTTCCTTGGTAGAGGTGTACTTACCACCGCCTGCCTGTTTTATTAGCATCTATGTCATAGGCTTAATAAGAGTCTACACAGCTTGAATAAAGAAGAAATGAACTTGAAATCAAGATGAAATGAAGTTTGTGCAGAAAAAAACCACCTTCCAAGACGCGGAAATCCCGCCATGAAAAGTGGTTGTTACGTCTACATTTTTTTGTTCAGGTAAAAGAAAAATAAAACCCCGTCTTGCGTATTCGTTACGCCATATTGTACGCCATGTAATTGTAAAATATTTTTCGAGATGGCTAGCCCGAGTCCTGTTCCTCCCTGTGAGCGTTGGCGTGCAGCATCTCCACGATAGAAACGTTCCCACACTTTGTCTAGCTGTTCATTAGCAATTTGTGTCCCTTTATTTTCTACAGAAATCTTGACTCTCTCTTGCTCTTCAATAGCGGAAATGAAAATATGGGCATGCTCGGGAGAATAATGAATCGCATTGGTCACAAAGTTGGTCATGACTTGTTCGATTCGGTGCGGATTAGCGATTACTTCGACGACATCCAGCTCAGTATGCACATGAAGCTTATTCCTGCTGAACTCCAGCGATAGTTTCTCACAAATATCCTCAATAAGCTTATCGATGCTGAACATATCCATCTTCATTTTATAGGTGCCAGATTCAAATTTAGCAAGCTCAAGCATATCCACAATCAAGAGATCCATTCTATCGACCTCTTTGTCCATCGCCTCGAAGTAATGATCTTTCTTATGAGTGGCAACGCCATCCTTCAGAATCGCAATACAGCTTTTCATCACACTAAGTGGTGTTTTTAGCTCATGGGATACCCCAGATATAAATTCTTTTCTTGTATTCTCCAATTGTTTTTCTTTCTCAATGTCCTGCTGCAGCTGTTCGATATAGGAATGCAGAGTGTGGGAAAGGAAATTGATGCTTTGTGACAAGTCGCCTATCTCATCATTAGATCTAATGGAAATCGTTTCTGAAAAATCCAAGCTTGCGATCCGCTTCGTCGTCTGATTGATTTGCAGCAAAGGCCTAGCTATCTTTCTTGAGTAATACAAAGCAGCGAGTATGATCAGAAGCATCACGAAAGCAATCATGTAGATATAATAATCTTTAAGCATCTGCACCGCTTCATCTACAGGTTGAAGTGAGGCCATAGAAAAAAGAAAGCTGCTCGCCCCTTTATGATCTTTCATAGGCTCAATGAACAATTTGTACTTCACATCGTTTTGCGTAAAATCAATAATTTGCGATGTCGTATAGCTATTGCTTGCCTCATCGAATAATAAATTTGCTTGAAATTGTTGGATTCTATCCATGAACAGGCTATTCGTATAAGTAAGGCTAGAGGCTTCATTCCCGTTCGGCAGTTGGACTCTAGTAATCGTTCCGTTCAGTTCAATGTTAGGGTATTCAAACGGCTCTTGAAGATCTTTCGTATCTGAAAACTTGAATTTTAAAATGAGCTCGTCTATCTTTGAACTTAGTTTCTCATTTGTCCAAACTGTATTGCCTTGCTCCAGTTGAACGCGAAATGGGATGAACGCTGAATTTTTTTTAAATAAAGAAACACGAATGCTCGCTTTGGAGTCCAGCAGGAATTTCTCCTGATCTTGACTTGTATTCAAAACCTCATCAATATTCACTATGTTATAAAGAGGAATAGTCATGGTTGTATTGGATAACTCATTATTATATTTAGAGGGGCCTACTTTCATTTCCAAATAAAAATCATTCGCATCTTTCAAATTCCCATGTTTATCTAACGCAGTAATCCAAGTATTATTGTGCTGATAAAAGTCCTGCTCCAGCTTCTGAATGGCAAGCTCATTCCCGGCGCTGTTTACGTAATTCTTCTTGAATTCTTGAATATTGGCTTGAATATCACTAACTTTTCTATTGGCGTAGTACTGCTTGAAAAATATGGTTTGCCCTAAATAAATTACTGCTAATATCAATAAACATAACGTCGTTGTTAATGTAAACAGCTTCCATACAATACTGGTTCTCATGGATTCCCCTCGAATTTATAGCCCGTTCTGACGATAGTTGTGATCAGTTTGGATTTCTCACCCAGCTTACTTCTTATATTACGGATATGGGTGTTCACAGTACGATCATCCCCCTCATACTCATACCCCCAAATTTTCAAGATGAGCTGTTCTCTCGTAATGACAAGGCCGCTGTTTTGCATAAGATACGATAAGATTTGGAACTCGGTATAAGTCAGGTATATATTTACTCCATCTACGGTTAGCGTCCGAGAAGGTAGATGAATGCGAACCCCATTCATTGCAAATGTGTCTGTATCATCATTTGTATGGGACAATCTAGTAAAGGCCTGCCCTTCTTCTCGATATCTGCTGTCCAGAAGCCGTTTGGCTCTAGCCAATAATACGGGAGGACTATAAGGCTTTGTCACATAATCATCAGCACCTAGCTCAAAGCCGAGCAACGTATCATCTTCGTCTACTCTCGCTGTTAACATAATAATCGGAACATTGGAGTTCTTCCGTATTCGTCTACAAACGGACCATCCATCCAGCTCTGGGAGCATAATATCAAGAATAATTAAATGAACTTCATGCTCCTGAAATAAAGTTAAGGCCCTTTTCCCATCTGCTGCTTCTAATACTTCATAGCCTTCGTTCAGAACATAGTCTTTTATAATTTCGCGTAAAATGTCTTCGTCTTCTACGATTAGAATGGTTCTTTTCATATCAGTTGGACTCCCTTTCTATCGATAAACCATAATGGACAGATAAACACACTTTAAGATTTATTTATAACAAACTTAGATAAAGATAATGTGAAGATTCTGGATTAATTTAGGAGTGCCTTCAAACAGTTCTTGTAATTCTAACTTTCCCATTATTAACCTTCATATGCTGAGTGACTTAAGAAAAAGGCAACCATGAGTGCGGCTGCCTTTACTACATGTTTATTCAGCTGTTATTATACATTCTTCGTTTTCTCTATGCCGAGTGTGGTTAAGCGATACAGGCCGAGAACAACTGGATTAGCCTGTGCTAATCCTTTAAGCATAAGATCTTTGAGTGACTGATTTACGTCTGAAATATTCAATGAATCTTGAGGGAATTGGTCAGCAATCTGCGATGATGTCTGCCATTCTGTAGTTAATGCTAATAATATGGATTGCTGAAGTGTAGTCAAGTCCATGCTTTTTTCCTCCTGTTTCCACCATGTTATTGCCTGTGAAAGGGGATTCTTTCAACGATAATACGAACCTGAGGCTTTATAGTTCCGTTTTCTAGGTAATGGCCCGGTCATCAATCGAGCAGCGTTGTAGACTGGGAACGTTTAGATGAGCTGTCAAACGGATTACGGTACGAATAAATGGCAGTGTAGACTTGTTGAATAGAAGTCATTATAATAAATGGTTATACAACCTACTGTTGATCAATCATCATGAAAAGAGGAATGCAAGTGATACAAAAAGCAACGTTTGCCGGTGGCTGCTTCTGGTGCATGGTAACGCCATTTGAAGAACAACCAGGAATTCACGGTATTGTGTCCGGCTATATGGGTGGTACTGTAGAGAACCCTACCTATGAACAAGTGCTGACAGGAGAAACAGGACATTTGGAAGTGGTTCAAATTACTTTTGATTCAGCAATCTTCCCTTATGAAAAGTTACTGGAACTGTATTGGCCGCAAATTGATCCTACCGATGCTACCGGACAAGGGAATGATCGTAAAAGCCAGTATCGTGCTGCAATTTTATACCATAATGAAGAACAACGTTTGCTTGCCATCAAATCTAGAGAAGAACTCGGACAAAGTGGCCGGTTTGATAAGCCTATCGTTACTGGGATCGAGGAAGCGTCTGTATTTTACCCTGCGGAAGAATATCATCAGAATTATCATCGCAAAAACCCTGAGTTCTATAAAGAATCACGGGTATACTCTGGCCGAGATGCCATCATTGAAAAATATTGGAGTAACAAATAGAACAGCTACAAGGCGCCCCATTCATGGAGCGCCTTTGTTATTTCACACTTGAATCTAGCTGATAGCTTTACGAATATCATAAGCGGCTAGATCAATATCTAATTCCTTGCCTAGTGCAAGCTTAGCTAACTGAACTCCTATATAAGGGCCCATCGTCAATCCAGATGCCCCCAGCCCGTTAACCGCAAGAAGCCCTTCCCAATCAGGAATAGCTCCTATGACTGGAAGAAAATCTGCCGTAAAAGGACGAAAGCCCACTCTTACTTCTTGAAATGTGCTATCTGATAGATCAGGCGCGAATGCAAGGCATTTGCTTAAAATTTCATTCATTCCGCCAGGCGTGACTCTTGTATCGTAGCCTTCAATATTATTCTCATGAGTCGCTCCTACCACGATTCTCTGCTGGTCAAAAGCTAGTAAATATTGATCAGAAGGCGGCATAATGACCGGCCAGCTGCCCGTATCTTGTTTATTGTCTGGTAGCTGCAGATGCATGATTTGTGCTTTCTGATAACTTACCTTAAAGTCTATGCCTAAAGGCTGCAGCAATGGTCCCGCCCATGCACCTGCACATACGATAACTAGGTCAGCCGGGTAGTGATCATCCCCGACCATAACGCCCGTTACACGGTTGGATTGAAATTCAAGCTTTGCATCCCCGTTTATCAGCTTGGCTCCGTTCCTTTGTGCAGCCCGCAGCAAAGCATTGCGCAAAGCCCTGCCATCTACACGGGCAGCCCCGCTAATATGAGCGGAAGAATATCCTTCCATTAGCAATGGGAAAAGCTCTCGAGTTCTATCCTCATCAAGCCGAGTAATTTCACCGATTTCTGGGGCTTCTTCTTTCCGCTTATAAGCTCTCTCTTCTATTTTATCAATCTTCTCTGGATCCATATGTATATTAAGAGCCCCTACCCTCGCATAGCCGGTTTCGATTTCCCCTTCACGTTCCAGCTCTTCAATTAGAATAGGATAATAACGCGCCCCCGCTTTCGCAAGCTGATACCAACCCTTATTGCGGCGCTGCGACAGCCATGGGCAAATAATTCCTGCAGCGGCATCCGTAGCCTGTCCTTCATCTTTCCGATCTATGATAAGGACCTCTGCCCCCTGCTTAACCAATTCGTATGCGGTTGAAGATCCGGCAATTCCTGCTCCTATAACAATTACTTTCATACTTATATTACTCCTTTCTGTAACCACTTCTCTTGCTATTATAGCGAGATTTCTAGCAAATAGAAAAGAAGAGCACATGCTCCCCATTGGAAGCCGGGAGTATATGTTCACGCTACAACAGGAGTAGCGTGATTTAGCAATCAACCCTTCAAAATTAGGCAATTAGTTCACATGCAGAACACTTCGTCTATTCATAAGATGAAGGAGAATCTGAGGGGGTGTTGAAAGCTGGATTATTCATCTGGTATTGGAACATCTGTTGAAATAAGCAGCAAAAGAGTGAATAAACATTCAACTTGTTTGATAAAGAAAAAAACAAAAAAGAAAACATGCAAAAAAATATGCGTTGTTCCACTCGACAAACGTAGAAAAAAAGCGAAACGCGGCGCTCGAGGACATAGTGGTGAGACAAGGGTAATAAACCATGCTAATGCCGCTGGTCTGGAAGGAGCTATCGGTGCTGCGGGTGCTACTGGGGCTGCGGGTGCCGTGGGAGCTATCGGTCCTACGGGGGCTGATGGAGCTGCGGGGGCAACAGGGGCTACGGGTGCCAATGGCGCTACTGGCGCTACGGGTGCCAATGGAGTTACAGGAGCTACAGGTGCTGCTGGACCCGCTGGGGCTACGGGCGCGACAGGGGTTACTGGACCACCAGCAACAATAGCATATGGCGGTCTGTACAGTGAGGTTGCCCAGCTCATTACAATTGCTGCGGGTGCCACAGAAATCGTTGCACTAGACGATACGATGGTAAGTGAAAATGTTACGCTGGGAACGAACAGCATTATAATTAATGTGGCAGGAAATTATAAGGTAGAGTTTATGGTGCTTCTACAATCAACGTCTGATAATTTTGGCTTGGTTGCCGGAGTTCAAAACAATGGAGCCTTATCACTTCCATCATTGATTTTAGCTACCGTATTAACCAATGACTTTGAGCTGTTGACAATCAGCTCTATCGTTACATTAGCTGCAGCTGATGTTTTGAATTTAGTGGTATCAACCGCAACGGGTGGAAGTGTATTCTTTGGCCCAGGGGTAAACGCGAATTTAAGTCTAGTGAGATTAGGCGGCTAATCGTAGTTTGTTAAAGAAGGCGGCATCTACAGCCGCCTTACCATTTCCCACTTATTCATGATACCACCTTCTCAGTTGGTTAATTTGAGCCTGATGGTAACGACTATGGTCAGCCATATGCCATAGACCCCAGCGTATCGTAGCTTGTTTCTCGTTGTCATGTCCGAATGTGACAATTTTAGCTAAGTCCTCATCTGTCAATCGTATGCAAGTATCTTGCAACATTTTTACGACACCATTATATTGGGACATAAGTGTGTTCAACGACTCTCCTTTAACCATTGGAAGCCGATTATTTGCATCAATCATAGGGCCATATCGCTCTTTCAAATCATGTGGCAGCGGTTGTTCTTGTACTCTATATACCCAGTTTAGATCCATATACATAATATGTCTTATTAATTGAGCAGTACTATTAAAGCTGTTATTTAGCCCCTTGTAATCTACTTCATCCTGCGACATGCCTTCCGTAATAAATTGTAATCGTTCACTATTTTCCTTCACAGCGGAATATAATAGTCCGACCATAGGTGACATATTAGGTTCACCTTTCAAATCGTACAGCATCCTATATCCTCCTCCCTTGCCCCTCCTATTACGTTCCTATAATGTTTTTCCCAGTTGTAAAACCCTATTTGTATTATAAAATTTTGTAAACAAAAGATCAGCCTCTATTTCACCTAAAGCTACAAATACATAAAAAAAACAGGAGCTTCGATTATCTCGGCTCCTGTTTTTTTGCGATTAGCAAAATTACATCAGAATAAAGCAGTTAGATTTATAGGATTAATTCTAGATCAGCTCGGACTTAATAAGCAGCCGCTGAACCATAACTGTAATTTCCGCACGGGATATATCAGCCTTCGGTGCAAGCTTCGTTGCATTTTGTCCTGTTACAATGCCCGCTTGTAAGCATGCTGCAATGAAAGGCTTTGCCCACGGAGAAACGCTGTCCCTGTCCACAAAATTGGCAAACAACGCTTCAGTGTGACCTTCTTGAAGCTCTGGAAGAAGGTCAGTGAGCTTCATTGCTTTGGCCATTATTGACATTGCCTGCTCACGCGTTAGCTTATCATGGGGACGGAAACTTCCATCCTCATACCCATCAATAAGCTGATATGAAGCAGCGGTCTGAACAACCTCAGCATACCAGGAGGAGACTTGGACATCGGAGAAGCGACTTAAGCCTCCCTCATGTTTAAGCCCGAGTGCCCGAACGATAATCGCTGTGAACTCCGCACGCGTAATGCTTTTGTTCGGATAGAATAATCCATTGCCTGCTCCGCCTAGAATTAGGCGTGAGCCCATATCATGGATGGCATCCTTCGCCCAATGCTGCTCTGAATCTGGGAACGTTACTGTTTTGCTGACTACCGCATACAGGCTGTTGGTCCTGCTGTTCAATACGGCGTAACGCTTGCCATCTTTCTCCAGCAGCTTAGTCGGAACTGGACGCACAGATCCGTTCGGCTCTATAACAATGCCTGTCAAGGTAGAATCGGATTCTTTTCCACTAGGAATGACAATCATCCGTTCCACGTAGCCGTCAAAAGTCGTAAGGTGATTGGTCTTTCCGTTGTAAGATGCCGTCACTGAGAAATTAGTAGGCGGTATCACGAGATTCAGCTGTTCGTTGTCTGCAGCTTTTTGCGTCAGAGAAACCATTGCAGCCGTCGCTTTGCTTATTTCTACGTTTATTAAGATAGCCTGCTTGTTCACGTTGAATGGCTCCAGCAAAGCTTCGGAATGGATTAGCTTTGTTGGAAGCAAATATACGGCATCCTTCGTTTCCATTCGAAGGATTACTTGCTTCTGTATTAACAGCTGCAGCAGCTCCGCAGAAAACTCTCCAATTGCAATATCTGTTCCGGAATTTACCGGGAGGGTCAGTGTCACCTGTTTGCCTTCAGCGGCAAGCAATGCCTTCAGTTTATTCTCATCTAAAGTAAGCTTGGTCACACTTTGTCCTTCATGCTGAGAGCTTTGATAAGCACCTATAGAATAAGGCTTGCCATCCAGAAGAACATCCGCATTAGCAGATCCAGGAATACTAGAACCGCCCCCATTGCCAGTTCCGTTATTGATAGGTGCAAAAGAGGCAATGACGCTGAGAGCACTGCTCATTTTACGATCCGTTCTTGTCGCTTCTCTACTTCCGTCGCTCCAACCTGTGAATTCATAGCCTGCCTCCGGCACAGCCTTCACTTCAGTGCCATCCATCCCATGCAGTACCGTTTGGCTTGTCTCGCCAATCAGTTTACCATGCTCATTTGCTTTGTATTGCAGCATATAACTATTACGCTCGAAATTGGCTGTGACGCTCAAATTTGCAGCAATTCCTTTGTCTGTCCGGGAAGCAGTTGCAACGCCGTCACTCCAATTCGCAAAATGGTAGCCTGCCTCCGGTATCGCTGTTACTTCTGTGCCAGCAGCGCCGAGTTCTACGGTCTGCGTGATCGTTCCATCTATACTGCCGCCCGCTCCTGCCATATAATTAAGCGCAAATGTGTCGCGAGCAAAGGATGCCGTTACGTTCAGGTCTCTCGCTACTTGGCTGTCTGTCCGACTGGCCGTCGTCACACCGTCGCTCCAACTAACGAAGTGATAGTCTGTATCGGCGACGGCTGTAATCTCTGTCCCACTGGAGCCGTGCAGAACGGTCTGTGAAAGATCACCCGTCACGCTGCCATTCGGACCTGCTTGGTAAGAAAGCGTATATTCATTAATTGCAAAATTAGCTGTAACGCTTAGATTTGCCTTAATGTTTAGATCTGTCCGGGAAGCAGTTGCAACGCCGTCACTCCAATTCACGAAATGATAACCGGTATTAGGAACAGCCGTAATAGATGAACCGTCTGAGCCATGATTGACCTGTTGCGTTGACAGCCCTACTAAGCTCCCTTCCGGACCTGCCTTATACGTAAGTGCATATTGGTTAATGGAGAACATTGCCATTGCCGTAATGTTGCCCGTTACCCCTACATCCGTTCGGATGGCTGTCTGCACATTATCCGACCACTTATCAAAATGATAGCCTGCAACTGCTGTTGCGGTTACCGTTGATGCGTCTGAGCCATGCAGAACGGTTTGCTGCAACAATCCAGTCACGCTGCCGTTCGGTCCAGCCGTATAAGCAAGCGAGTATTTATTAAGGGCAAAGCTTGCTGTTGCAGATAGGTTGCCTGTCACCTTAGTCGCTTGGCGGGAGGCTGTCGTTATACCGTCACTCCAACCTACAAAATGATAGCCTGAGTCTGCCACTGCTGTAACTATCGTTCCGTCCAGTCCATGGCGAACGGTCTGAAGCAGGCTCCCATCAATGCTTCCCCCTGTTCCAGCCGAATAAGCCAATGTATATTCCTTAAGGGCAAACAGAGCCGTGACACTTGCGCTTGCCAATACGTTAAGATCCGTACGGGAAGGCGTCGCAATCCCATCGCTCCAACCGACGAAGCGGTAACCCGTATCCGGAACTGCCGTCACTTCAGCTGCATTGGTCCCATGCGTAATCTTCTGAGAAGCTTGACCAATCAGACTTCCGCCGTCCTCCGCAGTATAGGTCAGCATATATTCATTAATAGCGAAGCTAGCTGCAAAGCTTTGATTCGCTCTTACGCTTCTTTCCAATCGTTCTGGTGTTGTCATACCATCGTCCCAGCGTACGAAATGATACCCTATATTCGGTACTGCGGTTACTTCAGCACCGTCTAATCCAGCATTTATACTCTGTACAGCTTGCCCGCTAATCGTCCCGCCTGTGCCTGCCGAATAATTCAGCGTATAGGCATCCATAGCGAACACAGCGGTTACGCTCAAGCTGCCTTTTACATTGGTGTCGGTACGACTGGCACTCATTAGACCATCGCTCCAACCGACAAAATGGTAGTCTTGATCAGCTACTGCCGTTACAGCTGTTCCATCTCCGCCATGCTCCACCGATTGCGCAGCTTGACCACTCAACTTGCCGTTGGCTCCCGATGCGTATGTGAGATTATAGACATTAATGGCAAAATTGGCCGTTGCGCTCACATCGCCCATGATGTTGCTGTCCGTGCGTGTCGCGCTGGTTTGACCATCGCTCCAATTAACGAAGTGGTAGCCCGTATTCGGCACTGCTGTTACGGAGGTACCACTGCCGCCAGGCGAGACACCTTGCAGGGCATGACCGTTAATCGTCCCGTTCGCACTCGCGGTATATGCAAGCTTATACTGCGCCATAAGAATGGTCCCGCTCGATCCGAGTGCCATAAACGTGCCGTTAGCATAGGCTGCTCCATATAAGCTGGCCGTTGTATCAATGGCACGCTTCTGCCAATTCTGGCCGTCTGCTGAGCTGAGCAGCATACCATTGTTTCCCACGATTACAAACAGTCCATCACCATACACGACGCTGTTGAATATTCCGCTCGCAGGTGGGGTGCTGACTGTCCAATTCGTTCCATCTGAAGAGGTAACGATCTTGCCTCCGCTGCCTACTGCGACGAATTGGCCGCCTCCATATGTAATGCCTCTAAGCGTAGATGTGACGCCTGTGAATTGCGGTGACCAATTAACCCCGTCCGTTGAAGTCACTATCGCTCCTCCGCTGCCTACTGCCGCATAGAGGCCGCCGCCAAATGCAACCGCATTCAGTGAGCCGCTTCCTGCTGGCCCTTGCGGAGACCATGTCCATCCATCCGTCGATCTCAAAATCGCCTGTGTCTGGTTAAAATTAATATCATGGCTTGCACCTACTGCAATGTAGCCCGCATCTCCATTGGTTATCCCATATAACGTCATGCCTGACTCATTAGGAGGAATGATCGTCTGCCAATTGATGCCATCCGCTGATTTCATGATTTTCCCGTGATAGCTTTGTTGACCGTAGAATAGTTCCTGAGAATAGCCTACCCCTATGAAGCCGGCTGGTCCATAGATCAGGCTTCTGATCTCATGATTAACGCCAGTGGATCGGATCGCCCACTCTGCGCCTGTCATTGAAGTGCGGTACAGGCTGCCGGCATGCATATCTCCGTTATTGCCTGTATAGGGCATTGGAGGAGTACCGACAGCAATAAAATTCCCATTCCCATAGGCTGCCGCGCGAAAGGCATCCATCGCATCTGTGGAAGCCGACTGCTTTGCAACCCAAGACAATCCCTCGAGCGCATCTGCTCTCGTCTCCGCATAAGCCTTGCCTAGTCCTATACCCGCTGTAGGCAGCAGGTTTGCCGCTAGGACAAACACGAGTAGTAGCGCTGTTATTCTGTTTACTCTAAGATGACTCATACACGCCCTCCGACTCTCTTTTTTCAACGATGCTTCTTCTAAGCTGCGTTGCTAATGAAAAACTGCTTACTCATAGTAACACAATTGAAACTATTGGCAATAGAAAAGTTAACAGAGTCCTCTCCAGTCGTACAATAGTCAAAGAACCAGCTCATGCGGTTCTTTGACTATTATAGTGAAATGACTTTCATCTGATTGACACTTTCAGCATTAGTAGAAAAGCCTGTAATAAGGACATAGCTATCCTGCTTATTATAATATTGCTATCCTTGATTCTTCTATTTTATAATGAAATTAACCAAGGGGGGTCGGTAGAGATGGCAAATCAATTTGCCGGGATGAGCAACAACTCATGCAAAGCCTGATTTAGGGGCGATACTTTGCGTGGGGCTGGACGGTTCATTTAATCTTTCGCCCAATATCGTTTCTAAGAATGAGCTTTGCACCTTATTGAAGTTTTTGATTATAAAATAAGGGGCTGAAAAGCATGAATCATACATTTATTAGAAACCATCAATATAATTTAATTAAGAAGCAAGCAAGCTTGCTGCAGCGTACCTGCAGTACAGTATCGAATCAGACAGTATTACAATCTGTTCGCGACGAAGTTCAAGTTAAAGTGTTAGAGGCTTGTCCGCTCGCCAATGAACAGCAGCAGCAATCTCTCAAGGCGATAGCCCAGATTAACACAGCCAATGATCTTCAACCTTACCTAAATTCATTGGAGCCCTATCTGGAGGAATTCCCGCAAATAACGGATAGCCAATTGAAGAAGCTGTATCCCAAAATTAAAAAGCTGAAGATGCCAAATTTGGCGGCGCTTGATTACCGCTATGTTACCTATCTCGGTTGGACGGATATCGCTGCGAACAAAACGTTTCTAGTCTATCGTCTGAACAACCAGTTTGTCGGAATAGAGGGGAAATTTACACCTTCACATAAGAAAGGCGTATGCTTCCTATGTAATCGGCATGAAGAGGTGTCCCTATTCACGGCGATTGTAAAATCAAAGCCAGCGAATGCTTCCCCTGATTACTATAAGGCAATCGGCAACTATATGTGCGTGAACAGCGAAGCCTGCAATCACAATATAACGGATGTTGCTGCACTGGAGAAATTTTTCCGAGATGTCCTGGGAAAATCATAATTAGATAAAAAAACACTGCCGAATGATTCGTGATTCGGCAGTGTTTTTTTATCTCTATGTTGTCTGTTAAATTAAGGATTTAAATTTCGTGATCGCGAACTCCCGCTTTAGTTATTCAAAGTATTTCATGATACAACTCAATTAATGTGCCTGCCGGGTCTCTAAAGTTGGCGGATCGTATTCCATATGGCGTCGAGGTCGGCTCTACCAAGAAATGGACTTTATCTTTTAAGGCGTGAAAAGCGCTATCAACATCATCCACTTTGAATACAATGACCACTTGATCGTTAGAAGCATCGTTTGCTGCATACGAACCATTGATTGAAATCGCCATATTCTCTCGGTTATAGAGGGCTAGTATCGTATCTCCTGTCTTAAAATCAGCATATTTGCCATCCTCTGTTCCCCACACTGGTTCAAACCCCATTACATCCCTATAAAAAATAAAACATTCCTTAAAACAATCAACAAGTAGTCGAGTATGTGTCAACTCCATATTCCTAGCCTCCTAAGTTTGTTCCTATTCATTGGTCGCACCAAGCTTCTTCAGCTCATCAATAACAGTCTGAGATCTGTCCTTGGATATGGCATATTGTAAAAGAGTTTTGCCTGATACTTCATAATATAAATTGTTGTACAAACCATTAAAGTCCATCCCACCCTCTTTAAAAAGGCGCAGCATCTCTATGACATAATCATCATCCTCTTTGTCCAATACACCAAGAGCATCCTCTCTCGCCCCCAATTGAATAGCCGTCTTGATCGTCTCCGGATAAGTGCTTTGATGTCCGCCATAATAGCCAATTAACCAGCCAAGTAATGTGTTTTTATGCTTGTCGATATGATTTAAATCCGCTTTATAGCTGCTTAAAAGGCTGAGCATTTTAGCACGCTCAGTGTCTGTGCCAAAGCCTACTGATATAATTTCAGTAACAGCCGTATCCGCGTAATTATTTTTCGGATTAGATGGAACATTCGGATCCGCACCTTTTTTCAGCAGAGCTTCGGCAAGCTTGTACTGATTATTACCTACCGCGTACCGGAGAGGCGTGTATCCACTGAATCGGTTTTTATATTTAACATCCGCTCCATATTGAATCAATAAGAGAGCGATTTCTTCATAACGCGACGTTTTCTTGTAATAATCCTCAAAAGTCGCATATAGGAGCAATGAATCATTTTCAATTAATAAATTTGAATTAGCTCCTTTTTTCAGCAGTAACTCTACGTTCTCCGTGTCAATCTCTTGTACAGAGGTCACTAACGCTTGGTTAATTGCCGTAAGGGGGGTCGTTTGTTGAATGCTAATGACGCGGGTACCATCATTCCAATAAACTTTCGCACCGCTAGACTCCCCTACGAAACGCAAAGGGATATAGGTTATTCCTTCTTTGGTGAATACCGCCTCACTCAGCGTATATTCAACATTATTTACATATGCTTTTTTACTTCCGATCACCAAGTTAATTTTTGTTTTAGAGCTCGTTCCGCTTACTTTACGCTGATTCGCATCATACGTAACCTTCAATCCCATCGCTTCAAACAGATCACGGAAAGGAACGAAAGTGGATCCATTAATAATCAAAGGAGGGCTTTTAAAGGCAATGCTTTTTCCATCAAGAAATACGACTACGGGGGCCTGACCTGCGCTATACGCAGGAGTCAAACAAAATTGCCAGCAAATCGCCGCCAGTAGTACCAGTTGTAACGTTTTCTTCATATAGACCTCCATCACTCCACAAATTAGATAAGACCCATAGTTCATAACATGCATAAAGCTAATCTTATCCATTAAATAATATAGTAAAAGGGAAAATTTTCATATAAAAAAAACCCGCCCATAGGACGGATTCGATCTCACTTCTATTCTATGCACAATAGAGGAAGCAGTTTTTCATTCCGCTTATTTTACCTCTGCCATAAACAGCTTCAGATTTTCTACGATTTCTTTTGATTTGGTATGATGTAGATAATGTCCGCCTTCAAGCTTCATCACCTTTCCATGCACAGAATCTTTGACTTGTCCTTCATGCAGCGGAATCCATTCTTTAATATCTGAATTATTCGCCTGTATAAAGAATATAAGCGGAAGGTCTTTAGGGAATGACAACGGCTCTGCTGCTTTAAAATTCGAATAGAAATGCTCCATTTCATTCATGGTAGTGGAATTATACAAATTTTTAAGAGTAATCATCCTTATTTGTTCTTTTGTTTCATCAGCAAATGGCAGTCCATCATAGGGGTCACTAGTAAATTTCAAGACCAACCTACCGAAACCTGATTTGCTGATCAGCTTGAACGTACCGATTGGAAATTCAACATCCATCCCGCCTTGTGTGGGTACACTGCTATCGATCCCGACGAATGCACTAACTTCATCTTCATATTTGTGTACATACTCTAGCCCATAAATGCCAGCAATTGAATGACCCATTAGAATGTATTTGTCTATATTGAGATTCTGCAAGGCTTCATGAATTTCACTTGCAATATTTTCATTCGTTCGATCCTTGTCCGTCCCATCACTTAATCCATAACCAAAAGGCTCAACTACGACTACTTTGTAAAAGGGTGACAGCTCGTCTACCAGCGGTTTGAAATCCAGTGCTGGCGCCGCAGTGCCATAGCCAGGCAGCAGCACAACGGTTTCCTCTCCTTGCCCTTGAATCATCACATTCATCTTTTTCCCATCCACAGGTACTAGCTGGCCATAAGGCTCTATTCTTGCCTGCTCTGATTTGCTGCTGATTTTATTCACTATGAAAACAATGGCAATAAAAACGATAAGGATTATAACAATAGCAATTATGGTTTTAAGTAAAATCCGAAGTGCTTTTTTCATCCTTCATTCCCCCAGGATACAGTGACATCTGAGCCTCTTTGTCTATCTGCTGTCGTGCCTAACCTCTTATTCATAATCTCTCGAGTCTTCACTTACATCTTCTCCTATCGTTATCTCTATGTGGGCTGCCTTAATGGGCCGCTAAGAAAATCTTATATGACGAAGATGTACTCTCAATGACGACAATATGAACGGAGCATGAACAAGCCCAAAAAATGCTGCGCATCTTGGGCAAGAAAGCTTGCACATGATCACGCAGCATCATAAATAAGGGAACAACGTTCAAAACAATTAGATTGAATCTGTCGGCATTGTGATTGGTAAAGTAACGATGAAGGTGGTTCCTCGATCCAGCTCGCTTTCCACTCTGACGTCGCCTTGATGAAGGGTGACGATCTGTTTGACGATAGCCAGTCCCATTCCGCTGCCGTCATATTTGCGGCTATGGGAACGGTCTGCCTTAAAAAACCGCTCAAATATACGCTTTTGATCCTCTTCAGATATACCAATGCCTGCATCAGCAATTCGGACAGTCACGTTTTTGTTATCTTGCTTAAGGCTGACGTTAATTATGCCGCCATCCTTGGAAAATTTGATGCTATTGCCAAGTAAATTGGTCCATACCTGATTGAGCTGATCATGATCAGCGGTTAACATAACCGTCTTCAAATTGAGCTCGAAACGGATATTTTTAGCTGACCATTGCGGCTGGATAGCGACGATTACCCGCCTTATCTGTTCATCAAGACTGAGCGGCACCAACCGCAGCTGTTGGGATTGCGATTCAAGCAAGCTCAGCTTGAGCAGGCTGTCACTCATCTTGGACATTCGCCTTGCTTCAGCGATAATAATATCGAGATAACGGCTTCGCTCCTGATCAGCTATGTTAGCTTGCTTGAGCGCCATCGCATATCCGGATATCGAAGTGAGCGGCGATTGCACTTCATGCGACACGTTCGTTACGAATTCCCTGCGCATCTGTTCGAGCTGCTGCAGATCATGCATCATTTCCTCGAAGCTGCGAGCGAGCGTACCTAACTCCCCTGTTTGCTTAATATTTAGCTCAACATTGAAGTCCCCAGCTGCTATACGCCTGGTTGCATCCGTCAGCTTTTTGATCGGTCTGATCAAGAATACGGAAGCAGCCAGAATAAATAGGCTTCCCGTTATCAAGGAATAGATTAAAAAATTGATAACCCATTTGATCGCGAAAGAAGTGGCAGGATTCGTAATTTGCTCGACAAACAACGCTTTTGTTCCCGATTCGGTTGTCAACGGCAGCCCTAAGAGAGCAACAGCAACACGACTCGTACTGACCTGAATAACCTCGCCATCCAGAACCTTCCTGACTTGCTCATTCGCAATGGCAGCAGGCTTTTGCCCATTAAGTGTTCCGAAGGACTGGAACTGCCCCTCTGCTTCATATATCCGAATATGAAAGGAATTCAGCTGCTGCATTCCACTAATGAACGCTTCTGCTTCACTAGAAGGAAACGCATCGTACATTCTAATAATATCCTCGCCAAAGAAACGTAAATTAATTTGCGAATTCTCGCTTAATTTATCTTCAAATACCCAAGTGGCCACGAAAAAGGCAATGATCGTTCCTCCGATTACAGAGACTAGAAAGATAAGGACAACGCGTGTATATAAGGATTTAATCATTCATAGACCTCAAGCCGATAGCCAAGCCCACGAACGGTTTCAATGCGAAAATCAGGTGTAGTCGCGAACCGTTCACGCAAGCGTTTTATATGTACATCTATCGTTCGATCGTCACCTGCGTAATCGATTCCCCAGATTTGATCAATTAACTGCTCACGTGTATAGACTTGTCCGGGCGTTCCAGCGAGCTTATATAGCAATTCAAATTCCTTGAGCGGCAGTGTAAGCGACTCTGTTCCCCTCATCACCTTATAAGTCTGCCGATCAAGAATGACATTTCCGAAGCGAATCGTCTGCGTAGAACCAATTCGATATCGTTTCAACAGGGCTCTAACCCGGGCCGTCAGCTCCAATGGATCGAAAGGCTTCGTCAAATAATCATCCGTTCCAAGCTCGAAGCCTTTCACCTTCTCCCAGGTTTCCCCTCTTGCCGTCAGCATAAGCAACGGAAGATCAGGATTAGCTTTTCGGAGCTCCTTACATAATGCCCAGCCATCCATAATGGGCATCATAATATCAAGCACGACAAGATCGACTTGCTGCGAAGCATACACAGTCAATGCTTCCCTGCCGTCCACAGCTTCAACTGTTGTGAATCCATCGTTACGTAGAAATAAACAGACAAGTTCGCGAATGTTCGCATCGTCGTCAGCAACCAGTATAGTAGGCATTCGTTCCCTCTTTTCTTGTTGTCTATCCTAGTCATTATACTATAGCTTCTTGTCGATTAAACAATCGTCATCCTAATTTACTGGTGATATAGAAACAAGACTGCCATTACGGGCAGTCTTGTCTAAACGTATATTCATGTGACAACGATTATCTTTTCGAACGTTTTTTAGCAGATACTGCAGCATGCTTTCTGCGCTTAACGCTAGACACCATCACGTTCTTTTCTGTATGCGTGTAATAATGCTTATAGACAGGACAGCAATGATGCTGCTTAACCGTTTCAATATTTTGAACAACATTTACAAGCTGAGGATGGAAGTAGTTCTCGAATTGCGTAATTGGAGGATCATAGATCGTCTGCGTTGGACAATCGGGACAAAACTCATTTGCCCCAGCCACGTTGTTTTCATTGCCTACGTTATAATAATTGCGCTTCACAGTAATTATCTCCTTCCAGTTTTAGAATACATCCTATTGTATTCGCAAAGAAGCAATACGACCTGTACTCTTGACCTGAAAGGCGCTAGCCTTTAAGAATGCTGGGGACTGTATAACGAGAGATTTGCCCGTTAATCCTATGTCTTGTCGGCAAATAACTATACGGAATCAAGGCAATTTCCTCATTTTCGCATGGCACATCCATCCTGCCATAATGCCAGTAGAATAAAATCGAGTGATATTCGTAAAGCCGGCTTCTGCCAATAACTGTTCGATTTGATTCTCAGGGAGGAATGAAATTTTCATAATACCTTTGCCTACCATTTCATCCACCTTGGATTTCTCGGTGCCAGCATCTAGCCAAAAGCTTCCCCATACCTTTAATCTGTATTGAAGCTCAGCATTATGGGGGTCTCCGTACGCACTAGCCATTACGAATGGCGCTCCCGGTTTCATACTCGATTGAATAGATGTAAGCAGCTTCAACTTCTCTTGATAGTCTTCTATAAAGTGAAGAACTAATATACAACTCGCCGCGTCGAACTTCGACTCTGTAAGCGGCAGATCGTTAATTGTCCCTTGGACGACTCTGACACGACTGTCTAAGCCTAGTTGGCGTGTTTTATGCTTGGCCATATTCAGCATCTTTTCTGACGGATCTACCCCAGTAAATGACCAATTCGGATTAGAGGGTCCCCACGCCGAAAGCTCCTTTCCTCCACCCGCACCAACCACGAGCAAGGAAGCGTCTGTTTCACCCAATTGTGCCCGGAAATAAGATTGAACCATTGTAAAAAGCGTATCATATGTGGGAACTGAGATACGAGCATTGGTCTCATACATTAGAGCTGCTTTAGAATCTAATTCAAAGTTATCATTCATCAATAATTGCCTCCAACATTTGTTCAATCAAGCAGATGTAGTGCTGTTTTATTTGATCACAGAAGAATTCCAAGCCTCTTCATTCAATTCGCTGTTAATGCCTACAGCGGCGAGTGCACCCAAAGAAGCGGCTGTAACGGCTTGTTGAAATTTTGACGCGGCATCCCCTGCACTAAAAACACCTGGAACGTTAGTTTTGCCGAAAGGATCGACGATAAGCGTTCCTGCTTCCGTTAGCTGGCAGCCAAGTGCATGCGGCAATTCTGATCCTGTAGTAAGCTGCGGCCTGAAAAAAATACCGCTACATGCAATTATCGTACCGTCTTTTAGAACAACTTGCTGCACCATGCCATCATTAGAAACGATAGCATCGATCGGCGAGTCAAATACAGGAATATGATGCTGATCAAGCTCCTCACGCTGTGCATCCGTCATCTCATCAGGCCCATTAGTGCAAATTGTAAAACGATCAGTCCAGCCCGATATCGTCTTAGCCATGTGTAAAGCATCCGCTCCTTTGACAATGACGACAAGCGACTGATCTCTTAGTTCCCAGCCATCACAATAGGGACAGACGAAGGCGCTTTTACCATATACCTCTAATAATCCTTTAATATTTAGCGGAAGATCCTTCATTCCAATTGCAAAGAGTAGCTTTTTGCCTTCATAGATCTGTCCCTGTCCTGTTGTAATATGAAAATAACCATCGGTTCCTTCAATCGAGCTAGCCGTGTCCTCTACAAAGTTGACAGAGGGATAGGAGCTAATCTGTTCCTTCGCAATTCTCCTAAATTCGCTTGGGCTAATGCCATCTCTTGTAAGAAAGCCATGAGTCTCTTGCGTAACACGATTACGCGGGCGCCCTTCATCAATAACCAACACATTTTTTCTGGCTCTGCCTAGCACAAGAGCTGCGTTCAAGCCAGCTGGCCCTCCGCCAATAATGATACAATCATAGATCATCTTCATTCTCCTCTTCTATTTCCAATTTTCATTAGAGACATAATAGACTCATTATATCTCTAATAACTCCAAGAAAAAGGACGGAAACTTAATCCGCCTTCATTTGTTTCACCAAATCAACTATCTTCTTGTTCGCCAAATATTGCTCCATCTGTTGCTCAGCGTCAATCACAACCTGCTGGATGATACATTCACTACCGTGATCCAGACTGCATTCGAATATGGAAGCCGTTCCTTCTATCGCATGAATGATATCGAGAAAGGAAATATCATCCTGCTTCCGTCTAAGTCGATAGCCGCCATTCGCACCAGGTGCGGACTGAATCAATCCAGCCTTGACGAGCTTGGTCATCATCTTGGACAGATAAGTTTGGGAAACACCCAGCTTCTCAGCCAACATTTGAACGCCAACAGGCTTATCAGGTGGTGCTGTTGTCAGAAAGAGCATCGCATGAAGCGCATAGTCGGTCGCCTGAGAATATTTCATTGGGCACCTCCATTAACGACTCTATGAATCCATAATAGCTTTAATTGATTAAAAAGACAAGTCTTTATTAAAGAGACTCTGTTCCTCTGTAAAGTAACACCAGCCTTAATCCCATAAGACAAATGACAAGCCATACTCCCCCAGCCGCAAAACCGGCAATGACATCACTAGGGTAATGAACACCCAGATAGATCCGGCTTGTACCTATCATTAGAATAAGAATAATTGAGATCATAATCGTCATTAGCTTCGGTAATTTGGACACAAGGAACATATAGACCAGCATACCTAGCATCCCATAGAAAATAAATGAAACCATCGAATGCCCGCTGGGAAAGCTGTATCCCGTTGCCTCAATTAATCGATTTAAGGTTGGTCTTTCGCGCTGAAATATCCATTTCAACAATAGGTTAAAAACCGTCCCGCCACCAATCGCGATGACTAGAAATAAGCCTTCCCATCGTTTTTTCTGCCCAATCATTAATGTAACCGAAGCGATAAGCAGCACAATTAAGGCCGTTGTAGAGCCGAGGAATGTGAATACTTTCATAATGATTGTTACCTGTGGACTAATAAATCCTTGCACCCAATCTATCACGCTCTGATCAAATCGGATTAATTCATTTTCGGTTAATTCGTCCGCAAACTGCTGGAATATGAAAACAGAAAACAGTAGGATTAACACCGAGATCAGCAAATATCTTCTTGTTGGTAAATCTATTCGATTCGGTGTCATTTCATCTAAACTCCCTTATTCGCCATTTTCATCATTGTATCCAACCTATCCTCCTTTTAAAATTCATTATAGTCCAGACTAAAGTACTTGCTCCAAGTTGTTTCCTCCGTCTAACCATAAATTACTTACTGCCTTTCTAAACTATTTTGGCGCCATAAGAAAGCGAAAGCAAGACCGCTTGCTCTCTATCCATTCTCATACCTGTAACTGCGAAGGTTTTGAAGTCCACGCCATCCATTTTCGCCCCTGATACATTAGCGCCCTGCAGCTTGGCTTTTGCAAGCAAGGCCATAGTCAGGTCACTATTTCTCAGATCAGCTTTTTCTAGATTCGCACCGGAAAAGTCTGCTTCATAAAATTTAACCCCGCGCAAATCTTGTCGAACTAATTGGGTATTGCGCAAATTCGTATAGGACCAGTCACCTTCAGAAATAGTGATTCCATCCATAGTTGCACCAGAAAAATCCGAGCCCGTCATTTTACACATTTCAAACTTCGAGACAAAAAGATTCGCACCATTAAACGTACAATTCTCAAAAGCAGATTCTTTATGAATAGAGCCATTTAATAATGCCCCTCTGAAGTCGCATTCAATGAAACGGCAGCCGCTCGTTATAATCTCCTCAAGAGATCCGTTAGAAAAAGAACAGCGATCAAATGTACAGCTAATAAGCTCGCCATACCTCAAATCTTGACTTCCGAATTGTACACCTGCATAAGTTTGATTGCTATACTGAAACATGCGGTCCTCCCACCTACGGTTAGTAAATTTTAGAATAATCTAGCTTGCTCACAATTTGGGCAGCTTGAGATATCTTTTTACTATAGCATACAGGTGTCAAGTACCCGCTTGATCGCATTTAAAAGTCAAGTGCTTTATTTTACCGGATTCTATAATTAGACAAACCTTCCCTATAAAATAAAATTGCCACGATTTGCGCAGCAATTAATGAGATAATAGTGTTCTCACCCTAGATTGGAGGAACTTTATTTATGACAAGAAACACGAGTTTGGAAATCCGGCGTTTGGGACATATGGAGGTTCCAACGATAATGAAGCTTATGGTCGATGTCATCTCTCGAATCTCTGATCAGGATCTGTTTGCGATGGATGATGAAGAGTACTTATATGCGCATGTTCAAGAAAAAGGAGAAATATACGGTGCTTTTTTGAGCGGAGAACTTGTTGCTTATTCCCTGCTCGCTTTTCCTGGCTTAAGTGAAAATAACCTCGGAAGAGAATTTGGACTATCAGAGCAAGAGTTGGCTTACGTTGCAAGCTTGGATGCGACGGTCGTTCATGAATCCGTTCGCGGCCTCGGATTACAGCGACAGTTTCATGAGCTGCGTGAACAACGTGCCAGAGAGAACGGCTGTCGCTACCTTTATTCTACCGTTCATCCACAGAACCATGTAAGCATTAATAACTTAGAAAATAGAGGCTTCACTCTCCAATTCACTCGTCCGATGTACGGTGGAAAGCTCAGGCATTGTTATGCGAAAAAATGGCTCTGATTATCCAGCCAGCGTATCGGCCAGCAGGTCAACGCATTAGGCTGTTACCTCACCCTGGTCATACTGTTTAAGATCTACATGCTGAATTAAGAAAAATCCGCCTTCCATCCATTCATAGGTTACATTTCCTTCTGCACTTCCGCTTACTTCCCAAGTACCAATAAGACGGTTAAGCGATTTGAGATCAGGATTGGGGGAAGCTGTCTGATAGACTTGATTCTTTTGATCTGTCATTTCGCTTCTCCTTTCGCATGGCATTCTTTCAGATCCAGATCAGCAATCACCTTCGCCAAGACATCTGGTGCCATCATGACCGCTGAATGATCCTGACCAGCAAGCGTATAATGCTCAGCTTGAGGCAATAATCCAGCAAGCTGCTTTGCTGCCTCATGGAAGAATGCTTCACTGTTCTCACCAGTAATAACCCATGCAGGTAACTCTACTTGCCAACGATCAGTCGGGAGCGGATTGCCCCATTGCGTGTCCCCCATAATCATGCCATCGTAAGCGAGAGTATGAGCAAGCTTCTCCATGGACTGCCACGACGGATCTGATTTCATATGTACGAGGTACTCGGAAGGGATGCCAACCGCTTCGGTCATGAAATATTCTACTGCCTCACTGCGCTTTCCATCTTTAATCAGCTCGTTCAAATGTTGAACATATTCCCGCGATACCGGAGGGCGGCCTTCATTAATGATAAAAGGAGGCTCATATAAGAATAGCTTCGTAATTTTACCTGATAATTTATTAGCTGCTTCAAGGGCCAGCACCGCTCCGGATGAGCTTCCGAACAAGGAGGCTTTCCCTCCAGCTTCATTAATGAGCGCCTCGATGTCCTCCAATTCCCGTTCGACTGTATAAGGCTCCGTATTTGTACTTTGCCCCCGTCCGCGCCGATCATAATTGTATACCGTGTAATGAAGGGCGAGCTGCTCGGCAAGCTGCTCAGCATCTCTCTGCTCGGCAAGCGCCGAACCTACCAAAATAATTGCAGGTCCATTCCCCTTCTTTTCATAAGCAATTTCTGTTCCATCTTTCGAAACAATAGTATTCATATATCCTCCTTGTATCGTTCTCAAATATTCATCCAAGCGATCAAACGCATCCTTGAATCCATCAACCATCCCCATCGCCTCTGCCTGATCCAAGTCTTGAACACTTGCGAAGCGAGTAATAATCTTAAGTTTTGTTCCTTCCTTGATCTTCATAAAAGCAACGGTTGTGAGCATTTCGCTGCCTTCAATCACTTGCCAATCTCGATCAGCAAATGAATCCGTGTAGACAAGCAGCGAAGCCTCGCTAACCTCATGATAAATCGCGCGGCAAAACGCTTCTTCTCCACTGCCGTCATCCGCCTTCAGACTATAGCGCCATATCCCGCCGGGAATGACCTTCATCTCGTATACGGTCGTTGTCCATCCCTTGGGTCCCCACCAGCGTGCAATATGCTTGGGCTCGGTCCAGCCCTCCCATGCAAGCTTGAGGGGCAGCTCAACTACGCGTTCGATGGTAAGCTCCCGTCGCTCCCGATCTCTTTTGATTTTAGCTTGTCTTCTCATCATCATTGATCCTTATCACCCTGTTGTTTACAGTCATAAGTTCTCCTTTTCTTTTATTTCGAGCATATAGTCCTCGAAGTTGTCCAACCGGTCTTCCCATAAGAGGCTGAATGAGTCGAACCATGCATCAAGCTCCTGGAAGGGTTGAGCTTCGAGACTATATATCCGTAGTTGTGCCTTGGTGCGCGAACGCACCAAACCGGCTTCGCTCAATATGCGCAGATGCCTTGATACCTGCGGCTGACCGAGATTTAGGGCCTGAACGATTTCATTCACCGAGCGCGAGCCTTGTCTTAATAATTCCACGATGTTGAAACGATTAGGTTCGGCGATTGTGAATAATGCATGTTGTAAAGTGATTGTATTCATGGACCTAATATACACTTAAATGTATATACACGTCAATGAATATTATATTTTTTCCTGTAAGAGAAAAAACCAGTGCGACAGCCTGATGTTCAGACTGCTGCACTGGTTATTTAATGATTGTTCTCCGGCTGTCCATTTGTTGTCCTTCAGCCCCTGCGGTAGCAGATGAAAGCCTCCAGTCGTTCAACTCATTCACAGAAAAGGATTAATATTTGTGATAGCTCCAGTGGATCGGTCTACTGTTACAAGAAACCGGCCATCGCTGGTAAGATTGCCTTCAGAAGAAGGAATAATTTCAAATAAAATAAGTGAGTCATTGGCGTAGCTATGCTCTGTTGTTGTAATTTGTACTTCTTGAACACTACCGTCCAGGAATGGTTGAGCCAATTGAATCGCTTTCTCTTTACTTTGGTCTATTGAAATCCATTGTTCTTTTGGTATTTCATTGCTTTTGTTTGATTCTTTAGCTGCCTTCATATCGTTAATACCGATTATTTTATTATTAGGACCAACCCATACACGCCTGCTGTCGTCCTTGGTTACATAAGATGCAGTGGCTACTTCCCTCTCATCTTTCATAAGTGAAAATCCAGTCAGGTTTAAATACTTCTGCAATACCCGAGTTGCTTCTTCAGCAGTATTCACTTTCAAGCGTTCGCTTTGGCCGCCTCCAGACTTGGATAACTTCACCACTTCCACGGTTTCTTTTAATTGAGTTGGTATCCCTTGCGTTGATGACCCTTGAGCATTTACTAATGAGATTGAGCAGACAGTTAATAGTGTTGCTAATCCTAATACAGATAAGCGAATAGAATTTTTCTTGAAATGTTTGATCATGAGTATTCTCCTCTTGAGATGCTTGTAATTGCCCGATAATCCGACCAAACCTGGATATCTCCGTGCTCGTGCATAATGCTCCAACAAATTAATGATCGTCTGACCGTACGCTGCTTTGTGTTCAGTATGGATGTAGGCCAAGGCTAATGCATCACAGGCTACCTCTTGATCCGCCCGTATTCGTGCGTAGACAACCCATATGAGCGGATTAAACCAATGTAAAATAACCAGAACATGTATGAGCCAATTCATCGCAACATCCCTGCGCTTGATATGTGCCAGTTCATGCTTGAAAATATAACGGAATTGATCGGCATCCATCGAACGAATCAACGATTGGGATAATAAAATCCTTGGTTTCATAAACCCATATACCGCAGGACTCGGGACTGCATCTGTTACGGTCAGAAGAATCGGTTGTTTGACCGACATTTGGCGTTTGCATTGCTCGAATACTTGTAATATCGCCGGGTTGGTTACATTGGGCTGTTTTTTAATTCTTCTATACACGTAGATATTAGCTACAAGGGTTACAAGACTTAAGACTATGACCCCTAGCAACCATCCAAACAACAGGATGTCTCGCAGCGTTATTTTGGCTGATAGATCCACTAACCATGACTTTGCATGGACTTGTTTCTCAGAAACGCTCGCAGCAGAATGAACCGTGGAGTCGGATCGACCTTTGAGTGTCCATTGGCTTGGAGAATCCTCGTTATTATTTAACTGATTTCTTCGTTCATAAAGATTGGAAATATCATCGAGCGATTCTAAAAAGAATTCATTAGACAACTGCTGCTTAATGGGCAATAGATTGTACACGCTGTACGAGCTCTCTGGTGCCCAAGGCAAGACAAGACGGATGACAACAGGCAACCATAGGAGATAATGCCACTTCGCCGGCAGCTTGTTTCTGAGCATCCATTTGACTATGACAATGAGAACAACCAGCATACTTGCCATTACCGAAGCCCGAATCACCCAGTCGAAAAAAACCTGTAAATACAATTGTACATATATCATGGCTATTCGCCTGTCTTCGGTTTGTCAGCATCGTTCTTATTATCATCGAATAATTGTTTCAGCTCATTGATTTCCTGTTCCGTCAGTTTTTTCTCCTGCAGAAAGTTGGCAAGCATCGGTTTAATCGCTCCGCCGTACAATTTTTGCAGAAAAGTTTGGGTCTCACTTTGTAAATACTCTTTTTCTGAAACCAATGGGTAAAACAGTTGGGCTCGTCGCGATTCGTCTTTGTTAATTCCAACCGCTTCCTTCTGCACCAGGCGGGTAAGCAACGTACGAATCGTCTTCGGACTCCATTCCATTGTTTCCGTTAGTTGTTTAACAATTTCGCTTGATGGACATTCCTCCCTCGCCCAGAGGATTTTCATAACTTCCCATTCTGCATCTGTGATTTGTGGTAATTTTGCCATGCTCGAAACCTCCTGTTACATGTAAAAGGATCACAACTGTAAGCCTACGATCTACATGCTACATGTGTAGTCCTATTTTGTCAACTATAATGGCGAATATAATAGTTCAATAAAAAACAGTCTGCCATGGCAGACTGTTTTTTACGCAAATATTGATTAATGATCAAATAAATACAGCTTAGCGTACGTTTTTCTCCAAAGCCTTGCGCATCTTCTCAAGCAAACGGTCGAAAACAATCGGCTTCGTGTCGAAATCATCGCAGCCAACCTGATACGCTTTCACTTCGTCACCTGTCATCGCATGGGCGGTAAGAGCAATCACCGGTATTTCTCTCGTTTCAGGTGAGCTTTTCAGCAGACGTGTTGCCTCCCATCCATCAAGTACCGGCAAGCTCAGATCCATCAGAATGAGATCTGGACGTACCTCTATTGCAAGATCTACTCCTTGCTTGCCGTCTTCGGCAGTCACGATTCGATAGCCTTTACGCTCCAGGCGACGGGACAGCATGTCCCGATTCATCTCATTGTCTTCGATCAGAAGAACAGTATTCATCCCATTTCGTCCTCCTTCTTCTCTCTCATCCGATCTTAGACATTCTCTTGTTTATTTTTTATTCGCAATGCTCATGAATCGACGAATCTCAGCGAGCAAAGCATTATAGTCAAATGAACCCTTTTGAATAATGTTTTTCACATAACCATTCAATTTCAATCGCTCTTCCAATGTAATAGACTTCGCTGTTACGACAACAATCGGAATATCTCGCCAGGTCTCCTGCTTCCGGAGCTCTTCAATGAATTGAAATCCATCCATCTCCGGCATCATCAAGTCCAGCAGGATGAGCGAAGGCGCTTCAGTAGCAATTTGCTCCAAGGCAAGTCGACCATTCCCCGCCTGAGCAACCGCATAGCCTTCCCGTTGCAATAGTTTGGTCATCAGCTCGCTTGTCGTCGTATCATCCTCGATAACGAGCACCTGATGGTCGTCACATTGCGAAATATATTTATCCATAATCTTAATTAATTGCTCACGCTCAATCGGTTTGGTTAAGTATTCGGAGACGCCCAGTGTATATCCGCGCTGCCTGTCACTGGTCATGGACCAGATAACAACTGGAATGTCTGCCAGCTCAGGATCACTTTTTATTGCTGTCAGAACACTCCACCCATCTATGGTTGGCATAAGAATATCGAGACAGATTACTTTGGGCTTCAGTTGCTTTGCCAGCAGCAGCCCATCCGGGCCATTATCTGCGTAGGCTAATGTCCAACCTGTTTTGACGAGATATCGTTCCATTAATTCCCGATTGAAGGCTTCATCAATAAGAAGGATACTAATCGGATCAGCATCATCGGCAGCTAAAACCGGTGCATGGCTTATGCCAGGAAATGAATCTTGCACATTCTCTGGAGATAAGGGCAGCCAGCAAGTAAAGATTGTCCCTACACCGAACTCACTCTCTATCAGAATATCCCCGCCCATAATCTGACTGAATTGCTGGCTGATTGCAAGGCCGAGGCCCGTGCCGCCGTACTTTCTAGTAGTCGAAGCATCAGCCTGTGTAAAGGGCTGGAACAGCTTTTGTATTTGCTCCTGAGTCATGCCTATTCCCGTATCCTGAACGCGGAAGCTGTAACCATCCCTATGATTTTTGATTTTTTTGGCAATCTCAAATGTAATTAAGCCATTCTCTGTAAACTTGTTGGCATTGCTCAGTAAATTAATGAGTATTTGCCGCAGCTTCATAACATCCGCTGTTATATCTCCTTCTTCTACGCATACCGTCTGAATCTTATTGCCCTTCACCTCGACCAACGGTCCAATGGTTGTCATTACGTCTTGAATCAGCTCAGGCAAGCTGCATGTCTCCAAACTGAGCTCCATTTTACCTGCCTCGATCTTGGAAATATCCAGAATATCGTTAATCAGAGTAAGCAGATGATTGCCGGCTTTGCTGATTTTCCCCAAGTCATCTGCAAAGACAGATTCTCCTTGCTCTTCTGCCTCCTCCTGGAGCATCTCGCTATAACCAATGATTGCATTAAGCGGCGTCCGCAGCTCATGGCTCATATTAGCTAGAAACTGACTCTTGATCAGACTCGCTTTGATAGCTTCATCACGTGCCTTGGCGAGCTGTTCTGTACGTTCGGCTAGAGCGGCCTCAGCCTTGACTCGGTCGGTAATATCCGTACGAATTGAGATAAATTGATGAGGAATGCCGTCTTCGTTGAGAAAAGGAACAATCGTTGTATTCATCCAATATTCGCTGCCGTCCTTGGCACGGTTTTTGACCTCGCCCTTCCACACGCCGCCTTGCTTGATCGTTTCCCACATGTTTTTGAAAAAAGACTTGGGATGATAGCCTGAATTAATAACCCGGTGTGTTTTTCCAATCAACTCTTCCCGATCATATTTGGATATTTTGCAAAACTTCTCATTCACATAGGTAATGACGCCAACATTGTCCGTGATGGCAACAATCGACGATTCATCCAGGGCATTCTCGATATCACGCAGATTTTCCATAGTCTGTAACAACTTAAGCTCATTCTGCTTCCGTATCGTAATATCGGTGCCGATCGCCACATGCTGATAGACATCGCCCTGTTCATTTACAAAAGGCACGATGGTCAAGTTTACCCAATATTCTCTGCCATCCTTAGCCCGATTCTTCAATTCACCCTTCCACACTTGCCCTTCACTGAGTGTCTCCCACAGCTCCTTAAAATGCGCAGAGGGATGAAATCCGGAGCTTATAACCTTATGGCTCAAGCCTATTACTTCAGCACTCGTATATTTGGATATTTCACAAAAATGATTATTCACATAGGTAATGATCCCATTCTCATCCGTAATCGAGACGATTGATGACGCTTCCAATGCAGATAATGCATATTTGACATCTTTAATTTCTGTTAACATCATCTACCCCTTCCCAGCTTCAAAATACAGCTGTCGTTTTCGTTCATTTTCCGCTTTCTAGTGAGATTAACTCATCATAACATGATCCCTATCATAACGGTATTTGAAAGTTGCTAGAGCAAATAGGCTAGTCAATAAATATTCATAATAAAAAGCCGCAACTATGCGGCTTCTGTTTATAACAATAATATCCTCTATGACTCATCCATCCGATTAACAGCTCTCCATACCTGAACCAATCCATTCGTAATATTGTCCAAAACATCGTCATTCGTAAAATATCCATTATGGCTGAGCGGATTCCATTTCCTGAACCAACTGCCCACATTCACTTCCAAGTCCTTGCTTACTGCTTGATCATAAGCGGTGTGTATGCCCTTGAGCGGAAAAGCAAGAATGTCATCCTTATCATAGAAATTAATCCATTCACCCTTAATATGAGGGTTATGCATACGCATTGATTCGCTAGGCACCCTAATAGGCCTGTCGAAATCGCGATAGCGCAAGCTCCATAGCGGCAAGGTTGTTCCACAGGAATAAAACGATGTCAGCGTATCCCCACGTTCCATGGCAGAGCTCGGATTCCTGATTTGCGGCTTGCGCAGAACGGAGTTTTGAATATCATAGAAAAAATTGCTGGCAATAATCGTTCCCAAACTATGCGAGATGACACAAAGCGGCGCATCAGCACCAGCTAGAGAAGTTAGGCGATGAAGCGTATTACTGATCTTGTCATGGATGGCCTCGTACTTCTGATTCGTGCTTTCAAGCGGCTGATAGGCCACAGCATCTCCCAAATAATGTACAACGAAGGAGCGAAGCAGCTTATAGTGCAATTGATAAGGAATAACCAGCTTATTCATCAGCTCTTCTTCCTTATCAGCGAACACATCGGCCCAATAAACGGGATGAATGACCAGATGTTCGCTTGGCTGGCGTACTCCTGTCGATTTGGCGAATCTTCTTATTAGCGAATCAGTAAATTTAGCTGCGTAATCAATGCGCTGCTTGCCGAGACCATGGACGATAATAACAGCTACCTTTTGTCTCAATGGCATCTCTCCGTTCGGCTTTTACTGAGCTTTATTATGCAAGTTCATAGTACTCCTTCTCGTGAATCAGCTCCGGCAGAATCCGGTCAGGCTGCACAATAATCGCTTAACATTATACCTATTCCGCTTTTTCATGAATAGCATAGCTGTGCTTAACTCTCTGACATAAAAAAGACATAAAACTTTCGCGCATCTTTCCCATCTGCATTCCAGCAGCTATGACATTGCAACTTGATATGGTCTATAATAGAAGGAGGGTTATTATAGAAAGTTGGTGTTCACATGAGCGGACCAAAAGCTGTATTTACGATTCTAGGCATTTGTGCTGGACTTGCCCTATTCGTATACATTTGTCTTCAATTCGTAGTAACGGCGCAGCCCTAACAGGCTGCACCGTTGCTTTTTTTATGCTGGTTTATTATTTAATATCACTTATAATTTATATCATTAACTAATTTTTTAGCTTCATTCTTTGAAGAGGACATAAATGTCAACGATTCTTTGGACAAACCACCTGTTTTCTAAACCTTATTAATGACATTAAGTTTATTCAGATAATGCTGTTGTCCACTTTTTCGCTGTTCTAACCGATTTCGAACTACAACAAAAAAGCCGCATTTCTGCGACTTTAAGCCATACAGCTTGAAGAATGTCTTACATCCTTCTTCGTCTTTTTCGAATGATCAATCGTGCGCACCATAATAAGAAAACAATCATCAGAAACCAGATGACGATAATCGCTTGCACCCATACAGAAGAAGGCTCTATTGCTTGTGGAGTGTCAATACCGCCAACGGAGGCTGTTTGGACCTCTGATTTTTCATTAACAATAGGAACCAAGGCAGCAGCCGGGCCTGCTAGGGAATACGGGCTGGAGCGCACAAAGACATTCCCTTCTGAATCTACAGTGACAGGCGTTTCCTCATCATTGCGAACTGTAATCCATACAGGTTCTGCAGCATAGAAGCCCATTTCTTCACCAGTATCACTTGTTGTGTAGGTTGTCCGTTCACTTTCATTAAGTAAGAGCTCGCTCTTGTAATTCAAGAATCCGTAGTCCAGCAACGCTCTCATATCTTTATAAATCGTTTTATCGCTGACTCCCCTTAGAATAACGCCAATAAACTCAGTATCTCCTCGCTTGGCGGAAGAAACCAGCGTAAATCCAGATTTGCTCGTATATCCATTCTTAATACCGGAAGCGCCTTCATATGTGGTCAAAAGTTTGTTGTGATTATATAGCTCCGAGGTCCATTCAAGCCCTAGCCACGGCTTCGACACCGTTGATACGATACGACGAAATTCCTCATTCTGCATTGCATAACGCGCAATAATAGACATGTCATGCGCTGTTGTGTACTGGTTATCATCATGTAATCCGCTTGGGTTAGCGAATCTGGTGTTCCATAGCCCGAGTTCCTTCACGAATGCATTCATCTGCTCCGCGAACTGTTCCTTTGATCCAGCCATATGCTCGGCAATAGCAGTAGCTGCATCATTACCAGAATTAATAAGCATGCCTTCCACCAAATCCTGCATCGCCTTTTGTTCGCCCTCTGCCAGATAAACACGCGTCCCGTCTTCATAGCGTGCTGCTTTTGATACGGTCACTAACTCATCAAGATTGGCATTCTTCAAAGCAATGATTCCTGTGACGATTTTTGTTATACTTGCCGGGTATAACCGTTCGTTTTCGTTTTTCGCATAGAGAATGGCACCTGTCTTAGCATCAATTAGAATAGCCGATTCGGCTTGTATAGCCTCAAGGCTTGATTCGCTAGCTGCCGATAATGATTTGGGAAATACGCTGATAAGAATAAGCAGCGTAAGGCAGATAGAAGCGTGTAATAACCGCATAAAGTCCCCTCTTTACGAAAAAGTGCGAAGCTCCACTTATTTTACTGATATTTCACCTTTAACACAATGTTTCATGATATAAATAGGAACAGCATCCTCATTCCAAAGCATTCTCCTTTGCCTTCTTCCACGTCGCTTGGGAAATTTTCCTGCCTTGCTCCGAATCTGCAATAAGCGTCATTAACCGGCGCAGCCTAGTATCCTCTTTCTTGGCGCTAATAATCCACCAGATTGTCGTCTTTCGATAACCGGCTGGCTGCTGTATAAAAAACTGCCATGCCTTTTCATTCGCTTTAAATAAGGCTTCATACTCCTCCCCAAGAACAATTTCCTCCTGCTGTTCATAAGAATAGATCTCGGATTTGGCTTCCTTCCGTTTCTCAAAGGCTTGTCTGCCAGCTTGCGTTAATCGCCCTAGGCGCTCCATTTCTTCTATTCGACCAATATTCACAGAGCTCCATATGCTACCTGTCTTTCTAGGCGTGAACCGGATTTTATAGCTGTCTTCATCGATCCCTTTGCGAATTCCATCAATCCATCCATAGCAAAGGGCTTCATCTACGGATTCCGGCCACGTCAACGTCGGTTTTTTGGTATGCTTCTTATAAAATCCAACCCAAAGGGCAGATTCCTTATCGTAATGGTTCTCCAACCATAAACGCCATTCCTTCGGTTCTTCAAAAAAAATAATGTTATCTTCGGCCATTGAAACCTCCTCGTGATTCGCTTGAATATTCGTTATAATAAATTCATATTAAAGGTAAAAAGGAGTATTGGCAATGTATCCCACAGATAGGAATGAATTCATTACCGAGAGTTACAAGCGTGACGAGCAGACAATGATTCTTGTTTTTGCCCAGTGGTGCGTCAATCATGACCTAGATCCGCATGAGGTATATGCCCGTGCCTATCCGCAGCAGGGGAACAATGAGGCTCTTAGCGAAGCACTATCTCTAACGGCTCCAAAAGAAGATGCCGGTGACATTGATGATGATACCGTTCTCCAAGTACTGTCTTTATTCAATAACGAGGATCTAGCGTTCGTCGTTTCTGAAGAAATCAGCAAACGAGAAAGACCAGCCCGCTTGGACTAATAATAGCTTTCTGCTTTGCCGTTCGTACACTTGTTCTCCTTCGGATATAACGGTATAATAAGCTGGCGAACATACGTTTGACTACCGTGCAGAACATCAGGAGGAACAATGAAAGGGACTACCCATCTTGGGATCGGAATTGCGATTGGGGCAGCCGCAGCAGCCTATTATCCATTTTCCATCACGAATGCTTCTGCTTATGTGGCTATTGCTGCATTTTCTGCTCTGAGCGCGGATCTGGATGGTCCAAGCATTCTAAGCAGCAAGCTGACCAAGCTGTCGAAGCAATTATACGGGGCGCTTCATTGGGGTGGCTGGATATTCATTGCCGCTCTCGCTTATTTTTATTGGAGTGATCGCCAGCTCAACATCAAGCTCGGAATTGCGGCTATCGCTATCGTCTTGTTAGGGTTAATCGCTCGGAAAGGTACGATCCGCAATGCTTTGGTCAGCCTTATCGGAGGCTGCTTGCTCTATGGCGGCTTTTATTATGGCATAGAATGGCTTATCGGACTAGGCTTATTTGTAGGGATAGCCCCGTGGTTGAAGCATCGTGGGATGACACATACCGTATGGGCTGTTATTGCATGGGGTGTTATCGGAGCGGGACTAGAGCAGTATCTTGGGCTGGATGGTGTACAGAACGTCGCTGTCATCGGTTATGTATCCCATCTATTAGGCGATACGTTAACACCAAGCGGAGTGAAATGGCTTTACCCACTTTACAAAAAACCATTCAAGCTCCCTTTGCTCTAGCAATTATTCGTTTAGAATAAAAATCTAACAAAAGACGCTTCCTAGCCGTTTACCGGAGGAAGCGTCTTTTTAATCATGCTTATCTTTGTAGCCATGGCTTTATCGTATGAAGACGATGCTATCATTGCGGCAATCAATCGTTAAATCTTTGCCGTCCATATACCAGGCATCATTCTCTTCCATGAAGAAATGGATGCCATCTTCTACGATTGTCACAATCGGATAACGAGCGATATCCTTCATAATCCCGAACGAAAAAGCATCCTCTGCCCCGCCGCTGTATCGAACAAATATACGAATGCTGTCACCGTCATGAAATCCCCATTCACGCTTGAACATCGCTGTCGCTTCCTTGGTTACCTTCATCCTCATCACGTTCACCCTTTCTCCTCTATCTTCACCCAGCTGCTGCCGCTCCACTTCACGGCATCAGAGAGCTTCAGTTGACCAGTTGCTTTTGACCAAGGGATGCGCATGTGTTTCCCTACAACCTCTATTATGAAAAAAGCTTCTGTGACTGCAATAATGATTCCCGTCCGCTCGACTTTGCAGCTCTTTCCTTGCTCCATCAGCAATCCCTTCAATCCTTCATAATTGATGAATGGTGACTTCACTGCGAATAAGAAAACGGGCATTCGGACCAGCCTGGCTGATTCCTTTTGAAATATAGAACATCCCATTATTGCCTGTATGCAGTCCCTTGTAGATTCCCTGTCTGGCTAGCCTTCCCTTGTTCACATAACGGAACAAAAAAGGGATATGGAATTGCATCCCGTGGAAATGGCCAGCCATCAAATACGTAAAGTGATGCTTCAATTCCAATACGAGATTGGGATCATGTGTAATCACAACTAAAGGTTTGTCTGGAACTGCATCACGGAATGCCCGCTTCATATCACTTCTCTTACTTCCCCAATCATCAATGCCCACAATTTGAAAAGCGCCTGCATCATAAGAGCAATTGCTCAGTACAATTACGCCTTCATCAGATAATAGCTGTAATAGCTCCTGCATGGCTGGGGGACTCAAGCGGTGATCATGATTGCCTAACACCGCAAACACAGGGATACCCTCAGAGGCGATCGCTCTTATATAATGCCTAACCTTAGGCAAAGCTCGTTCTTTCTGCGTGAAATCTCCCGTAATGAAAATATACGACGGACGCTCTGTCCTTATTAATCGTCTCAACCGATAGGCGTTAATTCGTATCTTCTCAACGTGCAAGTCACTAATTTGAAGGATTCGTATTCCTAAACCTGTATGAGAGGCTATACGCTCGACCTTAAGCCACTGCGTGGGAAAAATTAAAAAGAAATATAACAATCCTATTAGCACTAACGCCGCAACAACCATCATGTCCGTCCTCCCATCGCTCACAGCTATTCCTTTAGAATAACTTATTTCGAACGGGTTGGACAACTTTTCCGCTGACTATAGGGCTACTCCTTGCTATCGAAATAAATATGCTTCGCTTTCCATTGATCCTTGGCGATATTCAATATGCCGAAGGAATAGCGAGGCTGCTTTCTTTTGGCTGTTGGAGAGCCTGGGTTGAAATAAAGAACACCGTTCACTTCTTTCCTTAACGGAACATGTGAATGGCCGAATACGATAACGTCAACCTCAGAGACATCAAAAGCGCGTGCAGCATTTTGTGCGGCTGTTCTGCTCGATGACGGCAAATGGCCATGTACGATACCTATTCGAAGCATGCCGCATACAATGATCTTCTGGAATCCAAAACGCTCCTGCAGCTCAATGCCGTCATTATTTCCCGCAACACCTTCTACAGGAGCGAAGCGTACAAGCTCCTCATACACCTCCGTACGAGTCCAATCCCCCGCATGAATGATCAAATCTGCATCTGCAAGCTCCGTCAGCAATCTCGCTGGAAGCCGCTTTGCCATTCTTGGCATATGGGTATCAGATACGACCACGATCTTCACCGCCAAGACCCCCTCTTATACAAAAACCCCAGATTTCTCTAGGGTTTTCTTGCATGCTATAATAAAAAAGATGGCTTCTTATAAATGGCTTTGCGTTCAAAGACGACGACATACTCACGATCGCGACCATCAAGAGATGGCGCTACATAGACTGGACTTTCTGGCGTCTCATTCACTTCTGACTTTCTTACAAATCCAATCGACAATCTTTCCTTGCCTCCGTTACTCCTGCTCATTGCGAATCGCCTCCAAGCAAATAATTAATCGTATCCATTAATTCGCTATTCTGCTGCGCAAGCTGGGCAAGCTCTTCTTCAGAGGCCGCCTTCGCTCCTGCAAGATGCACAGTAATGACATATTCCTTACCCACAGGATAACATAGCACGTAGCCTGCGGCAACTAGCTTACCGAGCCGAAGGAACCTCATTGTACTATTCAAATAAGCATCGACGACGAGGATTTTGGATTCCCCCTCTTCTATTCCTTCATTCATATGATAAGGAAAGAAGCGTCCTTTGCCTACGTTACCTGCCATCTGTCTCAGACCATCAAGCTCTGCTTGCCAGATCGCAGCTCCTGTTACCCGATAGCCTTCGAGAGGGGTTGGATCATAGGCATTGCGAATCGCCTCATACATCCGTTCATAGCTGTTAGGCTTGTCGAACGCATCTTTATTGAAGGCTATAAAAAAATGAAGCAGATTATGTCTTCTCTTTAATTCTTGTTCATAGCTTGTAAGCCGCACAGACAAGTCTTGATAACTGCCGAGAAGCCTGACTTGCTCAGCAATCTCATCACAAGCGATATTGACCGCAGCATCATAATTCTCATCCGAACGTTGTTCATACGTCAAGACCGTCAGGCCTTGCAGGTCAGATGGAAGACGGAATTGCTCAATCACTTGCCCATCCTGCTCTGCGGGTACTTGCTCTGGAACTAAGAAGAAAATACGACTTCTATGCAGCTTCCCCCAAAACATGCCCATCTCAAATATCGTGTTGTCTCTTGGAGATAAATATGCTTTTCCTCTTATCCTTACAATATCGTCTGAAGCTAATACGAATACAGCAAAGTCACTTGTCTGCAGCTGGCGCTCCAGCGATTCCATGGCATAATCATTTGCTTTGAAAGCGCCTGCGTGCCAAGGGGTTACTTCAGCACAGCGATGTAATAAACGATGAAGGGCATTAACATATTTGATTGCTTCCCTAGATGAACCAATAAATAATTTCGGCTTTGTCACGATTAGACTCCTTTAATGAATCTACAATTACCCTATATTATAAGCGTAAATGCAGCTCAAGAGAAAGAGCCTCTAGTAGGAAGACTGCTCCGTATCGGCTTGGACAAAATGAATCCATTCCCTTGCAGCGAACGAAATATAATGCTCTTTGCTCCATATCATGGATAACCGCCATGGAATGACGATCTGCTCAATAGGAATAATAGCGAATCTGCCTGGATCAAGCGTTAAGCAGATCCGTTCTGGGAGCAGCGTTATGCCAAGCTTTGCCGAGACCATCTCCGTCATAAAATCCCACTGCGAGCTCTCGCATACAATCTCCGGCTCGAAGCCCGCTTCTCTGCAAGCGTCCTTGATCAAATGATGGACCCTGAACTCCTCCCGGAATAGCAAGAGCGGCTCATGCTCAAGCTCCTGCAGAGCAACCTGCTTCCTTCCCGCAAGATGATGGGCAGCATCCGTCACGATCATCAGCTTATCATCTAATAAGTGATGAAGATGAAAGGCATGTGAGGCCTCCACGGGCAGGATGACCAATCCCGCATCAAGCTCTCCGCTGTCGATATTCGCTTCGATCAGCTTCCCGCCTTGCTCGACAAGCTTCAGCTTGATATTCGGATATCGGCTAAGGAATCGTTCAATGATAGAGGTGAGAAAATGTCCGCCTACCATAGGCGGAATGCCAAGGCGGAGCGTTCCCTTCTCTAACTTCATCAGCTCATTTAATTCATCGGTCATCTTATCCATGGAGGACAGGATGTGCTGAGATGAACGAAGGATCGTCTCTCCTGCATCAGTTAATTGAATCGCCTTGGCCGATCGGTCGAATAATTCACAATCCAGCTCTTGCTCCAGCATCCGAACCATCTTGGACAAGGTAGGCTGGGTAATGTGCAGAACCTCTGCTGCTTTGGTGAAGCTTCCCTGCTGGGCGACAGCGGTGAAGTACTTGAGATGTCTAAAATCCATGCTGTACGCCTCCTTTTGGTTTGATATAGATACATGGCATACATACCATTCGATATATGTATTTTACCTATAGATGAAACGGGTGTAGAGTAGATCAATACTTTTAAAGTCCGTAACAGAAAGAAAGAAGGAATAACTATGAAGCAAGACCTGCTACAAGAACAGTCTGAACACCGTACGATTAAGCCTTGCAGTGCATCCTACACCATCAAGGCCTCTATTGTTCTCCCGCCTGACACGAATCATCATGGCACGATATTTGGCGGTAAATTAATGGCTTACATTGATGACGTTGCTACGATTGCTGCAACTAGGCATGCCCGCTTTCCAGTCGTGACAGCCTCAACAGATTCTGTAGACTTCCTCCACCCTGTTCGCAAAGGGGATGCTGTATGTCTATCAGCCTTCGTTACATGGGCTCACAAAACTTCAATGGAAGTATTCGTACGCGTCATTACAGAAGATCTATTAACAGGGGAACGTAAAGTATGTGCGACCTCATTCCTGACATTCGTTGCGCTCGGAGAAGATGGCAAGCCCGTTACAGTACCTGAGGTGCTGCCAGAGACGGATGAAGAAATTAAACTGTACGAAACCGCAAGAGAAAGAAAAGAAGCTCGTAAAATAAGAAGACAAGAAAGCAAAATGTTCGCAAATTTTCTTGGGGCCGATTATAGAATCGGCGGCAGCAGAACTCCTAGTGAAGGCAGCTCCAACCGACTAAGTGCCTATGCTTGTGCCTGGGAGAGCGAATGGTAAACGCCATAATAGTTTTCTCAAACACAATCCTCCAGTCCCGTAAGTATTCATACAAACGGTGCTGGAGGATTGTTTAGTTATGATGGAGATGCTGCAGCGTCTGCATGAAAATCTCTTTGACATGATCGTCATCCAAGGAATAATATACGGTCTTGCCTGCTTTACGGCGCTTAACGATTCTTACATTCCGAAGATAACGGAGCTGATGCGACACTGCTGATTGGGTCATATCGAGCACGACACACAAATCATGCACGCATAGCTCTTGCGACAGCAGCGCATAGATCATCTTCACTCTCGTTGGATCGCCAAGCGCTTTGAATAGTTCCGCGAGATCAACAGCCGTCTGATCCTCTACTCTTGCCTTAAGTATATCTACGCTTGTCGCCTCAGATCCCAGGCATGTCTCGTCACATTGTTCATCAATTATTTTGTCCAATTCGAGCACCACCTTATGTACGTATCGTTATTATAGCAGAAACCCGCTATTACTTCCCGCTCTTATCTTTCCTCAATTAAGTTTCGAATAGCAATGAATCACCCTTCTATTAACATATAAATAATTATGTATACTAATTGTGCTATTCAAGCATGAAAAAACTCGCACAAGCTACTTGGCTTGTGCGAGTCATCATTTTAGTAGATGGATGAGCTAATGCTTTTCTTAATATTTGATCTCAGGCATTGGCAGGAACAAGAGATTGAACGGCAGGTTGCTTCCTGATGCCGGGGTAAAGACGATAGATACACTCTCTACCTCATCCCCCGTTCTATACAAGACACCTGCGTCATTCGCATTGCTTAGAATGGTTGTCGTTGTCGTATAGACCAGCTTATTATTGACCAGGAATGCTCCGCCATAATGGCCTCCACGTGGATTAAGTGCGATGACCGTACGCGGTTGCACATTGTACAAGCGCATTACATAAAGCGCACCGTTATTTCCATCATTGGACATCATGTCGCCATTCGTCATATCGTAGCCCTGCAAGCGTGTATCTACCACTTTATCAACCAAGATCATGCGCGACGCTTCGCTGCCGCCAAGCGGCTGCATGACATTAACGGTACGATTGGCATCCTCGAATGTTCCGCGTACATGCTTTCCGTCACGTGGAAGAATTGGCAGGTACGGCAGTTCTGATAGAACATCTCTATCAGCCCCTACGATGACAACACTGAATTTGATCGGAGCAGAAGTGACTACATCCGCATACATCGTTGCCACTCTGTCTTTATTCAGCTTGATATCGCTTAGCTTGCTGAGAATGGTGCGGCTCTCTCCAGCAGGTATTGTGATTACTTTGTTGGCTGGAGCTGAAGTTCTCGCGGATAAATAATTTCCTACTGCCGCTTTGCCAGTCTGAGATACATAAGGAGCAGGTCCGCCTACCCCTACACGCTCTTCAGTAACCGTCGCTGCTGTCGTATTCTCATTCGTAGCAACAATATAAATTCGAACGGGGTTAGTAAGCAAATTCTGATTATGAGTCAAGAAGCGTACGTTGCCGGATACCGTATCCGTATAATAGATACCCTCCTGCTCGATATGTTCCGGACTGTTGCTGCGAATCAGTGTTTGCTGCCCCTGTGTCGTAGTCGAATACTCCTGCGTAGGCAGCTTCAGAACGCCTGCCCCGTCGAGTTGGAATTTATCGCCGACATCCGTATACATCAAATTGAATTCATCTTTGGAATAAAGCGTTTCATTCTCAATAGTGATAGTCTGGGAATACTCACCGACTGCACCATGAGCATCAGTTACCTTAATCGTGATCGTCTGCTCTCCCGGCTCGAAGAACCCTTTGGCATTGTTGATCCATTCTGTCTTCTTAATTCGGTTCTCGTCATCCGTACTTAAATCCGTATACGTGATGAGCTCCCCCATTCGATAAGAGGTCTTGTCTGTTTCAAAGCGAGCCGCAGGTGCCAGATTCGGTCTTTGTACTACCACATTTACCGAATAGGGATCACTCCATATGCCGCGCTCATCTTTTACCCATCGTTTTACTGTGTATGTACCAGGTTCATCGAAAGATAGAGCTTGACCTTCCCAGCGATCTTCCGTAATCTTCAGCCCTTCGGGATGATAGGCTTGGTCAACATAAGAGATCTCGCTCTCTCCCGCGTAAATCACAGATGGACTAACGGCAAATTTCGCTACCGGTTTAACGGTCCATTTCAAAATGATCTGTTTCTTTGCAGCGTTTGAGGTCATCGTAATCGCTAATGGCTTCAGCAGCGTGCGAACTGGAATCATGAGGGAACCCTTCTGAACAAAAGGCGCTCCAGTAATTGCTTGTGCTTTGCCGTTTACTTTGTAAGATGACTTCTTCACTGCATAACGCAGCTCCGTTACCCCACTAGCAATGATATATTCCTTCATCTTTGCATCATAGGTGAGCTTAGCACCGAATCGATCTGTGAAAGAACGTGCTGCAATATAGGTGGTGCCTTTCTGCTCGGTGAGAGGCTGACTTGCTTTGTACAGCTTTCCATTGAGGTACATCTGTGTTGTCTTCTGAACAAGAACAAGCTGATTCTGTCCGTTCTGCTGGGCTTGGGCTTGGATGGGGATAGCCAAGGAGCAGAAGAATACTGCGACTAGTGCGACTAAGCTGACTTTTTTAAGCATTTAAATCTCCTTTTCTTATTCTTTATTACGATCCTTCATAAACAGACACTACTTTTGGACGCAATTCATTTGAAAAAGTTGCACGAATTCATCGAATTATTGCATCAATTAGGTCATGAAAGATAAGATTTCGAGATAGAATCGCGTCATTTCTTGTAGTAATGTGCTTTCTAATGACGATAACCAAGCGTTCTGAGGGCGCAACGAGCAAATATTGACCGCCATGTCCAAAAGCAAAAAAACAATCGAAAGCTCCATTTGAAGCCATTGGGGAATGCCACCAATGATAGCCATATTCCCCATAAATCGGAGGCTCATAATGAAGCAGACCGCGATGATGAGCTTTCGTAGACAAGTCTACCCAACTGCGCGGCAGGAGCTGCTGTCCGAACCATTCCCCTCCGCGCAAATAAAGAAGGCCCAGCTTAGCCAAATCACGGCCATACAGCTGCAGCCCCGTTCCCCCTTCATTAATTCCTTGATGCGAGGTCCATTTTGCTTTGCGGAACGCTAGAGGCTGGAATAAGCGGCTTGTCGCATAATCCAGTGCGCTCATTCCTGTTGCCTGCGTCAGTATAGTTGATAACAAATGCGAACCGCCCGAATTATACGTATAAGCGATTCCGGGCTCACGAATAAGCGGTTGATCCAATACGAATTGAATCGGGTCATCCGCTTTTTTCATAGCATGATATGGTTTGTCAAAATCCGGCCAATCCCAGCCTGGCGTCATCGTGAGCAAATGCTTAATTTGAATGGCAGAAGATGTCCGATTCCCCAAATAGTCATTTATAGGTTGCTCAACACTTTGGATATAGCCTTCCTTAATCGCAATGCCGATCAGAGCCGACAATACGCTTTTCGTACAGGACAGAAGCGAGCCGACTTGATCGGCCCCCTTCTCATGCCATTCCCATGCAATAGCCCCTTCCCTGACGATAATCACGGACTTCATCCGTAGTGCGGGCAGCAACGGCGTTAGCTGCGCCAGCTTGCTCGAAGACATCCCTACATCATCAGAGGCTACAGTAGGCAAAAAGTCATTAAACATCATCATCGTTCCGCCTTTCTAGGAAGAAGAAGCATTGCTCGTTTGCGGCGCAGTTGAAGGACTCGTTCTAGGCAAGCCGAATGAAGCGATTAATACAACAAAAGATAAAATGGTTAATATAACAAAAATGCGATGAAGGCTAGCTTCCAGCACTAAAGCATCAATATGCTCAGCACTTCCTGTATGCAATAGAAGGCCGAACAAAGCAATCCCGATCGTTTGTCCAAGCGTTCTGATGAAGTTATTGCTAGCGACAGCAGCGCCTCTTAGCTCCCAATTCACAGAAGAAGTAACCGCTACGGTGAAGCTGGTCAAGGACAGTCCGAATGAAAGCCCAGTGAGGAAGATGTAGACCATGAACAGAATAATCGGAGTGCTGGAGGTTACAAACATGAAGCCCATACTCCCCATTATTAGAAATAGTGAACCTGCTACAGTAAGGCGCCTAATCCCGATCCGCGTAATCCAATTCCCCGCCAGAATGGAGCCAAGCGGCCATGCTATCGAGAGCGGAATCATCGCTAGGCCAGAATAAGTGGCGCTTTGCCCATATACGCCTTGGATCCATAGCGGCAAATAAAAGATAATAACAACATTAATGACACATAACAAAAAGCTAATCCCGTTGACCATGCTGATGATGCGAATCTTGAACAGCTTGAGGGGAATGATAGGCTCAGGAGAGCGGTTCTCGATGATGAAGAAGGCGATTAAGAACAGCACCGCCACCCCGAAGTAAAGCGCAATTATAGTCGGGGAAGTTGCAACGGCCCCTTCCTCAACGCGCAGTAAGGTTAACGCATAGAGAAAGCAGAACATGCCTATCGAGAACGTAGTAATGCCCGCGTAATCGATAGGCCGTTTTTTCTTCTCGAATTTCTCTTTCAGTGAGGTCCACAGCATAATAATAGCCGCAATCCCGAAAGGCAAATTCATATAGAATATCGCTCGCCAGGACAAGTAATCGACAAGCAATCCACCAAGCAGCGGACCGGAGATGCCGGCGATCCCCCATATGCTGGACATCCACCCTTGTACCTTAGCACGCTGTTCATACGGATAGAGATCTCCAATAACCGTATAGGGTATTGTCGTTAATGCCCCCGCTCCCAGGCCTTGTAGTGCACGAAACATGATTAGCTGCTCCATCGATTGAGCGAGCCCAGACAGCATGGAACCTGCTAGAAAAATCAGGGCACCTACAATAAACATATTTTTTCTTCCGAACAAATCGGATAGCTTACCGTAAATCGGTGTCGTAATTACTGTTGCCAGTAAATAGATGGAGATGATCCAACTGTATTGTTGAATGCCGTTCAATTCACTAGTGATGCTGGGCATCGCTGTACTTACGATCGTTCCTTCAATTGCAGCTAGAAAAGTCGCTACAAACAAGGCGATCGTCACTCTTCTTCTGTTGCTGTCGCTTGTCATATTCTGTTCCTCTCCGGCAGGCTGTATAATAGATAACATAGAAAAAAAGCCCACGATATCTATTATGATCCTTGGGTTGATGGAATATCAAGCTTTATAGCAAGAATTAGGAAGACTTTCTCATTCGTTGAGAAGTCCATTTTGTGAAACATTGTCTAGTTGCCGTACGTAATATATAATGGTCTTTATCTTTTTCCTCCACCTGCCAAAAGCGATGATCTACATACAACGCAATTAGAAGCTGTTCTGCTGCTTCCTCTGCTAGGCGTTCATCCTGAAGAAGATTTAAGCATATCGTATAACAGATGGCTTCATAAGACCTAAGTAGTTGTTGTTTGCTTTTTATGTTTTGTCTATGATCTGTCATGACACAGCAACCGCCCTTCCATACTCTTATCTTGTTCCTCTTATTGTAACGACAGACTAATAGGAATAGGTTACGAAAAGGTAAAGATATTCTTAAGAAGTTCTTAAGAAGCAATTGGAGTATCCAATACATACCGTGTGAGGATGAATTAAAGTTATGGCTTATGATCTATTGTTGTCTTTTATTAATGAATTGGGATACTTCGCCCTGTTTCTTGTCCTGTGCCTCGGACTGATCGGGTTGCCGATACCTAATGAAGCGGTCGTTATGACCGGAGGGGCGTTAGCAGCGTCAGGCTTGCTTTCTCCCACCCCTGCTTATTTCATGACCTTTCTGGGCATTTGCTCTGCAATGTCCTTCAACTATGCAATTGGAAGATTCGCAGGAAGCCGCCTCTTTAACTGGTTTATGCGAAAGAAGAATATCGTCAAGTTCGTTCAGCAGGCGGAACGCCTGAATGATAAATACGGCGGATTCGCACTTGGCATAGGACTTCTGCTTCCTGTATTGCGCCATGTGATGCCATTCGTTACGGGAACGAATAAGATGTCCTACAAAAAATTCGCTTTATTCGCTTATCCGTCTGCCTTCTGCTGGACCTTGCTTTACTTTATTTTAGGTACAATCGTCGGAGAAAACGTCCGTTCCATTGGAGAGATGATTTACAGCTACGGCATGATCGTTGTCTATATTCTTCTCGGCATAGCTGTCGTTGCGCTCCTCCGTTATTTCATCAAAGGCCGCTCGGCTAAAAATGATAAAGTAGAGCGTCATTTATAGGTAACAATCTTGGTGGGGCTGCCCTGAAATTGTTTGGACAGCCCCACGTTGAAAGAAGCTTCATATCCCACTATTGAGTGGATTTGAAGCTTCTTTTTATTTCTTCAATCTATCATTCGGTAAGTTCGCATACTCACAATTGGGGGGCTGCTTTTTATCAATGAATTGAGAAGCAAGTGATAATATAACGGACTCAAGTGCTGGTTGACAGCCAATATGTAACCACCAACCGTGCGTAGCGCTCGATATCCTCTAGTGAAGCATTTTCGCTGGTTTATGAGGATACTTTCGCTAATAAGATGACTTTACGAGCTAGATCGAGGATTAGCGCCATTAATGTTCTTAGTCGAGAAGCTTGGTTTCCCACTAGTGAACCTGGCCTCACTATTTTATTTTCCTACCGGTATATTGCGTGAATTAACGTAATGTGCTTCAGCAATTAGAGAAAGATGTTCCCTCCTGCAACAAAACTAACTTCGGTAAAGCATGGATCGATAAAAAAATAGCGGTACAGGGATAGCCCCTATACCGCTATTGTCTAACTACTTGTCCAACATACATACTAATGTTGGTACATCCTCACAGCCGCTCCTCTTATTCGCGAACAAGCTTTTCTCTTGCCGCATTCACAAGATAGTCGAACATTTCGTCATCCTCTTCAAGCAAATCCTCAACAGCAAGCAACTGCTCCTCATTCCCGGATTCATTCAAGAAGAACAGGCCATAGCCCCATTCTGTAGCCTTTCGGCTATGCAGGGTCATCTCATAAGGATAGGCATGTCCCTCAATCTGGAAATGGACTTGTCCTATATATCCGTCTGCCTTCGTATACGTCATCTTTGCTTCTAAAATCGTTATATTCATCTTCTATTCTTCCTTCCAGCAGCTATCGCGGCATCAATTGATTGATCCACCTGAATTATTGGTCACTGTTATTAATTGTAGCGGGAATACCTTTTTCGTCAATCATTAGTTTCCCCTCTTTGCTCAATTTTAAGAAGCGACGGCTAACAATAACTCCAATTCCACTCTAATTCATAAGCCATGTGCATAAAAGGGCGATGCCGCTAACCTCGCAGCATCACCCTTTTGCTATCATCTAACTAATTGGATTGTTCCTTATCGTTAATCGGTTGGAACTTGGCAGGCCAGAAGGCTGCTTTCCCTAATAGCATCGTAATAGCAGGTACGAGGAACGGCCTAACGATGAACGTATCCATTAATACCCCGATTGCCGTAATCAGACCAAATTGAACGAGTACTTGAATAGGCAGAGTAGCCAACACAGCAAAGGTAGCGGCAAGAATCAAGCCTGCTGATGTGATAACGCCTCCTGTTTCACTAACTCCTTCTTTAATCGCTTGCTTGAGCGGCATTCTTTTTCTTTTCTCCCAGATGCTTGAGATCATAAATATATTATAATCCTCACCCAATGCGACGAGGAAAACGAAGGAGTACAGCGGTATCGCTCCTTGTATCGCATCAGCACCCATTCCGTAATGGAGAATCAGCCAGCCAAGACCCATTGCAGAGCCGAAGGAAAGGACGACAGTTGCCATCAAGTAGATCATTGCAGTGATAGAGCGCAAATAGATAAGCAGGAGCAGCATAATCAAGACAATAACAATCGGAATAATGACTGCATTATCTCTATCTGTCAACAGCTTCGCATCATGCTGAGTGGCTGTCTGGCCGCCTACCCATACATTTGAGGCTGCTTGCTCAATCCCTGCCGAGCTCAAAGCATTCTCCGCCGCTTCTTGAATCTGAGGAATGGCTTTCATCGCTTCTTGCGAATAAGGATTGATATTGAATAGCAGCTCATAAGCCTGCAAATTCGGATCAAGCTTACTAATCTCAGGCTCGGATACCGAATGAATCAAAGTGTTGTCTTGCCATGCAGAGGTCAGGTCCACCTTATTCCCGTCCGTTTGCACGACAACGGTCACCGGAGCCAGTTCTCCTGGCGTAAACGCCTCAGAGATTAGCTCGAAGCCCTCTCTTGAAGGCATATCCTCAGGGAAGGAGGACAATATATCATACGTATATTTTACTTGTGTTGCGAAGCCTGCTAATGAACCAAGTACAACGACGCAGACGATGACTACCGTCCATGGCTTCGTTACAACGATGCGGCCAATTCTTGCACCCAGCTTGCTTTCGCGATTACGCTTAACATAGGTCTTGCCCTTGTCACGGGCTCTCTTCTCCTCCATCTCATCCGTCCGCGGAATGAAAGGAAAGAACGATGCTCTTCCTAGAACAGCTAGCAGTGCTGGCACAAGTGTCAAGCTTGCAACACCCATGATCAGGATCGACAAGCTGAACGGCACTGCAAAGCGATGGATAGCGCCATATTTGGCCGCCAGCAAAGCGAACAATGCCAGAACAACGGTGAATCCACTCATTGCTATCGCACCTGATGCATCTTTAAATGCACGCTTCAGCGCAATGAGCTTATTCGGCTCACGCTGAAGCTCTTGCCGATAATGAGAAATGAGGAATAGGCAATAGTCTGTTCCAGCACCAAAGAGCAGAACGGTCATAATGGATATCGCTTGCCCATCGACCGTTATCCAGCCTTCCCCAGCCATCCAGCCAAGAATGGGGCTCGTCACCGCATAAGCAAAACCGACCCCAATGAGTGGAATAAACGCTAATATAGGTGAGCGGTAAATAAGCAGCAATAAAATGAGCACAAGCAACACAGTTGCGATCATGAGCGATACATCCGCCCCTTTGAACAAGCCTGTCGCATCAACGGATATACCTGCTGGTCCGCTTACTCGTGCACTAAGATTATCAGCATCATCTACAGAGACAGTGAAAGGATCAGAACCTCCGGCTGCTTTCGCAGCAATGGCTTCTATTTGCTCAAAGTTATGCTTGAGCACTTCTGAATCCGTCTGCTCATCGAACATAATCGGCTGGACTAGCGTCGAGCCATCCTTCGAAGCAAACTGCTTGAGCGCTGCTTCAGGCATTTTGTGAAGCGGGATTAGCTCTCCCTGCCCTTCAAGCGGCTTTTCGCTAAGCTCCTTGGTCAATTGCTGGATCAAGCTGTAATCTTCGCCTGTCAAGCCTGACTCTCTATGCCATACCAATAATGCCGGAATACCGGATTCATTAGGGAACTTCTCCTTAATAATCTGGTCAGCAAGAACAGAGGGGCTATCTGCCTCCAGGTTAGGAGCATTATTATTTTCTTTGTCACCAACCGCTGGCAAGAAAACCGTTAATAAAGCAGCCAATACGACCCATACCACGATCGTAATCCAGCGGCTCCGCTTTCCAGCTACCAAATTTCCTAGTTTCTCAATCATTCTTTCCATCCTCCGTTTCCTTTCTGGACCCATATCGTATAAAATAAGATCAACCTACTAATTAATTATATATACCCAAAGGTTAATTAATCAACATTTATTTATTACGAATTAAAGAACAAGGGGAATTACTTATGGAAAAGCAACCTAAGCGCAAACCCGGGCGGCCCAAGCAAACAGGGACCAGTGTTCCAACAATGGATCATATTTTACGTATCGCCTCATACCAGTTCATGGAGCATGGATTTGAAAAAGTATCTTTAGAAGGTGTAGCCAAGGCTTGTGGAGTTACAAAAGCGAGCGTCTATTACTACTTTAATAATAAAGCCGTTCTATTCACTAATTCATTGGTTTTTGTCCTCACCATGGCCTATGAACAGACCAAAAAATTAATTTTAGGCCCCGGCACGTTACAAGAACGACTGCTTATTATTGCAGAGCGGCATATGGGCAATGCCCATGTTGACTTCGAGACAATGATGCGGGAAGCTTCTACCGGATTAACAGAAGAACAAATTAATCAAATCCGCTCTAGTGAGAGCAAGCTGCATGAGCTGCTGGCTGACGTCTTCGAGCAGGCAATGGAGAGTAAAGAGATCGTTCGAAGCAATCCTTTGCTGCTGGCTCATGCTTATACGGCGATGCTGACGGTTCGTAACCGCAAGGAGATCGTTAATGATGATCAGTCGCTGAGAATGTCCGCTGAAGCTATCGTTCAGCTATTTTGGCATGGTATTGCGCCACGTTCATAAAGAGGATAGGCTTAGGGCTCTCCCCCATCTTACTTAGATAGGCACGAGAGTCCCGCCAACTTCTTCTGGCTGTTCAGATGATAATAAAAGCAAAGGCAACAGCCAGAGCAAAACGATAATACGCGAACCAGGACAGCCTCAGTTTTTTGATTAAATTTAGAAAAGTGACAATCGCTATCGTCGCTACAGTGAAGGCAGCCAGCAATCCGATCAGGAACAGCGGGAGATCTGCCATTGTAAGGAAATCCCTGCTTTTATACAGATCGATGCCACTAGCTCCTGCCATGATAGGGACCGATACCAAGAACGTAAACTCTGCCGCTGCCTTCTGGCTGGTGCCAAAAAACAACCCGCCAGATATCGTTGAACCAGAGCGTGAAAAGCCTGGCCACAAAGCGAGCACTTGAAAAAAACCGATCGCTAACGCCTGTTTATACGTTATTTCATCAAGCTCCTCCGCGGTCACTTTGCGTTTAATTCGGTCAGCTGCGATCATGAGAAATCCTCCTGCTATGAGCCCGATTAATACTGTGACTGGACTGAACAAATATTGTTTGATCAGGCCATGGAGCAGCACACCGAACACCCCTGCAGGAATAAGCGCTAGAGCGATATGTATAACATTCAGGCCCCTATTTTTCTTCACATTGAAATTGAGCAAGGAAACGAACCGTTTTCGATACAGCATAAGAACGGCAAGCACCGCACCGAATTGGACCACAACCTCGAAGGTCTTCGCTCGATCATCCGTGAAATTTAATAGTTCCGCTGTTAGAATTAGGTGGCCTGTCGAGGATACCGGCAAAAACTCCGTTAACCCTTCTATTATTCCCAGTATAATTGCATTTAATAAATCTCCCATAAGCAGCTCCCTCCCCTGTACTCCTGTCCTATATGAATATTAGTGTGGGGCGGGAATTATACAATGAACTTGGACACCACCTGTTCTCATCGATTTTAAACAAAGGCTCTATTCAGTATTGATTTGAGCTATAAAATTAACCGTATTCCGTAGAACGCGGTTAATTATGCTGATGAGTCTTTGAGGTCAGTATTTATTAAGCATATTGTATTCAATCCATTTTTCTATCTCAGTTTCATTAAAATATTTTTGATTACCAATGTCGAGGAATGGAATGAACCTATATGTGTCGTAAGATTGAAGTCCCGCTTTTTGTCCAACTTGACTCTTAATAAGCACATCAAATTCTTTTAATGAAATTCCTAAGTATTGTGCTGCCTCGTCAGAAGTCATTAGAGCTTTCGTCTGAGCAGTATTGTTTTGAGCTTGTACTAAGTGTTCATTGTTTAACCCATTAGTTACTATCCAAGCTGATAAAATAAGGCATCCTCCAAATACAATAATGGAAATTGGCAACAAGATATTTTCTTTTTTCATTGTTTCTCCCCTCCATAACAAAAAATATGCTGTCTATATAACGGAACCAATTCAAATAATGTTTCAAAATTTTGGCAGAAAAACTATTGAGTGGTCTATTCATCTTTCTTTCAGTGGCTGCGGCATTTAACCGCTTTTCGCTTTCGTCCAAGCCATCGACAACCCATTAATTTTACGAAAATAAGAAAATGCTCCCCGAAGCCTATGGCTGGAATAACCTCTTTTGCCTTCAATTTTGAGACATGATTGCCATATGGCATAAATTGATATAATTTAATTGCTAATTTTGCTCAAAAACGAACCTGCTTCGCTAATTGGTGAAGCACATTACGTTAATCACCTCTATATGACGATAGAAAAATCAAACTGTGAACCGAGGTTCACTAGTGAGAAACCAAGCTGCTTGACTAAGAACCTTAATGGCGCTAAACTTCCATTTAGCTTGTAAAGTCATTTTATTAGCGAAATTAGCCTCATCAAACAGCGTAAATGCCTCACTACCGACTTATCATCACAATACGTACTTGAGCTAGCTTTTTCTTGTTTGCTTATGATCTATCCTACAAAAATTCCAAAAGCAAATTATTAGCCAAGGAGAAGCATCGTGTGTAAGCTTTCGCTAATTGATGAAGCGTATTACGTTAATTCAAGTAAAATACGGTGGGATGGTACGTGTTAGCAGTCAACCAGCGCTTGATCTAACGATATATGTTCACTCAGTTTGTCAATCAATCAATGGTTTAGAAACATATGCTAATATGTGAGTATTCAGCAGCTTTCCTATAAGTAAATTTAAGGACTGAAAAAAGCTTCAAATCCATCTCATTTATGGATTTGAAGCTTTTTCTGAACCACTTTTGACTATTAGCTGCTTTCTATTCGGATTCCTTCACGTTAATTTCTATAATCCGAATGCGATGCTTATCTTTTTTCTTAATGATAAAGGTCAATCCCTCATAGCTCCACGGCTCATTAATCGGCAATTCCGGATTCCTATTGTACAGCCAGCCGCCGATGGAATCGACATCATGACTTTCCAGATGACTGCCTATCGCTTCATTCACGTCACTGATTAGTGCTTTTCCATCAATCATGAACCGGTTCTTGTCAATCACTTCAATCTCTCTCACTTCATCCTCGTCAAATTCATCTCGGATCTCGCCTACAATCTCCTCCACGATATCTTCAATCGTAATAAGTCCGGATGTTCCGCCATATTCGTCCATCAAGATAGCAATGTGGACACTTTCCTGCTGCATTTTGCTAAGCAGCTTTTTAATCGGAATAACCTCCGGCACCGACATCGCTGTTTGCAGCAGCATGGATACCTCCGTCTCCTGATCAATGAAATAGCGCATAAAAAACTGCTTCGTATTAATGATTCCGATAATATTGTCTTTACTGCCTTGCGCTACGGGAAAACGGGTATATTGCTCGCGGTGAATGATTGCCATATTTTCTTCTCGCGATTTCTCCATATATAGACAGACCATATCGGTTCGAGGAACCATAATTTCGCGCGCGAGCCGTTCATCGAATTCGAATATGCGATTGACATAACTTAACTCGCTTTGATTGATTTTGCCGCTCTCGAAGCTTTCGGACATCACATGCCTTATTTCTTCTTCTGACAATGTCTCATGCTCCCCGGTCGGCTTATAGCCAAGTAAACGGACGAGCGTATTAGCAGAACCATTGAGCAGCCATATAAACGGATACATGATGCGGTAAAACCAAATGATGATCGGTGCCGTGAACTGGCTTACCTGCTCCGCTCGAAGAATAGCTAATGTCTTGGGCGCCAATTCCCCAAGCACCACATGCAAGTAGGTCACAATAACAAATGAAATGATGAAGGAAAGAATATCAGTCAAATTGTTATCCAATTGAAGCCAATTGAATAAGGGATGGAGCAATTGATGAATCGTTGGTTCACCGAGCCAGCCTAAGCCAAGCGCTGTAATCGTAATGCCAAGCTGGCAGGCTGATAAGTAGCTGTCCAAATGCTCGACTATGGTTTCAACAGCTTTTGCATTTTTGGCCCCTTCCTGCACCATTTGATTAATACGGCTAGTCCGAAGACGAACAACAGCGAACTCGGTCGCGACAAAAAAGGCCGAACAAACGAGCAATACGGCAAATAACGTCAATTTTATAGCCATGAGGATCTCCTTTGTCATAAATAAGCTTCTCCATAGGATTCCCACAGTGCTTCAAATCAAGTCAAGCGAATGCTCCTCTACTGTTCCGCTATATCCATAAAAAAAGACCATGAAGTTGGCTGATACAGCCTCTTCTGGTCCTGTTTGCATTAATATCCCACTTCTACTGAAGCATTAACAATATAAATAAGATCATTCTTGTCATCTTTATCCGGAAGGACCACGCCGCTTGTCGTCAGCATGCCGCCATCCATAATCTCCACCGTAACTTCACCGTATGGCAGAGCCGCCTTGACCTGCTCCACATCAAGCTTTTCCTTATCACAGGGAACAGCGAGCTTGACATGGACCTTCATTTGCTCAAGAGAGCCGCCAGGCAAGACTGAACGGAGGCCCGGCATAGAGTTATGGTGAATCGCATTTTGTACGGCACGAACAGCTGCTTTCGTTATATTTTGTCCATGCAGATCGCAGCCCATGCCAATTTCTATAAAGAATAAATTATTCATCGTAATTCCTCCTCTTCAAATAGGAAATTTACCAAGGAACATCATCATTATTGGAATTTGAATCGGCAGGCTCTAACGGCAATATAGCCGGTGGCTCCTCTGGCTTGTTCGTTCCAATAATCGGCATAATTTCTTCCAAATCAGGCGGCTGCAGCAGCTCCACTGGCGACATCCCTTTGTCGAATTGAAAGGAATCGCCTTCAATAACGACGACATAACGACCATTGTGCTTGGCAAAATGAAGTGCTGTGCCAAATTCAGCCAATAGACCTTTAATCGTAATATTATCGAGCTTGAATACAAAAGGCAAATCGGGCTTCTGCTCAACAAGAGCGGCTGACGCAACAGAGACCTGCTCATGTGACCAGTATTCATGCAAATCACGCTTTTCGCTTGCTGCCCATACTTCAATGGCATTCTCTTCCTCACGCCGTTCGGTACTTTCAGGAGCATCCTGCCACTTGTCCTCCATATACTGTTGGACCATTCCAAGCACCTGCTCACCCATGACTTCCGGCAATGGCTTCTCATAAGATACATATTTCAAGAAGTCCTCAAAGTAACGGGCGTGGGATGCCTGATGGATTTTGAGCTCCCAATGCTCAAGCATACCTTCCTCTGGCATATGGGGATATTGAATCGATTTCATATTTCTAGCGCTGATAGCCATTTCCACATGTGAAATCAAGTTGTGCTCATCCGAAATTCGGGCAATCTTCGGCTCGAAATCACATTTCATTAGAAACAGAAACGGTTCATCGAAGTAAGTATTAAGCTTCGCACGCGCAATAATAAATGCCCCGCCCCGAACTGCACTCGTATCCATATAAATATGAACAAGCTCATCCGCTATGCCAATAAAACGCTCCTTGCTGTCGGCTTCACGCAGCCTTTGGAATAAGTTGTAGTTCGGGTTGCTGCCCAGCTCATAGCCAGGTTCAACCATGAAGCGCCCGATCTTCGTAGGCGCATTCTCCGTATTTGGATTGCGTTCTACCTTCCTCTTAACGATTCGTTTGAATTCCCCATCTAGGAATCGTTTAATCTCGCTATGCTCATAATCTGCCTCATCCAGTGTTTGATAATGCTTGTACCTTTTGGCAGATGTACTTTCATCCCCGTCGGTAATAATAACGAAAAAGGACAAATGCTCCATCATGAAATCCATCTATGTTTCCCCCATGCAATAATTAATAAGGCGCTTCTTGGTAACTGAACAGAGGCTTCACTTCCGTGTCATCGAAGCCGCGATGCCATATGGCAGTAGTTGTAGGAGACATCGGAGGAATAAGCCATGACCAGCGGCCAGTTACAGCTCTTCCCTGATCCTGCTCCTGCTTCTCGAATCGAAGGAACTGTTCAGCAGCCGTATGGTGATCAACGATACTGACGCCTTGAAGCTTATAGGAATGAATAACCGCAAGGTTCAATTCTGCAAGCGCTCTGTCCTTCCAAAGCGATGTATTCGTCGTTGTATCGAGTCCCATGAGCTCTGCTACATTAGGCAGCTGATTATATCGTTCGCGATCAGCCAAATTACGAGCACCGATCTCCGTCCCCATGTACCAGCCGTTGAACGGTGCTGCTGTATAGGTGATGCCCCCTATTTCAAGCTTCATATCCGAGATGAGAGGCACAGCATACCATTGAAGACGCAGCGTATCGAATCGTTCTAGGTCAGGATGCGTTAATTGCACCTCCAGTGCAATCCCCTCGGGCAATCCATACCAGTTCGGTGCTTCCTCATCAAGTTGAACGACCAGAGGCAGAATATCATAAGGGGTGCCAGCTCCACGCCAGCCCAGCGCCATACATTGCTCTGTAAAAGCGATAGAAGCTGGATCGCCAACTACACCTTTCTCTGTCTGATAACCGGCGTAGCGGATTAATTGATGATTCCATATCCGAACATGTCGCCTGTGCTGCTGTGGGGCGAATATCGTAATCGTCGGGCGTATTCGTCCGTCGTTAGTTGCATAGTTAATATGGTGAAATATCGCTTCGGCAATGGCGTCGGACTCTTGCAATTCGCGCCTGTCCAGCACAGTGAGCGATTGCCAGAATAATCGGCCAATACAACGATTGCTGTTGCGCCAAGCTAATTTGGCACCGTGCTCAAGCTCTTCGAAAGTATGTTCATAAAATCCAGTAGCTGCAATAGATTGCCTGATTTCGTCCAATCGGCTCTCTAGCTCGGATTCAGACTTGCCTAATTCGTTATAGCAAACCATTATGAATTGTTCAGCTTCTTTATAAAGCTGCTCAGTCGTTCCCATCCTGCTGTTCCCTACCTTCTGCAAGCTTAAGTAACACTCTTCTTTTACGATACAGCATTTTCGCAGCCTCCGCTACATCATTCAGCATTCCCCTGTTAATGAAAGCACCGAATAATATGCCGGCTACCGGTATCATTTGAAACAGCTTTTTCCATCCGAAATTATCGCGATAGACCATAACAACTTCCTTCCAGCCCTGCAGCTGGGAGAACATTTGCTGATTGCGATGATCCGCGTCAAAAACAGCCAGCTCCTCCAATACTGCCTTCTTTCCAACAATATCAGCCGAAGCGAATTGCAGCACCTTAATGGTGAACACTCGTTCTTCCTTCAGCTTGGGATCGAACCCATAGCTGATGGCAATTTCCTGAATAATCTTCAACGATAAGCCAAGAATGAGAGGAATATCGACTGCCAGAGTAAATATGCCGCCTATGCCTGTGGTTGCTCCTTGCATCGTAGCAAGTGCTGCGCGACTGGCTGCAAGCTGATCCGTCGTCTTGTCCATCACAGCTAATGGCAGTCTGGCGCACTGCTCTAATGTCATCGTCTCTTCTTCATCAGGAGAAGATGCATTCCGATTCAAGTGTTGCAGCACGCTTTTTTCTGATACGAGATATTGGCCGCCATTTTGTATGTAGTTGCCCATTTCTTCAACAGCTTGTCCAAGCTTCTGTTGGATGAATCGAGGCGTTAATTTATCGAGCAGCATGAAAGGAAGTCTCCCCAGCTTCTCCCAGAACCATATATCCTTCTGATCCTTCTCCCATGCTATTATTTCTTGCAAAGCTTTATTTAACTGCTCCTCAGTATCCACTATTGCTGTCATCTGCATGCCGCCTCCTTATTTGCTCCTACTAATACGACTAAGGCCCGATAAGGGTTCAATCTTTGGGGAATGAATCATTCTTCATTCGTCCTGTTAAAAACAACAAAAGGAAAGAGACAGAAACAAGCGATATCGTCCAAGCCCACGCTAATTGCGTATTGCCGGATTCAACAGCGCTATAGATTGCAGCAGGTGTCGTCTGCGTCACTCCAGGAATATTACCCGCAACCATTAAGGTTGCACCGAACTCCCCCAGTCCTCTAGTAAATCCAAGAATGTAGGCGGTCAGCAGCGATCGCCCTGCAAGCGGCAGCGTAATAAACTTAAGCACCTGCCATTCGCTCCCTCCGGCTGAGCGTGCCGCATCCTCGAGATGCTTGTCCACCATAAGAAAGCCATTCTTCATCGTCTGATAGACGAGTGGAAAAGCTACGACTACAGCAGCAATAACACCCGCTCCCCACGTGAACACAATAGACCTATCGAACAACCATTCATACCATTGCCCAATTGTACTTCTGCGTCCAAGCAGAACAAGCAGCAGGAAACCAACAACCGTTGGAGGAAGCACTAATGGCAGCATGAATAAGGTCTCGATGACTGCTTGTCCTCTTCGCTTCCTTCTTGCCATCCACCAGGCTGCGGCTGTGCCCAATATAATAACCAAGATACTTGCTGTAAAAGCTATTTTTAAAGACAGCGCAAGCGGCGCCGCCCACTCTTCCCATGTCCAATGTAGCAAGCTGCTTCACTCCGATACCGTTTCCTAGATCCTTTTCATCGTACAACACCCATAAAAAAACTCCAAGCAGCTAGACGCCGCTTGGAGTATAAGCCTTATTAATCCTGACGACGACGCGCCAGCAGTAGAAATACTGTAATAAGTATAAATGCCGTTAACGCCATTAAAGGAATGGTAATAAATCCGAGCCAATTCAAATAATCGAAGTTGCATGGTATTCCGGATTTACACGGAACGATTTCGCCAAGCTTAGGAAACCAGATTTCAATATTGTGATAAAGAGAAATGATCATTCCTATAATGCTGATTGGCAATGCATAACTGACAATTCGGCGATCGCCGCGGTAACAGGCGATACCTAGAATAATTGTTAGCGGATACATAAAAATCCGTTGATACCAACATAGATCGCATGGAGCATAACCTGCTATCTCACTGAAGTACAAGCTGCCGCCTGCGGCAGCTAGCGAGACAACCCAAGCCAAATACAGACCGTAGCGTTTCAACCAAGATTCATTCTTCTCCATAATGGTCGTCAATGGCAACTACTCCCCCAGCGCGTTATCAATTGCAGACTTAATGCCTTCATAGCTCAACGTTCCGGTATAGAACTTGCCGTTAATAAAGAGGGCTGGTGTTCCTTGTACTTTCATCGGGCGTACAAGCGATTCGTCTTCTTCTACGTCTTTCATATAAGTCTTGTTGTCTATATCTTTTCTCAACAGATCAAAGTCGATTGGTAGATTGGCGTCCTTGGCAATTTGAACCAAGAAGTCCGGCGTTGCCCACTGGGTACGCTCATCGCCTTGCTTCTCATAAATAGCCTTATAATAAGGCCAGAAAGCTTCTTTATTCTGATTGTGAACCGCTTCTGCTGCTAGTGCTGCTGTAACGGAGTCCGGACCGATAAACGGATAATTCACGAAATAAAAGGATGCTTTGCCTGTTTCGATATACTCTTTGTCTAACAGAGGCTTAACGTTGTCTGTAAAGTTTTTGCAGGCAGGACATTTGTAATCACCGAACTCCACAATTTTGACAGGAGCGGCAGCAGTTCCTTGCATTGGCAGCCTGTCATAATTAAATTCGACTGGCTTGGACTGGTTGTTAATGCCAAGAACGATTACCGCAATAACAGCTACCAGGCCTAAAGTAAGAAAAATAAGCGATTTGTTCGAGCCAGACTTTTTGTGCGCTTGCTGTTTACTAGAGTTGTACGATGTCTTTGTTTTCCCCAATGCTAATCAAATCCCTTCTTTTTTTGAATCCTGTAGCAATTGTAGTTACAAGCCATGCTGAAGTCAAGCACTCGCGAAAAGTTCTCGCCCTAGTGTCTTAAGCTTCTTGATCTCCGATAAGCGGAGTTAGCGCAGCACATGTTAGTAGTTTCAGCTTATGTAGAGCGCGCGTACAACCAACATATAGAAGTTTGGCGTCAGATTCAGTATAAGCAAATTCACTCGCATCTGCAATCAGAACGGCATCAAATTCCAGACCTTTCGACAAATATACAGGCACGACGGTCAAGCCTCCGCCATATTCAGGCTGCTTGCTCTGGACAAGCGATGCTTCCATGCCAACGGACAATAAATATTCATGGATGGTCACACATTGCTGTGCAGTCCGTCCAATAACGGATATCGTCTGATATTCACCGCCAGCCTTCCATTCTTGCAAAGAAGCTGCAATTTTGGGGAGAAAATCAATTTCTTCTATAGCTTCTACTTCTACAGGATCGCCGCTGCGGAACACCGGTACAGCAGGCTTGACACCGTTGCCCATCGCCCCAAGAATCCGATTAGCAAACTCGATAATTTCTGTCGTAGAGCGGTAGCTGCGGTTCAGCTCGAAATAATCGGTCTGCTCATCGCTGAATAATTCCGTAAGCTCATTCCAGCGCTCAATCCCCGCATAAGCATGTATTCCCTGCTGCAAATCGCCGAGTACAGTCATTGATGGTGTACGCTGGCAAAGACGAAGCGCCTCCAGTTGAAACGGCGAATAATCCTGAGCTTCATCAATGACAATATGATCATACGGAGGTATAGACAGACCATGCAAGCGTAAATGAATGTAGACTAGCGGCGCCAAATCCTCGGCATCAACCACTTTGCTCTTCAGCCTTGCGCTGGTCGAGACAGCAATTGCCTTAGGCACGTTCGGAAGAGCTTGCTTCCCTTGGAACAGGGTCGCATAGAGCTGAGGCGCCGTATATGATGGAATTTTTTTGGAGTAGGCATTGAGCTTGGCAGAAGCTTTGGCGCGTACCTTCTTGTCCGCAACTCCCCGCATTTTCAGCTCCGACTCGAACCATCTTTTGATCCGGCTGACCAATCGGTCTCTCTTCTTCATCAACGGCTCGTCGCCGTAATCGGTAGTGAACAACGTCATCATCGTCTCGGGTTGAAGGACTAAGCCTGGCAGCGGTTCAAAAGGCACAACGGGGACAATCCTCTGTTCGAGTTCATTGAGATAGTGATCGACATCCGCTTTGAAGGCCAAGGAGCCCTTCCAGCGGCTGGATGAGCTGAGCATCTCTTCTGTTGTGCGTTGCTCTTCGAACCAATGAGACAGCGTATCTGCCTGATTGCTGAGTGCGACCTCCAGACCCAGAAGCTCAAGCGACCAATCCGCAAAAGTCGTCTGTTGAATATCGCCGACTCCGAGTTCCGGAAGCACGCCAGATATGTAGGCAAGGAACATTCGGTTCGGTGCAAATATAATCATCCGCTCTGCCTTAATTCGGCCTGCATATTGATACAGCAAAAAAGCTAACCGATGCAGCGCTACCGTCGTCTTGCCACTGCCTGCAACGCCCTGAATAAATAAAGCTTTGCCGCGTTCCGATCGGATAATTCTATCCTGCTCATGCTGAATCGTTGAGACGATATCACGTAAGCGATTGTCTTTGTTCTCGCCAAGGCGATACAAAAGAAACTCATCGGTTACGGATTCCTCCTCCTGCCCTCTCGTGAAGCTATCGACCATCCGAACTAGCTCACCATCTCTTACCATCAAATTGCGTTTCAGGTGGACATAGCCTTCAATTTCGCCTTCAGGAGATTCATACGAGATCGAAGCTTCTCCGCCTGTAAAAGAATAGAATAGGCTCGCAACAGGCGCGCGCCAATCAATGACAATCAACTCATTGCTCGCTTGCTTGGCTACCCCTGCTTTACCAATATAGAGCGGTGTACTGGACTCTTGCGGAATTTCTTGAAAATCAATTCTGCCGAAGTAAGGCTCGCGAAAGGCGATTTCAAGCCTTTGCTTGCGTTCCTCACGCTGCAAATCGAGCATCTGCTCGGTAAAGTCGTCACCCGTATAACGGGGACCAATTCCTTTAAGCTGAGAAATAATTTCTTCCAGCGCACTTGCCAAGTGCTGTTTCTCTTCTTGATAGGCACTTTGAACCTTCATGTCAGTTACCTCCTAAGAATATGGGTCTTAAAAAAACGAGTACCCAATATAACATAACTCAGACTGCGGAAGCAATCATTGCTGCTTATTTACTCTTAATTGCCCGATAAAAAATAAAAAACAGCGACATTAAGCAAGATTAGCAAGGGAAGACCCACTGTGAACGAAGTATGCTTCGTTTTATGACGCCAGACCCTCATACCAATCCATCCGCCTAGAGCCCCTCCAAGCGCACTAAGCACGAACAGTCTCTTCTCAGGAATTCTCCTTTGCTTCTGACGGGCTAACTGCTTATCGATCCCCATAAGGACGAAGGTCCAAATATTAATAACTATCGCATATATCCCTAATAGTTCTACTGAAATGAGAATCCCCACCCTTCCTCTATTATTGTATCGCGTATCCTTACATACGAGGCTTTGTACGATTCGTTGGTTGTGCTGTATAGGGATCATCCGGCCAATAATGCTTCGGATAACGTCCCTTCAAATCCTTTTTCACTTCAAAATAAGCCTGGCTCCAAAAGCTCGCCAAGTCTCTCGTTACCTGAACTGGCCGCTGTGACGGCGACAATAGATGCAGCGTCAGCGGCAGTCTCCCGCCTGCCAGAAGCGGCGTTTCCTTCAAGCCGAACAACTCCTGCAGTCTCACTGCTAGGAACGGAGACTCGTGATCACTGTAATCAATCGGAATGCGGGAGCCGCTTGGAACTATGATATGTGTCGGGATTTGCTCGTCTAACGTCTGGCGCTGCTTCCATGTAAGCATGGATTCCAGCAACTGGACCATATTCAATCGCTGCAAGTCGTTACGATTCTTCATCCCGATCAGATGCGGAAGCAGCCATTGCTCCATGCTGGCGAGAAGAGCCTGTTCTGTCGCCTCTGGCCAATCATTATGATAGGCCGCCATTAGCTTCATGCGTGCTTGCAGCTGCCTCGCCTGCTTACTCATAGGGAGCAGCTCTAAGCCGCTTATCCGAATACCTTCTAATAAAGCATGAGCAACCAGCTCTGGGGCAGGCTGTGCTAGAGGCGTTTCCTTAACGAGGATAGCTCCTAGACGAACACGCTGCCTGGCTCTAACGGATTGTGACTGGGCATCCCATTCAACAGATTGTTCCTGCTCTAACTGGATGCCCTTAACATGATCAAGAGCTTCAATATGAAGCTCTGCAGCAAGGCGAATTCTGCTCTCGCTTCCCGTATCATCCAGCTCTGCCGCTGCCAAATAAGCAGCGCGGGATAACGGCTGGACTTCCGGCAAGACAGCACCCCTGCCGTTTGCCAGCAAGTAACGTCCATCAGCGCGGCGCTGAGCAATACGATCAGGATAAGCAAGTGAGAGCAGCAGCCCATAATGGACTTGTTTTGTCTCTGCTCCTTCATGCTTGCCTTTATCCGTGCCAAGCACTCTGCTCCATTGAGCAGCTTGTGCCATAATTCGCTGGACAGCTCTCTGATCTATACTGGCAGCAGGCCTGCGCAGCGTTGCATGTCGCATCGCTATATCCACATTTCTCTCCTGTGGCAGCAAATCCCGTTCACTTAGAATGGCGGCCAATTCACAAGCAGGCTCGGTTAAGCCCATTTCTGCAGCTTGCAGCAGCATACAGCCGAGCCTTGGATGCAGACCAAGCTTCGCAATTTGATTGCCCCAATGGGTCGGTTTGCCAGCTTCATCAATAACACCGAGCATTCGCAATAATTGTCTAGCTTGTATAAAGGCAGCTTGTGGAGGCAGTGTCAGCCATCCAAGCTCATCCGGCTCCCGAATGCCCCATACAGCTAATTCTAATGCCAGCGGAGCCAAGTCAGCCTCAAGCAGCTCTGGTGCATTATACTCCTGCAAGTACAATTGCTCTTGCTCTGTCCATAATCTATAACAGACCCCTGCTGCTAATCGTCCAGCCCGTCCACGTCGCTGATCCGCCGAAGCCTTGGATACTGGAATCGTCTCAAGTCTTGTCATTCCCGTCCGCGGAGAAAAGCGAGGCACCCTCATCAAGCCGCTGTCTACGACAATTCGAATGCCTTCCACCGTCAAGCTGGACTCAGCAATGGACGTTGCTAATACGATTTTCCGTTCACCGGGCTTACAAAGACCGATGGCAGCATCCTGCTCTTCCAGCGGCAAGCTACCGTGAAGCTCGGTGACTCGCAGTGTAGTCTCAAGCCTTGCTTGGGCAAGAAGCGCAGCAGTACGGCGAATTTCTCCCCGCCCGGGCAAGAAGGCAAGCAAGTCTCCCTCATGCTCCTGCACGGCCTGAATGATGGTCTGAGCGACTTCCTTTTCTAGCTTCCCTTCCATTCTTGCCCTTCGATAGATCGTTTCGATCGGGTATACTCGTCCTGTACTCGCAATAATCGGCGCATCGCCCAGCAAGGCACCAACTGATTCAGCATCCAAAGTCGCTGACATGACAAGCAAGCGCAAATCCTCACGCTGCAGGGCCTGTGATTGCAGACTTAGTGCCAAGCCTAGATCCCCATGCAAATGCCGTTCATGAAATTCATCGAATAGCACCGCACCAACCTGCTCTAGCGCAGGGTCTTCCTGAAGCATCCTCGTCAGTACACCCTCTGTCACTACCTCGATGCGCGTACGTGTACTCACCTTGGTGTCCAAGCGAACACGATAACCAACGGTTTCTCCAATTGGTTCCTCGAGCGTTCTCGCCATATGCTTAGCAGCAGAACGTGCGGCTAGCCGACGAGGCTCCAGCATGACGATTTTACGCCCATTCAGCCATGGCTCCTCAAGCAGTGCAAGCGGAACACGTGTCGTCTTGCCTGCACCCGGCTCTGCGACAAGCACAGCATTATTGCCTTCCCGAAGAACCTTCAATAACTCCGGGAGGACACTCTCAATGGGCAAATGATTCATAACTAATGTGTTCACCTCGATAATTAATGCTATTAACAAAATTAATTAATGACATGAATCATTTTACAATTCGCATCATTTGTACAACAGGACGTGCGTCCCCTGTAAGAACAGCTTCCTTGCTGCGCAGTTGAGAAGAGCCATCTCCATCAAGGAAAATGCCATCAACCAACTGGCCTTCCCCTACCTTCTCCAGAATGGCTTCCCGGAATGAAGCCAATGTTCCTCTCGTACTGCTTACAACAAGATATAGCCTATTCTCCTCATCATAGACAGCTGCCGAACGCAATCTTTCTTCATTTGCAAAAGGCGCCTGCTCAGCCTCGATCTGCTGTATCCAATCCATGCCTTCCGCAAGGGACATGCTGATCCCACCTTGTGCCCAGAACCTAGTGTTATCCTTGACCTTCAGTTCAGAAGCATCGCGGACGATCTGCACGGACAAACGATCAGCCGATCCGTCCCATACGAGCGTTCCACGCGCATATTTACTGTTGGCTGCACCATTGCCATAATCGCCTGAAGCGCCATTAACCGGAATGCTATTAACTACTGCAATGCTAAGCAAGGCTTCCTCATAAAAAAAACCGCCATTGATACCGTAATAAGGCGTTAAAGCTACATTGTTATTGACCTTGGTCAGCGTTACATTAGAAGGCTTGGTCTTCAAGGTGTGAAGCTCCATTCCGTTCGATGCCATTACAGTCTCATAAGAATAAGAATAAGGACGCTCTTCGGCGGCATGCTCACTGCTGCTCTTGCCCTGTAAGGAATGAATCATCGCATAGAGCAGCAATGCGCCAGCAACCACTACGGCAATCATGATGCCCGTTATTTGCCAGACTCTCTTTTTGGTTAGCGTATTTGCTTTTCCATTGTCCATGGTGTAACCATTCCCCTATCTTTTTATCAGTCAAACCAGCCTTTGCGCCGGAACCATACGAACATCCCAGACCCTAGCAGCAGCATGAGGCCTAGTACGCCAAAGTAGCCCCAATGCCAATTCAATTCCGGCATGTTAGTGAAGTTCATTCCATAAATTCCGGCTAAAAAAGTCAGCGGCATAAAAATGGTCGTAATGACGGTTAAAGTTTTCATAATCGAATTCATTCGGTTAGCATTATAAGACATGAAGCTGTCGCGCAGATCAGCCGTCATCTCACGGCAAGCATCCGTCATCTCCGAGAGCTTGAGCAGATGGTCATAAACATCATGATAAAAAGCGATATACTGGCTTAATCCGTTAATTCGCTGTGTATTCAGGATACGGTATAGCAAATCCCTCATTGGCAGGACTGTCTTGCGGATGCGCACCAGCCGTGACCGTATGCTGAATATTTCATCCATTGCCGTCTGGCTGGAGCCCATGCTCCCTCCTACCTCCATATCAAGAACCTGCTCCTCCAACTCCTGTACAGCAGGGAAATATTGATCAACAAGCTGATCTATAACCATATAAGCAGCGAACAAATGCCCATCCTTCCCCAGCTTCGGCGATAGGGGAACCTTCAGCCAAGCATCATCCAGCTCGACGGACGATTGATAGTGATAGGTTACGATAAACCGAGGTCCGAGGAATAGGTTAACCTCCTGCACGAACAACGTCTCGGGATGAATGGAATGCAGGACGAAAAAATTGACCTCATCGTAATGATCCAGTTTAGGCCGTTGCAGCAAATGATAGCAATCCTCAATCGCGAGCGGATGAAAATGAAAATAGGTTTCCAGCAATCGGCATTCCTCTTCACTCGGATTACAGAAATCTACCCAGTACCAATCTACTTCTGTCTCTCTCAAATCTTCCAGCGTCAAGTCGTAGTTCCACTGCTGCTCCTTCGTCCTCGCCATTATTCGAATCAAGCGGCACACCCTCCAATATATACAAGCACACTATGCATTTCTATTATTCTACCTTGTACACAAGTATCTGTAATTAACTATGCGCAAAAATAAAGCACGCAGCATAGCCAAGCATCTAGCTCTCATGCTGCGTACGGCAGGCCTCGTGCACCGTATCGTATACGAGTCTGCCGATTGCATTGCCAATCGTCGTGGCTGCCCCCGCATAGGCATGAACAGCCTTATATTGCTTATTGCCGCTTACGCCGATCACAATTGCATCTGTTGTAGTCCCCGTTGCAATTAAGCCATTGTCATAGTCCGTTATATTCAAATCCTGAAGCGCCGCAGCCTTTGCCTCCGCATAAGTAATGACGGCATTCACCATTGCGGAATCCGTCATTTGGCCGTCAATCAGCAAGAGTGTGTTAATCGTTCCTGCCGTATAGGCAGAGAAGGTCTCGCGAGGCATGCCTGCACGAGCCGCATTCCTCGTCCCTGAAGTTGTACAGCACAGCATTTTGAAGCAGTCGCCTTCTATTTCAACGATGGATGCATGGCTGATCTTGGCAGCAGTCAGCAGACAGACTGTACGGTCTTCCTCATAATTCCATTCTCGAAATTGCCGACCTATATCGGCTACAGGATCATCACAGTCATAAGGAATGGGAACCTTCCAATTAATGATTCGATTAGCGTCCGCGAAGCCGCCCAAATGTACAGCGCTGCTTAACGTGCGAAGCATGGTTGGCGTATTTGCTTCAATTCTGTTGTCGAGGAGCTTCAGTTCCACTCCCTCCCACAGAGTAGATTGATAATGGACGCCTGAACGGAAAGGCTGGCTCATCGCTCGAACTCCCCCGTCCTCAATTGCAGGCTTAAGAGCAGTTGATTAGGATAATCACTCATTCTGTCTGCCATTCTTATCTACTCCCTTCTATTCCTGTAGCTTATCCATGCAGCGGGACATAATCTCCAGCAGCTTCTCATTATGATGGCGCAGCTTAACTGCAATGCGGCAATATCGGTCATCCAGACCGATGAACAAGGAGCCATCTCGAATAAGCACTCCTAATTTCCCCATCTCCCGTTGGAGGTTTGATGAAGTTAGCCCGGGCTGCTCTGGCAACTGCAGGAGTAAGTAGTTGGTCTTGCTTGGGATGACAATTATGCCGAGCTGCTCCAGCTTATCCGTCAGCCAAGCCCGCTCCTCAATCAACCAATTCAGCGTTCTTGACGAATAATCCTTCTCTGCAAGAACCGCTTGTCCAAGCTGTTGAGCTAAGGAATTCACACTCCACGGCACCTGCAGTTGACGCAGTGCAGCAATAGAGTCTGGCTCTCCAACGATATAGCCGAGCCGAATGCCTGGTATAGCGTAGAACTTAGTCATGGAGCGTATGACATACAAACGTTCCGTGCAGGAAGCCTCCTCTACTAAGCTATATTTATCTTCCTCTAAGACAAAATCAATAAAGGCTTCATCTACAACAACGGTTGCCCCTCTTCGGACGAGCTTGCGAATCAGCTCAGGATCGACTAATCTTCCCGTAGGATTATTTGGCGAGCCGAACATATAGAAGCTGACTTCTGCAGCTGCCGAAGCTTGGATTCCGTGCTCAGTCAAGTCAAAGGAAGATTGTGAATCGAGCATGATCGGCGCAATTCCACTGTTAATTTTGTGAACCGCATCCCCATACTCAGCAAAGCCGGGGAACGCAAGCCCAGCTACACTCGGATGTACAGCACGTACGACGAGATCGATTAATTCGGCAGCGCCGTTTCCTATGAGAATGGACTGCTCATTAATTTGATGCTTCTCCGCCAGATCCTTCCTTAATTGCCTTACGGCCGGATCAGGATAAGAGCCTATCGTATCCGCATAGCCGAGCAGCGTTTTTTTTACCGATTCAGGCGGCCCTAATGGATTCATATTGGAGCTGAAATCGATGAATTGATGCGCAGGCAGCTCGAACATTTCCTCTGCTGTTCTCAAATCGCCGCCATGTCCATAACGTTCAAGCATTACAGTAACACCTCATTCTAACTAATATTAATTACGTATAAAAGCACGGCTAACAACAAGACCGCCTCTATTGCCTCATTCAAAGCGCCATAAGTATCTCCAGTCAGTCCGCCCAGTTTCCTATTAAGCCACATGGACATCCATACGCCTGTGCACAAAGTAAGTATAAAGCAACCAGCGGTGATTGACATCATTGATGGAAAAGACAGACCACTGATCTGGGCGCACAATAGAGTCGCGGCACCCGTCAGAGCAAGACCGGCAAGGACATGCCGAATCGAGGCCTGCTGGAATAATGCGCCTACGCCTTCTCCCTTCCTGGCGCTTGGCCAAATCACAATCGCTGCTGACATCCACCAGCGGCTCCACAAAGGAATAATAGTAATGAGCGGGAGAATAGTTAGCGATTCCTCCTGCTGCAACAGCTCGGCAAGCACCGCAAACTTTAATAACAATAGCAGAATCGCCGCTAGAACGCCCATCGCACCAACTCGGCTATCCTTCATAATTTCCAGCATGCGCTCCTTAGACCGATGACTAAGCACGCCATCTGCCGTGTCCATCCAACCATCCAGATGCAGACCGCCGCTAAGAGCAACCCAGAAAGCTAACAGCAGCACGGCTGCTGGCAAGGGAGGAATAACGATGCTCAGCCCTCCATACGCAGCTGCCAGTCCAGCTCCAACTACAATTCCGGCAATTGGGAAATAAATAACGCTTTTGCCCAATACCTTTTCTTCAAAAGGAACCTGCAGCGGGATGGGAAGACGAGTTAGAAATTGCAATGCTGCAATTAGAGCTTGTCCATGCTGCTTCAACGCAGAAAATACCATAACGTCAACACCCCTGCCATTAATAGCATACTAACCGCATATAACAATCGAACCGTTCGAATGATGTCCTTCGCTTCAAGGACACGGGTGGGCCAGCCCATTCTTGCCCGTTCGCTTGGGCTTCCAAAATAATAGTTAAGTCCACCGAGCTCTATTCCTAATGCACCTGCAACGGCTGATTCAGGAATGCCGCTGTTCGGACTTGGATGAAGCCGAGCGAACTGCCGTATAGCAACTATTGCTCGTGCAGCAGACATCCCGGGCTGCGGCCAAGCCGATATGGCGAGCAGAATCCCCGTTAATCTCGCGGGGATGTAATTTAGCACATCATCCGTTCGTGCCGAACACCAGCCGAAGTGAATATATTTTTCATTACGATAACCGACCATAGAATCCAGAGTATTAGCAGCTCGATACAGCATGGCAAGCGGTGCTGCTCCAAGGAATGCGAACAGAATTGGCGCAACGAATGCATCAACTGTATTCTCTGCGACAGTCTCGACAGCTGCGCGCGAGGCCTCCGATTCATTCAATGAATCGGTATCTCTTCCGACGATATAACCTACATACTTGCGAGCCTCTTCGATATGCCCCTTGGTTAATGGACGATACACAAGCATGGCGGCCTCCTTCAAGCCTTTTACAGCGATCGTAGTAGAAATAAACCAAGCAGTGACCGCATAACCGAGCCAAGGATGAATCCAAGCAGCAACGGCTGTGATACCCCACATCACTAAGAAGGAGACTGCTAGCGTTAGGATGGTCAATACGGCGCCTGCCGCTCTAATCTGCGCCGGGCTTTTGCCTTGTTCCTTCGCACGCAGCCATTGCTCCAGAGCGCGAATAAGCCGACCGATCCGAATAACAGGATGGGTCGGCCATTTTGGATCGCCAATAATCCAATCAATTGCAATTGCCGCTGCAATCAGTAGCAAGTTTTCTTGCAAGGTGTAAAAGATCATAAATTCTCCCATTGGAACGCCTGTGATTTCAATTCAATCGGAATGCCAGCAGTCACCAAAAATACCCGATCACATACGGAGGCGATTAATTGATTAAGACGGCCAGCCTCGTCACGGAACCATCTGCCAAGAGGATAAGCGGGTACAACCCCGTCACCGACTTCGTTTGTTACGAAGATGACCGGGAAGGTGCATCTTTCCACACAATGCACCAATTCTAATACGCGCTGCAGTACCCATTCCTTTTCATCCAGATCGGCTTGCTCCAGCTTCTCCTCTTCAGCAAGCATGAGCCAATTCGTCAGCCATAGCGTTAGACAATCTACTAAGACGACAGGGGGCTTCATCCCTTGGCTTGTGATGGAATGTGCAGCAGCTATAAGGGTTTCAAGCTGCTCTACCAATGCAGTCGGCTCCTCTATAGTCCTCCATTGGAATCCTGACTCCGAACGAGTGCGCTTATGCTTGCCAATTCGTTCGGCCATTTCCTCATCCCACACTCGGCTGGTAGCCAGGTAGATTGCTTCATCGCCCAGACGGTAACAGAGCTGCTCCGCGAAGGAGCTTTTGCCGCTTCGTGCCCCGCCTGTCACTAATATCGCCATTTTGTTCACTCCCGCTCTACTCCTTCGATACGCCTGCGCTGTCGAAGGTAGCCATTTCCTGCATGAGCTTCAGCGCTGCATCAATGAAGTGGAAGCAGAGAACAGCGCCTGTTCCTTCACCAAGACGCATCTCCAAATGAATCATCGGCGACAATCCGATTGCTTCCAAGAGCTTGGCATGCCCTTGCTCCTGTGATAGATGGGAGGCGAGAAGATAAGGCCTTGCCTGCTCTGCTATCCGTACTGCTACGAGCGCAGCAGCAGAGGAGATGTAGCCGTCTATAACGATTGGACAGCCGTTAGCAGCAGCTCCGATAATAAGCCCCGCCAGACCAGCAATCTCTAATCCGCCCACCTTCGCAAGCACATCTATCGGATCAGCAGGATCAGGCGTATTGAACGCAATCGCTTTTTTCACTACCTCGACTTTGTGAAGCCAGCTTGCGTCGTTGATGCCCGTACCCCTTCCAACCGATTGCTCCGGAGGCAAGCCTGTCAATACCGTTGTCAGAGCAGCGCTTGCTGTCGTATTCCCAATGCCCATCTCACCAGTTGCGAACAGACGGTACCCCTTCTCTACTAGCTCGCCTGCAAGATTCACGCCGACCATAATCGCTGCGATCGCTTCTTCTCGTTCCATAGCAGGGCCCTTTGCCATATTCGCTGTTCCTCTGCTTATCTTCCGACTGAGCAGATCCTGATGCTCCAAATCAGCATTGACGCCAATATCCACGCAGAATACATCCGCTTCTGCTTGCTTGGCTAATACGTTCACCGCTGCTCCGCCTTGCAGAAAATTCAATACCATCTGGGGAGTAACGGCTTGAGGAAACGCGCTAACGCCTTCCTCACATACGCCATGATCCGCTGCCATGACGACAACCGCTTTACGATCCAGCTGCGGCCAGCGCTTGCCCGCAATGCCTGCAAGCTGGCTGGCTATGACCTCCAGCTTGCCGAGACTGCCAGGCGGCTTAGTCAATTGATCGGAATGAAGCTGAGCTGCCTTGGCCTCCTGCTCATTGAACGGCTTAATACGCATGAGCGTAGCTGCTAACTGCGAATATAGATTATCCTCCATTATTTCTGACTCCTTTATCTGTCTTATTATGCAAAGCATCTAGTTGCTTGGGCTGTAATAACAGCTGAGGCGCACCTGTCACCGGGTGCTTAATAATCGTCGCCTCAGTCTCATACACCTGCTTGATGAGTGCTTCAGTAAGCACTTCACCCGGGGCACCGAGCGCGGCAATGCCCCCTTTATGTAAGACGATAATTTCATCACAATACAGCGCTGCCAAGTTCAAGTCATGCAGCACAGCGACAGCTGTCAGTTCTCTGTCTCTCTGCCAATCACGAACGCTGTCCAGCAGTTGGACCTGATAGCCGATATCTAGATAAGTGGTCGGTTCATCCAACAGTATAATATCAGGCTCCTGCACCATCACCTTCGCAAGCGCTGTACGCTGCCGTTCGCCTCCGCTGAGCCGATCCATCGTACGATGCTGGAGGCTTGTAAGTCCCAACGTCTCTAATGCATGGTCAATCAGCGACTCCGTATCACGGCTCTCATCTCCGAACCAATTCTGATAAGGATATCGACCCATGCTAACGACCTGACGTACTGTGAAGCCGACTGGAGGCAGGCCCCCCTGCTGCAGAACGGCTAATCGTCTAGCCAGCTGCTTGCGCGGATAATCGCTAATCCGCTTGCCATCAAGCAAGATTTCGCCTTCGGTTGGTGTTCCTACCCCTGATAACAACTCAACTAAAGTCGATTTGCCCACACCATTTGGTCCGATAATACCATATATTCTATCTGGTTGTAACGTAAAGGACAGACGATTCAAGACAAGATTCCCTTGAATCATCTTCATAACCTGATTCGCTGTGATCATAGCGCTCTCTCCTGACTTCTTTTTCTTCTGCGCAGCAAATAAGCGAAGAATGGAGCACCGATAAGAGCAGTAACGACTCCAAGAGGAATTTCTCGCGGGCTCAGAGCCATACGTGCCAGCGTATCCGCCCACAGGACAAAGATTCCGCCTCCTACTGCTGACAACGGAATAAGCAGTCTGTAGTCAGGCCCTACAATCAATCGAATGAGATGAGGAACAACAAGTCCGACAAAACCGATGACACCCGATACGGATACTGCCGCGGCAGTCAGCAGTGTAGAGCCAACTAATACGATAATTTTGGTTCTCTCTACTTGAATGCCAAGATGAGCAGCATGCCTTTCGCCGAGAACGAATAAATTAAGGGCTTGTCCGTAGGCAACAAGCAGCGGGAAGCCGATAATGAGAAACGGCAGCAGAATATAGACATCAGACCAGCTCTTCATGCCTAAGCCGCCCATCAGCCAGAACAAGATCTGGTTCACCACATTATCTGATAAAGATACCATCAGTGATACGAATGACCCGAGAAAGGCTTGTACGATGACCCCTGACAAAATAAGCGTCTCAATCTGCATAATCCCCCTGCTGCGTGCCAAAGCAAACACGCCGAATAAGGTAATCGTACCTGTTACGAATGCAAGGATAGGAATCGTCCATACGCCAATAATGGTCTGGAAGCCGAAGGATATTAAGAACGCTGCGCCTACTGAGCAACCTGAAGCCACACCCAGCGCATAAGGATCAGCGAGCGGATTGCGAAGCACGCCTTGGAATCCAGCCCCCGCCAGTGCAAGGCAAGCTCCAACGAGTACTGCTAGCAAAACTCGCGACAAGCGTACTTGCGTTACGATCGCGATCTGGCCGTCTGACCATTCATGCGGCACATCCGACATCCATGGCAATTGATGATACAAGATACCTGCTACATCACTCATTGAGAGATCATCAGAGGAACCAATTGATAAACAAATGACGACAGAAACAGCAAGAAGGAGCATAGCTGCTCCTCCATAAATGACTAATTGACGTCTCATTATTATTTTATAAGATCCGGGTGAATTGCTTTGGCCATTTCGAGCAGCCCTTCTGAGAGCCTTGGACCAACGCGTACAAGCGGGTCCTCTGATACGGCAAACAGCTGTTTATTTTTAACCGCATCAATTGCTTCCCAGCCTGGACGGCTCGCAATTGCCGCCGCAATTGGGTTCGGATCTTCGCTAAGTGCTGGATAAATAATGATCGCAGGATTCTGCTTCACAATTTCTTCCGCATCCACCTGGAACCAGCCTTGCTGTGCAGCTGCAATATTCGTTCCCCCGGCAATAGTTAGAAGCTCATCAAGGAAAGTGCCTGAACCTACTGACCAGCCAGGTGAGAATTCCAAATAGACAGGCTTCTTGGGAGCATCCTTAACCGCATCAACTACCTGCTGCTTGACCGCTCGCATGTGCTCGGCTAACTTCTTCGTGCCTTCCCCTTTATTCATGATCTTGCCTACTAATTCAATATGCTCGACAGTAGCATCGTAAGTCTGGGGATCAGAAGCCAATACCGTAATTTTCAGCTCACGTAGACGTGTGATCGCATCTGTATTCATTCCTGATGAAGCCAATACAAGATCCGGATTAAGCGCGATAACGGCTTCAATATTTGTCGTCATATCACCGACTTTGGCTTTTTTGGCAGCCTCTTCGGGATAATTGCTGTATTCGTCCACGCCTACAACTTCTTGCGCAGCGCCGACAGCGAACATAATTTCTGTCTCACTTGGAACGAGCGTCACGACCTTCTCAGGCGCTTTCTCGAAAGTCAGCTCCGTTGAAGTAGCATCCGTAACGGTAAATGGATAGCTCGTTTCTGCTGCAGGACTTGCACTTGGCTGCTCACTCGGAGCGGGGCTTGCCGACTCTACCTGATTCTGCTGGTTGTTGACAGCTCCCTTGTCCGCGCCGCAGGCAGCGACGAGTACAAGCATAACCATTAACAAGGCAGCAACTGCCAACTTCATCATTCGGTTCATTTGTATAGTTCTCATTTTACTAAAGACACACCTTTCTATTTCTAAATTAATATAAAAAAAGCATTCCCGGCAATTGTGCCGGAAATGCTGTATATCCTCTCGCTCACGCAAAAAGATGGACTGCCCCACCAACACCTTCCTATCTCCACGTAGGATAAAGCGTTATAGGAACAGGCAGGTCTCCTGACTCGAAGCCTGGCTGCGCTGTCTTCCCAGTGTGAGTAACACCCAGTGACTTACTTGACGCAGCAGGTGGCATAAGTTGGCTATTGCCGCATTACACCGCTTCTTACAGTGGCGGGACCGTGCCGGTATTTCACCGGTCTTCCCTATTAAGCTGCAACAAATTGTTGAGCACCTGTTCAATCAATTATGAATTTATGACCTAGCTAATATACCATCGTTATTTAGAGTTTGTCTAGCATAATGGAGGGTAATAAGCAAGGGAATCCACTGGATTAAAGGATCGTGTGCCGAAGTGTCCGATTCAGTCTTAGGGCATTGGCAACGACCGATACCGAGCTGAACGCCATTGCCGTTCCCGCCATCCAGGGCTCTAATAATCCGAAGGCAGCAAATGGAATAATAAGCGCATTGTAGAAAAAAGCAAACATCAGATTTTGCCGGATGTTCCGGACAGTTAAGCGGCTAATGAACAGAGCTTCTGGTATAGCTGTCATGCGAGGCTGAAGCAGGGTGAGATGACCGGCTGTCAGAGCGGCATCCGTCCCGTCTCCCATCGCGATGCCAACATCAGCTGCCGCCAAAGCGGGCGCATCATTCCAGCCATCTCCGGCCATTCCTACGCGGTGCCCCTCTTTCTTAAGCTTCTGAACCAATTCCAGCTTATCTTCCGGCAGCATAGAAGCATAGACATTGGCAATCCCTACCGATGCGGCGGCGCTTCGGGCAGAAGCCGGATGGTCTCCAGTAGCCAATAAAATAGAAATGCCAGCTTGACGCAGGCGTTCAACCGATTCTTGCGCATAAGGCTTTATCGTATCCACGAGCGAGATTGCCCCTAGCACCAAGCCGTTGTCAGAAACATACAGCACGGTCTCTCCCTCTGCTTCACGCGCTTTCGCAAAGGTCATTATCGTAGAATCTGCCAAATTCCAAGCGCGCTCTGTTACAAATGCAGCATTCCCTATACCAACTCTTCTATTCTCGAGATAACCCTCCACCCCTTTACCGGGGGTATATTCGGTATCCGTAACTGACGGGAGAACGAGTCCCGCTTTATTGGCTTCCTCTTTTATCGCTTGCGCCAACGGATGAGCGGAGCTTGCTTCCACAGCAGCTGCTAAGCGAAGCAAGCCAGAACGACTGCTATTGACGGCATGAATGATACTGACATGCGGTTTTCCTGCTGTCAACGTCCCGGTTTTGTCGAGTACGAGGTGATCGAGCTGAGCCAATCGTTCAAGCGCGCTGGCATCCTTCACGACGATGCCTCGCTTCGCGAGGCGTCCTGATGCTACAACAAGCGAGATTGGCGTTGCCAAGCCTAATGCGCAAGGACATGCTGCCAGCACAACAGCTACAGAGCAGCGGAATGCTTGCTCCCAGCCCCCAGGCTCAATGATGAGCAGCCAGATCAGAAAAGTAGCCGCAGCCAGTATAAGCATAACAGGTACGAACCAGCTCGATATGCGATCTACATTCCGCTGAATAGCCGATTTGGATCGCTGCGCCTGACGCACTAATTCATGAATCCGATTCAGCATAGTCGCATGCCCTGCCGCTTCTGTACGAAGCCGCAATTGCCCGCTTTCATTGCTGGTGCCTGCCCAGACACGGTCTCCGGGACGCTTTACGGAAGGCAAGCTTTCTCCGGAAAGCAGCGATTCATTCACATCAGATATTCCATTAGTAATGATGCCGTCGACCGGAATAAGCTCCCCGGGCTGCACGACGACATAATCATTCTCGCGAACAAATTCACTCTGTATAACAAGCTTCTGTCCGCCTCGTTCGACAGTTACGGTTCCGATCTTGAGCCTGCTATAGCCGGATGCGTCGTTCTGGGCACGGGCAGCGGCGTTTACTTCCATGAATTTACCGAGGAGCACGGCCGTTATGACAACCGCCGACGTCTCGAAATATAGCGACATGCCGCTATCTGCCCTATAACTGTTAAACACCATATAATGACTGTATAAGTAAGCGGCAGTCGTCCCGATCGCAACGAGTACATCCATGTTGGCTGCACGCGCTTTTATCGCATGATAAGCACCGATGTAAAAGGGCAATCCGATTACAAATTGAATAATGGTCGCAAGCAGCAAGTGAAGCCAAGGGTTCGTGAGCCAGGCTGGCAGCTCCGCTGTCATAAACCAAGGAAAATGCTGAACCATTGCGGAGAGCAGCGGCAGCGTTAACAGCGCCGAGACAACAAGTCGAATAAGCAGCGCCCTGCGTTCTCTGTGGAGACCCTCTTCAGCTCGCTCAGGCAATTCAGCCTGGAACCCAATCTTGCCGATTCGTTCTCTAATCTGATCGGGCTCAATAACCCCAGGCACATACTGCACCCATGCCATTCGAGCGGAGTAGCTGACTGCCACGGCTTGAATACCTGCTAATTTGCCGACTGTCCGTTCAATTCTGCCCGCACAAGCGGTACAGCTCATTCCTTGAATGGAAAAATCCACTGTTCTGCTTGCTTTTACATCGTCCATTCCTATCCCTCGCCTTCTGTCCCCCTCTTCCTGCTGTGTCATTTGCCGACAAGACGAGGAACAAGCTCTGCGATAGATTATATGATGCGAATAGGAAGGACATGCTTTGCTGCCTCATAATAGATTGCAGAAGGTTCGTTCGATTAGAGATGGTTTGGCATTGCTTGAATTCGGTTCATTACACTAACTAAATATAGATCCAGTCGTTCTCTTATTAATTCGTCCGTGAGCCCCGTGAAGCCTAGAGCAGTCCATCCCGAATACACTGTGGGCGGTCCGAATAATAGATCGGCTAAAGAAACAAGATCCCAATAAGGCTCATAATGAAAAGCATCCCCTGCATATTCCTCATAAGCGGCTAAAAAAGCATCTGCTGTCGCCGTATCGTACAATTGGGCAAGATCCACTCTGCAATGGCCAACATCAACTCCTGCCGGCCCCCTGCATGCATTCACCCAATCGACAATTCCGCTTACCTTGCCTGACTCCCACAATAGATTCGTTGGATGGTAATCACGATGAATCAAGCATGATCTCGTTTGGGGACGCTCGCCCTGTATAATTGCGATCGCTTCCTGCCATAGTAAGGGCTGGCTCGACCATTCAGGAACCTCTAATTCCGCTAGCACCTTATAGGGTGAATAAGTCCACGGAAAATCAGCAGCAACAATAGCGTGAACTTGGGAAAGAGCTTCCGCCATTCCATCTGCCCACAGCATTCGATCTTCCGGCTCCAACACAACCTTCCCTTCCAGCTTGGTCATGATAACTGCTGGGATACCGCAGTTCTCACCATTCTCATCGTAAGAGATAAGCTGTGGCGCAGGGAGCCCCGCTCCATAAGCAAGCAATAAACTATTTGCTTCGTGGACGGCAAGATCAGGCTCTTCTTCTATCCATTCCTTATTGTCGAATTGACGAATAACATACTCTCTCAACGACTGATGATCCTGCAGCTTAATACAATGAACAATTGCTGAATTGCCGCCATGCATCTGATTGGATGCCAGCAGCTGCGACTCGGGGAAGATAGTGTGTGTAATCCACTGCTGTACGCGATCTGGCAGCGGCTGATTAATAAGATTAGTCATCTTGGGAAAGTTCACTCCATTATTCATCTATTTGTTAACATTCATTCATAATTATAGCATTGGGTTCTGTTATAGACATGCTATAATGGCTTTATTCTATTTCTGAGGAGTGACAATGCTTTGAACAAAGGGTTACGAGCCGCTTTATTTTTGTTTATTGTGTTTTCGGTCGTATGGTTGAGCGCATGCGGCAATGCAAGTACTAATGAGCAGCCTGCACAGCCTGAGCAAACCGATGAGCACACGAATCATCAGCATACGGCGGAGAATGGCGATCTGCAAGAAGAGACTGCTTCACTAACCGAGCTGCCCTCTTTTCTAACGAATGCTGCTCCAATTATTCAGACTGCTTATACGAAGGCTGCAACACTAACGGATGTGTTGCCTTACATTCCTTGTTATTGCGGATGTGGTGAGAGTGCCGGCCATAAAAATAATTTGAATTGCTTCATCCTTGAGGTGAAGGAGGATGGCACCGTTATATGGGATGATCATGGCACGCGCTGCGGCGTATGCATGGAAATTGCGCTTACGGCCGCAACGATGAAAGAAAACGGGTCTTCCACTGAGCGGATACGCCAGTATGTGGATGAGAAGTATAGCGAAGGCTATGCTGCACCAACCTTAACGGAGCTGCCAGAAGCCTCTTAGGCTTGAATGGATGTTATAAAGGGAATAGAAAAGAGGCGTACGGCATCAGCCATACGCCTCTTTTCTATTCCTGCTATACACGCGGTCGCAAGTACTCTCTTCTCTCCCCGAACACTTTCATTTCGAGATCCTCGAGTCTGCGCTTGATCATGAAATAATCATACGATTCCTTATCCTTCATCAATTCCCCATGAATACTCGCCAAATCTGCTTCGAATCTATTAATAATATCTTGCATACGGCTGTAGTCTTTTATAATTTCATCGAGGAATTCATCTACCTGTTCCGCACTGTAGCCTCTTACCTTTTTCTCAAATTGCTTCCCATGAATCGTATTTGCGGTTAAGTTAATCCCATAATTCGAAAGTTCACTCATTGCCATTATTGCCCCTTTCAAGCTTCCCATAAGTAACGGGATTAGAAATAATTCTTATACTAATATACGACTTATTCCGAGTAACTGCAAAAAAAACAGATTCCATCCTCATCCCTTCTACTCGACGTCAAAATCATAATAGGACTTTGGATAGGGTTCATTCTTAAGCGTGTAATGCCACCATTCTTTGTTGTATGGCTCGAATCCATGGTTGACCATCGCGTCCTTAAGCAAGCTGCGATTGGCAGTCTGCTCTGCTGTAATCTTCTTCGTGCCATGATTGGATACCTCGCCTAAGAAGTCAAAGATGCTGCCCATATCCAGTTCCTCTTCCGTATCGATACTAACTAACGTTAGGTCTATTGTACTACCTCTGGAATGCCCTGATTTGGAAGCAATATAGCCCTTGAATAATTGCGGCTTATCGAGTTCCGGATAAAAGATAGACTTCATCTTCGTGTCCTGGCTGTCCTTGGACCAGCGCTTAAATTGAGCAACCGCTTTGGCAGGACGATACACATCAAATACTTTTAGCTTATAGCCGGCAGCTTCCAGCTCATCACTGGCCGCTTTAAGGGCTGCTGCCCCTTCCTTGCTCATAATGGCAAGCGGTGCTTTATAACCTTCAACTCGCTTGCCGATGAAATTATAATCACTATAATAGCGGATATCATAGATAGCAGAAGGAATAACTTCGTCCAAATAAACAAACCCTTCAGGCAATAGGTTTCGCTTCGCACTAGCCTCCTGCTCTTCAGGAACGATTTCCAGTTCCTCCACTGGTGAAGCAGTCCTATCCAACCATTCATCCGGCAAAGACAGTCCACCCGCAGAACCCATCAGCATCATCATGATGAGCCATACGGCAACAATAAACGATTTAATTTCTGGCACGGAATCCCTCCTATTTAGTTTACATAATTAATTATATGTAAACTAAATTCGTAAATTATAGTTTGTAAAAATAATACAATAATTATTATGAAGATTTTCCCTTTCATCGTAGCACATCATCTTGCTCAAGTGGACAACAAAAAACCGCGCAGCGCGCGGTTCATCTTATTTGCTTATTAATGCGAAGTGATTGTTGTCCGCCGAATTCGTCTTAGAATCTCAGGCAGTGCTACGCCAAGCAGCACCAGGAGCACACCACACCATTGAACTAGACTGACATGCTCATGTAGAACAAAGGAAGAGAGCAATATAGCAACTGGCAGTTCAATCGCCCCAAGCACGCCTGCCAATCCTCCCCCAATATGCGGCACGCCTATCGCAAACAATACGGGCGGGATAAAGGCTCCGAAAAAACCAAGCAGGAAACCGTATAGAAGCAGATTGCCCCATATCAGTCCATTGAACAGAAAGTCTGGGGTAAACAGAATAAACACGATAATCATCGCACCCGTAACCATCCATGCGCTGCGGTAAGCCGGATGAGCGTTTGGCACAACCTTCCCGCTAAATAATATAAATAATGTATAGCTGACCGCCGATAGAAGGCCAAATATTATGCCAAGCATATTGAAGCTGCCTGTTCCCTGCTCCAGTATGCCCGCTGCAAGAAAGGTACCCCCTAGCAATACGACGAGTGTCATCACCATCGTGCCATTCGGTCGTTTACGCTGCAGTACCGCTTGAAGCAAAACACCAATCCAAGTGAATTGAAAAAGAAGCAAAATGGCTAAGGATGCAGGTATATACTTCAAGGAGTGGTAATAAAGCAAGCCCGTCGCAGCTGTCGGAGCCCCTGCCACCATAAGGAGCAGCCTTTGCGGCCAAGTCAGATTGGTTACAGGAGCACTCGATTCCTTAGGAGCTATACGATTGTTGCGCGCCTCCCGCCACTTCGTGAATAGCACTAAGAGCCATGTCAGCACAAAGCCGATGAATAATTGGCTTCCGACAACCTCACCCAGCTCATATCCTTGTCCGTATGCTGTAACCACAATTGTAGATAATATCCCATAGCTTGCTGCTCCTAATAGAACAGCTAATAAATATTTCGTTTTCAAAAAACAACCCCCCATATAATGGATTCTCGCGATTATCACGGCAATAAAAAATCCTAACTAGGAATATATGGATCATCATGGATGTTCCCCTATATTCGTAGTTAGGAAGTTAAGGCTTCCTGTAGAAACCCTCGCCCTTATCTTCAGCGAGGCTATACGAAAATATGCAATTATAACCTTTGTTAAGACACAACAAAATATATAGTACACGACTCATAAGAAACTGTCAATGGATGTATAAGCTAACTTATTTATTTTATTACGATAAAGCACTCACGCGTTAAATCAGACGCTTGCAACTGCGAAATGGATGCTATAAAATCCAATTTAATTCAAGCAAGTATCCCATATATCGTTAGAGGCGATGATGGAGAGAGTAAGCAGCTGACATGGCTGACAGGAACGGTGTGCCACCGACTGAGAGCACCCGATCACATGCGCTGCCGAAGTTCACTCCTGAGCCGGTACCTGAACGCAAGCTGCTATTCAACAGCTTGATGTAGGGTAACCCGTGTCCCGCGTTAAGGGTTTGAGTGAGAGATGAATGCCTGTTTCATTAAGGCCGGGGTCTCTAATAAGGGTGGTACCACGACTTCTCGTCCCTTGCGGAGGAGAGGTCTTTTTGTTGTTCCCAATACTAGTTCAAGGAGAGATGTTACATGAATATCAATACAATGAGCCAACTGCAAGATCAGCTAAATGACGTAAACAAACAATTGGTGGAGCTGCTGTCTGAACGCACTCAGCTAATCAAGTTAATCGGACAAGAGGACAAGGCAATGACAAGCAAGCTGTCCTCCCTGCTTCAGGTACAGCCTGCACCTAAAAAGCAGCTCCTCGTAAGTCGTCAGTCTCAGCAAGCAGATACCATTGTTCGTATCGGCAGCGATACTGCCATTGGCGTTCCCGGCAAACCAACGATGATTGCTGGCCCCTGCTCTGTTGAAAGCTATGAGCAAGTCCGTCAAGTTGCAGCTCTGCTGAAGCAGCAAGGCGTTACGGTAATGCGCGGAGGAGCCTTCAAGCCAAGAACATCACCCTATGAATTCCAAGGCCTTGGCATTGAAGGTCTGCGAATATTGAAAGAGGTTGGTTCTGAATTCGGCCTAACGACGATAAGTGAGATCGTCGATCCTTCCCATCTGGAGCTCGCCGCTGATTATATAGATATCATTCAGATTGGTGCGCGCAATATGCATAACTTCGAACTGCTCAAGGCGGCTGGACGATTAAAGACACCGGTTCTGCTCAAGCGTGGACTATCCGCCACTATAGAAGAGTTCCTTCATGCTGCCGAATATATTGTAGCCGAAGGCAATACACAAGTAATGCTTATCGAAAGAGGCATTCGCACCTACGAAAAAGCGACGCGCAATACGCTCGATATTTCCGCTGTTCCAATTCTGAAGCAAGCAAGCCATCTCCCTGTACTGGTTGATGTCACTCACTCCACGGGACGCAAGGATATTATGGCCCCTTGTGCCAAGGCTGCAATCGCTGCCGGAGCAGATGGCATCATGGTTGAGGTCCATCCGAATCCTGCTGCTGCTCTATCCGATGCCGCACAACAATTCAATTTCGAGGAGTTCAATCACTTCTATAACGAAGTAAGCAAAGCAGGTGTTTACAGCTTTTTATAATCTCGTTTCATTATATTTAATACGAGACTGGGCCACTTTGGATTAGCCGGACAGTACTTCTTGGCCACCTTGTCGATGGTTGTATAGCCCTTGCCGACATAGTGCTTCGAGAGGAGCTGTCCGAATTTTCTGACACTATCTCCCTTGGTTTCGAAGCTAAATGCTTTGTGATGCTTGCCATCAATAGCATTCAAGCCGAACAAGTTATTTTTATTTTTAGCTAATTTGCTTTTTCCGTTGCCGCTTTCCAGCTTCATGACCGCAATAGTGAAGTAAGCATTAATCCCATATGTATCCTCGATTTCAAGTATAGCTTCTTCCAAGCCCTGATCCTCTAGCGCTGTATTCGCAAGTATAGCAGCAATATGCTCCTCTGTTAATCCCGAGTCCGACTTCACTGCTGAGATTGGTTTATTCGGTTCCTCTGGTTCCTCATTCGGTAGCTCGGCATCCAGATGTATTTGTTCTTCTGGCTTGGTCACGGGTTCCGCATCGGATAACACAGGTTCAGCCTTTTCTCCATTAGCTCGCATTTGCCCATTGTTCACCAGCTTGGCATATTTTCCATTAATAAATCCACCAGCCGCTAGCTTTAGCCAGCCCTGCCCAGTTTCCTGCACCACCTCCAGCCGCTCGCCCCGCTCGACGGTATGAAGAATGGCTGAATCGGCATTTGAATTAGAACGCACGTTCAAATAATAAGCTGTAACCTCATAGACAGGATTAGGTACCTGAGGGATTACCGCCGTATGTATCACTTCATCCATAGGAATTTCACTTTGCATATGTATTGGGAGGACTACAGGTTCTATTTCTTGTACAGGGGGAACCGCTAATTGCTGCTGGAAGAATGCTTCGGAGAGGAACAAGGGGATAAACTCATCGGCAAGCACAAAAGCTTCTATAGAATCTGGCAAGGAGACAGCCGTACGGGCAGGCTCTGATCGCAAATCCATTCCAAGAGTCAAAAATAAATTTACACAAAGCATAATAACGAACAGCTTCTGATACCGTCTTATACGCATCATCGCTACACCTCTTCCTTAGTCTTTGAAAGGTTACTCGATTTTCGGTATAGGTAAGATTGTACACAGACCTTTATAAAAAGCATGTCAAACGAACAGCGAGGTTTCGTTGTTTATTTGTCGAGCAACAGCCGATTGTAGCTGGAGACAAATAAAAAAACCGCGCGCTGCGCGGTTCATATTCCATCTTCGTTTTATGCCTATTTCTCCATCTATTCCGACATTAAAATTCACTCATTCTTGTCCGTGAAGCATGAATAATGATGGAATAGATTACTTCTGCAAGGATCAGGCAGCCATTCCTTCCACCCTTCCGGTCCCGGTTACCATCCTCTAAAAAAACGGATGCTTCACAAAAGAACTTTCCTTCCATTGTTCATATAATAAAGCAGGGATAGCAGCTTCAATTGCCTGTTGGCTCAACTGCTTGGATATGAGGACTCAGGCTTAGTCGTCGATTCACCTGATAGTTGCAATTCACCTGCAGGCGCGGCTTGTGATGAAGCTTTTGGTGCAGCTTGTTCAATAGGATGCAGCTTTGCACGGCCCATCAGAATCGCAAATATAAGAGCTGCTATCGGCAGTAAAACCGACCACTGAAAAATATACAAAATCGAATCAGACAGCTTGCTGATAAGCGCATTAACCGTGTCTGCTGTTAATCCCAGCTTCGCCTGAACAGCAGGATTCAGCAGCGCTTGCCCTCCCTTCAAATCTTCCGCCATCTGGGGGCTAATCGCCGGAATGTCTTTTACCCCTTGCTGATACACATGTTTTTGCAGTACGCCAAATACGGTGATCCCAAGCGCAGAGCCAATCGTGCGGAAGAAGGTAATTAATGAAGATGCAGAGCCCTTGTGCTCAGGAGATACCGCATGAAGTGCCGCAATATTCAATAAAGAGAAGGATACGCCAATGCCCAGGCCAACAATGACCATGTAGAGCGTGATTAGTGCCCTGCTGGTCAAAGTATCCATTGCAAAACCTAGCAAGGATGTACCCACAAGCAGACATAATGCAGAGACAATCATAATATCCCGGTATTTGAACTTGCCTGCTATCCTTCCCCCAATCTGTGTACTAAGAACAACACCTAGCATCATTGGGGTAAGTACGGAGCTTGTCTCGGTTGCTGTTTTGTGAAACACGCCTTGAATAAACAACGGAATGTAGCTTGCAACAGCAATCATGACACCGCCATAGAGCAGACTAATGATCATGCTGCTAGTAAATAATCGGTTCTGAAATAGACGAAGCTGAATAATCGGTTCTTTGACTGCTCGCTCTACAAGCAAGAATAGAATGGTGAGAATGCCTGATGCTGCGAATAGCATAATCGTGTTCCAAGCATCCCACTCCCACCCATCCGTACCGCCCAGCTCAAGACCAAACATTAAGCACAATATAGCAGCAGTGAGCAGTATGGCACCTGCCCAGTCGATGCTTTGCTTCTTGATTGTTCTCGATTCCTTATAAGCTCGCAAAATAAAAAAAATAGCAAGGATCCCAATCGGAACGTTAATGTAGAAAATCCATCGCCAGCTAATATGCTCGGTAATCGCTCCACCAAGCACAGGACCGAATACGCTTGAGACACCGAATACCGCACCGAATAAACCCATCATCTTTCCGCGCTTCTCTTGAGAGAATAGATCGAATATGATCGTGAATACAATGGGCATAATAGCGCCCCCGCCTATCCCTTGAATCGCTCGGTAGATTATTAATTGATTCATATCCTGCGCTGTTCCACATAGAATCGAGCCAATAAGGAACAAGAACAGTCCGGCTAAAAAGAACCTTTTCCGTCCATACATGTCTGACAGCTTGCCGAATATCGGTGTGGAGACCACCATAGCAATCATATAAGCGGAGTACACCCACACGAACTTATCCAAACCGCCTAATTTTTCAATAATGGTTGTCATCGCTGTAGACACGATGGTTTGATCCAACGCTGCCATGAACAAGCCTAGCATTAGTCCTGCAATGACTAATTTCACATTGCTTTTATTAGCATCCAATTGGTATCACCTTCCTCATTTACAATTCTCTTGAATCCCATTCATTATTATACTCATATTTAAGAAGCTAACAATCTTTATTTTTCCAATGTTGTCCAGTTTCCATGGGGATAGATTATACATTGCCCTAATCAATTCAACAAAGGAGTGTATCCCTTCCTATGAAGCTTCTCTCCCAATACCTCTACTTGAATTTATGGCTCTGCATGATTTCAATTATGCTCTTTGCTTATGATGGCACGATTGCAGCAGCTGAAGGAACGGTATTGTTGTTCGCCAACCTCGTCTGCTTGATTCACCTGTCCAAAATTACAAAATTCCTGTTCGGTAGTAACGAGAACAACAGGGAGAGAGAATGATACAGCAAAAAAAGCCAGTCAAATTACCGAATAGAAGGCAATTTGACTGGCTTTTTATTATTTGCCGGAAGGAATCGTAATAGATGCCTTCCAGTCTGTATTGATCTCGGTTATTAGATTATGAATAGAAACCGTAATTTCTTTGGATTTCTTCACGAAGGAAGCAGGAAGCTGTCCTGAGAATCTAGCGCCGCTGCCACTCCCACGTTCCCCAAGCTCTCCTGCCTCATTCCGCTCATTCACAATCTGAACCCACATCGGAGTTGTTTGTTTGAATGCGGTTATTGCTTCAGTATCCATCCCTCCATACAGCGGGGTTGGTGTCTCCGGATGGAGTAGTAGATAAGGCTCTTTCATTCCTTTATCTTGCTCATATGCAATCGTGAAATCAATCCCGCTCTCATTATAAACTAATTCTTCAAGTTGAATCTTCGTATGATGCAGATACATTAACTCCTGATTCCTTTTATCTATATAAGAATCCTCCGCATCATTTACATACTTACTGAACTTGGACGCATCGATAGTGAATTGCAGATAGTCTACTTTATTAAATAATCGAATCGTTTGTAATTCTACCGTGAGGCTGTCAGGGCGTTTGTTGAACGGTGCAAACTCCACATAAGCCCCTCCTGAATCTGTGCTGCCTTGCAGGAAGCCTTGTCTAGTCTCTCCTGTATCTGTTCTAACAAGGAGCTGAACATTCCACAGTCTGTCATTATCACGGCCCGAGTTAAATCCATAATACAGACGATTGAGTGAAGGTCCCATCTCCAGACGAGACAGCTTGATCGTACGGTCTAATACGGTATGGCTTTGATCAATTGCAATTTTCTCTGCCACCTCATTAGCTGCATCATAATTAAGTGTATCCAGCTTTACTTGTGGCAAAGAAACCTTCTTATCCCCCATGTGGACAGTCAGGTCCGTAAGCTCGATTTCATTAATCTTCTCCAGCTTCTTCTGATCTGCACCTAACAAAGGCCTCGTTGTCGCTCGCCCATACAATCTTCCCTTATAATAGACGCCCTCAAGGGGAGACCAATTGAGCGTATAGGACGCTTGCTCATCTGCCTCTTCCCCTATCCCTTTCACTTTGAATGAAACAGAAGGCTGCTCATCTGCCTCCTTCTTATAAGTCGGCATGTCCATGCTATAAAAAATGTATACATGCTCTTTGTTGTACCAAATCTGATGAAATTCCAGCGATAAATCCGTATCAGGAACGGCAACCTTCATATCGAGATCACGAGTTAACTTCAACTGCTCTGCACGCTCAAGCCCTGGTGTCTTCCCATATTGATATTGCTTCACGCCTTCCCAGTCTGACACTTTCTTAACAAGAGCCTTGTTCTGATTAAGCTGGAAGCTGAAGAACACAATGATTAGAATCACTAGTACTGCTGTTACCGCAACGATGATTTTTTTTGGTGTAAACACAATTTCCTCCTTCTCATTCCCGTAACCGTATATTTTCACTATTATACGCATGACAAGAAAAGGCTGCAATTATTTTGTTGACTCTCACGTTACGTTATAATTTAGTATAGGTTTTGAAAAGGAGGTCAGGTACCTTTCATGAAGGTCAAAGAAGTCTCAGATCTCGTCGGCATTAGCGTTCGAACGCTCCATCATTATGATCAGATTGGATTGCTTGTTCCAGATGGTGTGACAGAAGCAGGCTATCGTCTGTATTCTAATGACTGTCTAGCTCGGCTGCAGCAAATTTTATTTTTCAAAGAACTGGGCTTTCCCTTGAAGAAGATTAAAGAGATGATATACAGCCCTTCCTACGACCAACAACAAGCGATGGAGCTGCAGCGCAATATGCTGCTGGATAAGCGTAAGCAGCTTGATATTATGCTGAACACGATTGACAAAACTTTGCAGCATTTGAAAGGAGCAATACCTATGTCTAATCAGGAGAAATTTGAAGGCTTTGATTTCAGCACAAACCCTTACGAGCAAGAAGCAAGAGAGCGCTGGGGGGACGAGGCTATAGATCAATCTAAAAAGAAACTGAGCAGTCTATCCGCTAGTGAACAGTCCGCTCTTGGAGAACAAATGAATACCCTCTATCGGAAGCTTGCGAGTCTTCGCCATAGCTCTCCTGCATCTGCGCAGGCCCAGGCTGCAATTGAAGAATGGTATCTGCTATTAAATAAGATGGGACATTACTCACTCGAAGCATTCAAAGGGCTAGGACAAATGTATGTAGATAGCCGCTTCACTACCAATATCGATAAATTCGGTGAAGGCTTAGCTCTATTCATGCGCGACAGTATGGCTATTTATGCTGACAACAATCGTTCTTAAGCCTAAGGTAAAACAGAAAGAAGCTTGCTCAAAAGTTTTTGGGCAAGCTTCTTTCTGTTCTTTCTACTTCTTTATAGGTGCGTGCTATAATAGAGTGAACACTTACCGCTTGTCCTGCGGTTAATTCAATGACAGGAGCAATGATATGGATATTATTTCGATTCCTACCCACTTGATTGATGAAGATACCGATCAGCCTCGCTATCAGTTCGATGAAGAAGCGCTGCTTGAACTTATGAATAATATTAATGAGATCGGCCTGCTCTCTCCCATAAAGGTTAGAACAGTCAGTAATGGCCGTTACAAAATCATTTATGGCAACCGTCGCTACAAAGCCTGCTCCACATTAGGCCATAAAACGATCCCTTGTATTGTATCTACTGTAACGGATGAACTCGAAATTTATTTGGAGCAGGTCGCGGAGAATTTAACGAGAGAGGGCTTTTCCCCTATTGAAGAAGCGGAAGCTTTCAATAAACTGCTTACCGATCCCAAGTTCAGCCGCTCAACTACTTATTTGTCCAGCAAGTTCGGCAAACCGGAATCTTACATAAAGAACAAATGCGAATTGCTCAAGTTCGGCAATGCAGTCAAAAAGCTTATTATTAATGGCACTGAGATTAAGAAGGACAAGCTGACCGAAGCGCAATTAATTCCGTTAAAGGATTTAGCGCTGGAGCATCGTGACCCGCTGGCTCTCATTATCGCCCGTGACGAAATGCCAGTAAGTGATGTCAAAAAAATTGTTCGTCTATTCAAGGACAAAGACATCTCGGCTTCCACCAAAGACAAGCTGCTGTACAAAACAGGCCCTGGCTTGCTTGAAACCTGGTCCGTCTATCAGCATAACAAGAAAGAGAAAGAAAAACCTATTGAGCCGAAGCCAGAGAAAGCAGTAAAAACAATATCTGGTGCGGAGCAAGATACAGCGATCGCTGTAAAACCGCTTCAAAAAAATCCGTTGGAGAGCAAGCTGTCCAAAGCAGCAGCTTCGCTAACTCCCTTGACTCCACTGCCCGCAGAGACGATTGCTGCCTATGAACTATTGAATCAAGACGAGCAGCAGGCGCTGCTCGTTAATCTGGATACAATGATCGCCCATTTGGAGCAGCATCTATCTGAGTGGAATCGCGTCAAATCGTTGTTAAAGACAACTTAACTATAGAACGCATGGCAAAGCAAAAGAGGCAGCAGGATCTACTTACGATCCCCTGCCTCTTTATTTTCTTATATTTGTATTAGAATGGCTTCATGCCTAATGTATCTACTTTCTCAGTAGAAATATCTACGCCCATTTTGCTTGTAATGTCGCGATAATGTCCGGCACGACGTTTCACCGAGCTGCCTTCCGTCTCGCCCATATTAGCCTCAAGGCCGTTAAGCACCAGAATGCTTACGCCAAAGCCTGGTTGAGACAAGCCTTTCGCAATCTCCTCTTTATTCGGTTTCCATCTGCCAACCATAACATCATGTGCAGAAGGCTTAGGCGCTTGCGGCGTCATCCAGAACAGAATCGCAGTCATAAATCCGATTTTGCCGTCAGCTGCAACGATTTCTGGATTTTTCAGGAGCACGTTTTTGTCGCCATAAATAAGGGAGCTGAACAAACCATAGTTGAAATTCCAGCTAAGCATGATCGGGCCGCGTCCATAATAGCGTTGACCTTCAACGCCTGGATACAAAGTGCTGCTTGCAGGGTCAACGAATGTAGATTCGTTAACGCCAGTCCTTCCAGCAATGTTCTCATTCCAGAACAATCCCCATTTCAATTCTCCGCCTGGAGCTGTCGACCAGCCTCCGCCTGTCTCATGGGCTAGATTGGCCAAGAAAGCAGCAAGCTCACGTTTTCTGTCCTTTTTGAACCCTTCCTTCAGGAAGGTTCCGAAGTCGACGATCTCAATCTTGATCGGCTTCTTCAAATTGTCTGCCGAGTTGAAATCATCGGAACGCGATACAAGTGTCTCTACCCGCGCATCTTTATCGAACCTATGTATTTCCTGCACGCCTGAAGTCCCTTGACGTGTACTAATCTTGAGTTTGATATTAGACACTTCTGTAACGGCATTAATTAAATTGTCGTAGGAGAAATAATCGGTTTGATTCTCTTTGTAATATTCCTTGCCTTTGGCAACCTTAAACCATTCAGGCGATCCAAGACGATTCGGGAACAGCTCTTCATAGTCCTGCTCAGGAAGCAAGGCTTTTACAGCTTCGACCGCTTTATCGGATCTGTATTCAGGGTCCATGCCATCCCATTGACTTTCAATCTCTTTGCGGCTTAACAGGCGGTTCTCCCCTACTGTCAAAGTACTTCCTGGATATTTCACCGAAGAGAAAGCGCTATCATTTTTCCCTTTAGTTTCTTTCGAGTCACTTTTAGTGGAAGCGCTCTCAGTTTTGGGCTTTGTACTAGAGGTTGCTGCTGTTGCGCTAAGCGGAGAAACCAGCAACACCGCGCCTAATGCTACACAAATCGTGCGATAAACCAGCTTGCTTGACAGTGGATATTTCCATTCAGACATTATTCATTCCCCTTTATCACTGAAGTTTTGTGATTGCATTACTAATTTATAGGAATGACATTTGATTTGTATATAGACATTTAATCCCATAACTTAGGAACTATTAGCATTCCAGCAGTTCTCTTACAGGTCTTGATAAGGACTTTAGAATTAGCTTTATACCATGAACAATGTCGAATAGAAGAATATGATAGTTCTATAGAATTATAAATATATCCAATTAGCTGGATTAAATAAAACGAAAAATAGCCTATTTCCAGAGGAAATAAGCTATTTCACATGTGACTTTACTCCTAAAAAGACTCAAAACCCTCATGGTTTCGACATATCAAGCAATAATCTGATCAGGGTCCGTTCCCTTCGTTTCTTTGCCAAAAAACAGGATCGTTAATGCACCAAAGACAATCGCTATGAAAAACACGATGAATACGCTTTGTATAGCCACTCCATTAGCCACCATCATTCCAACCATATAAGGACCCAACACTCCGCCTACACGGCCGAAGGCAGCCGCGAATCCGACTCCGGTAGAGCGAATAGCAAGCGGATATAATTCCGGGGTGTACGCATACATAGCTCCCCACGCTCCCAGGTTAAAGAAAGACAGGCTAATGCCGGCAGCGATCAGCATCCCTTCACTATCCGCATTTCCAAACCAGATTGCGCTGACCGCTGTGAACAGCAAATAAATCACTAATACAAATTTTCGGCCAAACTTCTCGATAAAGTACGCTGCTGTAAAATAGCCCGGAAGCTGCGCCAGCGTAATGATAAGCACATACTGGAAGCTCTTAATCAACCCATATCCCTTCATGACCATAACCGTTGGCAGCCATAAAAACATCCCGTAGTAAGAAAATACAACGGTAAACCATAGAATCCATAACGTAATTGTCGCAACTCTATGCTTCGATGACCAGACGGATGCGATCCGTTGCTTGAATGGCAGCTTACGCTCCCCTTGTTCCACAAAACGGGGAGAATCTTCAATAGACCGTCTAAGGTATAGCGCATAAAATGCTGGCAGCGCTCCGATCAGGAAGCCTGCTTGCCATCCCCAATGAGGAATAATGAAGTAGGCAATAAGTGCTGCAAGAATCCAGCCGCCTGCCCAAAAGCTCTCAAGCAATACGATAGCTCGCCCTCTATCTTTGGCTGGAACAGATTCCGAGACGAGCGTTGAGGCAACCGGAAGCTCGCCTCCCAATCCGAAGCCGGCAATAAACCGCAGAATACATAGCACGATAAAGCTTGTTGCGAATGCCGAGATGCCGCTAGCGACAGAAAAAATGAGCAGTGTCCATAATAATATTTTTTTTCGTCCGTAATGATCGGCTAGTGAACCGGCAACTGCAGCACCCACTGCCATTCCTATCGAGTTAATCGAGGTTAAGAGGCCGACTTGTGTAGCACCTAATCCCCATTCCAAGCTTAACGCTGCTACGATAAACGAGATTAATCCAACGTCCATTGCATCAAACAACCAGCTCAAGCCTGTGCTGAATAATAATTTCCGTTGCTTCCTATCACGGAGTAATGGGCCGGTATCCTTCATGCTGTGACCTCCATGCTGGAATTTTTTATTAAATGTGCTCAACAAATCGAGCTTCTATGTAGCTTCAGCAGTCTAGCTGCTAAGACTTATTGGCTTCTTTAATGACCTCGCTGAGACGGTCAGGATAATCCGTATGAAGGCCGTCTACCCCCCACTTCACTGCCTTTTCCATATTGATCTGATAATTGACGGTATAAGGAAACACCAGCAGCCCGGCTTCTTTAACCTTCTCTATATAAGCTGGACCGATACGCTGAAAGTTAGGACTGATTCCTACAGCGTATTCCTTAATTTCTTTGAGCGTGGAATTGCTAATATAAGCCGGCGTATTGTACCAGAGCAGTTGAAACAACTCGATATCTTTATTTAAACGATGAATAGCCTTCAAGCTGCTCTTGCTGAAAGATTGTACAGCTACATGATCTGCCAGCTTGAACTCCTCGACCAAGGCAACCATCGCTTCTTCCAATCCAGGATTATATTCAGGAGATTTTGTCTCCAGCATGTATTTGATATCATCTCCAAATATCTCGAAAATTTCCCTAAGCGTCAGCACGCGAGCATCTACAAACTCTTCCCGGGCATACATCGGATTGGCCTCATTAAACCAGGAGCCCATATCGAGCTGCTTGATCTGAGCCAATGTCAGTTGAGTGATTTTGCCCGTTCCGTTCGTCGTTCGATTAACGGTGTCGTCATGCATCGCGATGATTTCGCCATCCTTCGTCATTTGCAGATCAATCTCAATATAATCAGCGCCTGAGCGAATCCCGATCTGATACGCTGATAAAGTATGCTCCGGCGCATAGCCGGAAGCTCCTCGATGAGCAACCGTAGCTACCTTCACATCAGGAGAAAATAACGCATGCAGTGATACTGTACGTCCAAATAGGGAGAATAGGAGGCCAGCTACTGTGAGGAGGAGTACAACGTGTATGGCATAGAAATAAAGAGATGAGACTTCTTTTTTACGCAATTTTGTCAGCCACCTGTCTTATCCGGATGTCTTCCTATAGAAAAGTTATATTAGCAAATAACAAGTATACCAAATTTGTTTCGAATGAGACAACAGTAGATATCCATACAATGAATAGGAAGTCAGATTGGGTTGGAGGACAGATATGAATCAAAATGATTTTATCCTTATTGTTATTCCGTTATCCGCCATCAAAAAATTCCTGTTCGTGGATATTGTAGCCGGAACTATCTTATATTACGCACTAAAGCTTCCCTTACATTCTCAATTGGCTGCAATGGCCGGAAGCTCGATTGGTCCCATGCTAATCCATCAGTCTTTGAAGTGGACAACAAAAAAAACCGCTGTTCATTCCGTCAAAAGACCGAATGCAGCGGTGAATTATTCTCGAGCTTCTTCTCGGAGCGGCCTTACATCTACGGGAACGAGAGAAGTGTGGATCAAATGAGCTTGGAAGGAGCCTTCATACTGGAAAATTGACCCCAATATCGGATTAGTCACTTGTACCGTAATCTGATAGCATCCCTGCTCCTCATCGTACCATTCATTTACGTCAGCAATTCCTGTCAATAAACGAGGGAATCGGAATTGGAGCAGACCTTCGTAAAAGCGCTGGTCGCCTGAGCGAATCTTTATTCCCCCATTGGGAGCAGCAGTAATAGCCAGATCGACTGCCAGATGCTGTTTGTTGCCCAAATAATCGACAATCCCTTGCCGTGCCTGGCTGTAAATCATCGTCGCATCGAAGTGGCGAATCGTATTACTGAATTTGAATTTGCGAATCCATGATACCGTCTCACGCCCATATTGATCTGTATAAGCAAAATTCTCGATCGTAAACGGAATATGACTTCCTCCTTGCGGAAACATGATATGCCTCATCGTTCCCACATATAACGGCAGCAGCGCCAGCTTGTTGAACCATATTCGCTTCATGACCCCTTGCCCGATTGAGGCGACACCATCCTTGCTGCTTATTCCGAATCGCTGCTGAATACGAGGATGCAGCCTTTTGAACTCCTCACCTAATACTTGCTCGTATATGGACGCCATGCTGATGTCCTCCTTTGGATGGTTTTCGTAAGCAATGTCTAGCATTCGGCAAATCCTTCAATGTCCATTTGGCAAGGAAGCAAAAGGCAATCATCGACCCGCTCAGCGTGATCGGATTAAACGGTGCTTGCAGCAGCCCGGGACTGCTTATGATGGCACCGCCTGCAAGAACGAGCAGCAGTAAGATTTGGCAGCTGTACAAGGAAATTTTTCTATGCCAGACCACGCTTAATACAGCTAGCATGATCTCGAGTACCCCCAAACCTTGCAGAAGCAATTTCTCATAGCCCATGAACCAGCCTAAACTCTCCATAACAGCCAGCTCTCCTCCAGCCGGATAAAGCAGCTTAGGCACTATGCCTTCATACAGCCACAGCAATGCGATAAGCATAACGCAAAAATAATGAATAATAGCCTTTTGCAAGCTGACAGACGGTGTAATTTGCTTCTCAAGCCACAGCCGAAGCAGATCAAAGCTCCATGCGGTGGCGTAGCCGAATAAGGGACGAAATATTATTCGATCGAACAGCCGTCCAATAGAGCCAAATCTTGTCTGATAGTCGTATTGGGTCAAAAAGGTGATGCTCTCCCCCTGCTCACGATATTTCCAATAGCCTGCGCCTTGGCGAATGAGCGACAAGGGCTGCTCGGAGCCAAATACCAACGCTGACGTTCTCTCCCCGGTGATCGCATTGCTGCGGGATTTCGTAATCCCGGTACCGGCTATTTGAAGACCGAACCCGATGCGGGTCTTATATTCAAACTTTTGATGAGTGCTGAGCATATCCACCTTGGGAAGATACGTTATTTGCGAGAACCGCAGATCCCATTGCTCATGCAGCTCGGGTGTTTGCGTATAGTGCCATAACGTCTCCATATCCGTCTTCATCGTCTGCTCGACATAGATTGGCTTCCTTCTCCACATGCCGGAACCTCCTCAATCAAATCTATGAACCGTTCCCTTATTTCCGCAGATGGAATCAAGCATTGCTCCATTCTTCCGAATAAGCGATAACGATTGCCCGCAATCCGATTATATATCCCGTCTCTCAATAATTGTGGGACCACAATTCCCCCATACAGCAGCGGCCACCATCCCTTGCATAATCGGAATACCCGAAGTGCCGCCTCTGATTTGATGTAATAGCGTTCATTTGTGACCATGACAAAAGTATCTATATCGTCTACGGACAAGCCCCCTTTACGCAAAAGCTGCTTGCCTGTCTCCGATTGAAGTAGAGCGAAGCGGAATCTCGCTTCCTTGTCCCGCTTAATCACGAAGCGTGTAATCCAGTGACATAAATGACAATGGCCATCGATCAACAGAATAATTGGCTCTTGATCCATTCTTTTTTGTTTGCTCATCCGGAAGCTCCTTCCCTTACTTCTAGTTTACTAGCTGGACAGCCTGGCGATTAGACCTAACTTTTATAGGAGGACAGCAGCAAGGGGTACTACATGATGTAGTACCCCTTGGCTTGTAGAATAAGATTGTTGTAATATTTTTGGTTATCTGGGTTAAGAGAATGAAAGCCAGGCTAAGGCTGTTCTGATTCGTTCGAGAGGCAAATAGAGGCCATAACGGAACGCTGTTCCGCTATTTGCAGCTTAACAGCTGCAACAGACAAATTAGCGGATCTGCGATCCGTTAATTCGGACAAACAGGAAGAAAAGCGAGAAAGTTCGTCAATTAACGGATCACAGATCCGCTATAATCTTCTATATGGAGTCAAACAGTCTAATAACGGAACAGAGGTCCCTTATTTACTAGAAGGACACGAAGCAAAGCAGAGAAATCCCGCTCATTAATAACAACGTGAACAAGCGCGCCCGTCAAATATCGAATTACAGACCCGCTATAGTCTTCTAGGGAAATTGAATTTATTTAGTCTTGTTTTTTGAATAACAGCCCTTTGCGTTTCACCTTTTCAACCGCTTCTTTACTGCTGCGCACGCCCAGCTTTTTGAGCATTTTGTTCACTTGGTTCTTCAAGGTGCTCTCTGCCTTATACAATTTTTTTTCAATCTGAGACTGTGTATACCCTTCTTCAATAAGCTCGAACACCTCACGCTCGGCTGCCGTTAGCTCCTTTAGCTGCTCCTCCCGCTTGAGCCTGCCAAACTCCTTGAGCAGCGCATCCATCGCGGAAGGATGATGATAAGCGCTTCGGATCGCATGAGGAAGCTCTTTGAAGTTCGTCTTCTCAATATAGTTGACGGCTCCAGCTGTGAACGCCTGTGTCATAACACTTGCGTCATTGAGAGAGGTCAGCATAATAATCTTGGCCTGATGAGCCTCATTAATCTCAATAGCCGTATAGATCCCGTCGTACTGTTCATCCGATAATTGAATATCCATAAGCACAACATCGAACACAAGTGTGTGAGCCAAACGAATCGCTTCTTGCGCTTCCATTGCTGCCCCAACTACAAGAATATCGGCCTCTTTATTCAAGTAAACAGTCATTGCCTTGATCCAATCCGGATCATCTTCCACTAACAGTACCTTAATGTGACTCATTCCATGTTCGCCCCCCTGCTGTTCGTCAACCTTTTCTTGCGAGGGAATTGCAGTCTGACTTCCGTTCCGCCATGCTCTCTGCTGCTAAGAAGGATAGAGCCCCCGCTTTTCTGCATCACATTGTATACATAAGAAAGACCTAACCCAAAATTCTGGCTGCGGTTCTTCGTGCTGAAAAACGGATCGAATACAAAAGAAAGCTGCTCCTCCGGGATTCCTTTTCCATTATCCAAAAAGGATAGCGCAACACCTTTTTTACTAGCTTCTAATTGCACCTCGATCACTCCTCCGCCAGGCATAGCCTCAGCGGCATTCATCAGGATGTTGCCAATGGCTTCACGAAGATGCACCGCGTCACAGACAACTGTAGGCTTACAAGAATAATGGGCAATCACCTCGATATCTCCGTCCTTCAATAATTCCTGATGCTGGAGCAAACATTGCTCAACAAGCTGATCCAGCCGGCACGCGGTCTCTACGAGCACGATTGCTTTGGTCTGGCTGTGTATACGGTTAACCATAGCCAGCATATGATCAGAAGCATTCGCTATAATTTGCAGTTGCTGCATGGCAGTATCATCAGCTGGTTCGGATAAAGCTTGCTTCAAATTTTCTGAGCTGATTGCAATTTTTCCTATTTCATTCTTAATCGAATGATTAAGTAAAGTGGTGCCAGAGCTGACCGCCTTCATCGTGCTCTCAAGCGGGTCACGCTCGAAGCGCAGCTTAACTCCGAGTACTCCATACAAGAAGGTGCATAGCAGAGCAACGGTCAAAGAATAAATGATAAATAACGATACATAACGAAAAAATTCGAGTTCCGGCATAAACACATTAGCAACGTTAATAAGAACCAGTACCGCCAGCAGCGTAGGCACTATAATAATAGTAGCGATGAATCGGCTTCGCTTCTTGCGCTCATTATCTTCATTCCATAAAGAACGGACAAGAATATAACAAGACGCTAAATAATAGGGTGCCGTCCACGCCAACAGCCACCGATAGTCCAGTGGCAGCTCTGCTGTCCAAGGCGTTATAATTGCCATAAAGAGAACTGGAAGCAACAAAATTAGTTTCCAGTACAGCCTTGTGGTCCACCGCAAGACGCTCTCTGAATAGACCATACTGAATATTAACACCCCATAAGGAGTCAGCGTATGGTTCAAGAATCGAACGATGCCTGACCATTCTACCCACCCTTCTTTCATTAAAAAGTCGGCGGTCCCTCCAATTGATGCGCTAAATAGAAAAAATGCCGCCCACCGATTCATTTCGCTACGAGGGTTATTCAACAATAAAACAATGGAAGTTGCCAATAGAGCAAAGAAATAATATAGCATCCTGTACCGTCCTATGCATAAAAGAATAGCTTAATCGTATCATAAAAAGGCACCTAAGTATTGCTTACGCTACTCTATTTTGAACCCAGCACCTGTAAAAACAAAAATCCGAAGGGCAGCCACTCATCATCAAGTGGATATCCATCGGATTAACTTTGTATCGCCCGCTCTTCGCTCTTTTTACATCGCTCTTACTTTTGGTTGACTGTCTTGAGCAATGGTTTCTAATTGAATAATTTTAGCTTTCTCTTTATTATGGACGAGAATGTTCTCCCACTTGAAATAGCGATCCAAGCTCATAACATAAGCATGTCTTCCACTAAGCAATAGACCGAAGGCACTCGTGTATAGCGTAAGGCTCATTAAATTCATATTCCCCGAAAGAATGAAGTTAATATGCATAAAGAGACAGAGCAATATAGAAGGACGAATCAGTATTCCTGTTATAAGAGACAAGCCGATAAGAACCTGCACGACAGGAATCGTATAATTTAGAAACATCACGTTATTTAGAGCGACATGCTCAATGAAATACGTATAAAATTCAGGTACATTCGGCTTGTCCAATGCCTTAAGTAAGTAATCTGAGAGAAAAACTCCCGGCTCAGAAAACCATGCTTTCCCCGTAATCTTCGTTACTCCCGCCATTAACCAGCCCATCCCAAACAGTATACGCATGATTAAGACTAATGATTGAAATAATATTAATTTCCCTCCCTTGCTTTGTTGAATGAATGAATTCGTATTCATCATGCCCCCACCTCTTTTTCACAATTATAAAGCGCTTTCATTTGTATCTAGATCATAGAATACTTTTATTGAAATTTCAACAATTTTCTACATTTTTTTCTAAGCTCATTCATATTGTAAGATTTTCGGTTCATACCCTCTCCAATTCATGCTGCTGGAGCTTACAGCAGGTCTTCCCTATTGATTTGATCATGGACAAAAAAATAGCAGCCGACCATCTCGCTCTCTACTTTTTTGAACACAAAAAAACCGCAGGATAGCACTCTATTCCTAAAGTGACCATCCTACGGGTTTGAAGCTCCCTATTAATTAATAGAGTTAAACTTTAACGCGTTTAATGAATATAGCGACGATGAAGCCAACTACAGCCATAATCATGCCGAATAGGAAAGCATTCTGAATGCCGGCTGTTAGTCCGTCCAGCAAATTCGGATTAGGCGTTGTTGTCATATACTTTTCTGAACCAGCGGTCATGATGCTTACGGCAAGCGCGGTACCAATGGCTCCTGCTACCTGCTGCAATGTATTCATAATGGCCGTTCCGTCTGGGTAGAACTGTCTTGGCAATTGGTTCAAGCCATTCGTTTGAGCAGGCATCATAATCATCGAAATCCCGACCATCAATACCGAGTGCAGAACAATGATCAGAGCAATCGAAGAAGCCGTCGTAACGCCAGAGAAGAACCAAAGTGCAGCAGCTACAACGATCAGACCGGGAATAACAAGCCATTTCGGCCCAAACTTATCGAACAGTTTCCCCATTATTGGAGACATAATTCCGTTAATGATTCCTCCAGGCAGCATAATCAAGCCTGCTGTGAATGCAGACAACGACAATCCCTGAATCAGGAACATCGGAAGAACCAGCATCGAGGATAAAATAATCATCATACAAATGAACACCATAGCTACGCCAATAATGAACATCGGGTATTTGAAGGCACGCATATTAATCATCGGCTGCTTCATGGATAATTGTCTCAAAACAAACAATACAAGTGCGATAACACCTACTACAATTGCGATGATAACTTTGGATGACCCCCAGCCGCCATGCCCTTCACCAGCACTGCTGAAGCCAAATACAACTCCGCCGAAACCGATGGATGACAACAGAATAGATAATACATCAATCTTCGGCTTCGTGATCTTGTTAACATTTTGCATGAACATAATACCGATCGTCAACGATAGCAATAGAAACGGCAGCGATAGCCAGAATATCCAGTGCCAGCTTAGCTTCTCAAGCATAAGCCCTGCTACAGTTGGACCGATTGCTGGCGCACACATAATAACAAGTCCAATAATCCCCATCGCCGCTCCACGTTTTTCTACCGGGAAAATAACGAGGATCGTATTGAACATCAGCGGCAGCATAATAGCCGTTCCGACAGCTTGAATGACACGTGCAACCATTAATACTTCAAAGCTTGGAGCTAAGGCCGCAACGATTGTACCTATAATAGATGCGCATAGCGCTGCAATGAATAGTTGCCTAGTCGTGAACCATTGGAGCAGCAGACCCGAAATCGGCACTAATATGCCTAATGTGAGCAAGTAGCCTGTCGTCAACCATTGTACAGTGGCAGGTCCTACATTTAATATTTGCATTAAATCCGATAAGGCGATATTAAGCGCTGTTTCACTAAATAATCCGATAAATCCGCTGATCAGCAAAGCCGCCATAATCGGTATAATTTTAAATTTCTTTCCTGATAAATCGACTGATCCCTGTTGTCCTGTTGCTTCCACAATTCATCCCCCTGAATTCTAACTCGTTGTTGATCTCTTAAACATTTAACAATGGACCAATGCTGATACATATTTCGAAGCATTAAGCAGCGGCTGCTTGTCCCTATTAGTCAAAGTGAAAATAAATGACCCTTCAATAAGGGAAATAATAGCCATACCTGTCTCCGCTGCCTGCGGGGGGTCCATCCCCTTCTTTCTCATTCGCTCAGCAATCAGCGCCTGCCAATCGGCTAGTACAGAGCTGCAAGCGGCTCTCAGCTTACCGCTAATACAGGAGGTCTCCGCCGCCATCCAGAAGCTGAATGGCATGAATCCTTCATATTGGCAGTCCTCTGCCTCATTCGCTGTCGTCTCAATAAAGGACTGAATAGCGAGAACAGGATCTTCATGCCGCTCGAATGAATCCTGCCACTTATCCAGAACGATCTTCCTTGTCCGTTCTATACATTCGAGCGCGAGCTCTTCTTTGCCGTTCGGGAAATAATAATAAAGGGAGCCCTTCGGGCATCGGCTTTCACTAATAATCTGATTCAACCCTGTCGCATGATAGCCTTGGTTGAAGAATAGCCGCGAGGCTGTCTCTACGATTGAATCACGTGAATTGGATTTCCCGGACATCTATACACCCCCTTATTATAACGATTGGTCTATATATTTTTATCACAATTGTTTCTTTCAAGTCAATGAATATATATTTCCTTCCTCCAACGATGTATTGACGTACCTTTTATAATTAAGTATGGTGAAAAAGCTTGCTGCTCAAAATGAATGATTAGCTGGGAGACAATAATGATATGCTCAAAAAAAGACTGAATGATCTAATAAAATGGCTGCCGCTTGTCCTGATCGTCGGAACACTGACCGGGACCGCTTCTGCTGCTTTTCTGGCGGGGCTTGACGGTGTGACGCGAATGCGTGAGCACAATCCCCTATTATTATGGCTGCTTCCGTTCGGAGGCGCTTTTGTCAGCTTTATTTATTATAAATATGGCAAGGATTCGGCGAAAGGAAATAATCTTCTGCTGGAGCGTGTCTATGAGCAATCCCAAGAGCATGATAAGAAGGTTATCCCGCTTCGCATGGCTCCGCTTGTTCTTGTAGGAACGTTAGCTACCCATTTATTCGGCGGATCTGCCGGCCGGGAGGGCACTGCCGTACAGATGGGCGGAAGTTTATCCGAATGGACGGGCAAGCTATTCAAGCTAGACGAATACGACAGGAAGCTCCTTCTCCTATGCGGGATTAGCAGCGGCTTCGGATCGGTATTCGGCACTCCTCTTGCAGGAGCTATCTTCGCGTTAGAGCTTGTCGCCTTTGGTTTCTTGTCCTACCGGGCCATTCTTCCCTGCCTGTTAGCCAGCTACATAGGCCATTATGTCACGATAGCCTGGGGCATCCATCATTCCTCATACTCCCTTGGAGCATTGCCATCCATTACTGCTGTTCTCCTGCTCAAAATAACGATAGCCTCCATCTTGTTCGGCATGACTGCGCTGTTATTCAGCACAATAATGCACAAGATGAAGGCTATGTTCGCGAAATGGCTTCCTAATCCGATGGTAAAAAGCTTCGTCGGAGGCTGCCTTATTATTGCGTTAGTATATCTGGGAGGCACTCGGGATTATATCGGCCTGAGCTTACCGTTAATGGAGCAGTCCTTCGATGAAGGAGCATCCCCATTCGCCTTTTTATTGAAAACCTTGTTTACTACAATTACACTCGCTGCCGGCTTCCAGGGCGGTGAGGTTACACCTTTGTTCGTTATTGGCTCAACGCTTGGCAGTGCGCTTGCCAGCCTCTTATCCGTATCCATCCCCTTGCTTGCCGGCATTGGCTTGATCTCCGTGTTCAGCGGAGCAACGAATACGCCAATTGCCAGCTTCGTACTCGGAATCGAGTTATTCGGGCTTCAGGGTCCAGCTGTGCTCTACATACTAATTGGCTGCGTCTTCGCCTATCTCTGCTCTGGACGAACTAGCATCTACTCTTCTCAGCTCGTAAGAGGAACTATTAGAGGAAGAATACGACGTAAATAACGGCAGCCAGCACAATACGATAGATAGCGAATGGAACGAGCTTAATTTTGTTGATGAGCTTCAAGAAGAAGCGAATCGATATTAAAGCAACTACGAATGCGCTTATGAAGCCAGCGATAAAAAAGGGCAGAGCGTCAAGCGTGAAATATTCCAAGTTCTTCACCAAAGACAGCAAGCTTGCGCCGAACATGATAGGCACGGCCATAATAAAAGTGAAGTCAGCAGCAGCACGATGGCTCAGGCCGAGCAATACGCCTCCAGATATCGTAGATCCGGATCTGGAGAAGCCTGGCCATAACGATACACATTGGATGAGCCCGATGGATAAGGCTTGCTTATACGTAATCTGATCGACCGTCTCCACACGCGTCTTTTTGCTATACCTTGAGCTTACAAAATCGGCAATAATCATAAATACAGCTCCGAGAACTAGTCCAATAAGAACGGTCTTCGTCGAGAATAAATGCTCATCAATATAATCCTCGAACAAAACGCCTAGTATAGCAGCCGGGATCAAGCCTACAATAACTTGTGTCAGCTTAAGTCTTCCTTCGCCAGAAGCTTCCTTCTGTTGACGGCTGCGGCGATTAAGCCCTAGCAAATCGATGAATCGGTTGCGGAACACGATAATGACCGCGAGGATCGAGCCGAGTTGAATCACTACCTTGAAGGTATTCGCTACATATTTGCCCAAAAATTGTTCCGACTTCAGCCACATGTCATCGACAATGACCATATGGCCTGTAGAGGATACGGGAGCAAACTCCGTTAATCCTTCTACAATTCCTAATATAATAGCTTTTAACAATTCAATAAAATCCATCGTTTATGCTCTCCTTTACAATCCTGTTATTCTTGACGTGCGCGAACTTTACGAACGAACAATATGACAGCTACAATGAACACAATGGCAATTAGTGCATAAGCGATGTTCGAGTAGACATCCATGAAGGAAACAATGCTCTCCCAAGAATCCCCTACTGCAGCCCCTAGGTAAACCAAGATGACATTCCAAATCAAAGTACCGATCGTTGTAAATAGCATGAACAACGGAAAATTCATGCGGTTCATACCTGCCGGTATCGAGATCAAGCTGCGAATCAGCGGAATCATTCGGCAGAAGAACACTGTCCAATACCCGTATTTATCAAACCAGGCATTCGCCTTATGAATATCCTCCTTCTTTACTCGAAGCACCTTGCCCCAGCGTTCTACAATCTTCTCTAAGCGCGGTACATCAAGCAGAGTGCCAATTCCGTACAGAATAACAGCTCCTGTAAGAGAGCCTGCCGTTGCGACCAAAATAACGCCCGGAATGCTCAATTCCGTATAAGTCGTCATAAATCCGCCAAATGTGAGAATAACCTCTGACGGAATCGGAGGAAATACGTTTTCAATTGCAATCATTAGGAATATCCCTAAATACCCAAACTTCTCCATTAACTCTGTAATCCAGTGTTCCATGACTAGTCTCCTCTGAATGGAATAATTAGATCATACGTTTCTTCAAGTTGCTTAAATAACGATGGCGTATGAAGTAGAAATAGACAACCTGCGCGATTAAGAAGCCAAGCAGCACGATGCCAAGCTCTGCTGCAACGGACAAATAAAAGATGCTTTGCAGGGCGATAAAGGCAAATAAGCTATGTATGATGGCTACGCCTATCGGAACAAAAAACAAAATGGCAAGTTGCCTTGTCACGATATCAGCTAATTCCTTGTCCGTCAACCCAACCTTCGCAAGAATTGCGAATTGTTGATGATCATAAGCTAAGGTAGCATATAATCGAAAGTAGAGAAAGCTCCCCGCTGCAATGAAGAATACGGCGCCAACGAGCAATGATACAAGCAGCATCATGCTATATAAGCTTTTCTGCACTTGGTAGAGTGTTCCACTAACTGTCATGGCATACGGCTGGCTAGAATCGTAGCGCAGCAGTCCATCCTGCACCAGATTACTTGCCATGCCCGTAGTAGCTTGCAGATCATCTACATAGAAGCCTGTGTAATAATCTACCTGTGTCGGGGAGTCCAATTCAGCGAACACACTATCGCTCACAACGACACCGCCGAACTCCACCTCTACCTTTGACTGAATATCCAAGCTTCCTGACAAATAATCAGGGATCGGAACATGCTCCGTATAGTCTACCTCCCGAATCTTAATTTCTGGATCTTCAACCAGCGTGTAAGTTTCCTTCTTCCTTACCTTGATGTAGCTTTTCTCGCGATAAGACGTCAGGATGACCAATGCTTCCTCCCCGGACAATTGATCATCCTTGAAGGATATGCCAGCTGCAAGAATAGCCTGCCGATAATCACTGAACGAAATGACCGGAAGCCATTTCAATCGCTGTTTTATAGAAGAGGTTCTTACTTCCACATATTTGATCGGCAATGTAAGCATTGCATAAGCAATATGGCGATCCGCCAGCTCTTGCTTAATTTGATTCAAATGCTGCTCGCCATAATCGCTGCCTTGCTTCTCAATATAACCAATGGCAGCAGGATAGTCCTCCTGAAATGATCTCATCAACGTATTAATAGACGCGAAGACACCTACGGAACAGAACGACACGGTTGATATAATCGTAACCATGAAGAACATGCGGGCATGCTCCTTGAAGCGATGGCCCAGACTGGATAAGGTGATCACGTTCGTCCGTCTCCAGAAGAACATCTTACGCCGTTTGAGAAGCCTCACGATCAAGCCGCAAAGATGGGTATAGAACAAATAAGTGCCGCCCACCGTCATCCCGATCACCGGAATCATGCGTAAGTAAATATTGGTGGCAGTAGCCGTTGCAGCCAGATAATAGCTAATTGCCAGAAGCAGACCTGCAAATAGGGCAACAGCGACCGATACGTTCGGAGTCTCCTTTGTACGGCGCTGACCGAACTGCAGCAATTCTATCAGCTTACTCGTATTCACAAGCACAGAGGTGCATAAAGAAATAACGAGAAACAACAGCGCAAAGGAACCTATTGTCAGAGCAAGCGGTTCCCAAGCAACATGCAGTGGAATAGCTGGCAGGCTTAGGAAAGCCGAGCTGATCATCAGGAACAGCTTGCCCATCCATAAGCCAGCAGCAATACCTGTTGCGATAGCACCTAATCCAATGATCATATTCTCCCAGAAAACCATCTGGTTGAACTGGGACTTCGTCATGCCATGCATCATATAAATGCCGAATTCGCGCTTGCGATTATTCAAAAATGAGCCTACCGAATAGAGAACAAAGAAAAAAGAAAACACATACATAATGCATTCCGCCACAATCATCGCTTGAACAGCTGACTTTACGATAAGTCCTTCACGAATGGTTGGATTAAAAATAAATAACGCACACACAAAAAAAATCATCACGGAGAAGGCGCTGCTTACGAAATAAGCCGCATACATCCGTTTGTTGCGGACCATATTTCTATATGCGAACTGACGAAAGCTCACGAAGGTCTCCTCCCAGCAAGGATAGCATGTCTATGATCTGTTGGAAGAAGCTCTGTCTATTGTCTCCCCGATAAATTTCATTATAGAGCCTCCCGTCCTTCATGAAGATCACACGGCTGCAATAGCTGGCGCTGGCGGCATCATGCGTCACCATTAGCGTTGTTGTCCCCTGCTGCTGATTGAGCGAAGCGAGCATGCTCATGACCTCTTTTGCTGCCGTTGAATCCAGATTGCCAGTAGGCTCATCCGCTAGCAGCAGCGATGGCTTGTGTATGATCGCTCTGGCGATGGCCGTCCGCTGCATTTGTCCACCCGAAATCTCATTCGTGAATTGATCGCGGATCGCTTCAATGCCAATCTGATGAATGACCGCCTCGACTCTCCGCTGGATCTCACTTATAGGCAGACCATCAAGCACTAGCGGCAGCGCGATATTCTCTTCCACGGTCAACGTATCCAGCAGATTAAAGTGTTGGAAAACAAAGCCCAGATCACGACGGCGGAATAAGGCGGAAGCTTCTCTGCTTAATTGATGCGGATTGCTGCCGTTAATTGCAACGGTTCCAGCTGTCGGCTCATCAATAGTTGCAATAACGTTAAGCAGCGTCGTCTTGCCGCTGCCTGAAGGCCCCATAATGCCGACAAACTCCCCAGGTTCCACTGCAAACTGGATATGATTCAGCGCAGTTCGAGCGACTTTTCCTTCGTAAATTTTCGTCAAATGGTTCACTTCCAAAACGGACAATGGCACACCCCCGCCAGACTGTATAATTTTCATGCTGTTATTGTCATTATAGCGGAGGCTCCTTATGCCATGCTATTGCACAAACTTACAGTTATCTTACATCGTTGTAAGGTTCGAGGAAGACAATTCGCACGACCGTACCTTGTCCAACCTCCGATTCCAGCTCAACCTGATGGCCCAGCTTCTCACAAATCTGTTTCAAAAGATAGAGTCCCATCCCCGTTGATTCTTGATATCTTCGACCGTTCTCTCCTGTGAAATAGGGATCAAATACCCGGTTGATATCGCCTTTCGCAATGCCGATTCCTTCATCACGGACTTCCAATACCACAGTAGTCGTATTCTGTTTCTCTCGATAATAGCCTGTAAAATGGATTTTCCGATTACTGCCCTCGGTATATCGGACCGCGTTGGTAACGAGCTGCACAATCGCAAAGGAAAGCCATTTTTCATCAGATACGATCTGTATAGAGCTATCTATCGCAATAAGCGGGAATACCCCGCTCCGAATAAAGAGGCGTTTCTGATCCGAGGTAACCGCCCGAACGACCTCTTCTAGTTGCAGAGCTTCTACATAGAAATCACGCTCGAAGGTATCTAGCCTCGCTGTATACAGCACCATCTCTAGCCCCTTCTTCAAACGATCCAATTCATCCCCAATAGCGCTGGACCTCGCGTCATCTTCCTGCTGGATGAGCAAATGAATGACCGAGATCGGTGTTTTCATCTGATGCACCCACTGATTAATGAATTGCGTGTGCTCTTCATATTTATGCTTATAATGAAGCAGCTCCGTTTGATGCATGCGGAATTGGCTTTTAAGAAGCTTCTGCAAGCTGTCAGCCAGCGGAGACTGCTGCATATTTTTAGAATCATTGCCCATTGAAGACAAAGGCTTCTCAAGCCTGCTATAGAACGTACGATTCGACAGATAACGGTAGCATAAATAGACAAGCAGTATGCTTCCGCTCAGTCCTGCTGCATAAAGGCTTATTGTCCAGTAGCGATAACCGCCTAACCAATAGACGAGCATAACGACTAGGAGTTGCAGGCAGTAAAAAATAATAAGCGAGCTTTGCTCACGAAGGAACAGCTTCATGAAGGCATCCCCCAATTCGGCTGCAGGCGATACCCCTGTCCCCGAATGGTCTGCACCGCCTCTTCTATTGCTATAGCGGACAACTTTTTACGTACTCTTGTGACATAGACATTCAACGTATTGTCATCGACAAACGTCTGATCATCCCATATTTTCTCAAGCAGGCGGTCACGGCTTACGACTTGTCCGGCTTTTCTCATTAGTTCTTCAATGATCTTCACTTCTGTAAAGCTCAGTTCTATATTCGCTTCCTTCCACGTCAGAAGCAAGCGATCCGGATCAAGCATAAGTCCCTCTACCGTAATCGTCCGATCATTCGCCTGAACAGCATAGCTCCCGTAAGCTCGGCGCAGCTGGCTATTGATCTTGGCGGTTACAATCTCGTAATCGAAAGGCTTCGTAATATAATCATCCGCCCCATTTTCCAGCGCCATGACTTGATCCATCTTGCCCGCTCTCGCTGAGATAAACAAGATAGGACAGGTCGACAAACTCCGTATTTGACGGCACCAATAATAGCCATCAAACTTGGGCAAATTCACATCCATTAATACGAGATGGGGAGAATACTGCTCGAACTGTGCCTTCACCGTATCGAATTCTTCTACCGCTCTTGTCTCATATCCGAATTTATGCAGATGCTCTTCCAGCAAATTTACGAGTACTTTATCATCTTCTACAATGAATAGCTTAAACATTCGAATATCCTCCGCTCTCCCACTATCATGCTCTTTATTATTCATGAATCAGTGCGTCTTCGCAACAATAAGCTCTGCATGGCTGCTGCACGAATAGGCACAGACCGCCATAATATAGAGCAGAAGTATTGAATTGAAGAAAAAGGGAGTTATCATGTATCGCGCTTTGTTAAGGGCTTGAACGCGAACAGCTGCGAACAAGGATGTTCGCAGCTGTTCTTGATTATGTTCCAAACCGTTGTCTATACCCGCATTTCCGGCACAGCTCCTCGACTGCTTCCCTTCTGGAGAAGCCGTCATATAAGTTGTTCGCCCTTTCACTCTCAATAATTTCTGAGAATGGCTTATCGTTGATATTGCCAAGATTAATAACACCCTCACCATCCAAGCAGCAAGGAACCACCGTTCCGTCTACCAGTATGCCTGCTTGATTGCGCAACCCATGGCAGAACCCCTTGCCATCATCCTCTGGCGCATTCAGAGCCGGCCACTGGAATTCATAATCCTGATTAATATAGACCCGGTCGGCAATTTTGATGCCGCTGCCCGGAGCAACCCTTTCTTCAATGCGATAATCGAGATTGAATTCCCTCTCAATGGCTGCCAGCATCTCACGATTCCGGTTTCTCTCTGCATTCGTAGCATTATCTTGATCCAGATTCCAGAGCCGAAGCGAAATAATCATTTGGGTCTGCTCAAGCGCTTCTCGCACGAACGAGAGCACGCTGCCGACATAACCTTCCTTATCCGTTGAACCCTCATGACCATCAAAGCTATGCAAAGAGAAATTCATTTGGCGGATTGCTGGCTTCGTCAGCAGTTTATGCTTGTTCTTGTGGAGCAGTGTTCCGTTCGTTGTAATATTGACCTTGAAGCCTCGTTCATGACTAATATCGAGCAGCTCGTCGATCTTCGGATGAAGCAAGGGCTCACCCTTCAGATGGAAATAAATATAATCAGTATGCGGCTTGATCTGCTCCAATCGTTTCGTAAACGCATCTATTTTGATAAAGCTCGCTTGGCGTTTCGTTTGCGGGCAAAAGGTACAGGCAAGATTGCACACGCTCGTAATTTCGATATAAAATTTTTTGAATTTTTTCATGCTTGAATGCTCCAATCTAGTCGTTGCTTTCATTCTAACGAACATTATAACACTAAAGTTATGCAGAGGAGGATGAAACTTAAGATGTTTATGCAGAATCAAGGACAAATCGCTCCCCTAACCCTTCAACAAAAAGCAAATGCGCTTATTGGGCGTCCAGTAGGCCTATCACTTCGAAACGGACAGGGAGTATCGGGTCTGTTATGCCGTGTACAGGACGGAGAAATCTATGTGCTGCAATATTTGTATAGCTCACAGTTCGCCACCTTCCACTACACCTTTTCAGACATTGCAGACATTTTGCCCTACCCCGCATGCTAATCATAAAAATGGCATCGTCTCTTTACAAGCGACGATGCCATTTTTATTTATTTCTCTTTAATTGCTGAGCCACGAATGGCCTCTTCCATTCCATCCGTATATTGATTGAAAAGTCCCAGCCGCCAGAGAGCAGCTCCTTTGAGACTATAGCGTTTCACCAAGCCCAGCTTATCATCAATAGATTGCGGCGTCTCGGCTCGCAGGTCGATGCCTAGCAGCAGCTTCTCCTTAGGAACGCCTGCGGCGAGTGTCTGTTCAATAGCAGCAAGCACCTGGTTATTCGGCTCTGGAACCTGCGGTCCCGTTCCTATCGGATTATACTTATACGCCATCAGAATAATATCATCTGCGAGCTTGGCAAGCGTCTTGAAATCATAGCCTTGATAAGCGCTGTTGGGTGCATGAACAACGACCGATAATGCGATATCCTTTGGCAAAGTGGTTTTCAGCTGTTGTACATAGTCATTCAGAAGCTTCTGCTGCCCTGCTGCATCCAGCTTAAAGCCCAGACCTTCAAAGTCAAGCACGACTCCTCCGAAGCTGTAGTCCGACACCGCCTGTACGATTCCTGCAATAGTGGCCGTCCGGAGCGTCTCATCCTTTAACATAGTCGTTAATTCGTTCTGGCCGTCTAATGAATATACCATTAGATAAGGCTTAATCTCTTGTGCAGAAGCATCCGTAATAATCGACTGGGGCGTAATATCGCCAGCAGCTTCAGGAATGCGGTATTCTGCACCTTCCAAGGTGAACTTGCCATTGCGATCAATACGGCTCCAGCCGAATGCTATCGAATTCATGGAGTTGATTAATTCTCGCTCTTTGAATGATTCCAGTGCATAGAAGGCACGAAGATGCATCTCCTTAGCAGGAGAAACAATAGTGACTGTGCTGGTTGCCTGATTCCACCCTACACGAGCCCCGAATTGTGTACTGAAAAAGCTAAGAGGAATCAATACACGACTATCTCTCATTACAGGCGCTGCCGGAAGCTTTACCTTCTGTCCATTCACAGTAGCGGAAGAATTTCCTACTGTTAGAGAAACGGTTATTTTTTGCCCAGCCTTTGTTCCAAACGCTTTCACCGTCTGCGATTTATTATCCCAAGCTACAGAAATGCCCAGCGACTCTCCTATCGTTCGAAAAGGAACGAGGGTTACCCCTTTTTCAATGCGTGGTGCCGAATCAAAAGCAAGAGGAACATCATCTAATAGAATGGTTACCGGTTGCGCAGCATAACTATGACTAAACCCGGAAGCTCCTGTAAGCGACAAAGCAAGCAGCGTGGCTGCTGCTGTTTTTCCCCACTTGTTCATTTATGGTACCCCTCCTATTAAATAACCTTAAGATTGCTAGAGTAATATGGGCAATTATAACAAAGAACTAATAGAGTATACAAATGCTAGAAACTATTGGAAATGAAATCAAACTAATTCGTTCACAACATACAAAAAATAACGGCAGCCTTAGGCTATAAAAAGCCTTGGGCTGCCGCTGCATATTTAATAGCTATCGTACTCTATTATTTGGACAACATTGTTTTCGACTATACCACCTTAGCACTTTGCACATGTCCTTTGATTGAAGCTAAGGCGGCTTGTTAATCCATCTTGCTTATTAGCTTATCCAATTTCTCTCCATAAGCCGTTCCCGATAAGATTGGAGTTGGTGATTTGGAAACAGCATTACTGTAGTAAAGAAGGAGCAATTTGTCTTTGTTGAAGAGAACTGGAGCATGAGTACTGAGCACAAGCTGACGCTCCTGAAGCTCCTTCTCTCCCGCTTCACGAGCCGCAATAGAATCAAAATCATAAATGAGGATCCGCTCGCCGTTATCTAGGGAATAGCTTATTGGCTTCACTTGATTTAGCTCTGATTGTTGTGGTGAATCGACTTCTGTAAGGGTAATGCCTTCTGCTCGAATCGCTTCATCCAGTGAAGGATTAGATTGCTGATAATTAGAGCATGCACTTAATAAGAATAATAGGCACACTAGCGCAATAACTGCCCTCCTGCTCACAAAACCGCCCCTCTCATCTTCGGAATGCCAGGATACAAACTCATAAATTTACTTATTTATAATATTATACCAAAATAATGAAGAGATAGTCTAATAGAATGCTCTCTTCATTTTGAACTAATCTATCTCGAATACTTCCGGCACGGTTTAGTGTTTCACTGGCTTTACTGGTTTTCTTCTTTTATACAATCTTCTTTTATACAATCAAATTACGATGCATATTATAATAGCTGCCTTCTTTGCGCATTAACTCTTCATGTGAGCCTTGCTCCATAATCCCGCCCTGATCGATAACAAGGATCGTATCCGCGCTTTGAATAGTAGATAGACGATGCGCAATAATGAAGCTCGTCCTGCCTTTCATCATGCGGAGCATGGCTTCCTGAATACGGAGCTCCGTCCGGGTATCTATGCTGCTGGTAGCCTCGTCTAATATAAGAATCGCTGGATCAGTCAGCATGGCGCGAGCAATAGCAATCAATTGCCGCTGCCCTTGGCTGAGATTGCCGCCATTCTCAGATAGGGGTGTAGCATATTGCAGAGGGAGCCGCCTAATGAAGCTATCGGCCCCTGCCATAACAGCCGCTGCTTCGATCTCTTCGTCCGTTGCATCAGGCTTGCCATAGCGCATATTATCTCTAATCGTTCCTGAGAATAAATAAGTATCTTGCAATACAATGCCGAAGCTTCTGCGGAGACTATCTCTCGTATACTGCCGAATATCACAGCCATCAATCCTAATACTGCCCTCGGTTACATCATAGAACCGGGCAAGCAAATTAATAACGGTCGTCTTGCCCGCACCCGTCGGACCTACGAGTGCCGTTCGGCTGCCTGCTTCTGCACGAAAGCTTATTCCTTTCAGAATTTGGACATCCTCTCGATAACCGAATTTCACATTATCGAAGACGACAGTTCCCCGCGGTTCTATCCATTCTACAGATTCCGGAGTGTCTAACGGCTCCTCCTTCTCATCGAGCACATCGAACACGCGCTCTGCTCCGGCAATGCCGGATTGAAGCACATTATAGACGTTGGCCAAGTCATTAAGCGGTCTTACGAACTGTCTGGAATAGCTTAAAAAGCTGGCGATTACGCCAACGGTTATCATCCCTTTGACGGCCAGCACACCGCCGACAATGGCAACTGCTGCAAAACCAATATTGTTAATGACACTAAGGAGCGGCATTAAGAAGCCCGACCAGATCTGGGCCTTCGTCCCCACCTTGCGCAATTGTTCATTAACCTGCTTGAATTCATCAATAGCCGTCTGTTCGTAATTGAAGGCTTTGACAACCAGGAATCCAGAGATTGTCTCTTCAATTTGGCCATTCAGCTTACCAAGCTCCGCTTGCTGCCCTTTGAATAAACGGCTCGTGCGCTTCGTTATCGTGCTTGCCAGCACATAGACAAGCGGTACTGTAATCAAGGTGGCAAGCGTTAATAGCGGACTTAACAGGAGCATCATAGCCAAAGAGCCCGCAATCGTAATGGCCCCTGTCATTAATTGGGCAGCAGTCTGGGAGACAGAGGTGCTCACATTATCTATATCATTGGATAGTCGACTCATCAGCTCGCCATTTTTGCGGGTATCGAAATAAACGAGCGGCAGCTTCTGAAGCTTGGCAAAAAGTGTACGTCTCAGTTGGCTTACAACTCTTTGCGATATGCCGGCGATCAGCCAGCCTTCCAAAAAAGTAAATAAAGCATCTATTAAATAAGCCGCCACAAGAGCAAAAAGTACAACATGAAGCAGCTTAAAATCGACTTTTCCAGAGTCCTCAAGCATCGCATCAATAGCAACACCAATTAAGTAAGGCCCTAGCAGCACTATGGAGGACCCGAGTAAAATAATCGTAAACACGATCATTAGCCTTTTACGCTCGGGCTTCAAATAGCTCCATAGCCGAAGCAGCGTTCTGCGGAAGTTTTTAGGCTTTTGCGCAGGCCCTCCTCTAGCGCCTCGCCCTCCGAAGGCTCTGCCGTTTCGTCCACGGATGGCTCCATCCTTGGACGATGTATCGCTGCCTGACTGCTTATTGAACTGATGCATGTTTGCTCACCTCCTGTCCGATCTGCGAGCGATAGATTTCCTGATAGACCGGGCAATTACCCATTAGTTGCTCATGAGTACCCCTGCCGACGATTTCTCCATCATCCAATACAAGGATCGTATGTGCGTCTTTTACCGATGCTATACGTTGTGCGATTAATAAACAGGTAACGTTATGTGCATAGTCACTAATCGCTTGTTTAATAGAAGCTTCCGTAGCACTGTCAAGTGCGCTCGTACAGTCATCCAGAATAAGTATGTCCGGCTTGCGTATAAGTGCTCTGGCAATGGATATACGCTGCTTCTGGCCTCCCGAGAAGTTGACGCCTCCTTGACCGATCAGCGTATTATACTGCTCCGGCAATTCCGAGATGAAGCCATCAGCCGAAGCCATGCGCGCTGCGTCCATAACTTCCTCCAATGTTGCCTCTGCTTTGCCTATGCGTATATTCTCAAGCACCGTTCCTGTAAATAACAAGGATTGCTGTGGTACAACGGCAATGCGTTGGCGCAGCATTTCAGTATCCAACTCACGAACGTCAATGCCATCTATCTTTATTCGGCCTCTAGTGACTTCGTAAAATTTAGGAATCAGATTAATAAGGGTGCTTTTTCCTGAACCTGTTGACCCAATTATAGCCACTGTCTTCCCCGGTTCACAGGTGAAACTAAGCGATTTCAGGACAGGCTCTCCTTCTGAGCCAGCATAAGCAAAGCTCACTTGGTCATATTCAATCTCACCATGGCGATTGCCGCTAGCCTTAACAGGCTGCCGTGAGCCAGCATTAGCTCCTTCTTCCGATGAAGCAGTTGTATCCTGTGCCAGCACCTCCGTTATTCTTCCAGTAGAGGCCTTTGCCCGCACGAACATATTCGTAATCATCGTCATTGTTGTTAACGAGAACAGAATCTGAGTCATATAATTCACGAATGCAATGATAGTACCGACCTGCATATGGCCGCCATTAACCCGAATGCCTCCGAGCCAAATAACAGCTACGATTCCCAGATTCATCGCAAGTGTAACAAGCGGACTGAAAAAGGCCATAATGCGTTGAACGGCGACCGAACGAGTCTCATATTCTTGGTTAATGCCATTAAATTTATTCACTTCATAATCAAAACGGTTGAATGCCTTGACGACACGGACTCCCGACAAATATTCACGCATCGCCCCATTCAACCGATCGAGAGCATTCTGCACCTTTAAGAAAAGCGGGAAACCCACCTTCATATTAAGAACAATAAGCATGCCGACGATTGGGATGACGACAATAAGCACCGTTGATAAATAGGGGTTCAGGCGAAAAGCCATAATGAAGCCGCCAATGCACAGCAAGGGAGCTTTTACAAATATCCGCATCATTCCATTAACGAAATTCTGCACCTGCGTCACGTCGTTGGTCATGCGGGTAACTAAAGACGCCCGATCGAACTTGTCCATCTTCTCGAATGACAGCTGCTGAACCTTCTCGAAGAGATCCTGCCGCAATTCAGAGCCGAACCGCTGCGAGACCCAACTGGATACGATGTTGCGAGTAGATGCCGAGATTGCCCCTGCCAGTGTAATAATGAGCATCCAGCTCCCCAATCGAAGCACGATATCCATATCCTTGGCAGCGACCCCTTCGTCTACAATACGTGCCATAATGGTAGGCTGGAGTAAATCTGCAGCTGCCTCAAAGGTGACGAGCAGCACGGAGAACGTGAACAGAACGCCATATTTTCGGATATATTTCTTCATGTGCTGCATTCTTCCTTCTCCTTTCAACGACGGCAAAACTATGTACGCTTACTTCAATTGGCTAAGCCATAATACAAGGGATTTTCGGTCAAGCTCAGCGCCAATCTCTCTTAGCTGCGCGCCAGCTGTAGAAGCTGTAACGCCTTCGCCGTTCCAGCTCTCCACTACAATCTTGGTCAGTTTCTGCCTGCGCAGCACTGTACCAAATATCTGCTTTAAATCTTCCGCTGTACTGTGATCAGCCCTTTTGTTATTCTCCACAACAGGCCGTTCAAAAGCATGGACGCGCTTCCCATTGTTCTCCAGCCAATACAACCATTCTCCACCTCGAATGACAAGAAAATTGCCAGGCTTTCTGGCGAATGAACAGTTCTGGCTAGCCGGCCAGTCAAAAAGCAATCCGTATGGATTAGCTGGATCGACAGCTGATAATACAGTTAATTCTCCCTCTTCTTGCAATGGACGACGCATGATAGCCGCAATCTCAGATGTAGTAAATTGCATGGTCATCGTACCTTCAATAAAAATGCCTCTCGTAATTGTGCCCCATTCCTCCAGCTTACGGAGTATAGGCTGAAGCTGGTCCCAACTGAACGGAGTAACGGCAGCAACGAGCTCTTTGGTAATAATCCCGTAGCCATCCAGCAAATGCCTAAGCCACTCGGCAGCGGATGGCTCATCGCTAGATGGCCTCCAAGCTACTCCCTTCAATGTCCCGCTTACACTTCCAGCTTCTGCACCTATCTTAAGCTGCTCTTCACTCTCCAATATATCGTTAAGGCAGTACCATCGACCAAGTCCAGAACCGCTGCGTGTACGATCCTTACCAGCCTTGAGACCCAGCAGTCGGAGAGGCGCGAACTGATCATTGGAGACATGCCCTTCCCACGCAAGCTCAAGCAGCTCGGACAAAGTCTCACTCGGCACTTGCCCCGCATCCCGGCTTAAGCGAGTTAGAAAGCTGGCTCCCGTTGCTTGAAGGCGCTCCTTAAGCAGAGGAAAAGCGCTTTCCCGCTTCAAGCTGGCTTTTATTAGCGGCTCATATAAGAATGTGCTAGCTCTAAGGAAGAAAGCGACCTTGCCCTCCTTATCGCCTGGCTGCTTGCTGCCGATCCAGAATACTTCTCCAGTTGCACATAGCAGGTCCAGCTCCTCTGCACGGTATTCAGCCATCCGAGATGGGAAGATTATAGATTCCCAATGAGAGATTGGCAAGAACAATCCTTGGAGCCTTTCGATAACGCCAAGCAAGCCAACACTACCCCGAAGCTGTGTTCCCTGAAGCGCATGCTGAAGAAGCGCTATTTGGGAGCACCAACGGATAGGCTCGACAGGTTGTACTTGCTTGCGGGCAGCGCCAATAGAAAGTCGAAGCATCCTTGCGGCCGTCTTGCGGCTGGACCATATTCGCTCTTCTGAATTAACAGCGAATGGCGCCTGCTCGATTATTCCGAGCTCAAGAAGCTCACTTACTATCCTCTTCGCATCACTTAAGGTAAGCTTCGGGTAACGCTCACATAGCTCTACATCGGTAAAGGACAACCGATAATCCGCGAATCGCCCGATAATAAAAGCGATAGATGCCGTTGTCTCCGGAAATTCCCTGTATAAGGCATCCTCTTCTCGCGCAATCCACCTTATCCAATCTTTGTCTGCTGCAAATGAAATAGACATGATCTGCCCTGCTTGCTCTAACTGCCCCAGCCATTGAATCGTTTCGCTGCCAGCCAGCTTGACGATTTCGTCCGTTGCCATATCCCCGCGGCGTTTGAGCAGCTTCAATAAATCGCTTGGCGCTTGAATTGACAGCTCCGACTCACTTAACCGCTGCCTCTCGGCTTCCAGCACTTCGTTCGATACCGCACTTCCCAGAGCGCCATTACCGAATACCCGCCCAGCCATTTCTTTGCTAATATTCATCAGCTGCATTTGAATTGCTGCATCAAGGCCATCGCCTTCATAGATCCGCATATTGACATAATCAGCCAGAAATTGTGTAGCCATCGGAGATGGGTAATCGGATTGGCGTACGACAATCTCTATGCTCCCATCGTTTATGGCTTCCAGCACTACACGGAGATTATCCATATCCAAATAATGATGCAAGCACTCCTGCATCGCTTCAGACAAATAAGGAAATTGCTCCGCATAGGGCAAGGCTTCCCGAAGCAGCTCTTCGCTGCGAAGACGTTTTTGCCAGAGCGGCGTACGCGTGAAGCTGCGCGATAACAGCAGTGATGTTTCCGTAGTATGACGGAAAGCAATCGCCAATAAGGGTGAACCCGTTATCGCCTCTGTTAATAGAGATTCCAAATTATTCGGGGTAACATGCCAGATCGTCTGCAGCCAAGAAGCGTCCCATTCCGGCAATACGAACTCTATTCCATTGTCCTTCGCATTGCCATACAGTCGATAAGGAAGCAGCTTCTCGAACTGGCGTTCAATAGCCAGCAGCCAAGTGCGATTGACTCGACGGCCGAAGGGATTATGAACAATAACATGAGTTTGGTTCATGAGGTCACAGTAATGCTCAATAACGATCCGGCGATCCGTAGGCAGCTCGCTGAATCGGCTCTGGTTACGGGCAAGGGAGATTAGCTCTCCCGCTGTATAAGAATCGACCCCGTAATGGGACTTTAACCATTCCAGCGTCTCAAGATCATTCTCCTCATGAGCTTGTTCCTGCTGTTCTATAGAATAAGCTGCTCTAGACTCGTACGATTGATCGGTGTTAATCAGATTCAATCGGCTCTCCAATTGTCCCATGAAGGCTCCTACCTTCTTGCCGAGACGGAATGAACGGCTAGGTCCCTCATTGCGCCAAAATGGTATTTCACTAAATGAATTGGCAGCTTCAGCGACATATAGACGATCTTTATCTATTTTGCGAATCATCCATGCATTGGTGCCCAGTTGGAATACATCACCAACACGGCTCTCTTGGACGAATTCCTCATCAAGCTCTCCTAAGTGGACCCTGCTATCTATATGATGCACCGGATAGGCAGAGCTTGAAGGAATGGTTCCTGCACCTGTCATCGCAGCTATTGATGTATTTTTCCTTTTGCTCAGCAAGTCTGTATCCCGATTCCAATCGATTAATGGCTTAGCAAAAGGATAAAAACCGGCGAGCACCTGAACCATACTGAGCAGCCTCTCCTTCGGAAAGTCCCGATAGCTGTCGCTCTTGCTGATTAAACGATGCAGCTGCTCCAGCGTCAGTTCGTCAGATGCGACAATGGAAACCGTCTGCTGGGATAACACGTCCAGACGATTGCGCGGAATTTCAATCGGTTCAATCTCCCTCTCCGCAATTTGCTTGCTTAGTACGGCAATTTCCGGCAAAGCACCGCGCTGGCGTGCAAAAATAACTCCGCGACTGACGCTGCCAACTGCATGTCCCGCCCGGCCTATTCGCTGTATGCCTGATGCCGCATCCTGAGGGGAATCAAGCTGGATAACGAGATCGACATGACCCACATCAATTCCCAGCTCAAGCGATGAGGTGGCAACAATGCAGCGAAGCTCTCCTGCCTTCAGCATCCGCTCTACTTCAAGCCGCCGCTCCTTTGACATGCTCCCATGATGGGCCCGTGCCATCTCGTAGCCGGCATGATCATTCAAACGCAGACAGAGCCGTTCACATAATCGTCTGCTGTTCACGAACAGAAGTACGGAGCGGCAATCTGTCATCAGAGCGAATAAATGGTCTAGTATAGGAAGCCACACCGACTCCCTTGAAGGCATCGGCTGTGAATGATCCGGCATGGTGACTTGCACGTCCATCTGTTTGTTCATGCTGCTCTCTATAATAGCCACTGGTCGTTGTATGTAAGTAAGCGGGTGATTAAAAGAATAGGCTGGATGGCTTACTGCAACTGCTTGACTATTCACCTTATCCCGTTCCTGCCAGCCTCCAAGAAATTGCGCAACACGCTCCAAAGGCTTCTGGGTAGCAGATACACCAATTCGTTGAATAGGACGATTGCATAAGTGCTCGAGCCGCTCTAGCGATAAAGATAAATGCGAGCCGCGCTTGTCCCGTGCCAAATCATGAATCTCGTCTACAATAGCATATTGTACGGTTCGGAGCAGGTCCCTGCCTTTCTCCGATGTGAGAAGAATAAATAGAGACTCCGGGGTAGTTACCAGCATTTCTGGAGGCTTCCTCAGCATTGCAGAACGCTGGGCACTCGTTGTATCTCCAGTACGTACGGCACAGCGTATTCCGGGCCAATGCTGATTTGCTTCGCTTGCCGTTCTTTCCATTTGATCTATAAAATGCACAAGATGATCAAATATATCATTATTCAGCGCCTTCAACGGCGTGATATATACAATCCGTACACCACTCTTCCAGACTGATGTCGTCTTGGCCTTTATAACGCTATCCAAGCAAGGCAAAAGCGCCGCGAGTGTCTTTCCTGATCCCGTGGGAGCCGCTATAAGCGTATGCTTGCCTGCCATAATTGCAGCCCATGCTTGCAGTTGCACATCTGTCGGCTCACCGAATTCCGATTGGAACCAAGCAGCGAGTGTAGGATGCAACGAATGGAATAATGATTGCGATAGGCTCAACTAACTCAACTCCCCTTCCTAATCCTCTACAGCTTCATTCCTAATTATACCAACACAATCGATCCATCGCCAAAAAGAAAGACCACAAAAAAAAAAGCACTGCATCCATTGGATCAGTACCTTAGTTGAATACGATTTCCTTATCCCTAATCTAATCAAGGATGAAAGGACCTCCAGAACTCCCCGTCCACTGCAATAATCGCTTTTATCCGCTCATATGGGATTGAAAAGGTAGGAAAGCCTGCAGCGTACGGTCCAATTTCATACGGCTGGAAATAAAGATGCAGCGCATTCTCCGTGACAAAAAACGGCTGATCCGGCTTAATTCTTGTAAACGAATCCGGAAATACATAGCTGTATTGCGGATCATTCTTAATCTGATCGCTGACTATTCTGCTAAGTACCGATACATAATCGCTGCCTGGCTTGAACAGATCACCCAAGCTGTACATCATGCCATCCACTATGTTGATCGGCGTGTAGATCATCGTCGGCATGCCATGCGCAGCGCCAAAAGGGAAGTGATAGCCGCTAAGCTCAAGCACCACTAGATTATGCTTGAAAAAAGCAACGTCAAAATCACCCGTATACGAATAATCCAACTGTGTATCCGCTGGAATAGGCTTGACCTGCGATAGCTCCTGCAGCTTAACGTTGATTTGCTGCTGCTTGTGGAGGTCACTTATCCCGCTCAGCGAAGGATAATAGACCAAATAATCTTTATTCGGCTTGTATTTATGCTCCAGCACTTTATAAGCATCTCGCAGCCTGATGACCGTATTAGGCTGCCAAATCAGTTGCCCATTTCGCCTTGTATAAAAGATCCGATTGTCGATATTCGCCTGAATGATTCCATCCATCAAGACGAGATTTCCACTGCCGTTGAAACGTGGCAAGCCTGGCGCTGCTCCTCCGCTTGTATCAATGAAATAGGTCATACTGCCAGCATTGACTGAAGCCAATCCTTGCTTATAATCCGACACATCGCTATATTGAAATTCTGTCAGCCGTCGACCGTTACTATCAAAAATCGCATAGCTGGAGCCTAAAAAGGGCTGCTTGTCATCAATGGCCTTCCCAGCTGCTATTCTCTGATGACCAAGCTGCAGGATAGAGTTGTAGATGGGCTCAATGACTATTTCACCCTGTTTATTAATTAAGCCATACTGTGAGCCATAATCCTTCGCGGTATTAACAACAGCTCGACCTTGTTGGAACCCCCTCGCATCCGTGAATGAAGGTGGGATAGCGAAGTTTCCTTTTTCATAGATATAGCCATATGGCCCACTACTTTCTTGCTGAAAAGGCAGAAGCCCATCCCCAAACACTCCGACGAATGGATAAGTATACACCGCCACCTTCGTCCCATCTGGACGGATTAACGCATACTCCCTATCCTTAATTTTCACAACAGCGCGATCATGCAAGAAATCGCTGGCTTCTTCATATTGCAGCGGGATCGTTTCTTTCCCATGGCGGTCCAAATATCCATAGCGATTGTTTCCTGAGGCATCCGTATTATAGACCATTGCTCTGTCGTCATGCATATTAGACATATAAGAATAGGCCTTCGATGTAACGACATGCCCTGCTTCATTCATCAGCTTGAAGCCCTCTTTATCAATAATGACAGCTCGACCTTCCGAGAACGGACCGATATAATCATAGATCGGCTTCACTCTGTACGCTCCAGCAGTATCGATTAATCCACTCTGATTATTGCTCTGAACAACCGCTACACCTAACGGTTGGAATTCATAGGCATATTCATATTGAGGCGAGATTACCATATGGCCACTGCCATTGATATACCCCCATTTTGTTCCATCTGATGTTTTGACCGCTGCAGGGTATAAGAACATGAACCAGCCCCCCTGTTCCAAAAACGAATATGAACGTAACCATTCTATGCGAATAATTCGAAAATATGATAATAGATTTACATAATTATAGTTATGTAAACCTATTATTTAATCCGTATATCCCTATACTATTACGGGGATATACGGATGCCTTATTTTATAAATTGAATAGGTATTTTTCCTGAAATGTTATTCATCGCTTGCTTCAACTGTTTATTGTCAATATGTGTATAGATTTGTGTCGTTTCTATACTGGCATGGCCAAGCAGCTCTTGCAGCGTCCTTATATCAGTACCGCTGCGAATCTGCATCGTAGCGAATGAATGCCTTAATTTATGACTCGATATCGGCTTGTCTGCTAGTGCCGGCATATTCAGCTTCAACTGATCGATCGTTTTGTCCGCTACTGTCTGTATCATACGGATCGACAATCGCCTTCCAAACTGAGATACGAACAGCGGCTGTTCCTTGCCCTGCCTAGTCTCAACACGTTCATCCAATGCTTGTAGAAGCACCCCGTGGATCGCGTCAGGCAGAGGAATAACGCGCCATTTACGCCCTTTACCAAGTATATGTATTGAACCATCCTGACGAATATCCTGAACATTCATCCGATGAACTTCACCGACGCGTAATCCGGCATAGGACATGAGAAGAACGATCGCCAGATTCCTCCGGTAGTATTTGCCGCTAATTGACTGAAGCAGCATCTCCAATTCATTTTCTTCCAAGTAAACCGGTATCCGATTCTTCTCTTGCTTGGACTTTGCAATTAAAGTCGCCGGGTTGCTGTCTGCTGCCTCCATCTCAATCATTGCTTTATAAAAAGAGCGCAACGAAGACAACTTCCGATTGCGAGCTTCATCCCCCGCTCCTCTTTCCCTGCTGGTAGAGAGGAATCGCATCACATCTAATTTACTTACTTGCTTCACAGTTACAGGGTGGATAGAACTAAGAAAATGATAGGTATCATTCAAATAAGCCTGCTGCGTCGCTTTGGTCATTCCTCTATTTTTCATCCAGATCGAGAATAATTCCAATTCCATTCCATAGGTATCCGCTATCTCATGCTGATTGATAAGAATCCCCCTCTATGACGTAATAATAATGAAAAATATGCCTTCAAATGAACAAGCTAGTCTATTCTATCACATCCAAAAAGCCGTTTACAATTGAAACTGCGTGAAATATGTATTTCACGCAGTTTTTTTAGTGCAAAATAAGGCAGCTCTTTTTTCCATTAGAACATATTAATGTCATTACTACTGGTGCCGTATGCATAACGCCCATTTGGAGCTAGTATACTAGTTCTCTCCTCAATCCAATCTGAAGCATCATAATTCCATCTCCCTTAAAAAAGTTTAAATATCCTCAGCTAGTACGGTTGATAATAGCACTCGTACATATTGCTCACATTGAGTAACCGTTTATAGGCATTTACATATACTGAGATTAAAATTTGAAGGAGGCTCTATTATGCCTTGTACTCCTCCTGTCCCTTGTGCCAATTATGGAAATCCGCCAAACTATATACCACCACCTCAGATCGTTCCACAAGTAGCCACTCCACAGAAATTCGGTCAATTTGTAGGTGGTTGGCTATACATTTATGTTACAAATCCTACATTGGGAGATCGTTGGATTTATGTAACAGCTCTTGAACAGCAATTTGTTTATGGTTGCACGCTGGTTCCACAGCCTAATGGCGATATTGCACACTTGCCAATTTATGTTGCGTATTCATTAATATATGGATGGGGAACATAATTCCAATGGCGACTATAAAAGGTCGCCTATCCTTATGTAATTGATGTTTTATCTAATTTACTGTTTGCTTCCCTTTATCCTTTTTAAAACTGCACAATCCTCTCCTCCTCTGTGTGCTCCTTTGATGCGCTCATTTTCCATTTCTACATATTTATCAAATTTGACGAACGCAATCCAATTCCTCTTATTTTCAATGGCAGCCACAGGCATTGTACTTAAGCCTTGCAAGATTACCAGCATTTCCTTTTATAGATTCAGAATTAACTTTTGCTGATATTGGCTTAAATTTCAAGAATATTTTCGGTGAAGATTATCGAAAAGTAGAAGATGTATAAAAATTGAACATTAGTTTTAATTATGTAAAAGAGATACCTAAATTAACTTTTTTAATACATAGGTAATAAAAGCGATATTTCATAGCCAATTCAACACACATAATCATTAATGATTGAGATCCTATCTATATGGTTAATAGCTATCTGATACATAAGTATTAAATTAAGACCCCTAGTGAATTGCAATAGTAAGCAACTGGAGTCTTGCAAATTAAGGCAAAATCTAGGAGGAATGCATGAGGAAGACTATTCTCTTTGTATCTGCGCTGGCTATCTTAGTGTCATTTACAGAAAGCAAAACCAGTGGAAATACAGAAGCAAATACATATGATCCTACTATTTACACACATCAGACTGTTGAGCTAATTGAAGAAGTGGAAGATGAAATATCAAAAGAAAAGAAGTTAAAAGAAAAAGATTCTAAAGAAGTAACAGCTAAAATTAAAACAATAGGAGTTAGTACCACTAAACCAACTTCAAACGATTATCAAATGTTCGAAGTTACAGCGTATACGGCTTATGAGGAATCAACCGACAAGGACTCCTCACATCCTGAATTCGGCATCACAGCAAGCGGTAAGAGAGTTAAAGCTAATCACACAATTGCTTGTCCTAAGTCAATGGCGTTTGGTACAGAGGTATATATTTCCTACTTTGATAACACATTTGTATGTGAAGATCGAGGTGGGGCTATTAAAACTGGAAAGCTTGATGTTTATATGAAAACAGTTAAGGAAGCTTTAAAATTCGGAAGAAGAAAATTGGATGTAGTAGTAATTAAACCTGAAGCAAGTTGAGTTAATGGTAGAGTTTTGTAATTCGATCAAGCTCCATTCATATCATATACCACTGAAATCCTATATAGTTCACTCCGTTCTCACTCAATCACTGTACATATATATTCCTTTACCTAAATCCCCTACCAGGCAGCCCATTATTTAAGTTATGATCTTCAATCCTCCTCCCTACGGGAGTCCAGAATCATCACGAATTTCAGGAATACATAATGCATATTGTTTTCAGGCGTTGCTTATTTCGAATTACTTAGATTAATAACATAAAAAGCAGCCTCCGTGAGGAAGCTGCTTTTAGGCTTTTATAAATCCATATACTCTAAAAAGTCTCTACAGCGACCCCTTTTGGAATCACTTGAAGCACTTGCTCACGAACCTCTTCTTGATTCAATTCATCTCCGAAAATGACAATGATGCCGCTATCGTCCCGAGTCCGAATTAGGCGGCCGATTCCCTGCCTTAACCGCAGCAGCATGTAAGGCATATCAATCTCATCGAATGGCGCGACTGCGTCCAGACGTCTCGATGCGAATACCGGATCATTCGGAGGGAATGGCAGCGACCACATAATGACCTGCGACAACGAAGCTCCTGGAATATCCAGTCCCTCCCATAGCGTCACGGCACATAGAATGCTTGTCTCCTCATTCTGGAACGCTGCAATCAAGTGGCTGATTTCTGCTGAGCCTTCATATAAGAAACGATATTCGCTTGATAGAGGACGATCATTCATCTCCGAACGAAATTGCTCAAGCTCCTCGAATGATGGGAATAGGAGCAAGGTTCGCCCATCCGATTGACGCAGCCGGTCGTCCGTCATCGTTATTTTGTCATGAAAGCTTAGCTTGGCTTCAGGAGATGGGAGATAGACTCGCATTTGCTCTTCATAATCGTATGGAGAAGGTACAGAGAACGAAAGTGCTTGTTCAATACCAAGACTAGCCTTTGTATAATCAAAAGCGCCATTAACAGATAATGTAGCGGAAGAAAAGACAATCGGCATTTTTTTCGCAAATACCTGCTCCTTTAATACTTCCTTCACCCATTTCGGCATGATTACAAGTGATATGCCATCCTTATCCTGTGAGACCCAGCTAATAGGCTGCTCAGGCCGCTTGAATAAGGAGAGCGCGAATTGAATCATTTCTAGATGCTCTTCTACAATTTTGAGCTGATAGGAATCAATTGTGAACAAGCCGCCTTCGAACACCAGCTCCTCCTCAATCGTAGACAAAATATCTTGAAGGCGATTCACTTCACGCAGCAGCTCCTGATTCCATACAATCTCTTTGCGATCCGAAGCTGGAACCTTGACACTGTATTGGTTGACCAAGCGGAAGAGATGTTCGCTTTGTACAATCGCATCTTCAATAGCAACCGCTAAAGACTCCCTTATCTCATCTTGAAGCAAGCGTGTAATAATTCCTTCAAATACAGCATGGTTAAGCTTATAGGTTAATGCTTGCTGCGCCGCTGTTTCCAGTAAATGTCCTTCGTCAAATACGACAGAACTATGCTCTGGCAATAACGGTAGCTGGCCCTCCCGCTTTCTTGCTTCATACGTCCACACATGCTCCATATAGAAATCATGGGAGCAGATAATCAGATCTACTGCTTTACGATAATGCTCACGTGACAGCGTTTGACCGCAGCGATGCCTTCTGCTGCATACAAGGCAATCCTGGAATACATCCCAGCCCACTTTCCCCCACTGCTCGTCATTCAGCTCCGGATAATCTTTACGATTGCCATAGGGATGAAAGCTCTGCATTGTTTCAGGCTTGTGAACAAAGCTCGGTAGCTCACGGTAAAGATCATCAAATGCTTCATCCGCATCAAGACCCGATCTCGCATCATCCAGCTTGTTCAAACAAAGATATTGATTCGGTGATTTGCCCAGCCTTGCATCAATCGTTAAGTCCAAGTAACGTGCCAGCTTAGCAATATCTCCCTCAGGTTTGACCAATTGCTCAATCAAGGACTCATCTGCACAGGCGATAATAGCTGGTTTTCTCGTGTAACGCGCATAGCTGATTGCATAGAGCAAATATACAAACGTTTTGCCCGTCCCGACTCCTGCCTCAGCAAATATCGTCTGCTTTTCGGTATAGGCTCTCTCTAATTGAAATGCCATAAAAATTTGTTCATCTCTAATCTCAAACCCAGCTTCAGGCAGCAGCTCATAGAACACATCCGCAATCCAATTGCTTGCTTGCTCGATGAATGGCAGCGTCGGGTCGAACGTAAACGGATATTGACTCACTCTCGGCTTTCCTCCATTAGGCATGAACGGCTGCGTGTAAGCAACACGCAGCCGTTCATGCTATCCCCTTTGTCATACAAATAATAAGGTATTCATTAAAAGTCAGTTTTCGGCTTACGCGGCTGTGGTTTTGGCTTGTTCTGTACAGCCGGCAAATGCTTCATGCTACGCAGCATAGGCCCTTTGCAAATCGGACAGCTTTGTTCCGCTGAAGCAAATTGATCTCTGATCCATGCTTTGCAATCCGGATTTTTGCATTTCAAAATTTTCGTTGGTATTAATTTCGGTTTTGTAGTGTCATCGCTTGTAGCCAATCTTTAGCATCCCTTTCCTTCTACACGTAAAAAAACAATCCCGAATAATATATCACTTTCAGGCGCTTGAAGTCAAAGGCATTCTTATATTATATCACTCCGGCCTCTTAATTCGCGCTATTCCTTTATTATAGCGGAATCACAGGCATTACACGAGCTCCATACATTTCCTTACTCCTCTATTTCCATGCGATGAATCCCATCCTAATTCGACTGGTTAGTAATGAATTGAAAAATGCCCACAGCCACTAAACTCAAAAGAAATACAACGATGAACCCAATGAGATAGGTAATCCATACAGGCAATTGCTTATAGCTTTGTTTGCCCAACCGCTTCTCCTTATTCTCTAAATGTTCCAGTCTGTCTCTTATCTCTTGAAGGTCTTGGTTATTATCCATCCTCATTACCTCCCCTAATCAATCGCTATTAAATCAACTAACTCCAACAAGTTTCTGATTACCCCATCATGCTCAAATTCCAAATGATAATGAAGGCTTTCCTTCCAAATCCCCCTCATTCCTACAGCTCTGCTTGCGGCAATATCATGATCGGGATGATCCCCAACATACACAGCTTCTATCGGATCTATCCCTAATCGTTCCAATGCCCGAAGAAAAATTGCTGGATCAGGCTTTTTGATCCCTTCAACCTCAGAGATCAATATCGCATCGAATAGATGGTCGATCTTCAATGCTTTTATATGATTCATTTGGAGCTGGCCAGGTCCATTCGTAATTAGAGCCAGCTTATACCCCTTATTTCTCAACAGCTCAAGCAATGGTTGCATGCCTTCAAAAGCGATACAGTGATATTGGAATCTCTCCAAATAATCAGCAAGCAATGCCTCCATCAGGATCGAAAGCTTATATACATCAATGAACTGCTGATACACCTTATCCTTCCATACGTAGCCTCGCTGATCCCATTCAACGAATTGACGTATGTACTCATCCTTTGGAATAACATGCAGCTCTTGTATACGATCATGCTGCGCCGCTATGAAGGCTCGCAAAGAAGCATCCCGATTCAGCAGCGTGCCATCTAGATCAAACAGAATTCCCTTTAGCATCCTTTGGTTGCCTTCCTTGTCCGATTCTTCTTCCGATTACAGCTGCTATATATCCTAGAACGATTGCCATTATAATACCCAGACTATACGTAAATCCGTTCACGTAGGCTGTATTCGAATATTGATTCCAATGGCCCCATATTGAAGCATGCGGATCAGGTGCGAATGGCGTGTTGCTTAAAGTAAACAATACAAGATCTTTGTACAAGGCCGCCGCACCGACTTGTATCAATCCTAATACAGTAAGGAACCCTATCAATCCATAATGATAAGAACCCTTTTCCATTCGCTGTGCAAATATAGATCTTGCTGTTATCCCTATTAAACCCAAAAACACAGCATACACAGGAAGCAGGAGAAAAACAAAGAGCATGGCAGGGTTACCATTGCCGGACCAATGCCCCTCATATTTGATTCGGAAAGTGAATAAATCGACGACCACAACAAGAAACAAAGTAAGGAAGAATAGTGCAATTAAGCTTGTAATGACGATTGCCCGCTTCGCAAACACTGGCCTATTAATTACCGCTTCTGCCATAATGGGACGCTCCCCTCTGCTTATTCTACAGATGCAATAGCTTTCTCATATAGATTGGCGCGCCAATTATCCCATTCCTTCGTCTTGACATATTGATAGCCGCAGCTTCGATAATAATCGTTCAAGCGCTCGTTATCTGCCATACAGTCGAGGCGCATATAGCGCTTCCCATTATCCTTGGCATATTGTTCAGCCCACTGCAGCAGCTGCGTGCCAACTCCCCTTCCTTTGTGATCTCTGCTGACTGCAAAACGATGAATATAACTTGATTCCTTGTTATCGAGCTCCTCCCACATAAAAGGATCTGATGAGCACAGAAGGAGAGTTCCAACGATAGCCTTATTCCATCTCGCCAAATAGATTTCCGAGGTGTTAAACCATTCATAGACTTGCTCGATATTAAAAAACTCAGGCTGCCATTGATTGATCCCTTTGGCTTGCAGCCATCTCGCAGAGCCTTGCCACAGCTCCAATACAGCAGGTCCTTCCTCTAAACTCGCCAATCTTATATCCAATTCCACTCGTTCCTCTGCCTTGTTCATTGTAGTCACCTCATGGTCAATTATTTTGCAATCGTATGTTATGCCGACTTCCATACCCTCTCGATCCTGTCCAGCTGATGATCAGTGAAGACCATACGATAAATATCAGGCTTTGTAGTGCTTTTCCAGAACTCATAGCCATAGCTCGCATCATAATAGTTCATGATAGTTGTCATAATAATTCCATGGGTACCCACCACAATATTCTTGCCTGCATGTTCGTTCAACCACCGCTCGAATAAAGGGATAGCCCGGCTTTGTGCTTGGCGAAGGGATTCGCCGTCCTGCAGTGCATAATCAGCATCTTGGAAAGAATGTTCGATTGCTTTCTCCATTTCCTCCCATGACGCTTGATGGGCTAGCCCTTTAATTGGTCGTTCAATTAATTCCTCATACCCGATAATCGGCAGACCTTCGTTCGCCGCTATATATTTCAAGGTTTGTGTAGCTCTTGTATATGAACTTGAAGCAATGTAATGAATGTCCACAAATTCGAACAGCTCAGCAGCCCTCTTCGCGGCTGCATCTCCCTCTGCCGAAAGTCCACGTGTCGATTCTTCACCGAACACATAGGGAGACTCTGCATGCCTAACCATGTAAAACGTCGTTATCAATGAAGCTCCCCCTTCCTATCATTAGATTCTAGCAAACAATAAAGTTATAAGAGATTATAGCATAAAGTAAACAATTCCGCTTCCTTATATTGGATTAGTTTAGGAGACATCTCCCACATCACTTTTAACCAAATAAAACAGCAGGAACCCAAGAGCTTCTTGGGTTCCTGCTGTTTATAAATCTTTCGATCTTGAAGCCAAATCGATGATCATTACGATAAGCACGAGTAATTGAATGAGCAGTTCTGCACTCATTGCCATACCTCCTTGCTGCCTGTAATGCTCCAATCGTTCCGGCCTCACCCCATGAATGAAGGGACTTACGTTTCCCACTATTATGCTTATGAGCAGAATGCTTGCGTTATGAATATACAGATCAAAATCCTATACATTTAAAATGTTCAGTTATTCAGCAAATATATGATTGCCGATCTGAACGATTTGCTTGCGTGTCCAAATCCATTTGGAGGTTGCAGTCTTAGGATTAAAGTAATACAGCGCACCCTGTGAAGGATCGAATCCGCGAATAGCTTCTATTGCCGCCTCATAAGCCTGTGAGTTCGGCTGCATATAGTATTGGCCGTCATCTACTGCGGTGAATGCACCAGATTGCTCGATAACACCTTCAATCGTATTCGGAAATTCAGGAGAAGCTACGCGATTCAGGACAACTGCAGCAATCGCTATCTGCCCTGTCTTGGATTCGCCTCTCGCTTCTGCATATATAATGCGAGCAAGCAGATTAAGCTCACGTTCATTCGCAGATACCTTCTTCAATGTTGACCACGTTTGCTTTCCACTCACGCCATCTGCAGCGAGACCATAATCACGTTGGAATTTCTCCACAGCGTCCCTCGTCAGTTTGCCATAGAAGGTTGTAACCGCATCATTGGTGAAGTAGCCTAATGTATTAAGCCTGAACTGTAAGTCCGGCACATCAACGCCATTGCTGCCATACTGCAAGGTAGAAGGTGCAGCAGCTTGTGCCGTTCCAAGCGGCAAACCTATTGCCATTATAATAGCAAATAAAAATATCAAAACTTTATGATATAAACGATTATTTATCATTAATATGTTCCTCCTTCGTTATTGATAATTAGAAATTATCATATATTAACATTAATTCGATTGTGGTCTGCGATTTTATGATGGTAACATACTATATTCAATTAAGTAACCCTAATACATAAATTGCATTTATTTGCTAGAAAGTATTTCGCATAGCTCGGTGGATGATATTGGATTGTCCGCCAACTATGGAATTGGTACAATGTAGGAAGTTAAGGAATGAGGTGACTGCCGTGAATGTAATCAAAGTTAAAGACCGTCAAGAGCTGGATAAACGAGTTCCAACGATGCCTTGGTATGTTGAGAAATTCATTAATTATAAGCTGCCGGACCTATCCCCCTCGTCTTTACTCGAATATATTAGGGACTATGATGCTTTCATGTCCTGGCTAATTGCAGAAGGGCTGTCAGAAGCATCCTCTGTTAAGGATGTTACGCTCATTGAGCTGGAGAAGCTACATATGGACAGCATCGATGGCTTCCGAATGTTTCTCGCTACTCATCCGAGCCATAACAATACACGAACGACCATTTCGCGCAAGCTGTCTTCTCTCCGATCTCTGTTTCATTATTTAAGCCAAATTGCGGAGGACGAGGAATTTTACCCGCTGTTGAAAAGAAATGTGATGGCGAAGGTAGCCATCAAGCGAACGCATAAGCCTAAGGATACCGCAGCCAAGCTAGAAGGAAAGCTGCTGCAGGAGGAAGAAATCGCAGAGTTTCTCGCCTATATTCACCATGACTATGAGAAAGACATCGCTACGAACAAACAAGCACTTTATAGCTACCACTTGAATCGAACACGGGATGCTTCAATTATTAGCTTGATCCTGCATTCCGGCCTTCGTGTGTCCGAGCTCGTGAACTTGAATACAGACGATATTGATGTGAAGAAGAAGCTGGCGTATGTGTATCGTAAAGGTAAGAATGATGATACCTTCAAAACCCCGGTCTACTTCCGGCAGGAAGCCGTTGATGATTTAAGCGATTATCTGAGGGTTCGAGACCAGCACTACAAAGCGCCAAAACGCGAAAAAGCCCTCTTCCTCGCCATAGCCAATGGCAAGAATGAAGGCTCAAGAATGACAAAGCGCGCCATTCAGGAAATGGTAATTAAATATGCCAAACGATTCGGCAAACCTTTTCTATCCGTACATAAACTCCGTCATTCGTTCGCTACGGACTACTATTTGCGCAACGATATTTATATGACGCAAGAGCAACTCGGTCATGCTTCTCCAGAAACTACTCAAATCTATGCTCACTTAACGGACAAAACTATGGCCGAAGCGATTGACCGTATCAAACGTGCAAGCGAGGAGACCTCTTAATAATTAGCCGATATTCATCCATGTCCAGCAGATTGAAACCTCAGTCGCTGGACATCCCCAAGGATATGCCCTCCTCGACCGCAAATTCAAAGTCTTCTATATCATACACCTGAACAGGAACCTCTGCTTCGATTAGCTTATCTTGAAACTCGAATTGATCGGACAGTAATGGAACGCTCAGCTTAGAGCCGGTAAGCAGCAGTTCTGTTTCAATGGGATCAAAAAACTCGCCATAGTTCGCATTATCTACGGCATGAACAACAGTAAATTGAATCGTATCATTCAATAACAGCGGTGAACTTTCCCGCCATGGCACCTGCATCGTTTTTTCGATTTTTTTTCTATTCAGCGGATCTTCAAAAAAACGAATCAGTTCGTTTATTTTGTTCTTCACATGCAAATCATCGTCAGGATCATCCATTACTTTGTCTGACCCGTCACGCATATCATAAAGCTCCAAAATAGATGAATAAGGGATGACATAATCAATCGGACGGCTCGGAACGAGAAGATGTCCATACGTTGCCACCATGACTGCCTCTATTACAAATCGCCGTCGCATGCTACTCCTCCTTCGGTAAAGAACGGTACCCCATTATTATACAATATTCCAATTGGTGTACAAGATAGCCAAACGCCAAATTTGTAATAATCCTCACTCCGCTGTACAATTATCGGTACACTTATCAGGAGGTCCAAATCATGAATAAAGAAGAAGCTATCATAATAGGAGCAGGCCCATGCGGTTTGGCTGCTGCGATTGAGCTGCAGCGGGCAGGGCTTCGTCCACTCCTTATAGAAAAAAGCAATTTGGTGCATTCTATCTCCATGTACCCTACATACATGCATTTTTTCAGTTCGCCAGAGCTGCTTGAGATTGGCGACATACCCTTCACAACCCCTAATGAAAAACCATCGCGCCTTGAAGCCATCAACTATTACCGTACGGCTGCCCTGCGACACAAGCTGCGAATTAATGCCTATGAAACGGTTACCAAAATAACGCAGGAAAACGGTTTGTTCACGCTGTCCAGCACAGATCGTTTCGGAGAGCAGCAACAATATACTGCACGGTATGTGGTAATCGCGACCGGCTATTTTGATCATCCCAACTATCTGGGCATACCAGGCGAGCATATGGACAAGGTCAGTCATTTTTTCCGGGAAGCCCATCCTTATACAGGCATGGAAGTAGCGATTATCGGCGGCTCCAACTCGGCAATTGATGCTGCTCTGGAGCTAGAAAGAGTAGGTGCTCATGTTACTGTCATCTATAGGGGAGAACATTATTCAAAAAGTATCAAGCCATGGGTAAGGCCAGGGTTCGAGAGCAAAGTCGCCAAAGGTCAAATAAAGATGCTCTTTCAATCACAGGTTGTTGCCGTTGATAATCGAAGCATTACAATCGCGGGACCGGAAGGTGAGCATTCTCTAAAAAATGATTTTGTACTTGCCTTGACTGGCTTCCATCCAGATCGTGATTTTCTAACCGATGTCGGCGTAACGATTGAAGAAGAAGGCTTCCCGAGCTTCAATGAAACGACAATGGAGACGAACGTGCCGAACCTATTTCTCGCTGGCGTCGTCGCCTCCAAACATGAAGCGAATGAAATATTTATTGAATCCGGCCGCTTTCACGGCAACAAAATTGCCCAGTATATTGTACAGACACGAGGCAGATCTGACTAATTTTTGTCAAAATAATTTTTAAGAGCAATTACTTCCTTCTCTTCCGGCTGTCTGTCTCCGTAGCGCACCTCTTCATAAGAGTGAATAAGCTGCTGCACTTCGGCAGTCGGATTTCCCTTCTTATTCCACGCAGACAAATCTGCAGCTGTTTCATGAGGCGTCATATGGGATTTAAACACATATCCTTTATTAATGTCATTAATTATTAATGAACTGTATAAATAGCGAATTTTCTCCGCATTAGTGGAAAGCTCGCTCCATTGCTCTCTTTTAAGCCGATTCTTCCGCTTCAGCTTGTCTATTAACTTCGTTAATAAACGATCCGGCATTTTACTTAATGACATTAAACTTTCAACTTCATCCACGTAGCCACCATTATTGTCAAGCTGCTCATTGGAACGATTCAATAATAGATTATAGAGCGTACGAACCAAGCTTGCGCCTTTGCGATAGATCAGATATACCAATACAACTGTAATGGCGACTGCCAGGACAATCCCAATCCCTCTTAGCAACACATCTAACCATGTCCACCACCAGCCTGGTTCCCCCTTCTCCAGTATCAAAGGCCCTTGTTCATCTACTTGCTCCGGCTCGATCAATTTCTCTGTCAAAGGCGTGTTTGACCACTTGAGAAACGCAGACAGCAGTGACAATGCAGTCGCACCTAATATCTTTTGCAAAGAAAGAATAAGAGCTATTACTGCAACAAGCACGATCACAATGCCTGTCATAAAGCGATTCTGGCGTTTGAAGGCGGACACCGTCTTGCTCTTAACGACCTTCCGATTCGAATCCGTCTCCGTATGAATTAATCGTTCATTCACCACAAAAAAGACAATGATAACTCCTGCAATTCCGCAGCCTGACAATAAAGCAATATAATTAGCTTGGAGCGACAACAGCTTCTGGAGGACCAAAACGAGCATATAGCCCCCAAGACCAACGAACATATATGTACTAGAGAAGGAGGCCGCCCACCCTACTGTCCATTGCCGCATTCCTCTTGAAAAAAGAATAGCGCTCAGCAAAAGCAGCAAGCTACCAGACAAATTATCACTTTCTCCCGCCATAATGGTTAATGCATAAATAAGACCGGCATGCACAGCGCCACCAGCAAGTGAAAGCAGCAAGCGCCATATGCTTCTTTTTGCTGCCACTTTGCTGATGGTATATGATCCTGCAGCGTAACAAAGCGGCAGCGTCAACACCCATACGACAAGGGGCAGTGTAGGCATTAACAAATAGATTGGAAGCAGTAGCAGAAGCGGCAAGAAGAACAGCACCTCAATTCCGCCTTTTAATATCGAAGAACGTAAGAAGGAAACATTCATCCTGCCTCACCCTCCTGTCTTTCCTGCCGATTAGAATCAGACAGCTGCCAGAATACGACCGCATTGCCATTCGCGCGTAGCCTTGCTGCTTGCAGCTCCATTTGCTCATTCCAGAAAGTCGATAGAATAAGGACATCACGATTGGAATACCCGCTATCCGCTTCGCGTTCAATCATATGGCTAAAAAGCTCGGACCGTGAAATTTCCATTCTGGCCATTGTCTCCAAAATATCCATCAAATGCGAGCTGCCCCCGCGAGGCTGAATGACGATACTATCCGTTTCGTTACGGCTAAATGTATTAACAGCAAAGCCTGCCTCCAGCCCTTCTAGAATGACGGCCTGAGCTGCACCGGCTGCTACCTCAATTCCATTCTCAATGGGAGCCGTCTCGCTCACCGTTCGCCACATCCCATCCTTGTCCTCTACATTCAAATAAATCATCAGCTTCCTGTCTGCTGTATAATCATTCTGATGGACCTGCAGCCTGCCTGCTCTTGCCGTTGCTTTCCAATTCACTTGTTTATAGGAATCATTCGGCCTATAATCCCTCGTTCCGGTTACAACGAACGGGTCCTCTACAATCCACCGTTGGACCGAGGTATTCCCTTGCCAGCTGTGAGAAGGCAGCGCATGAATAGGGACTTCCGCAGGCAAAGGGTAGACGATCAGCTCTTCATTCATAGCGATCCGGTTTTGTTCCCGACCCAGATTAAATAAGTCTCCGCTTGTAAGCGAGACCGATTGAAGCTTGTAGCAACCTCGGCTCAAACAGACAATCCGATGCTTGCGCGTAACTCTCGTATAAGGCATTAATGTAAAAATGCTTGTATGATTCTGATATAGCTTGCCGCTGCTTACATCCAGGTTATCTTGATGCTGGAATGCTAATTGGGCAGACAATTGCGATTCAATTCGCAGCCACGGCACTGGCAGCCACTTTTCATTAGACAATGTTTCTATCAATTCAATTGTATCTCCGCGAAAGGCAGCGCGTTTTTGGAATCGCCTGTTGTAACTGATTTTACGCAATCCATAGGTGCTGAATATTTTTTTTTGGAAGAATAATAGAATAAAAGCAGACAATACAAACCAGAACAGAATCATCTTCTGCACCTAACGATTCGCGATGCCTGCTTCAGCAGGCACAGTCGTCTGATGGAGAATATCTCCAATGATATCTTCTGCATTTCCCTGTGTTCTCTGCATCCCGCGCAGCGAGAGCCTGTGCGCTAGCACTGGCCTAGCCATCGCCTTTACATCATCTGGGGTAACAAAATCACGGCCTCTTAGAATGGCATGTACCTGTGTGGCTCTTAGCAAGGCCTGGCTTCCACGAGGACTCACCCCGACCAACACCTCTTCACGCTGTCTAGTCCGCTCTACAATCTGAAGCATGTATAGCAATAGCTCGTCCGATACTTTAACGGAGGTATACAGGCGCTGAGCTTCCGCGATCATATCTGCATCCGCTACAGGCAGCAGCTGCTCCAGTGGATCGTTTTCTTTAAATCGTTTTAGAATTTGCACCGATTCTTCGGTCGTCGGATAGCCCATTTTGATTTTAAAAAGAAAGCGGTCCAGCTGCGCTTCAGGCAGCGGAAAGGTTCCCTGATGCTCTACAGGATTTTGCGTAGCGATCACCAGGAATGGCTTGTCTAATCGCTTCGTTTCACCATCCAAGCTGATTTGTCTCTCCTCCATACATTCGAGAAGGCTGGACTGGGTCCGCGGAGTGGCCCGATTAATCTCATCTGCAAGCAACAAATTCGTGAACAGCGGTCCGGGGCGGAATTCGAAATTGCCCTCCTTCTGATTATAGAAGTGAATACCGCTCAGATCAGAGGGCAGCAGATCCGGCGTGAATTGTACACGCCGGAATTCCAACTGGAGTGATCGAGCCAATGATTTCGCCAGCATCGTCTTACCTGTCCCCGGCACATCCTCTAGCAATACGTGACCAGAGGTGACCAGCGCAATGAATAGCTGTTCTACAATCTTTTCCTTGCCGATAATGACCTGGCCAATGTTCGTTTGCAAGCGTTCAGCCAGATGTGTGATAGCTTGATAACTCATTCAAGTTCCGCTCCTTATACTCTTTAGTGTCCTAATCTATCCAACCGCTTTGCTGTCTTTGCAGCTTTTGCAAATCACGCCAATGAATCAGACGAATACCTTCATCTTTAATCGTTTTACGAATGTCCGCGTCACGGAACAATTGAAATTCCATACCGCGTTTCTCCGGCTGCCCATGGAAGGCGAGCAGTTCATCCGTTACTAATGAAGGATGAATAATAAGCTCTGTAACCCCAGGCTCTAATTCCTTCAATAATTGCTTCATCTCTAATTTCAAAGAATCGTAGGTCTCTCCAGCCTGCAGATGGAATGGCAGTCCGACCAAATAATCTAAGACTACAACCCCCTTAGCATCTGCAAGAAGGCCCATCTGCTTCGCATGTTCAGCCAATTCCGGCGGTGCTACTTGCTTGTTAGTCGCAGACAGCGACCGCGGCAGCCTATAGGGCAAACCGTATAACGCGCACACCTCTAACACGACTTGATTGAAATGGCGTCCCGTCTCAAGCCCGAATAAGCTGCCCATGTGATTGTCAGCATGTGTGGGGTTCATTCCCAGTTCCATCGCCATTTCAATCTGAGCAATCATTTCATTCCTTACTTGCTCAGGTTCAGCCTGCAGCTCAAAGGTTTTGCAGTCTTTCGGGAAATAACCGTCGCTGTTAATAAGGGATTGTACCGATTTCCCCTGAGTAATCGGTCCCCAGCGGTAACCCTCCCATTCACTCGTGAACGTGAAATGGATGCCTACATCATATTCTGGATGCTGTGCGCTCCACTTCGCAGCCTCTCGTGAGGCTCTGCATGGCAGCATTAACGTCGTCGAGCTGATAGCCTTCTCCTGAAGCAGCTGCTGAATGCCGGAATTGAAGGATTGGCATAAGCCATAATCATCTGCATTCACAATTAATAATCGTTCGTTGCTTCCATAACCGAGTGCTGTTGCGACATTCATACTTTTTTCCTCCTTCGTTGTGTTAAGATCCTCGCTTGACCGCCTGATCCACCAAGTACAGAAGATGAGAGCATAGGCTTGTATGCTTGCTCGTCTGATGCCGCAGAAGCTCTCCAGTCTATTCTCTGGTAGCTATAGCGCTTTCAACATTCATAACTTTCTGTTGTCTATATTTCTCTATTATAATGGTAATAGGCATAAGTTGGCAAAACTTCATTAGTTCTTAATTATTTACCACCTTAACTATTACGCTAAGCCCTTCCTTTTCGACACCCTTTGTAACATTCGAGCGTTGCTGTCGAAATGATTTTTATCATGTTGGATTATGCGCTTCCCCGGGAAATATACAGCTTCATTTCCTTTATTATTTCCTGAAGATGTTCATGAATTAGTGTAGATGGAATTTTCGCTCAATTCGGATGATTTCACCTTTTGGCCGTTTCAATCTGCCTTGCAGCTTTGCCAAATGGCGTTTCCTATATTTGAAATCAGCTAAGAAGACAAAGAGGAGCAGCAGCCCTGCAGCAGCAGCCACCCCGTAGCCAAATACGATAACCGCCGTTATTCCACTTCCAACAAGCCAGCTAAGTGCTACAGCATTAATGGTCCGGCTCCATCCCCCCATGTGCCATGGGGCATCTTCAAGCAGGTGGTGCTTCCCTTTATGTCTTAATTTTAGAGCAATCGGTATCGCATAGGCGCCATGAAGGCAGAATAACACAAATCCGAATGCGGCAAAAGTAGAGTGGCTGCTGTTAGCAATCTGTACCGCTATGCCAGCAAGAATCGAAAGAGCAGCAACTGACCATAGCGCCCCCTTAGGTATTTGTGCTTGTTCATTGATCCTCGACCATTTATGGCTATAAGGCAAAGCATTGTCTCTTGCCATGCTGAAAACCATTCTGGAGCATACCGTTATAGCACTCGCCCCACTCCCCCACAAAGCAGCAACTACTACAGCGATTACGAGCAGAGAGCCTTCAAATGCGGTGAACACAGCTGTAATAGCCCCAGTTCCCTGTGTCGCTTCCGCTCCCCCAAATGTGGCTAATAGCAAGCCTGCCATTGCAAACAAGACGAAAGCAATGATAAAGCTATATACAGCAGACAGATAAATAGCCCAAGGCACCCTTACACGCGGGTCCTTCGTCTCTTCCGCTCCATGAGCAGCGCCGTCCATGCCGAGGAACAGCTTCTGAATAATGAGCAGCCCTCCGATAAAAGTCCACAACGTCGGATGACCATCCATGAACATATCCTGTAACGCAAATAAACGCATTGGAGAATAGCCTCCCGGCCACAGCCAAGCCGTTATTCCTCCAATCAATACTGCCGCGGCTCCAATCTGCAGCGCTGCTCCTAATTGCATAAACCGTGCTAGTGCGCCGACGCCCCAATGGTGAAAAGCTGCCTGAGAGCAGCTAATCCCTATAGTCAGACCCGTTAGAGTCATTAATGATGCTTCATAGCCTAGCCTAGCAGCCAGCACATCGTCCAGAACAGCCGCGCAGGAGCCATTCACAAGAATAATTAATCCTATGTAGCCGGCGATGTGCAGCCATCCTGCATACCAGCCCCATTTTCTTGCTCCAATAGCCGAGGACCAGTGATATACGCCTCCGGAAGTCGGCACAGCTGAAGACAGCTCAGCAAGTGCTGCGCTCACTGTTAGTCCCAGCAAGGCAATGATCGGCAGCCCAATCCCAATTACAGCCAGCCCCCCCTGCTCTATTGCTGGACCAATACAAAGAACGGCTGCCCCTATTATTCCGATGGTTTGAAAAGAAATCCCGAAGGAAGCCATCGCTCCAAATCGACGTTTCATTTGCTGCGGCAGGCCGAATAGATTGAGATCATGCTTATCCTGCTGCGCTTGAACATAGGCAGCATAATCGGTCATGCTTTGATGTCTCGATGCTCGAATGCTTTGCTGTGCCTTGAGCGCTCCTGCCATCGCAGCCATACACACCAGAGCCAGCAGCATTAGTCCTAGCCATGCAGCGAACATGCAACCACCTCCATACCCCTAATGTATGAAGCACCGCGACTGGTCATGTCAATCGAAAAAAGCCTCGCATCCCTAAGGATACGAAGCTGAAACAGAAACGAAAAATACGATTATTCGGCTTGTACGATCAATTATTTTGACCCATAGCGCCCAACGGACCGTTATCATTGATTATATCTTCAATATCGTAGATGGAGATTGGGAAATAAGGAAATCCGAACGCATAAGGCGTCAGTTCATAAAGAGCAAAATAGATCACAAGCGCACGATCTGCAATATAAAAGTCCTGATCCGGCCTAATTGCCTTGAATGGCTCCAACGTACTAATGTCTCGTTCCTTTATTTGAGCATTAATCAGATCCGATAGCCGTCCTACATAGTTGCTCCCTGTCTTGAAAAGATATGGGAGCGTATAAGCTTCACCAGTAGATACACGGAAGGTCAACGACTTCTGGAGCGTTAAGCCATGTGCCCCTCCCGTATAAGCATAGTTGAACAAAGATAAGCTCAAAATATCCTTCTCGTTCGTCTTGAGCTCGTAGAAGCCCTGCATCTCGGATCGGGGATCATCAAGAGAACCCTGATCAGCAACTAGCTGCTGAACGCTGTGCTGGATAGATTCATTGATTTTTTGTATGGCAGCCTCGCTTGATCCGCCACTTACGTAAGGAATCCACAGCTCAGCCTTCGGGAAAGCAGCTCGGGAGGATTGTACAATTACAGGAGATCGAAACGCCATATGGAAGACACCTGCCTATTCGGTAAGATTCTCCATTGTATGCATAGTACGTCTCATCTCATGCCATTCTATTCCGCCGTGGGTAGAAGAAGCTATGCCAACATAGCCAAAGCCCGCTCTTTCATAAAAGGAAATAAGATGCCTCTCGCACATCAGAATAATCGCCTGATGCTGCTTCTCATCACATTCAGATACTATCCTTCTCAGTAATTTACTGCCGATGCCATAGCGTCTTGCATCCGCATCTACTGCGACTGTCAGAATGCAAAAGTTACTGCCGATGGATAAATCGGAATGATCGCCTTTCAGCTCATCGTCACATGCAATAGATGCTGTTCGGACCCCATTCGCAATACCAAGAAGTCTGTCCCCTGACCACGCAGACCAGAAGTAAGACCGATAATGACGGTAACGATAGCGGAAACCCTCCTCCGTAGCAGCTGCTTCCGCACTGTAGCAGCGCTGCTCCAAGAGAAGAGCCTGCTCCAGCTCATGCTCTTCAATTAGCCTCAGCTTAATTTCACTCACAATAGCATTTTCTCCCGTTCAGTCAATCGTCTGCCTCTTACATCGACGACCAATTCACCATTATTAAGCCCCATAATTCGATCTGCGAAGCGCTCTGCCCAATCTCCTTGATGCAAAACAGCAAAGACAATGATGCCTTGCTCTTGACAGGAGCGCTTCAAATCGGAGAGTACCTTGTCCGCGGTATGCGGATCGAGTCCCGCCACAGGCTCATCGGCAACGATGACCTTAGCGCCGTGAACGAGAGCACGAGCGATCGCAATCCGTTGGCGTTCTCCTCCGCTCATTTTGGAAGCCTCCAAATGTGCTTTATCGAGAAGGCCCATCTTCTCGATCATATCCATTGCGCCCATGTAATCGTCATTTCTAAGCTTGCCTGTCCATCTCCGCCATGCAGGCGTCTGTGACACCGAACCGATGATGACATTTTTGAGACCTGATTTATTAAGGAATAATTGTGGCTTCTCCTCTAGGTAGGCTACTTCACGGCGAATTTTCATCTTCCCTGACAGGCCCTGCTTAAATATATCAACACCATCAAAACGATAGCTGCCTCTTGTCCATTTCTCTTGTAAGGAAAGGCATTTCAGCAGCGTCGATTTGCCGCTTCCGCTAGCCCCTTTTATCGCAATAAAATCGCCTGGATAAGCCTCGAAGCTTATATCATTCAACAGCTTCGGTCCTCCGGGCACCTGTTTGGTCAATTCTTTTATTCTAATCATCATTCGCGCCCCTTTGTCTATCGCATCGCTGTTCTATTAATCTAGTTTACGGGAAACAAAAAACAGTTTCCACACGAACAAATGTTTGATATAATAAAAACAAGAACAAACGTTCTAAATTAAGTTGGACTTCATCCATTAAGGGAGGCTGAATCACCATGAATAATAGCTGCGAGAACTTTCGTTATGAAGAGAAGGGATGGCCATGCAGAGACTTAACTTTTAAGTTTTATGCCGACGGTACATTAACGATCATCGATAACCGCGCAGAGGAGGTGATCTCACCCAATGACCTAAGGGGTGACAGTCTGGACTTCTATATTCGCCGCCGGATTTCATTTATTAAGAATAAGCTGTATGCTTCACAGTTGAAATATGCTTAATCCAGATAGATAGACCGATGAGCTGCTGGCCTTGCAACTGCCAGCAGCTCATCTGTTCTTACTCTGTTATTTATGGCAGGTGCTTATTAATACCGTTCATGCTCGGTGGGCGCTTCGCAAACTTAGACATATTTACAGTTATCGCTTCCTGCTTAAACCTGGAGAAATTCTGTTGGTTTTTTGTTTTATCGCTTTTATTGATCGGCATATTTATCACCTCCATCCTCATTATGAGGAGGATGGGCATAAAATATGTGGATTTGCTTTTTTTATCAATGCCATGGTGTTTGACGAAATGGTTCCGATGCGGTAGATTGGTCATACAACGTACTCTCATCAAAGGAGCCGAGCTTTATATGAAGCAACATTTGTTTTTTGATTTGGACGACACTCTTATTCACTGTAATAAGTACTTCTATTTCGTCATTGAGCAGTTTGTAGACGCAATGACGACTTGGTTCTCTGGGTATGAGGGAGTAACGACTGAGAACATCCGCAGTAAGCAGACCGAGATTGATATTGCTGGCATTGCTGTGCTTGGCTTTAAGAGCGAGCATTTCCCTCAGTCGTTCATAGATACCTATCGCTACTTTAGCGAGCTGACTGGACGCAAGCCCTCCTCCAAAGAACAGGACTTGCTATGGAAGCTTGGTCTAAGTGTATATGAACATGAGACAGAGCCTTATCCAAATATGGAAGAAACGCTTGATGCTCTTGCCTCTAGCGGTCATGAGCTTCATCTGTATACGGGCGGGGAGATTACAATTCAGCGTCGCAAGATTGAACAGCTTCACTTAGAGCGCTACTTCGATTCTCGCATCTACATCCGCAGACATAAGAACAATGAAGCATTGGAAAGCATTTTATTCGAAGGCGGCTTCGACCGCTCCCATACTTGGATGATTGGCAACTCCATTCGTACAGATGTCGTCCCGGCATTAACAGCCGGTATTCACGCCATCCATATGAAGACCCAGACGACGGAATGGCATTATAATGTGATTCAGATCGAAGTGCTGCCCAAAGGCGCCTTCTTCACATTAGATCATTTAGTTGAAGTCCCGACTACTATTCACAATTATTTGAACCGTTAGAATATACTTAGAGAAGGGCTGTACAATTGCGTCTAATGACGGAATTTGTACAGCCCTTCTGCTTATTTACTAGTTCACATCCAGCCTTTGCGCTCCTTTAACGAATCAATCTGGGCAATATGATGCCGACCATGCCAAGCATATCTTTGCATCGCAATGTCAAGAGACATAGCTCCGTGTGTAGGACTAATAAAAGTACGTTGAAATTGCTCTGGTGACAGCGTACGAAGTAAGATGACAAATCGTTGATGCAGGGACTCAAGAAGAGCTAACGAGACTTGTATAGGCGTAATATGATAATCGCTTAATTCAGCCCACAAGTCTTCCCGATAGGAGCCTGAGATTGGTGCCTCTTCTGTTAATGCTCTTTTAAAGCGAATATAAGCATTCATATCATTATCGGCCAAATGATGAACAACCTGCTGTACGCACCAACCACCACTACGATATGGAGTAAGCATCTGCTCTTCATTCAAGTTCCTAACGCTCAATGATAGTGCCCCTGGAATGTCAGCGATCGCCGTTATCCACTTCTCACGTTGCTGTGCTGTCGACTGCTCCACCGGTACAAATTTACCTAATGGGAATGAGTACTTGTCCTCCTCCATCATCTCACCTCCTTAATTCATTGGTCTTCTGCAGTCTTATGCTATTCTGGTCATCTCTTTCATTGCTTTCTCAGCATATAATAGCTTAAATGAATGATTTATATCATTAATTATTAATAGAAGAAACTAAATAAGATATATCCTCTTCTTTTTGCTACTGAACCACCGAGAGCGGATTGTCGACTGGAATCTCCTCACCAAAAAATACGATAGATGCGATTTCTTTATCATTTATTACCTGTTCAAAGGTTTTAATCGTAAGCATTTGATTCCCCTCCGTCAAATGCAAGCCATTAAAAATGCTTGTCGTTTCTGAGGTGCCATCTTTATAATTGATCGTAATGGGATAATCATCCGAATGTTTATTTTCACCGATTTCCTTTAACCCTTCGACCGCTTCATTAATTTCTTTGAATGATTTGCTTTCAAGCTTTAAAGAAATTGAAATGGGCGAGACCGACAGTGTTTTTACTACTGCCTGATAGCCAAACATGGTGATGCTTTGTCCCGGCTGATAGACGGCAGAATAATTTTTGAAATCCAGCTTAAAGGAGGTTTCCCAAGTGCCCGATAAAACGGTTGTGAAAATTCCCGGAAATGGTTCTGCTGCTTCTAGATTGTTGAATTTAATTTGAACCGTGTCACCCGCTAGTGCATGTTTGGTCATAATGTTCATGACCATGCTAATTTTATTGTCCTTAGGGTTCTCGTCGTCCACTAGCATGAACCCTGTACCGTGATAATCTTGACTAGTAGTAATCATTGGATATTGAAAACGATATCGGGCAGAATCTAATACAGTACCCTCAGGAGCTGTAAAATCCATTAAGACATAGGTCAGATTGCTGTCACCAATTACTTGCTTTATGGTAAGTGTCCCCTGCTCGTTGGTCACTTGTTCATTCACGACATAAGCACCGTTGGATAAATATGCGGCCTGCTCCTGATTAGCTGGATTAAGAAATTTTAGAAAGGTATTATCTAATCCCCGATAGGCTGCAAATGCTGTTGTCGTTAAGCAAACGATCAGCACAGCTGCCAACACTACAGCCCTTACGCGTTTTATGGAGGCACGCCTGCTGCGACTTGTATTTACATTCTCTCTTTGCGGTAGAATATTCTGCAGCATTTTTTCTTTCTGTTCAGCTGTAGGAGTAAAGACTTCGAACAGCCGCTTCATATTATCATTACTCATCCAATTCCCCTCCCATATCCAGCTTAAGGCGTTTGCGGCCTCTCGCAAGCTGCGTCTGGATCGTGCTTTCCTTGTGTCCGAGCATCTCTGACAATTCTTTTACCGAATAATCCTCGAAATAATAAAGATATAAGACCGTTTTGTATTTTTCGGGAAGTGACAGCAGTCGGGCTAGCACCTTCCCTGACGGCTCAGCACCATTCCAGGAAGGAATCTCTGGCAAGGTATCGAGAGCCACACGACGAGTTGTCCACCAATTTTTAAGAATGTCTTTACAGTAATTCCGGGTCGTTACGATTAACCATGCTTTTTCATGCTCGTGATTATTGAAGACCATTTGCATCTTAATCAGCTTTAGAAATACAGATTGAACAGCGTCTTCTGCATCAACGGGATGTTTCAAATAGATATAACACAGCCTGTACACATGATCGACATGTCGTTGATAGAGTTCAGCCAACTCTTTATCCGTACGCAATAAAGAATTGTTTTCCATTTATTCGCCTCCTACTTACAACACGATTGATCCTGTGAAAATATCTCATTATTCGGATTTTTTTCTTAACGTACTCTTCTTCCATGCAAAAAAACACCTCTAAGCTGTGCGAGTTTTTATGATACTCGCTTTGTCAACTTAGAGATGCTTATGGTTTCTCACGCTATAGAGCAATCTTGTACATGTTCAAATCGTTCCTCTATGTTGATGAATTACTCCAATCTTAATGATACCGTACCGCGCTCGCGGTCCGTTAAGACCAGCCTGCCCTTCCTGCTGCTGCCATCCTCTTGCTTGAAGGTGAGCTGATTAGTTGCTCCTTTGGCAAGAAGCGATTTCACCATCGGCAATGAAATCTGCTTGCCTTGCTGTTCCTTCCAAATAACAAACGTACAGCCTTCACGGAAGGCACTGCAGCCATATCCACGTTTTCCTTCGATAATTGTTCCGCGACAGCCCGATCTTGGACAACTCGAAATCGGCTCACGCTCCATAACGGACTTATTCGAAGAAGAAGTTGACTGCCCAGTACTCTTAGAAGTGGTTATCTTGTCAGTACGTGTGGTGCTGGCTTTACTGCGTGGACTTGTACTTTTGGCTGAAGCTCCGCCTCGCTTGTTTTCCTCGCGTTCCTCAAAGGTTCCCGGAGCAGCAGGACGTTGCAAACGCACTTTATCCACGATCATAGTCGCAAACTGCTTCACCTTCGCAATGAATTGATCATCGGAGGCTTCGCCCTTGGAGATTTGATGCAGCCGCTGCTCCCAGCGCCCTGTCATCTCAGGAGAAGCCAACAGTTCAACGCCAGCTCCCCGAATAAGCTCAATTGCAGCACAGCCCTTAGAAGAGATTTCAAGTCGCTTCCCCGTCAACTGTACATACCCGACATGCTTGAGCCTCTCAATCGTGGCTGCCCGGGTGGCTGGCGTCCCAAGACCTGTATCCTTCATGGCCTCCCGCAGCTCATCATCTTCCATTGATTTGCCTGCGCTCTCCATCGCTTTGAGGAGCGTACCCTCGGTAAAAGGCTTAGGGGCCTGTGTTGTTTTCTCAAGTGCCTCCGTGCTCACACAATGAACGCCATTATTAGGCTCAAGACGAAATGGCTGATCCATGACCATCTCTTCCTCATCAGCCGCCGAATCGTCATTGCCCTTGCGTTTACTGGTTTTGCGGGAGCTGGATGACGTATCTTGCTGCTGTACAACCTTCCAGCCGGGCTCCAGCTCCTCCTTGGCCTTGGTACGGAAGATCTCACTTTCTACCTCAGTCAGCACCGTATGGTTTTTGTAGACAGCAGGAGGATAGTAGTGAGAGAGGAATCTTCTGACGATCATATCATAAATATTTTGCTCTTCCTGCCCTAGCCCTGACGCTCGCTTAGGTGTTGGCATTATAGCATGGTGATCCTCTACCTTAGATGGATTGCATACCGATTTATTGCCTTTATGCACACGGCTTCTATCCGCTCCTCCAGCCAGCTCTCTGTACGAATCGGTTCCTTGCAGCATCGTCAATACCTTTTGCATGACGGGCAGGTTCTCCTCTGTTACATAGTTGGAATTCGTCCGCGGATACGTAATGACCTTGTGCTTCTCGTATAGGCCTTGCGCGATATCCAATGTTTTTTTGGCGGAGTAACCGTACTTGCCATTCGCTTCCCTTTGCAACAAGGTCAGATCATATAACCGAAAAGGATACTCTTTGCTCTCAGTAACTTGATAATCCTTGATAACGGCAGGCTTGTCGGTTGTCTTAGCCGCCAAAGCATCGGCCTTTTCTTTGTCAGTGATGCGGTCACCCTGCCAAATCCCTGCATACGTGAACCCTTCTTGCTTGAACGCCGCTTTAACGACAAAATAGACATCAGATTCAAATGCCGTTATTTCTTTGTACCGATCATAGAGCAGTGCAAGCACAGGTGTCTGCACTCTTCCGACTGACAGCAGCGCTTTATGCCTGATTGTGAAGGCTCTGGAAGCATTCATGCCTATCAGCCAGTCAGCTTCACTCCGAGCTCTTGCAGCCCGTGTGAGAGGCTCGTAATCATCATCACTGCGCAGCGTATCAAAGCCTTTACGGATTGTTTCCGGCGTTAGATCAGATATCCATAGCCGATCTGTCGGCTGGGCAAGCTTCAAATAACGACGGATCAAGTGAAAAATAAGCTGGCCTTCTCGCCCGGCATCGCAGGCGTTGACCAGTTTGCCGCATCGTTTGGCAAGCTCGCCAATCGTCTTCAGCTGATCCTTCGTCCGTGGATTCGGCCACAGCTTGAAGGAATCCGGAATGATCGGCAAATCTTGCGCATTCCATTTCTTATATCGTGCATCATACTGATCTGGCTCGGCCAATGAGACAAGATGTCCGATTGCCCATGTAATAATGTAGCGGTCACCCTCCAGATAGGTTCGACGGTTGACTGCTTTTGGTTCAACCACTGCAGCTATTGTACGGCCCATATCCGGTTTCTCCGCAATAATTAACGTCTTCAATAAATCGCCTCTTTACTTCTCGCCTGGCGTCTCTAAATAACGCAACATCGCGTTAAATATTGTGCGCACGCCATCCGACCACTTCGGGTCTTCTGCGTATTCTCGGTTGATCCATGTAAAAGGGTCTATATTATCAGGACGCTTCTTACTCAAGCGAACGATCGTCCGTGAAGCAATCTCTGCTGAGTCCTGCAAAGTCGTATTATAATCCTTCCAACTGTGAAACACATTGAACGGATTATTCACAATCTGCTTCCATTGCTTGTTCGTCTTCGGAACAAAAGCTTGTTCTTGCCCCGTTATTGCAAATAGAATGACAGGATGAATGTCGAAGTCCTTTGCTGCCCCGATAATAGCATCCATATTGGGCTGTCCTGCGAGTGCCGATTGCTTGGACGTCAAATACGCAGCAAGCTTCGATCTATCAATCTCAACATATCTCAGCTCAGGTGGCAGCCCATCGAGTGGAGGAGCTTCAGCAAGAGGTCGATCAGGCTTCACTGAGCCCTGCTCTACCACCTTGTTCGAAGAGTCCTGCAGCAAGGACCAGCCATACAGCAATGACGATCCGATTAATAATAAACATAACATACTGTAAACAAATGTTCGCCGCCCAATTCTTCTCTTTATTAATGGGTGTGCTTGTCCGCTTGCGTGTACTGGCAGAGGAATGACTTCGGCTAGAACAGACTCATTCCCCTCCGCTCGGGAGCGGGAGGTTCCCCCTTCTTCTCGTACAATCCTCTTGAACTGCTGCCAGCTTAAGCCCTCTGAAGAATGCCTTGTGAACGTATCAGCTACTTCATGATCAACGGCCAACTTCTCCAGTTTCGCTGCGAACCGCTCATAACTAACGTTCTCATTCAACTGTTCTTCTACCCAACGATGAAAAGGCTCCATAAAACTGGCATCATGTCGATCCAACACCAGACATGCCTCGAAAATATCACCTGCTCTAACAGGTTTCTGGCGGTCCAGGACAGTAGAGCGGATGAGGCTGGCTGTCAATTGGCGCTTCATCAATTCATCGAAATCTGGCAGTTGCTTATGTATAATACGATTGACAGCGTCGGCTACAATCTCCGCTCGTTTATCCTGCGGCAAAGCGGCATATTTATGCTGTACATAGGTTCGAATATTTCGAACATCCGCCTCAGACAAAACGAAAGCTTCCTCTGCTGGCATGCGAATCGCCCCTTTGGGTTATCTCATACCGATTTTACCACAACTTTCCTTACGTTGGGGAGGATAGATTCTGAATTCGCTGTTGGATCTCGTCACCTTCTATGAAAGCTATGATCTGTTCTTTTTCAAAGGCTGTAAATTGATATTCACAATCTGTATCTTCATCCTGCGGTACGATTTGAGCAATGCTCCCGCCTAATGTGCAGATCACAAGGCCGCTGAAATCGATCAAATCATCGGGAATTGGCGTATCGGAATGAAGCTCGAATTGAAGCGTAATATCGACCCATTGATCATCTCTGCGTTCAATGCCTGCGTGGAAAGCAATGAAGTTCAATTCCGTAACTGTATCCAGTCCGTATTTAATCATTTGTGTTATCCTCCCTGAACGTTATGAAGCAATACGCAGCCACGACAAGAAAAGCGCCCTAGGGCGCTTTTCAGTTCAAATCATTGGGAGATTAGCTCTAAGCCTTATGGCAGCAGCGTTGATCCCGTCAAATATTTATCTACTTCGCGTGCCGCTTCACGACCCTCGTTAATCGCCCATACAACCAAGCTTTGTCCCCGGCGCATGTCGCCTGCTGCGAATACTTTATCTACATTCGTCGTGTATTTGCCATAAGCAGCTTTTACATTCGTACGACGGTCTTGTTCCAGTCCCAACTGATTAATTAGCGTATTCTCTGGACCCTCGAAGCCTACCGCAATAAATACGAGATCTGCCGGCCATACTTTCTCAGTGCCTGGCAATTCATTATAAATTTTGCGGCCATTCTCGTCAACTGTCCGTTCAATCTGAACCGTATGAAGCTCTTTCAAATTCCCGTTCTCGTCACCTACGAATTTCTTCGTCAATACCGAGAATGCACGAGGATCTTCGCCGAACAATGCCTTTGCTTCCTCTTGTGCATAATCTAATGTGTAGACGTTAGGAAATTGCGGCCATGGATTGTGAATATTATCTCTCTCCAGCGGCGCCTTCGCATGGGTACCGAATTGAGTAACCGATTTGCAACCATGGCGCAAGGCTGTCGCAACGCAGTCCGTACCTGTATCTCCACCGCCAATGACGATGACATCTTTATCTTTGGCGGACAAGTATTTCCCGTCCTCCAGATTAGAATCCAAATAGCTTTTGATCGTTCCGTTCAAATAATCCATCGCAAGATGTACGCCATTCAATTGACGTCCTTCCATCTCTACATCACGTGCTTTCGTTGAGCCTCCACATAATACAACCGCATCGAAATTCTCAACGAGCTCTTGTGCTGTTATATCTTTCCCAATCTCCGTGTTCACAATGAATTCAATGCCCTCTTCGACCATAATATCTACACGTCGTTGAACGACATGCTTCTCCAGCTTCATCGTCGGAATACCATAAGTCAGAAGGCCGCCGATACGATCCGCACGCTCATACACGGTAACGGTATGACCTGCTTTATTCAGCTGCGCAGCTGTTGCCATTCCGGCAGGACCAGAGCCTACGACAGCAACTCGTTTGCCTGTGCGCACCTTCGGAGGCTGCGGAACAACCCAGCCCTCTTCAAAGCCGCGGTCAATGATCGCCTGCTCGATTGACTTGATCGTTACCGCATCACCGATAAGTCCCACTGTACAAGAGCCTTCACAAGGCGCTGGACATACACGGCCAGTAAACTCGGGGAAGTTATTCGTCTTGTGCAAGCGATCCAGCGCTTCACGCCACATTCCGCGATAAATTAAATTATTCCACTCCGGAATCAGGTTGTTAACCGGGCAGCCCGATACCGATCCTGCAAGCTCTATTCCTGTATGACAATACGGGGTTCCGCAATCCATGCAGCGCGCGCCCTGTGTCTTAAGCTGTTCATTAGACAAATGTTTATGAAACTCTTTCCAATCATGAATCCGCTCAAGCGGATCGCGATCGGCTGGAAGCTCACGTTGAAATTCCATAAATCCAGTAGGTGTAGACATGATCGCATTTCCCCCATCCGATTATTCCCGTTTAGCCATGCTTCTCTTTCAAACTATATCGGGAATCTGACTATTATTCAATATCAAAGATTTCATAGAATAAACACCATTTTAAGAAATCCTATCATGTTCGTCAGCTCTCGTTAATGGACTATCCGTACAATGATTTGCACTATATGACATATTGTTCGTAAATTGATATAAAAATGCGATTTAAGCTCGATTTCTCCGCTCAAATGTCTGGAAAGTAAAGTCATAAATGTTCCGTTCATCCTTCAATACTGGCTGGACATGGGTGCGTTCCCATTGTTCTTCAGCTAGCTCAGGGAAGTAAGCATCACCCTCAGCCACTTCGACATCAACCTCAGTCAATAATAGCTTGTCGGCAAAAGGAAGAAATTGCGCATAAATATCCGCCCCGCCAATAACCATCATTTCATTGTCTCCATAGCGGTCTATTGCTTCTTGAACAGAATGGACAACCTCACAGCCTTCATAAGCCGCATCACTTTGGCGGGTTAGAATAACGTTTCGTCTATCCTTCAACGGTTTAGGGAGCGACTCGAATGTCTTGCGCCCCATTACCACCGTCTTGCCAATCGTTTCGCGTGTAAAATAAGCCATCTCCGCAGGCAGGCGCCAAGGCAGCCTATTGCCTATTCCAATTGTACGGTTGCGATCCATAGCAGCAATCATTGTAATCGACATAAGCTTCTCCTGTCTCTACACCGCTACGGGTGCTTTTATTGTAGGGTGAGGATCATACCCTTCGAGCACTATATCCTCAACATTCACATCAAATATAGAATGCACATCCGGATTGAGCCTAAGTGTCGGAAGCGGCCTTGTATCGCGTTCCAGCTGCGTCTTGATTTGCTCCGTATGATTGGAATAGATATGGGCATCCCCAAGCGTATGCACGAAATCACCGACCTCAAGGCCACACTCATGAGCTACCAGATGGGTCAGCAAGGCATAGCTGGCGATATTGAATGGAATACCGAGGAAAATATCACCGCTGCGTTGATAAAGCTGGCATGATAGCTTCCCTTCCAATACATAGAACTGGAACATCGTATGGCATGGCGGCAGCGCCATATTAGTCGGAACATCCTCAGGATTCCACGCAGACACGATCAGCCTTCTGGAATCCGGATTCTTTTTGATTGTCGCAATAACATCCTGCAATTGATCCATCGTATCACCCTGCGAGGTTTTCCACTCTCTCCATTGCTTGCCATAGACATTGCCTAGTTCGCCATACTGCTTGGCAAATGCGTCATCCTGCAAGATCCGCTCTTTAAAAGAATCCATTTGCTCTTGATATTGCTGCTGGAATGTCTCATCAGTATGAATGCGCAGCCCAAAATCGTTCATATCCGGTCCCGTGTAATCGGAACTCTCAACCCACTTTTTAAAGGCCCATTCATTCCATATATTATTATTATTTTGCAACAAATAACGGATGTTGGTGTCCCCTTTTATGAACCACAGCAACTCACTCACAACTAGGCGGAACGGTACCCGCTTGGTTGTAATCAAAGGAAAGCCTTTGCTCAGATCAAACCGCATTTGATAACCAAAGGTTGAGATCGTGCCTGTTCCTGTGCGATCTTCTTTCTTCGTTCCATGCTCCTGCACATGTCGCAGAAGATCCAAATATTCATTCTCGCTTGTTTGTCTATTCATTTATTTCGATCCTCCCAGTACCATAAGCATAAACGTTATACGGATCTATTTTATCACAGCACGTTCTGTCTGTCCTGCTTTCGCTGCTTACGCAGCAGCCAACGTACTGGAGCTGTCTGATAAAACTGAATTTCTTCTTCAGACTCTGGATGAACAGGAGGAATTGGTATTGGCTTGCCGCTGGAATCAACAGCTACAAAAGTAAAGAACCCCGTCACCGTAATCTTTCGTTCACCTGAGAATAAATTCTCAGACTGAACCTTAACATAGACCTCCATAGATGTTTTTCTCGTCCAGGTTACGTAAGCTTCTACTTCTATCACTTCACCGACCTTGATAGGGGCTAGAAAATCCAGACTGTCTGTAGAGGCGGTTACAACCTGCATGCGGGAATGACGCATTGCCGCAATTGCTGCTACTTTATCCATGTATTCCATTACCTTGCCGCCAAACATCGTGTCGTGATGATTCGTGTCGAGAGGAAAAATGATCTGTGTCATAATGGTTCTTGATTCTTGCGCCGGCTTTCCAATCTGCTCCATTCATCCAGCTCCCCTTCGCTGATTATATAGGATATGCAAAAAGAGGCCCGCTAGCTGTGAAGCAGCTGCGTGACCTCTAATTCTATTTCATTAGCAAATGTTGCTAATTATTTGGACACAGTATGAATCGGGTGACCTAGCGCTACTTCAGCAGCGTCCAGCACGATTTCACCTAGTGTAGGGTGAGCATGAATAGTCAGGGCGATATCTTCAAGCGTAGCGCCCATCTCGATTGCAAGTCCAAGCTCTGCAATCATATTGGAAGCTTCTGTACCGATGATTTGCGCGCCTAGTACAAGACCGGAATCAGCATCAGCAACCACTTTTACGAAGCCATCTGTTGCATTAAGGGACAGCGCACGACCATTGATTCCGAATGGGAATTTGCCAACCTTCGTGTTATGTCCTTTTTCTTTCGCTTCCTTCTCGCTGTATCCAACGCTTGCGCATTCTGGATCGGAGAAGCATACAGCAGGAACACATTTGTAATCAATAACGCTAGGCAAGCCAGAGATAGCTTCTGCAGCAACGCGGCCTTCGTACATTGCTTTGTGAGCAAGTGCTGGACCAGCGATAATGTCGCCTATTGCATATACGTTAGGATTGCTTGTACGACATTGGCTATCTACTTCAACCAGGCCACGGTCGCTTACTTTAACGCCAGCCAGCTCAAGGCCGAGATCACCATCTGTATTTGGACGGCGGCCAACGGTTACAAGCAGATAATCTGCTGTTACTTTCTCTTCTTTGTCGCCTACTTTATAAGTAAGGGTAACATCTTTATCCGTTTGCTCAGCGCTTTGCGCCAGGGCACCTGTTACGATATCAACCTTCGTGCCTTTAAGCTTCTTCGCTACGATCGAAGACATATCTTTATCGAAGCCTGGCAGAATAGTATCTCCGCCCTCGATTACCGTCACCTTCGTGCCGAATTTCGAGTACATTTGACCAAGCTCAATACCGATATAGCCGCCACCAATTACGATTACGCTCTTCGGAATTTCAGGCAGCGACAAAGCGCCTGTGGAAGAAACGATGCGGTTGCCGAATGGGAATGCCTTCAGCTCAATCGGACGGGAGCCTGTTGCGATAATACAGTTTTTGAAACGGTAGCGCGGCGCTTCTTGATCGTTGAAGACGCGTGCTTCGTTCTCATTAATGAACATCACTTCGCCGCTGAAAAATTGCACTTTATTCGCTTTCAGCAACGATGCTACACCGCCAGTTAATTTCTTAACGACGCCGTTCTTGAATTCTTGCACTTTGTTCCAATCAACCTTCACGTCGCTCGCTGTAATACCGAACGCCGACGCATGGTTGATGGACTCATATTGATGAGAAGCCGAGATAAGTGCTTTGGAAGGAATACATCCAACATTCAAGCACACGCCGCCAACATATTCTTTATCTACAACAAGAACGCTGTGTCCAAGCTGGGAAGCACGAATCGCCGCAACATAACCGCCGGGACCCGCACCAATGACTAGAGTATCGATATCTAGTGAAGCATCTCCTACTACCATACCTTACACCTCCATGATAAATAGCTCTGGCTGACCCAGTAGCTTTTTGATGTAGTTCATAAAGTTTTGCGCTGTTGCGCCGTCGATCAGACGGTGGTCGAAGCTTAGGGACAATGCCATTACTGGTGCAACTACGATCTCGCCATTGCGAACAACTGGCTTCTCCGAAATACGGCCCGTACCAAGAATTGCAACCTCTGGGAAGTTGATAACTGGTGTGAAGAACATGCCGCCAGCAGAGCCGATGTTGGAGATTGTTATTGTACTGCCTTTGAGTTCACTTCCGCTTAGCTTGCCATCACGGCCGCGAACCGCAAGGTCACGAATCGAATCAGCGATCATGAACAGATTTTTACGATCTGCATCGTCAATAACTGGAACGATCAAGCCGTTATCCGTATCTGTAGCGATACCGATATTGTAATATTTGCGCAGAACGATTTCTTGGTTAGCTTCATCCAGCGTAGCGTTCATGATAGGGAACTCGCGGCATGCAGCCACCAGGGCCTTCACGATGAACGGCAGGTAAGTAAGCTTGGAGCCTTTTTGCTCAGCATAAGGCTTATATTTTGTACGCAATGCAACGAGCTCAGTAACATCCACTTCATCCATAATTGTAACGTGTGGAGCTGTGTATACCGATTTGGACATTGCGTTAGCAATAACTTTACGGATGCCTTTGAATGGAACCCGCTCTTCTGGACGGTAGACTGATCCGCTTGCTACTGCAGCAGGCTTAGCCTCGCCAGCACCTTGAGCTGCAACCGCAGCTGCATCTTGCTGAGCAGGAGCCGCCTCTGTTGCTGCTGGAGCTGCAGCGCCGCCGCTATTCACATCATCGCGTGTAATACGGCCATTCTTGCCAGTGCCGTTCACTTGAGTCAGATCCACGCCTTGCTCACGCGCATATTTACGCACGCTTGGTGTAGCTAGTACAAGACCACCAGTCGCTTTTGGTGCCTCAGAAGCTTCTGCTGCCGGAGCAGGCGCAGCTTCCGCTTTTGGCGCTGCAGGCGCTTCTGCTTTTGGTGCTTCCGCTTTTGGCGCTTCTGTAGCTGGAGCTGCTTGCTCCGGCACTTCGCCTTCTGCGTCGATTAGAGCAACCACTTCGCCTACATGGCATACTTGACCGTCCTTCACAAGCACTTCAAGTATAGTACCGTTAACTGGACAAGGGACTTCGACAATCGCCTTATCGTTCTGTACTTCCAATATAATGTCATCATCCGTTACTTTATCGCCTGGTTTGATATGCACTTTAATGATCTCGCCTTCGTGCAGACCTTCACCCAGCTCTGGAAACCGATATTCAAATTTTGCCACTTGGGGTACCCTCCTTTACATTTTGCGCTTATATGAATGTCATTGTTAGTTGTTAGGAATGACTAAAATTCCAGTACTTTATTAACAGCCGCAATGATGCGAGCAGGATTAGGCAACCATGCATCTTCGATTTGAGCAAATGGATATACGGTATCCGGGCCTGCCACACGAAGAACAGGTGCTTCCAAATGAAGAATTGCTTTTTCATTAATTTGAGCAATAACTTCTGCTGCTACGCCAGACGTTTTTTGTGCTTCTTGAACGACGATAGCACGGTTAGTTTTCTTAATAGAAGCAACGATCGTGTCGATATCAAGAGGCACCAATGAACGAAGGTCAATAACTTCAGCCTTAACGCCGTTTTTCTCAAGCTCTTCTGCCGCTTTGACAGCTGTATGAACCATCATGCCGTAAGCAATAATCGTTACATCGCTGCCTTCGCGCACAACATTAGCTTTGCCGATCTCAACAGTGTAATCCTCCTCAGGCACTTCTGTACGGAATGCATGATACAGATTAAGATGCTCCATGAAGAATACAGGGTCATTATCGCGAATAGCAGCAATCATCAGACCTTTGGCATCATAAGGATTCGATGGAATAACAACCTTAATACCTGGAGTTTGCACAGCCAATCCTTCCAAGGAGTCTGTATGAAGCTCTGCCGCTTTTACGCCGCCGCCGAATGGCGTACGGAATACGATTGGTGAGTTGTAGCGACCGCCGGAACGATAACGCATACGTGCTGCTTGGATGAACATTTGATCCATCGCTTCAAAAATAAAGCCTACAAATTGAATCTCAGCAATTGGACGGAAGCCTTGAATACCCATCCCTACTGCCAAACCGCCAATAGCGGATTCCGCAAGCGGAGTATCAAATACACGTTCCTCACCGAACTCAGCCTGAAGCCCTTCTGTCGCACGGAACACGCCGCCAACTTTACCGACATCTTCACCGAACAACACTACGCTTGGATCACGTTTAAGCTCCACGCGCATTGCATCACGGATCGCTTCTTTCATATTCATTTGAGCCATGTCTCATTCTCCTCCTTCACTTTATGCTTATTAAAAATCTGCTTTTTGCTCTTCCAGATGCTGTGGGGTCGTTTCAAACATGGAGTCAATCAATCCGGCAACTGTCATTTTCTCAACAGATTCTGCTTTTTTGATTTGCTCGTTAACAGTAGCTTTCGCTTCATCCTTCACGCGCGCTGTTTCTTCATCTGACCATAGGCCTTTGCTCTCCAAATATTTACCGAAACGAACGAGCGGATCTTTCGGAGCCCATTCAGCTTCCTCATCCTTCGTTCTATATTTGGAAGTGTCATCTGCCATGGAGTGAGGGCGGTAACGGTAAGTAATCATCTCGATAAGAGTTGCTCCTTCACCATTACGGCCTCTCTCTGCTGCATCACGTACAGCTTTGATTACAGCAAGTACGTCCATGCCGTCAACCTGAACACCTTTAATTCCAGCTGCAATAGCTTTGTGAGCAACCGACAAGGCAGCCGTTTGCTTCGCATAAGGCGTTGTGATTGCATAGCCGTTGTTCTGAACGACATAAATAACCGGAAGTTTGAATGCACCCGCGAAGTTCATGCCTTCGTAGAAGTCACCCTCAGACGAACCGCCATCACCTGTATATGTAATGGCTACACGTTTCTCATTCTTCTTCTTGAACGCCATTGCAACGCCTGTTGCATGCAGTACTTGCGCACCGATAATGATCTGCGGCATAAGCACGTGAACGTCTTCTGGAATCTGTCCGCCAGTTTGATGACCGCGGGAATATAGGAATGCCTGATACAACGGCAAGCCGTGCCAAACCAGCTGCGGCATATCGCGGTAGCCAGGGCAAATGAAATCATCTTTATTCAAAGCGTATTCGCTACCAACCATCGAAGCTTCTTGACCGGATACCGGCGCATAGAAACCAAGACGACCTTGACGGCCAAGGTTAACAGCACGCTCGTCCCAAGTACGAGTAAATACCATACGGTACATAATTTCTTTTAATTGCTCGTCAGTCAGTTCCGGCATGTATTCCGGGTTAACGACTTCACCATCGAGCGACAACACGGTTAGCGGTTTTACGGGTTCTGTTTGAACTTCATATGGCAGTTTGCTCATTTTGAACGCTCACCTCAATCTTTAATATTTGAAAATCGTAGCTCTCTGTTATAGAATTATTATAAACCTGTTTACCGAAAATGGTCAAAGCAAAAAACAAAAAAACCGTTGCTTTTTCGCTCATTTAACCGATTTACTCACAAAATTGTATATGTAACAGACCTGATTTTACAGTATAACAGCATAGTACAATCTCATGTTCTCCTCAAGATAGGAGCTAAGACCTGTACAATTCCGACTTTTGTCGGAATCCCTTACTATTGTTTACCCACATGCCCCCTATTCCATTCAGACACGGAGGATTATCGAATGACAGATGAACGATATTTAAAACGTACGATATTGAAAGAAAACGTTTCCAGCAAATACTTGCCAGAGGGAGAACGCAGCCTGCGAGTCTACCTCCCCCCCGGCTATAATGAGATCCTTAGCTACCCCGTTGTATATTGCCAGGATGGTGAAGACATATTCAACTTTGGCCGGATTGCAACGATTGCCAATCAAATCATTCTCGATGACGGCGTCGAGCCTTTTATCATTGTAGGAGTCGAAGTAGACAAAAAGGTCCGCACTTCCGAATACACGCCTGATGGAGAGCGTCATCATGATTATGTCCGGTTCTTTGGCGAAGAGCTCATTCCTTATATTGAAGAGAAATATCCTGTTCGAAGAGAAGCTGGCCAAAGGCTTCTGGTTGGAGACTCGCTAGGCGGAACTGTCTCCTTCCATCTTGCATTGACTTATCCGAATCTGTTCCATCGCATCCTTTCCCTCTCCGGTGCTTATTACGATGCGTCCCGCGATATTATGTCTAATCAGCCCGATCTTTCGTGGCTGGACATCTATATGATCGTTGGATTGCAAGAGACTGACTTCGAGACGGATACTGGCATCTACGACTTCGTCGCGATAAATCGGGACGCTAGATCTTTGCTGGAGAACAGGGGAGCAAGAGTTAGCTACAAAGAGAAGGACGGCAAGCATCAATGGGGCTTCTGGCAGCAAGAGCTTCCTGAGGGCCTTAAGTATTTCTTGCTATAAAAACAACAAGAGGCATGCCCGGATGTAATCATCTCGGACATGCCTCTTGTTGTGTTCCATTACTACAGAGATAAATCTGCCTTCACGCGCTCTAGCAGCTTCTTGCAGCCTTCTTGCACTAGATCAAAAACAAAATCGAAGTCACCTGTATAATAAGGATCAGGAACATCTGTAATCCCTTTATCAGGAAGAAGGTCCATAAACTTAAATACACGGCCGTGGTTGTTAACGCCAGATGCTTCGATGATGGCCTGTACATCAGCTTCATTCTTCGTATCCATACAGACGATATAGTCAAAGGAATGGCTGTCATCACCTGTGAATTGTCTAGCTTGCATTCCCTCACAGGAAATCCCCCTGCTGTCCAGTTGCTTGCGGGTTCCTTCATGCGGCGGATGTCCAAGATGCCAATCCCCTGTTCCTGCCGAATCGATCTCTATCACCGAGGTCAAGTCGGCTTGCTCCACAATGCTGCGGAACACAGCTTCTGCCATTGGCGAGCGGCAAATGTTGCCCAGACAAACAAAAATTACACGTGCTTTCATGATAATCCTCCCTGCTTCTCAATTCCCTTATCATCCATTACCTTGAACTTTAACGATCTCCGCGGCAGCTTCCATTTGTAATAGACCGAGAGCATCCGTAAAGTAATAATAATAACAAATAAAATTAATAATTCCATGTTGGATTGAAACTTTTCTTGACCGATCACAAGTCCTGCAAGCATGGCCCAAACGGCATAGATCTCATCTCTGAGCACTAGAGGCTTCCTTCCGGCAAGCACATCTCGTATAATGCCGCCGCCGATTCCAGTCAGCATAGCAGCAACCATTACTGCGCTGACGGGATGGTTCATTGAACTCGCATATAGGGCCCCCTGTATCGCAAAAGCGGATAACCCAATCGCATCGAAGAAAGCCTCGCTTTTACGCCACCTAAATATCCATGAAGCCGGAAGGAAAAAGGCAATGAGCATCGCAATAATAGCAATCTTCAGTAAACTCCCTTGACTCCATATCGTTGTCACAGGGATACCAATCAACACATTCCGCAGTACGCCGCCTCCGAATGCTGTGACCAATCCAAGCACAAAAACGCCTAGAATGTCATATTCCTCTTCCATCGCCACAATGGCTCCGCTTACTGCGAATGCAACTGTACCGATGATACTGAATAGGCCAAAAATGTCCCAATCCAACGTTTATTCCTCCGCTTCATATTTCCCGCTTCTCCATCCGAGTCGGCAATATCCCTCCTCATTTTAGCTTTGCTTATACGGTTTCGCAACGAATAATTTTGCTAATAAACGGCTGGTTTCGACAAAAAGACTGGTTTTGCGAATAGAGTTCGCTATATACTGACATCAATAAGTATGGATATAGAGAGGACAGAATCCCAATGAACGAACGAATTATTATTTGCAGCGGTGGCCATTTGGGCGACTGGGCCCTTACGCATATACACCCTGGGGATGTACTGATTGGTGCAGACAAGGGTGCTTTATTCCTGATTGAACGCGGCTACACTCCTGATCTGGCTATCGGAGACTTTGATTCCGTAACAGCAGAGGAAATGCAGGTGATTGAACGCATAAGCCGTGAGACGGCAGCTTGTGATTCTATTAACAAAAATTACACAGATACAGAAATGGCTTTCCGCAGCGCGCTTGATCGAGAGCCTGCCGAAATCCATCTGCTGGGTGCACTCGGAAGCCGATTCGATCACTCCCTTGCCAATGTCCACCTTCTTGCTCTTGCTATAGAACGAGGAATTACAGCTTCAATAATAGATGAGCATAATGCCATTCGTCTTGCAACTGATCAACTTCAACTCCAGCGAAGCGATTACAGCAACGTCTCATTGCTTCCACTGACAGAGAAGGCCGCAGGCGTAACTCTTCAGGGCTTTCAATATCCACTGCAAGAGGCGACGCTTACGATCGGACAATCCCTTGGGATCAGTAACGTTCTCATTGAGCCTGTTGGCAGCATAACGATAAGAGAAGGTGTGTTAATCGTTATTCAGAGCCGAGATTAAGCAAGACAAGGTGCAGCTTCTTCAAGACCCTCACACTTCAAATGAGCCTCGGCAATACTGCCGAGGCTCATTTGTTTTTTTGCTTATTGCTGGGCTATAGTCAACTATCCATTGTCGTCAGGTGTCAGCTAACGGCATTTATCTTCAATTGACACTAGCAGATTTTCATAGCAAGCAGGACATTGACCAGTACGAACAATATAACCCGTACGTATATATATATTATATTCTAATATAGCTGATCGTTTTGAGAGGAGGAAAGAAATGTGCATTTAGTAGAATAGTGAATGTTGGCAGCTCCGCATACCTGAATAAAGGAGAGTTGATTATTTGAGGCAGACAATTTTCATTTTGAAAAGAGGATGACCTATGCACGATTTAACGGTTATTATAACCATCTGCTCGTTCTTGCTAACCCTTGGATTTATTTTTTGGCGCCCCCATGTTAATGAAGCAATTCCGGCAACTATTGGTGCCGTTCTCGTCTTACTTAGCGGCAGTGTAACCTTGTCCGATTTGGGAGAAATCACAGCAACGATAAGCGGAGCCGCCGTGACGATTATGGCAACGATCGTAATGGCTATCGTTTTGGAAAGCTTTGGTTTCTTTTATTGGGCAGCAGAGCTGCTCATGAGAAAAGCGAAGGGATCAGGCATACGCTTGTTTTGGTTAACTAACCTATTCTGCTTTCTGATGACCCTATTCGTGAATAACGATGGTAGCATCCTGATAACAACGCCGATATTATTACTCTTGCTGCAAAATATGGGATTGAAAAATCATCAAAAAATACCGTACCTCATCTCAGGAGCTTTAATTGCAACCGCATCAAGCGCTCCTATTGGCGTAAGCAATATCGTGAATCTTATCGCACTCAAAATTGTAAATATGGACCTCTATATGCACTCCGCAATGATGTTCGTTCCTGCCTCGCTTGGGCTCCTTCTTCTTACCAGTCTATTATTTCTAACCTTCTACCGCAGCCTGCCAAAGAAGCTCCCCCGGATGAAGCAATGGAAGCTTATGCCCGGCCATCATCCTTTACAAGATTCTTTAACCCCCGGCAATAACACGAGGTTTATGCGCAATATACTCATCTTCGTATTCTGTGTTAGGGTAAGCTTATTCCTCGCCTCCTATCTCCACTTTCCCGTTTCGTTAATGGCTGTTATTGGCTCCTCTTGCTTGCTTATATGGCGATGGTATTATTTAAAAATCTCTCCTGCCGATATGTTGAAAAAAACGCCGTGGTATATTCTTATATTCGCTTTTAGCATGTATGTCATTATCTACGGGTTGAACAATATCGGATTAACAGAATGGCTTATCCAGATCCTTCAGCCTGTCGTTTCCGGCAGCTTGCTGAATGCAAGTGTTCTAATGGGGGCGCTTCTAAGCGTGCTCTCCAATATATTTAACAACCATCCTGCTTTAATGATCGGAACCCTTACATTGATGAATATGGGACTCGATCCCCTCACCTTGAAAATCTCTTATTTGGCGAGTGTCATTGGCAGCGATATGGGTTCACTTCTCCTTCCGATCGGAACGCTTGCGACCTTGATGTGGATGCATATCGTTCGAAAGGGCGGTGTCAAAATAAGCTGGGGACAATATTTCAAAGTAACGGTCGTCGTTATTCCCGTGACTGTTCTGTTCACTTTAGTTATACTGTCCTACTGGGTTACTTGGTTATTTTAATTGCAGGAGGATATTCTCAAACTCATAAAAGAGAACACAAGTAAAAAGGGACCTTCCAAAGAGAAGGTCCAGAAAAACGGTCTGCACATCTAGTCTATGCAATAAGAAACAGAAAAGTATGGGTCATCCTTTGCCATTGAACAAAAACAATAGTTCGATAAGTTTCCTATGCCGTTCCTAAAATGATTAATTTCTTCACTTGACCTCCTCCTCTTGATTTGTTTTTCCGTTTTAGCCATGTTTGGCGCAGCGGAGGGGCTATCCGCGCGTTGCTATCAATTTTTAACTTAGTACGGATTAGTTGCAAATATAGGTGACTGTAATTAGATCCGTATTAAGATTAAACACATAAAACAGTTGGATTTTTATGGATATTCCAAAGTGCGAGGACTGCTCGAAAGTCGAAGGATCTCCAATCGGAGCAATATAAGGGAAGGAGAAGAGGACGTAGTAGCGAGGCTTAGTAAAGAGTATGTTAACAAACAGTTTGCAATTAATTTATAATATGTTACAATTCCATAAAACCCCATACAAACCTATTCAGACCCGATGGGCTCCCTATTGCGTTAGGAGATGAATTACTATGAACCCGAAGAAACTAATTGAAAAAGACGAGACTCTGGGCAACGTCGTTAAAGTGTTCGAAATCCTTGAATACATTGTGCTCGCAGAACTCATGACTCACGGTCCAACCTATCAGCAGAAACTAGAGCAGCGTATTATTGAAATTCTGGATGGTGTAGGCGTAAATAAAGGCTTCTTGTCACAAAGAACCACAGCAATGATTGAATCTGGAAAAATAGAGAAGATTGGTATAGACCCTGCCCATCGTTCAAGGCACATCCTTAGAATAACCGCAGATGGCCAAATATATTTACAAAAGATTATGAAGGATGTGCCTGATAAGGTAGCAATCGCGATGAAAACTTACTCTTCTTTTGAAAAATATATGAACCACTATTCTAGATGAAATAACTGTGTAAGAAGCTAGCCGCATATAGCGACTAGCTTCTTCACTGTCTCAATACCTGTCATAACTTTAATTTAAAGAGGACTAGAGTTTTATTTTCTCTAGCGTATTCCTTGTCACCTACTCCTCTTCCTGCCTTGTCTCAATCGTTAAGCCCTCGATATGCTTTCGTCCCATAAGCTTCCTTACTTTACGGTTCTCTTTGGAATCAAATACAATATCCATGTCATAATCGTTTCCTGGGTAGAGCTTTTCTTTCGTAATATAGAGCCGTAGTCGCTTATGATTGAATTTCATTTTTTTGCCCTGCACCTGTACCGTTACTTCTCCCCGCTCATCTGCTGCTTGATATACAATCCCAATTTTCTGCAACGGATGAATCCATACGGCATCTCCCTGTTCAAAAGGCTTTATTGGCTGTTTTTTACTCAGAGCTTTTGGCTGTTCTTGTTCTTTCTTCTTGGAAGTACCCTCCTCTGCTTGCTCCAAAATGATTAATGGATGAGCCGAGCCTGCCTGTGTATCTAAATCCACCTGGCTCCGTCTCCCGTCTGCCAGCTTCTCCGCCCGCTTCAACACGCGTTCCGGCAAGCCATAACGTCTTGCAATAGCGAAAGCATGACTTTCACCTGCCTCGCCAATCTCCAAACGATACAGCGGGCGAAGCGTATCCGGGTCAAAAGCCATCCTAGCATTCATACAGCCCTGCGTTTGTGAAGCAAAGGTTTTTATTTCATTGAAATGAGTTGTTGCCGCTGTTAGAGCTCTACGGTTCAGCAGTTCCTCAAGGATGGCAATGGACAAAGCAATTCCTTCACCCGGGTCGGTTCCAGCAGCAAGCTCATCAAGCAGCAACAAGGACTGTCCGCTAGCTGCTTCGAGCATCTGCTTCAATACCGTAATGTGCGAAGAAAAGGTGCTTAGCGACTGCTCCATGCTCTGACCATCTCCTACATCAGCAATAACATGGCGGAATATGCCGAAGCGGCTGTCTTCGCCTGCCGGAACTAATAGTCCTGACTGTACCATTAAGACGAGCAGTCCCATCGTTTTGAGGGCGACCGTCTTGCCTCCTGTATTAGGCCCTGTAATAATAAGCTGCCTCCACCGAAATCCGAGCTCCACATTTAAAGGCTCTCCCTCGCTTCCGAGTAATGGATGTCTCGCTTCCACAAGCCGGATAGCCGGCTCATCGCATAGCGTCACAGGTTGACCGTTATAGGAACGGGACAGCTTCCCTCTTGCCAGAATGAAGTCAAAGACTGCCATAATGTCCCTATTGTTGCGCAGCTCCCCAATAAAGGTTTCCGCGAATTCTGACAGTCTCGACAAAATAATGGTCCGTTCTCTTTCTTCATCAGCCACCCAGCCCTGCATCTCGGATTGCAGCTCCGAGACATCATGTGGTTCAACGAATAACGTCTGTCCGCTTGCCGATTCATCCAGCACCGTGCCGGGCACCTGCTTGCGAAGCTCGCGCTTCACGGCAATGACCGATCTGCCCTGCCTCTTGCTAATGAGCGTCTCTTGCAGAGCCGATTTATATTTCGAGAGGGCCGTTTGAAGCTTCTTATTAATTTTGTCTTCCACGATCACGATCTGACGACGGATATACCCCATATCTGGACTCGCTTGATCGGTCAGCCTTCCGAAGCGTATACATAATTCCAGTTCCTGACGCAGCAGCTTGCAGTCATCCATTGAATCCGCATAACTGGCAATGGTCGGTGCAATTCCTCTCTTCGTGTCCATGTAACGCTTCATTTGTGCGACAGATACGAGCCATACCAACAATTGCTCCAATTCCAGCTCCGTATAGATTCGTCCCTTTCCAAGAAGTGCCATGAACGGATCAATCCCTTCCATTGCAGAGAGCGGGACGCTCGCTCCTGAAGCAAGAAGCGCCGCCGCCTCCTTCGTCTCGAGCAACCACGCATAGATCTGGTTGCGGCTCACACTCGGATTGAGTGCTTCTGCAAGCTTTCTTCCTGTGGGGGATACGGTATAGCTGATCAGCTTTTCCTTTATTTTGTCATATTCCAATCGCTTCAATGACGCTTCATTCATACTTGCTCATCTCTCCTTAAATGTAATGACGACAATAAAAAAACAGGAACAGAACGCGGGAGCGCTCCATTCCTGTTCTAACGACAGCTATACCTATACAAGCTTACTTAATCCAGCAGCAGTTGATCTGCGGACAAAGCAAGCTCCTTCTCACGTATTTAAACGCAAAAAAACCGTGCTGCAAGAGCACGGTGAAAGGCCGCTGTCGAATGTCATTCAGGCGGAATCCACATGTTCTTAACCCTTGGCATCGGATACCGATCCTAGACGTCACAACAGAAGCATGCATTGGACATATTTCATGCCCCTTACATACAATCTTCGTCGTCAAGAAGGTCCGATCTATCCAATTAGAAGTTAAGAACACCGGCAAACATTAAAATTTCCCCTTTTCGAATGAACAATTAAAATCTAACTATACTTTATAAGAAAGCCAACCCTTTTGTCAACTAATTACAACGAAAGGGTTAGCCCAGTCGTAGCAAACCTCGTATTGGCAGGCAGTCCATAATTTCGATGAAGATCAATATCATGAGACAAATGTGTAAATACAGTTTGCTCTGGCTCCCACTGCTTAATTAATTCAAGTGCTTCCGTTACATCGTACACAGATCTTGTCTCATACGGATAGACTTCTTTATAAAAATTCGTTCCCAGCACAAGCAGCGACAGCCCTGCGAGCGGCTCTTGCTGGGCAGGCGTAAGACCAATTGCATCCGAGCAGTACACCCATGCTTTATGGGCTGCGTTATGTTGAAAACGATAGGCATAGGAGTATCCGTTCTTGCCATGATTCACTCGCCAGCAAGAGGTGTGCCAATCACCGAATAAAATGGGATCATCAATAGGGCTAAATCGAATATGCCGTTGCAGCCAAGGAAATCTGGCTAGAATCTCCTCAATTACTTCCGCAGGTGCGTAAGCTTCCCCTTGCTTCCCTAACCAGCGGCATGCATCGGCCCATTCTACAAGTCCCCCGATATGATCAAAGTGAGCATGCGTCAGCAGAATACGATCTACTTTGCGCAATCCAGCTGCCTCCATCTGCCTGCCCCAATCCGGTCCGCAATCAATCAGCATCGTCCCGAATGTAGCATCATCAAGTTGGACCAATGACCGAAGTCTCCTATTAGCGTTCCCTATTCTGGCTTCCTCGCAAACCTTGCAATCGCAATAGACACGAGGGACACCCATAGAGTCTCCCGTACCACGAAAGGTAATGTGCATCGTCATAATGGCAGCAGCTCGACCTGTTCCATTCCGCGCAGCTCTTCAATCATATCCAACCATGCCTGCGGCTTATTGGGCAATGCTGAATAATAATCCTCTAAGAACTTCACTACAAGCTCCGATGGAATATGACTTTGATCCTCGTCTGCTGGCAAGAAGCTGAGATTGAGTCCCTCTACAGCAAGACCCTCATGATCCCAAGACGGATGAACATAACGAATATTAAGGCGCTTATACCCAATATGAGACAAGACTTCTCTTCTTACGAACGGACTCATCGGAGAAATCCCGCCGAATTCATGCTGATCGCTTTCATTAGGATCATAGATTTCTGCGAACATGCCTGTAGATATCGTACCAGATTCTGCTGCTAGACGTGCCAGATCCTTCTCACGCCCGCGAAGCAGGAATCTGCCAATGCCCTTGCCTGGCATTCCAATAATCGTAAAGTCAGTCATGGCAACCCGAAGCTCAGGATAATAGCGGTATTCTGTAGAACCGACAACGTCTCCATCCTCTATAGCCACATAGACATGAATAGCTGGATCCTTCAATGGCTCTGCCCATAGATCATAAGCAAGAACCTCCTCGGGAGGAAAAATACGCTGCAGCAGCTGATGCAGTGAAGCAAAATAAGAATCATCTATGGATGTAATGCGATGATAGATCATTGATAGTCTCCCCTTTTATAAAAACGGATTACGCCATTCCATTAGAGCCGCATAATGGCAGGATTCCTCGTCATCTAAATAATGAGACACAATGCCAACCGGTGTCCTGCCGCATTTCAACAGAAATGATAATACAGGATCCCGGTATTTTCCTCTTAATACACCTTCCAAATAAGACTCAGGACTTATAGAAGCGGCATAAAGATGATAGCCTGGCATACGGCCTGCACCAAGCAAACGATGCAGTCCAAGATGAACAACCGTCTCGTACATAGACTGCATTAGCCACTTCCCGATTCCTGTCTTACGGTAATCCGGAATGACACAAATATCAGCGACGTACAGCGTATCCCCTGTCCGATCGTGATTGCGAATATACCCGCTATCTGTAATCGTCTCCCAGCTATGTGAAGTGCCGTAGTGGTCCATATCGACGATAAGCCCTGTCATGGAACCAATGATTTTACCCTCAACCTCCGCGCATAATGCCCCCTCCGGGAATCGCTTAACCTGCTCATGAAGCTGATTATGATTCCACAGAAGCTCCTCTGGATAAGGCGGCGGGAAGCTCAATCGCTGGACTTCGATTAAGGCATCAAAGTCTTTGGAGGAATATCTTCTAATCACGGCCTCTGTTAACAGGCCTTCATTCCACAAATAGAACCGTTTGTGCACTATAAGCACTCTCCTTCACACAGAATTGCCGGAATAGCCCCTCGTATGTTATAGACAGCAGCTGCGTCGTTAGGAGTTCAGGATGCCACGATACTTCATTATTCTCTTACTTTCTTTGCTTGAACTGCAGCGAGATCGTCGTTCCCAGATCCGGCAAACTGAAGACATCAATCTTGCCTTCATGAAGATCGACAATTCGTTTGGCGATGGATAATCCTAGTCCAACACCGCCAGTAGTACGGCTTCTAGCCCCATCTACGCGATAAAATCTTTCGAACATATGTGGAATCTCATTCTCAGGAATCCCGATGCCTTTATCCTTCACTTCGATCTTCACAATATTTTTGACTAGGCTGACAGATACTTCGATGGGATCTTTACTGTACTTGATAGCATTATCGAGAAGAATGACAAGCAATTGCCTGATCTTGTCCTTGTCCCCATACATACGAACAGCTTTTGACATCGCCTTCACTCTAATTGGACGCTGGAAAGTAGTCTGAAGCATAACGGCTAGCTCCGATACAACCAGAACGACATCGAATAGCTCCTGTCGCAGCCAATCCTCTTGTTCTGCCTCCGCCAGCATGAGCATGGACTTGGTCAAATTCTGAAGTCGGCCTGCCTCCCGATCAATAGCTTCAATCGCCTCGTTGCGGATATTCTCATCATCACGCCCCCAGCGCTTCAGCATGCCCGCATAGCTGCTAATAACAGTTAGCGGTGTCTTGAGCTCATGCGACGCATCGGCTACGAACTGCTTCTGTCTAGCAAAGGTTCGGTCCAGCCGCTCGATCATTTGATTAAAAGCTCGAACAAGCTGCTGCAGCTCTGCGGATTCCTCATGGCTTGTCGTCTCAATTTTGCGCAGCTTTCCGCTTCGGTCAATCTCGCGCATCGTATTAACCATCTGCTGCATAGGCGCTGTAAGGCGTGAAGTAAACCAATAGGTACCGAAAATCGCAAATAGAATGGCGCCTCCGCTTGTCACCGTCAATGCAGCGACAAGAATTTGCAAATATTCGTCCAGCTCATTCAAAACCCGGTTTACTTCCAGCATAGCAATGACATCGGAACCCTCAAACAGCGGAACCCGCATATACAATATCCGTTTATTACCTTTGGAGATCATGCCTGTATCATGCTGCCGATGGAACTCGGCTGGCAAGTTAAGCAAGACGGGGTCCGATCCGCTAAAATTTGCGACTTTATTATCCGGCAATACTATTCGAATCATTTCATTGACATTATAATATTCACTTAACAGATCGGTATCGTGCAAATTCTGGCCTTTCTGAATCTGCGCATTCTCCAGCATGAGATTGACTCTGTTCCCGATAACCCGTTCTTCACTCTCCGTAGTAATCTTAATGACATAGAAATATACGAAGATATTGAACAGGATAAGAATAAAAATCAACCAAAAGATCGTAAAAAGCGTAAATCTTTTGCGCAGTGTCATGCGTCTGGCTCCTTCATCGTATAACCTACGCCTCTAACCGTATGAATGAGCTTATGACGATATCCCTTGTCCAGCTTCTGACGCAAATAACGAATATACACGTCGACTAAATTTGTCTCACCAATAAAGTCATAGCCCCATACTTCGGATAAAATATCTTCTCTTGATTTCTCTTCATTCTTGTTCTGCGCCAAATAGACAAGCAGCTCGAACTCGCGCGGCGTCAATTCAATCACAATATCTTTGCGGAACACTTTGCGAGTACGCAGCTCTATCGTAAGATCTGCCACTTTAATAAGATCGGAACCCTCAGATTCTTTAGGGTATTGCTGAAAAATACGTAATATATTTCGGACGCGAGCTAGAAGCTCCTCCATCGCAAACGGCTTGGTAATATAATCATTTGCGCCATGTTCGAATCCACTTACTTTATCAGGCACCGTATCTCTAGCGGTAAGCAATATAACTGGAACCGCATTGCCCGCTTGCCGAAGACGTCGAAGCACTTCAATTCCGTTCAGCTCTGGAAGCATAACATCCAGCAGAACTAATTGCCATTCGCCTGTTGAGGCCATCTCATACCCTTTTCTACCATCATCAGCGGTCCCGACCGTATAACCTTCATGTTCGAGCTCTAGCTGCAATACCCGTGATATTCCGGCTTCATCTTCCACTACTAGCACTTTTTCATTCATACTAGTTCTTCACCTGCTTCCAGCAATCCTCAACGGACGCATTATTTTTCAATCATAAATTAAGGGGGAATAGAAATGCAAGCAGGCCAGTCTACAAGAAAGTAGGCCGGCCTCTCACGTCATAAGCACCAGTTGCTAAGTCTGCCGCTTCCTCACTTGTATATTAAGTCTGGCTTTGCATGGACCATGATTCTACATCCCATGTCTTGGTTACCCAATCTTCATAGAAATCAGGCTCGTGAGATACAAGGACGACCGTTCCTTTGAATGCCTTCAGGGCACGCTTCAATTCGGCCTTTGCGACTACATCCAAATGGTTCGTCGGCTCATCGAACAAAATCCAGTTGCTCTCATGCAGCATCAGCTTGCATAGGCGTACCTTCGCTTGCTCGCCGCCGCTCAATTGATTGAGCGCACGTGTAATATGTTCATTCTTCAAGCCGCAACGAGCCAATGCTGCACGGACCTCATGCTGATTCATGTATGAGAATTCATTCCATACATCATCCAGCGGCGTCATAGTTGGTGCCTTTGCCTCCTGCTCGAAATAGGCAGGATGCAAATAATCGCCGCGATAAATAGTTCCATCCAAAGCGGGCACTACGCCTAGGATCGTCTTGAGCAATGTCGATTTGCCGACACCATTGCAGCCAACGATAGCAATCTTGTCTCCACGTTCAATTAGCATATTCATCTTCGGAAGCAGCGGCTTGTTATAGCCGATTGACAGCCCTTCCGCTTCGAATACCGTCTTGCCGCTAGTACGCGATTCTTTAAAGTTAAAGGTAGGCTTCGCTGCTTCCTCAGGCTTGTCGATTCTATCAATCTTATCGAGCTGCTTCTCACGGCTCTTGGCACGCCCAGAGGTAGAGGCACGGGCTTTATTCTTATTGATGAAATCTTCCTGCTTCTTGATATATTCCTTCTGCTTCTCGTACGCATCAATATGCTGAGCTTTGTTCATATCCGCCATTTCAAGAAACTTCTCATAATTGGCAGCGTAACGAGTTAATTTGGAAAACTCCAAATGATAAATAATATCGACGACCTGATTCATGAAGCCTGTGTCATGAGAAATCAGAACGAAGGCATAAGGATAGGACTTCAAATAGTTCGTCAGCCAATTAATATGCTCTTCATCCAAATAGTTCGTAGGCTCATCCAGAAGAAGGACCGTCGGCTTCTCTAACAGAAGCTTCGCAAGCAGCACCTTCGTCCGTTGACCGCCGCTCAAGGCGGTAACGTCGCGGTCTAGCCCTATGGCAGCAAGGCCAAGGCCATTGGCCATTTCTTCTACCTTCACATCGATCAGATAAAAATCACCAATTTCAAGCTCCTCTTGAATGACGCCCATGCGTTCAAGCAGCAATTCAAGCTTATCAGAATCTGCATCGCCCATTTGCATTGCGATGTCATTAAGCTCCTGCTCCAGCTGGAGCATTGGTAAAAAAGCATCTTTCAATACATCACGAATTGTTTTGCCCTGTGCAAGCTTCGTATGCTGGTCCAAGTAGCCATAGCGAACTTTGGGCGTCCATTCTACCTTGCCCTCGTCCTTAAGCAGCTTGCCCGTTAATATATTCATCATCGTAGATTTGCCTGTCCCGTTGGCGCCAACGAGACCAACATGCTCCCCAGCAAGGAGCCGGAAGGAAACATTTTTAAATAATACTCGATCTCCGAACGTATGGGATAATTGCTCAACTGTTAATAAACTCATGTTTTTCTGTATCTCCATTCAAGCTATGCTATAGTCCTATGTTAAATATAGATTGTCGATTTAACCCGTATTATTGTACCATAAGTTTCACTGCTTTGTATTCCTTTCTCGCTCAACCCACTCCACAACAGGATGGAATGCAGACAAAAGCATTCTGCACAACCGCTTGTCATCGGTCGCCCATTTTCCAGCCCATAACAAATGCAGCCATTCTTCAGTGGCAAGCTGCGGTATTGCAGCAATCGGGCGTTCAGGAAGCAGGCTCAGCCATTCCGCCCGCCCCTTGAACTTCACATCCTTGTTCACAGCCCACCGAAGACTCCCTCCATTTTCCTGAAGCTCTTGCGACAAGCTCAATAAGGCCGACAGACGCTCCTGCTGCCATTTGGATGGATAAGCATCTGCCACTACTAAGACGAGATTCGACTGTTTAAGCCATCTCCTTATAAACTCATCTTCTGTATGGCTGGATAGGTCCACCAGCTTGACCTGTGCTGGATGATTCGCCAGACAACCCCTCAGCTCATTCATCAGGGCCATCCCATCAGTTTTAATAGGATATCTTAATGCATGCCAGAGCACGCGGTATTGATGCCAAGTGATATAAGGCTCTTCTCTTATGGTCAATCCATTATTTGCTCTCAACAGCGTATGCCACTCTGGTCTGCTGGTACACAATTCAGCAGCTTCAACCGTAATTCCCTGCATAGCCAAGATTCTTGCGAGTGTAATTGTTACAAAGGTTGCCCCTGCCCCAGACGACAATGGAAAAACGGTTAGCATAAGGGCACTCGAAGGAGAGCCTAAACTTAGGCTGCTCGAATGTTGATGAGGATAGAGGCTAGCCGTGCTCAGCTCCAGCAAGCCTCGAAGCTCCCTTTCTACTATGTCTATGGAAGCTTGACGATGCTCTGGTCTTGCTTGCAGCATTCTAATTATAATCGGCTTGAATGCGGTGGGCACATCCCTTTGCATTCGCTTCAATGATGGATCAGGCGGATTGCCAAAGCCCGTATAGAAGCTTCCGCCGCTTAATAAATAATACATTAGGGCTCCGAGGCCGAAAATATCGGTTCGAGGCTCACTCTGCCTTGCATCCATTCCTTGTTCCGGTGCAGCGAAACCAGGCGTGCCAAGCAGAACCGTGTCTTGTTCCGATCCCCATTTGTAATGTCTTGCAATACCGAGATCTATCAGCCGCACATGTCCGTTGTCCTCTAGCATAACATTGGAGGGTTTAATATCACGATGTATGATTTGGGGCAATTGGCGATGCAAATAAGATAAGGCTGCACATAATTGAAGAGCAATGCCCAATACTTGCTGGAACGGCATGAAGCAATCAAGCTTTTTATACCGAGCGCCCAAAGACTCCCCATGGATGAAATCCATAACGAGAGCATCGAAACCTTCCATACAAAAATAATCAATAATAAGGGGAAGATTGGCATGCTGGAGTCTCATGAGCATTCTGGCTTCCTCCGTTGCTGCCCCGCCCATAGGCTTGGGATTCAGTGCTGAAGTTAACTTGATTGCACGAAGCTTCCCCTGCAGCCTCATATCCTCCGCAGCAAAGACCATCCCCATTCCACCACTCCCAAGCTTGCCTATAATCCGATATCGTCCGCCTAATAGAGCGCCTTCCTTTATCCTCATCACCTCGAACTACGCAAAAAATCCCGGCCTGATAGACGAATAGTATTCGCCTTCATGCCGGGATGCTTTCCCGTAACCTTATTTCCTTCTAGCCTATCATATAATGATATTAGCTTCAACTATACGGTTACGAAAAGGCTGGAATTAAGCCCTCCTGATTTGATTTAATTTTTTACAGCAGCAATCATCAAGAAAATCGGACGCCGGAGCTCATCTTGCATATCCACATTGCTAGCAAGCATTTCTTGGGATGGCTGGGGCTCCGATAGCTTCACGATACGAAAACCCGACTCAATTAAACCATTAATATGGGTAGCTACGGTGCGATGGTATTTAACAACATCATTATCTAGAAACCGTGCTTGTCGTGAACCTTCACTGTAATAATGGTCCACTGGCCAATGTAATTTCTCGCCATGCGGACCGTAATGCCAATCTTGCTCGGCACGCGCAGTGAAGACTGGATGCTCAACCGACATTACGAACATGCCTCCAGACACCAGACTACTATGAACCTTTTGGCAAATAACATCGAATTGCTCGACATAATGAAGTGCCAGTGAGCTTATAACGACATCGAATTCCTCCGAATAGTCAATATCCTCGATTGGAAGACGAACGTATTCGATCATGGAGTCATCCGTCATTGCTCTGGCACGATCCAGCATATTCTCTGATAGATCTACTCCAACCACTGAACGGGCTTGCTGCTCACGAGCATAACGACAATGCCAGCCAAAGCCGCAGCCTAGATCAAGCACCCTCTTATCCTGTAGATTTGGAAGCATTGCACGCAATTCTTGCCATTCTCCAGCAGCATCAAGTCCTCCTGTTGAGCGAGGCATCAGACTGTAATTCGCAAAAAATCCAGCATCATCATATTTGTTCTGTTTCATATTAACCGAAGCCTCCACATTCATTATTCAAGTTTCCGCAGCCATGAGTAATTAACGGAACACAGCTCCGAAAGATTTATTTAATCGTACATTCAGCACCGAAACAAAAAAATCAGGTCAAGAATACACCTGATCCGGATTTTTTTATTTCTTATGAAGAAATAACGTAATCTCTTCTCTGTTATGGAAAAGCTGTTTGGCTCCGCCAATATTAAATGATGTTGATAGTCTCTCGGTGACTTCACGGATCGTTTGCATCGGTTTGCGATGCATCAGCTTGACCGTAATGATAGCAGATGCCTGCGGAGCGAGGGCTGCCTCTAGATCAAGAACCAGTCGGCACATTTGCATCGGACTCCAGCTCATATCACAGACGAGAAGATCGAAGCTGCCTTGCTGAAGCTTAACATCTGCCGCATTGCGCTTCAGGTAAGTTAAGGAAGGATGTCCAATTAAGGATGGATGCATCTCCCCAGGATCAACCGCTGTCACGCGCAAGCCCCGCTCCAGCAGCAAGGAGGTCCACCCGCCAGGTGCGGCTCCAATGTCGAGTGCGCTGCGAAAGGTGGAATAATCAAGTCCAAATTCGCGCTCTGCCTCTAGAAGCTTAAATTTCGCACGCGAAATTTGCCCTTCCTCACGCTGAAATCTGACGGCCCCACCTGGCCAATCAGACAGCATGTCGAGTGGGTTCCCGAAGCCTATGTACAATTCATTAACTCCGGCATAGATCGCAATGATACGGTCAGGCTGCTGCACAACCGGCTCCGCATCTAGCTCTTCAAGCACGGCATCCAATAAAGATTTCGTGTCAGAAGCAGAGTAAATATAAGGCGTCTTAGATACTTTACGCAGATGAATCGATACTCGTCTGCCTTCGAACAACAGCTTTGCACGGCGAACCGTCTCGGACAGCTCCTCCAAATCCTCTGCAGTACCTTTTATTGCAATGATTCGATCCACTGGCTGCATATGCCGCAGAAACACCGGAGGATTCTGGCGCACCGTTCTCGCCGTATCTTCTGCTGACAGCGGACTTTCAAACATAAATACTTCCCCTGCAGCTAGCTGGGTTACTTTAATTCCGGCGATTAATCGCCTAAGTTCCTCTATAGCATACGGAGAGTACCCTTGATTTGTCGTTCCAATCCATGTACTCAATTCCTAACCTCCAGTTGCTATATTCAATTACAATGAAGCAATTGCATCCAATAAAGACGCTGGCATTGGGCCGTTCACCAGCTTGATATTCATAGGTGCATGAGAACACAACAGATGGTACATCTGTATCCTGCCCTCTGCACTCGAAGTATGCAAAAACGTTTGCTCGGGATAACGTCCTGTCTCAACAATATGACGAACGACCTCATAGCCAGTAGGCTCACCCCAGCCCAAGTCATAATCAAGCGATAAGATTCCAATGGCTTCAGAATCAATTAACAGCTTACATTCTTCCGCATTTCGCGCGAGAACGAAACCTTTGGGGCATGGCCGATAATCATCCAAATAAACATGAATCATCAATGCTTCCCCCATTCGCGCATGAGTTCCAGTTGCTCTTTATAACTGCCGTCTTCATCTGGCGGCGTTTCCAATACGAACGGTACCTGACGCAATTCTGGGAGTGACATGAACCACTGTAACCCTTCTAATCCAATATGTCCATGTCCAAGAGACGCATGACGGTCTCTGCGAGCACCAGAAGGGAACTTAGAATCATTGAAATGCACCACTTCCACAGCTTGCAGAATACTAAGCTCAATTGCCTTTTTTGCCCATGCTGCATTTGTATCCCCTGCCCATAGACCACTAGCGAACATATGGCAAGTATCCAAGCAAAACGCCAATTTCTCCGGATTCGCACAGAGCTTGCGTATTTGTGCAAGCTCTTCCAGCGTCGTCCCCATAAACGCATGCTCACCCGATTGAATTTCAATTAACAGCTTGGCTTCCCCGCTCCATATGGCGGTTACCTCATCCAGACAACGTATGATAGATTGGTAGCCCAGAAGCATGTCAGTTCCTTTATATATGCCAAAATGGACCACTACCCCTACTGAACCGCAAGCTTCAGCAATAGTCAGATCATTAATCAGAGATGCTGCAATTCGATGCCTAGCTTCATCTGTATCAACCGCCAAATTAGTCGGGTACGGTGTATGTGCAACAGACACCATTCCGTTCTCCCTACATAAAGCTGCGCATTTGGATGCATCTCGATGATCGAGTGATTTGAGGGTCAAGCTCCTTGGATTCTTCGGGAAATATTGATAGGCCAGCAAGCCCTCTGAATAAGCAGTTCTAGCTGCAGCGGCAAAACCGTTCCTAATGCTTAAATGCCTGCCTATTCGCATTCGTTACATATCCTTCTGACAAGCAGGGCAGAAAAATGCTTTCCGCGAAGATACCTCAATCTGTTCAATGGGAGTACCGCAGCGATGGCAAGGCTCCCCTGCACGATCATAGACTTGGCAATGATCATTAAAGCCGCCAGTCAACGTATCTGTAATCGTTAATGGCATTTCCATATAGCCCCCGCGTGCAGTTGCCTCTCGAAGAACACTTTGCATCGCCACATATAGACGTTCCCATGAAGCGTCTGTAATAGCTGGAATCTTGGCATCTGGACGAATCGAAGCAGCGAACGCAATCTCGTCTGCATAGCAATTCCCAATACCAGCAATTACCTGTTGATCAACTAGAGCCGTTTTGATTGCACTGCGTTTTTTGGCAAACAGCGCTTTGAATCGCTCCCATGTTAATCTTTTGTCGAACGGGTCCGGACCTAGGCTGCTCAGCTTCTGATCAACCTCCTTAACGGACATCAAATGCAGGAAACCGAGCCGCAGCCCGATAAAATATAAATTACCGCTCGCGAAGCGAATCGTCACTTGCACCGTACGATCAGGACGTTCCTCATCGCTGCCCCAAAAAATAGTGCCGCCCAGCATCAAATGAAGCAGCAAGCGCTTGCCGTTATCCAAATGAAATAATAAATGCTTGCCTCGGCGCTCCACGAACCAGACTGTCCGTCCAACAAGCGCTTTGCTCCATTCCTCTACGCTCACATTGATTGACTGCTCGCGTGTTACTTCGGTACCAATGATTTGTGCTCCTGCTATACGCTCTGTCAGCATCGTTCGATAGGTTTCCATTTCCGGTAATTCCGGCATTGTGGCTCGCTTCCTTCCTATACATTCATCACTCTTGGTTATAGCTTTGCATGTTCTGAAATATAAATCCGCAATTCATCTAAATTATTGCATATGATGTCTGGTTTGCATCCCGCAAGCTCTGCATAATGATCGTAATTCTCCTCAGTTGTCAGGCCAGTCAGCACCAGCAAGGTACCGCAGCCCGATGCCTTCCCTGCCGCAATATCCGTTGCCAGATTATCCCCAATAACCCAAGTGTCACTTGCCGGCAGCCCTAGCTGACCAAGTGCATAGTCCATTAGAATTGGAGAAGGCTTGCCAATGAGAACAGGCTCTTTACCGCCAGCGGCCTTCAACAAGGCGCCAATTGATCCTGCACCGGGAAATAAGCCTCCCTCTCCAGGAAGCAGGAGATCCGGATTTGTCAGTACAAACTCAGCACCGCTATGAATATGCCGTACAGCTTGTGTCAACCGGTTATAGCTCAAATCTCGATCTATTCCCTGAAGCACGAAATCAGGGGTATCCTCCGTAATTTGAAGGCCCGCCTCTTGAACGGCCTTATGAAGCCCTGACTCTCCCACAATAAATACGGAAGCGCCGGGCTTCTTGCTCGCGATGTATCCTGCAGCTGCTTGAGCGGATGTGCATACATCACATTGATCAGCCGGAATCCCCATCTTGTTCAGCCTTTGTGCAACATCTTGGGGGGACGCAGATGAATTATTCGTAACGAATCGATACGGAAGCTTCAGCTCCCGCAATTGCTGCAATAAGCGGTCTGCCCCTTCAATTGGCTCTGACCCATGATAGAGTGTGCCATCCAAGTCGAGAAGCAATCCCATCATTTGAGGTAATCGTTCTGTCATCTAACCAAGCTTCCTTCCTGACTTGCGTTGCAGCCGTTCTTTCCTCTTGCGAATGCTATCAATTTCGGCTCGGCGCTTGGCATCACGCCGCCCAAGCAAGGAGTGGCCTATCGCCTGCTCCAACGCTTCTGCCGCATATAATAAAGCTGAATCATAATCCTTCAGCTTATGTTCATAATACATCGCTAGTTCAATATATGCTGGTGTTGCAGCTGTGCCAAATTTTGTCGAATGAAGTACAGTCTTCTGCCACAATAACACAGCTCGCTCCCAATTTCCAGCCTTCTTATCCCTTGAAGCAAGTAACATTAAAGTTCCTCCAGTTACTTGCTCACAGGAAGCCGCAAGAGCGAATAAACGTTCGGCTGACGCAGAATCCCCCATTTTTTCCAGCCATAGCCCGGTTCTTACCAACTCTTCCGTTTCTGAAGGAAACGGCAGTGTCGCATATGGACCTATATCGCCTTTTAACAAGTGTCCGAATCGTATCGCCAAGCATGCCAAAGATAACATATCGATTTCGTTGTGACGAAAAACGCCCTCTAGCGGTTCCGGCTCTCCACTCGCCAAATAATGAAAATAAAGCTGCGGCGCCAATGAGCCTGGCACATCATCTATTCGTTCAATGCCAAGGCGTTCCTCCTCTACATGGCTCAAGCGACAGGAGGTAAGGGTATTGCGCCATATACTGCGTGAAGGATGAAGAAAGTCCAGATGTAGCGGCTCCCATATACGGCTTCCATAGCCGTTGAGAATAAAGCGATTCTGCATAAGGGGCCAATCAAATGTGCGTCCATTATAGGTAACCAAGTAACGGTATTGCCGCAGCTTATGGTCCAAATGGGCTAGCATGGCGCGTTCCTCAGCTGGATGACGAATCAATGCCTGCTCCACTGTAAATACGCCATCTCTCCAAAAAGCAAGCCCAACCATAAATGGAACATTGCCCGCCCCGACTCCCAGTCCCGTCGTCTCCAGATCAAGGAACAGCAGCTCCTCCGGCTGAAGCGGCTGATGGTGAAAAGCCGCTAAGCCTGCGGCTGCGGCTTCCAGCTCTTGCAAGCGATGAATGCCATGACGGTAATCTGGTGGATACTGCACCTCGCGGAGCAGGAAGGTTCCTACTTCATTGCGCTTAAGCTGCACGCCGAGCTTAGTCCAGCCTTCAGACAAACGTTCTTCTTCCTCCAGTTCAGCCTGCTTCTCTTCCTCTGCTTGGGCTGACACTGCTTCTATTGCATGCTCTGATTTGCTGCCGCGCAGCCGATTCATTCTATCCCTTAATCCGCTCATCGGTCACCTCCCGCTTCTTCAAGTAGCTGCAGTGCCTGCTGCTTTCCGAGCAGACCTACCTCTTCAATGGGACCTACGCAGGCAGGACAACCGCTTAGACAGCTACAGCTTCGAATCAAAGACTGCGCCTGTCTAAGCAGCTCATCATGGACCTCGAACAAGCGCTCGCTTAGCCCAACCCCGCCGGGGTAACGATCATAGAAGTAGATTGTCGGACGCTGTGTATGGACCGCCTTCACCTGTGGAACAACCCGAATATCGAACGGATCACACATCAGGTACAGCGGAGCGATATGTACAAGCACATTAGCGATGCCAAGCAGCGCGTATTGCATCTCATTCTTGCTCTTGCGGGCTGCCGCCTCCTCACTAAAGGAGAACCAGTAGCCGCTTGTATGCAGCTCCTCCTCCGGGAGATGAATCGGCCCTGAACCGATATTTTCATGCGTGCGCAGCCTGATTTTTTTGAAGATCGTAGGCTTCGCATTCACCGTCACTTCACCGTATTGGCGCTCCAGATCCCCGGAGAATTTCTCCTTATCGACATGCAGAACCTTCAGCTCTACCGCAAGATTGGCATCCGTGTAATAATCGACATTCACCTCGCGTACATAGGCTTTTTTCTCCGGATAGTCGAGCTTCTCTACTTGGTATTGAACACCCTCATGGATGTAGATAGCCTCTTCATGAATAAGTGTAGGGGCGCCGAATCGATCTACTTCCCCAAGTACGCGGCTGCCATTAGACATATCAATTATGATAAAATTCTCCTGCGCCGCCGAACGAAGCGATATATTATGAGCCGGAAAAGACTGCTCCATCCAGAACCAGCGATTGCCTGCCTTGTGAAGCACCTTTTCCTCGACTAGAAATTCCATCATGTCTTCCAAAGATTCTGAACCAAACTTCTCTCCTGCTTCGAATGGCAGCTCATATGCTGCGCATTTCACATGATCAATCAGCACCAGCAAATTGTCGGGATGGATCAATGCTCTCTCAGCCGGGCGATTAAAAAAGAAATCCGGATTCTGAATCATATATTGATCAAGCGGATTGCTGCTGGCAACGAGAAACGTAACCGAGCTTTCTTGCCGTCTCCCCGCACGTCCGGACTGCTGCCATGTACTTGCTACTGTACCTGGGTAGCCATTCAGCACGCATGCTTGAAGCTGCCCAATATCAATGCCCAGCTCAAGTGCATTCGTGCTGACAACGCCGCGTATCTCCCCGCTGCGCAGTCCTCGCTCTATCTCACGGCGAAGCTTCGGCAAATAGCCACCGCGATAGCCACGGATCGTCTTAGCATCCAGCTTGTCTTTAATTAATTCCTGCAAGTAGGTAAGCAGTAATTCTACGCGAACACGGCTGCGAGCAAATACAATCGTCTGGATTCCCTGCTTCAGAAGCAGGCCCGCAAGCTTTCTTGTCTCCAGCACACTGCTTCTTCGAATGCCAAGCTGGCGATTAACGACTGGGGGATTGTAAAATACAAAATGCTTTTCTCCCATAGGCGCACCATTATTATCCACTAGCGTAACAGGCTCGCCAATTAATCTCTCCGCATGCTCTCCCGGATTATCAATAGTAGCAGAAGCGCAGATGAACTGAGGCTCTGAACCATAGAAACGGCAAATTCGCTTCAAGCGCCGAATCACATTCGCAACATGGCTGCCAAAAATACCGCGATATGCATGCACTTCGTCTATGACGATATATTTAATATTCTCAAATAGCTTAACCCATTTGGTATGATGTGGAAGTATAGCGGAATGCAGCATATCTGGATTCGTCACAACAATATGCCCCGCATTACGGACAACCTGTCTCACTGTAGGCGGCGTGTCTCCGTCATAGGTATTGCTCTTTAATCCGACATCCATAATTTCCGCAATCGCTTGCAGCTCTGCCACCTGATCCTGGGCTAACGCCTTGGTCGGAAACAAATATAATGCTCTGCCTTCTTCATTCTCCAGCAGCGACTGCAGCACCGGCAAATTATAGCATAGCGTCTTCCCCGATGCTGTTGGCGTAACCGCAACGACATGGTTGCCTGCACGCACAGCCCGATATGCCGCCTCTTGATGCGTATAGACCTCCTCAATTCCCTTAGAACGCAAGGCATCCCTTAGCTTCGGATGCAGGTCCTCAGGTAGAGGCGCAGTCTGTGCAGGGCGAGGCGGTACAGTACGCCAATGCGTTACATTGTCCATAAGTTCTTTGTCGAGCTTTATATGCTGCAGCCACTCCTCCAAACCAGAGGCTTTCCCCGTCCAGCGATTCATGACCGTTCATCTCCCTGCTTTCATTTACGTTGTTTTTACTGCTCTAATTGTACAAGAATACATGTTCGCCCGGCAATTTTATTTTTTCCCATTGTATTTGTCTCGGCTGATACGAAATACAAAAGGAGCCATATAGGCTCCTTTTGTATTTAAATGACGACTTCTAGGGTGCTGGACTGCAGCAATCCTATATTCATTTCGGACCATCATCGCCGGCCCTCGGTCTAGGTATATGAAGATGGAACAGATCATAGGCAGCATTCGAATTCTCGAATATCGCCCTAGCCTCTTGCTCAAGTGCCGGGAGATCATCATGTGTAAACCTCGTACTGAAATGGGTCATAATCAATCTTTTCGCCCCAGCTGTCTTAGCTGTCGCCGCTGCTTCTGTTGTCGTAGAATGACCGTACAACTGTGCCTTCTCTTCTTGTCCAGCCGCAAAGGTCGCTTCATGAACGAGCACATCCGCATCCTTCGCCAGCGTAATAGCGTTGCTGCAAGCCCGAGTGTCACCCGCGACGGCAATAATACGGCCTTGCAGCGGAACGCCTGCCACATCAGCCGCCCGAACTAACGTCCCATCTGAGAGAGTAACATCCTGTCCCTTTTTCAGCATGCCATACAAGGGCCCCTTAGGGACGCCAAGCTGCTCCAGCAGCATCGTGTTAAGTTTGCCAGGACGCTCACGCTCCGTTACCCGATAGCCATAGCATGGCACTCGATGATCCATCAGCATGGCTTCTACGACGAAGCGATCATCCTCAAAAATAACGCCTTCCGATATTTCCGTATACGTAATCTCGTAATCAAGATGTGTAGAGCTCAACCGCAGCATGGTATCGATCATTTCTTCTATGCCCGCGGGTCCAAAAACTTGCAGAGGACCATTGCCCCCTACATAAGAGCGTGTGCTAAGCAAGCCTGGAATGCCATAAGTGTGATCGCCATGCAAATGGGTGACGAACAGCACTTCCAATTTATTAAGCTTAAGCGGCGTGTGCATAAGCTGCTGCTGTGTTCCTTCCCCCGCGTCAAACATCCACAGAGCGCAATCAGGCTCCGGCAATCGAAGCGCGATTGAAGAGACGTTGCGCTCTTTCATCGGACGGCCTGCACCTGTTCCAAGAAACCACATTTCCATCATATTTCCGCCTTCCGGGTCATATAACCGCAAAATAGGATGAAAGCCCCCGCTAACGATAGATTCTTGTGAAATCATCCGTTGCGGAGGCTTTAAGCTGCTTATTGCAAAATTATCTTTCTACTTTCTCCACGTTGAAGTATTGCGCTTCTGGATGCGCAAATACCATCGCTGATACGGAAGCTTCTGGCTCCATCATGCAGCCCTCTGTCAATTCCACACCAATATCCTCTGGCTTCATCAGATCGAATAATGGCTCTTGATCCTCCAGATTCGGGCAAGCCGGATAACCGAAGGACACACGGATACCCTGATAACGGGCACCAAGCCGCTGCTTCATTGTCATCGTGCTCGGATCAGGATAGCCCCACACGTCACGCATCATATGATGGACACGTTCGGCAAGACCTTCTGCTAATTCAAGCGCTACTGACTGCAGGGCATGGGACCGTAAATAGTCACCACGATCTTTCCACTCATTTGCCAAATCTCTTACCCCATGCCCTGCCGTTACAACAAGGAATCCAACATAATCCATAACGCCGCTCTCAACAGACTTCAAGAAGTCTGATAAGCACAGATACGGCTCTACCTGTTGGCGCGGGAAGGAGAAGCGCTTCAGTTCCTTCGACGGATCTTCTGGATCATACACAATTATATCATTGCCTGAAGACTGCGCTGGGAAGAACCGATACATGCCATTCGCACGCAATATGCCATCTGCACTACCTTCCTGCAAAATACCGTCTACCGTTTCCTTCAACTGAACAGCTTTTTCATTGCCTTCTTTGAGCAAATTATCAATATTGCCCTTCAGACCAAGATGATGACCAAGCAGCATCTGCATATTCACATAAGGAACAATGTGGGCAAGCGGCACATCGCGCAAGACATGGCGATCCAGATCCGGCGGAATATAGACAGGTCCATCCGTTGAAATCTTCGAGCGCTCAATCCTAGTCAATTGTGGCTGCGGTTTCTTCTCTGCTTCTTCTTCCCCGCCCGATGCCTTGTAAGCAGCCATCTCTTCTTCCATCCGATTGCGATGTTCTTTGTCCATCAGCTTATTTGCCAGATCCAGACCATCCATCGCATCCTTGGCGTATAAGACCAATCCATCATATTCTGGACCGATTCGATTTTTCGTGAATTTACGGGTTAAGGCTGCTCCACCTACCATGATCGGGGTATCAATGCCGGCATTGCGCATATCCTGCGCCGTCAGCACCATCTGCTGTGCAGATTTAACGAGCAAGCCCGATAAGCCAACGGCATCGACCTTTTCATTCCGGCAAGCTTCGATAATTTTCTCAGGCGGCACTTTGATGCCAAGATTAATAATCTTAAATCCATTATTGGATAAAATAATTTCGACCAGGTTTTTGCCGATATCATGCACATCGCCTTTAACGGTCGCAAGAATAATTTTACCTTTAACAGAAGTCTCGTCTTTCTCCATGAAATCTTCCAAGTAAGCAACTGACGCCTTCATAACCTCAGCGCTCTGCAGTACCTCTGCCACGATCAGCTCGTTGCCATTGAATAATCGACCGACTTCCTCCATACCGCGCATGAGTGGCCCATTAATGACCTCCAGCGCTGTATATTTGGCTAGAGCAAGATCCAGATCCGGCAAGAGGCCTTCTTTCGTTCCCTCTACAATGTAAGAGGCAAGGCGTTCTTCAAGAGTAAGATTGGAAATTTTCTCTTTCTTGACAACCTTCTTCTCCCGGAAAGCAGCTACGAAAGCTGCCAATGTCTCGTCATTCGTATTATAAATGAGCTCTTCAGCAAGTTTGCGCTCTTCTTCAGGAATAGAAGCATACCTCTCCAGCTTTTCCGTATTTACGATCGCATAATCAAGACCAGCTTTCGTACAATGGTAAAGGTAGACAGAGTTCAATACTTCACGACCTGCATCCGGCAGACCAAAGGAAATGTTACTTAGCCCAAGAATCGTCTTCGCCTTAGGGAATTTCTCTTTGATCATCTTAATGCCTTCGATCGTCTCTACAGCAGAACCGATATATTGCGGATCGCCTGAACCAACCGGGAACATATTCGGATCAAAAATAATGTCTTCTGGATTCATGCCATACTTATCTACAAGCAAATGATAAGAGCGCTCGGCTACTTCGAGCTTCGCCTCTCTAGATACAGCTTGGCCGCGCTCATCAATCAATATCATAACGACCGCTGCTCCGTAGCGATGAATGAGCGGTAGAATTTGCTCGAACTTAGACTCGCCATCCTCCAGATTGATCGAGTTGATAATCGCCTTGCCTTGCGAATATTTCAGACCCAGCTCAATAATATGATCGTAGGTGGAATCGAGCATGAGCGGCACTTTAATTTTCTTAACAACCTGCGGCAAAAACTCACGCACGGCATATGCTTCATCAATATCCGTATCTTGAAGATTGATATCGATGACATGTGCTCCGCCTTTTACTTGCGCTCTAGCAATTTCGGACGCTTCATCGAATTTGCCTTCTTTAATCAACCGTTTAAATTTGCGGGAACCCGAAATATTCGTCCGTTCCCCTATCATAATCGGACGATTCTCCGGCTCGATATATACGGTCTCGATACCAGAGACAGCTGGTGGATGCTCGCCATATTTCGAACGAGGCGGGTATTGTGCCATCGTATCTGCTAATGCGCGAATATGAGCGGGCGTCGTGCCACAGCAGCCGCCAGCAATATTGAGCCAGCCTTGCTCGGCAAAGGCCGACATTTTTTTGGCCAACGATTCCGGAGACTCGTGATAATGACCATTCTCATCGGGAAGTCCCGCATTCGGATAACAAGAAATTGCTGAGTCAGCAATCTCACTTAAAGAACGGATATGGTCGCGCATAAACTCTGGGCCTGTCGCACAGTTTAACCCTATAGAAATCGGCTTCAGATGCTCCAAAGAGATATAGAATGATTCGATATTCTGACCTGCAAGGGTCGTGCCCATCGGTTCGATTGTTCCGGATATCATGAGAGGCAGCTCAAATCCGAGCTTCTCATAAGCATTGCGTATGCCGAGGCTTCCTGCCTTAACATTCAGCGTATCCTGTGATGTCTCCAGAAGAATCGCGTCAACCCCTGCTTCCATCAATGCAACCGTCTGTTCATAGTAGCTCTCGACAAGCTCTTCGAAGGTTACGCCGCCAGTAACAGATAAGGTCTTAGTCGTGGGGCCAAGCGCCCCTGCTACGAACCTTGGATGTTCCGGTGTAGAATATTTATCTGCTGCTTCGCGAGCGATTTTAGCTGCCGCCAAGTTAATTTCTCTTGCTTTCTCAGGTATATCATATTCAGCAAGGACCACGCTCGTAGCACCGAACGTATTGGTTTCCAATATATCTGCCCCTGCTTCCAAATATTTCTCATGAATGTCGCGGATAACGTCAGGACGTGTCAGAACGAGCATTTCATTACAGCCATCGAGCTCTTCGCCGCCAAAATCATCAGCTACGAGATCGGCTTGCTGGATCATCGTCCCCATCGCTCCATCAAGTATGAGTATCCTTTGTTGCAGCATTTCTTGTAAGGTCAGTCTAGACAATTATGTGCACCCTTCCTCCGAAAATCATTAACAAATAGTGTAACAGAATCCCAGCTAAGTGAAAAGGAGATCCATCGACAATTGTTGACTTTTGCTATATAATTAATTATATCATTTAATTTCTATGGGAAAAGAGGGAATGTTCATGGCTGAAATTCGAATTCGCAATACTGAACAAAGAATTACGGGCGAAGAGAACGTCCGGGCATTTTTGGAAAGCCAAGAGGTCTTATATGAGCATTGGAATGCTGACAAACTTCCTGCGCATCTGCACAATAAATTTATTCTTTCTGATGAGGAAAAATCCGAAATTCTATCTGCATTTGATGTAGAGATTCGCGATCTGGCAGAGCGCCGCGGTTATAAAACTTGGGACATAATCGCGCTGTCTGATTCGACTCCCAACCTGGATGAATTGCTCAAAAAATTCGAGCAGGTGCATACTCATACAGAAGATGAGGTTCGTGCCATTACTGCGGGTAAAGGTATATTCATTATAAAAGGAAATGAGGAAGTTGGTTACTTCGATGTTGAGCTAGAAGCTGGCGACGTCATTTCTGTTCCCGAGACCATTCCTCACTTCTTCACATTGATGGATAACCGCCAGATTGTTGCCGTTCGCCTCTTCATTGAGACAGAAGGCTGGATCGCACAACCATATGATGATCCTGCATTCAACAAAGCCTAAGTCAAACGAATAGCAAGGAAAGCCCCTCCTCCATCTCTCGATGAAAGTGAGGGGCTTTTTTTGCATGAATTTTCGTTAAGCTTCAAGCAGCTTCAGCAGCTCTTCTAAGTGAGCGATTTCGTGAGTTGGAATGATATCATCATTTCTTACCATATTCTCACGGTTAATCCATACAGATGTCATGCCGATTGTGTTCGCACCCAGAATGTCTGTCGTCAGCTTATCCCCTACCATAATGCCATGTTCAGGCTCCACACCAAGGAGTTCAAGCGCATGATGGAAAATGGCAGCAGCCGGCTTTCCTTGTCCGAATTGCCCAGAAATAATAATGTGATCGAAGTAAGGTGCCAGCTCAGGCACCCCAGTCAGCTTCTCCTGTTGCAGATCAGGAGAGCCATTTGTCAGAAGCAAAAGCTTATACTTGCCTTTCAAAGCATCAAGCACTCGGAATGTTTCCTCATACACGATCGGACGGGCACGACGCTCCGCAGGGAACTGCTCAGCAAGCCTAGCACCGAGCTCAGCATCATCTACACCGAGTGAACGAAGACCATTCGTCCAAGCCGCTTGGCGATAGCCTGGCGCCAACTGCTCCAGTTTGCGGAATTCCTCCTGCTCGCCTTCACGGAAGTTCGCCCACAAGCCCTCGAATGGATTGATTCCAATCAACTTGGTGAAAGCAAAAGTATCATAAGATTCATATAGCGCTCTAGCTTCGCGACGAACAGCCTCCTCTAATTGCAAAGGATCTACCCCCGCAGCATCTGCACCTGCTTGACAGGTTACATCAAAGGCTTCCTGTACACTGCGCGCATCCCACAACAGCGTATCATCCAGATCAAATAGAACCGCTTGTTTAGCCATTATTCTCTCTCTCCCACTTTATCTATTTTTGCACTACAGGCAGATTATGTACCTTTGCAAATTCTTGAAGTCGAGCTCCGATTTCATCAGTAGGATATCGGTGCATCACTTTCGAGAATACCCAGTTCGAGCCTTTGTCCTGCTCGATCATGACATAGCCCTTTTGAAGCGTAATTCCTTTTATTGAAGCGACATACAATTTTTTATCCCCGGTGAATTTACGTGTCTGCACGTAGTCTTTGCCTACAGCAAGATAAGGCCGACGGAAATAGAAAGTAGCCGCAAGGAAAATATAAGCAGCAACGGTAACCCAGAACATCGTCGTAATTTCGAATGCAGGATTACCAATTGAAAGGAATGCATATGCCCCTATGAACAGCAAAAGCAGAATTGGCCCAATGAAGCTTCTTCCTTTGTAGCGATCGACTTTCTCAGCGGTTGCTGTAATACTGCTAACTCCCTGTTTTTTTCTTTGTTTATTAATTTTGTTCGAATTCTTGCGCACCTGGCGCTCCCATGTACGTGACAATGAACTTCCTCCTCTTAGGTTTAGAACGTCCTTCTGAACTTTGTAATAAATCGGTTAGGATAATCGTCAGGCAAAGCGCTTATCGCATCCAGCTTGTCCCATGCTTCCTGTGGCATCGTCCAACCGATCGCACCCATATTGTCTTCATACTGCTCCAACGTGCTTGCACCAAAGATTGGCGATGTAATCCCATCGCGTGCCAGCAGCCAATTCAATGCAACCTACGCTGGGGTTTTATCAAGAAGCGCTGCCACTTCACGAACCGTATCAAGGACCATAAAATTATGTTCATTGGCTCGGTTAGTCCATGTGCTCTCACCGCTTTGCGCGCTAGCTAATCTCCCCTCGGTCGGCTGTATGCGTTCATATCGACCAGTAAGAAAACCGCTGCCAAGCGGTGCCCAAGGAATGATCCCTACCTTTTCCTCCAAGCACAGCGACAGCATCTCCAAATCCATTTGCCTGCTCACCAGACTGTACTGCGGTTGAATCGAGACGAAACGTACATACCGATTCGCGTCGCTCCATGCGAGTGACTTCATTAGCTGCCAGGCTAGAAAGTTCGAGCAGCCAATATAGCGAACCTTGCCAGAGGATACAAGATCATCGAGGGTGCGGAGCGTCTCTTCGATCGGTGTCGCATGATCCCAGACATGAACCTGATACAGATCGATATAATCTGTCTGCAGACGTCTCAGACTCGCTTCAATTCCATCCATTATATGCTTGCGTGATAGACCGACACCATTCACATCCGGTCCAGTCTTCATTCTCACCTTGGTTGCCAGAACGACCTCTGAACGACGATTCTTAATCGCTTTACCGACAATTTCCTCAGAACGACCATCCACGTATACATCAGCCGTATCGAGAAAATTGCCACCTCGCTCCATAAAGCGATTGATCATTTCAATCGAATGTTCCTCACTTGTCGTATTCCCGAATGTCATCGTTCCAAGACTCAGCTCAGATACCGCGAGTCCGCTTCTACCCAGCAATCGGTATCGCATGGATCTTTGTTCTCCTTCTGCTTCTATTTCTATATGAATTATAGCAAGAAGCGCTTATTTCTTTTCTTCTTCATCCTCAACCCATTTAATTGTATCTAGTTGTTGACGGAAGTTTCCTCTGAAATTAGCCATGTATTGCTCCCTAAGAGCAGCACGTTCAACAATTTCTTCCTCCGTTAACCCCACCGTTTTATTTTTTCGCGACAATTCATTAATTCGCGCAATAATTTTCTCCATAACAAGCTCACCTTTCTTGCTGTGTCTTTAATGTAATAAAATCCTCTCCCTACTTTTACATTTCACACATTCAATTGTCAAGGCAATGACCTAATAATAGGGAGGAATTCACGCTATTTTCACATGGCTGGCTTGATTAATGATTTCATTCGTAGTTTCTGCATACGTTCCCTATACAAGTACGATTACATAAAAAAAGGGTGGTCAGGATTAGTCCCAACCACCACAATACTCAATCTATATCTATATGCAACTCACTGTTCCCGTCCCCAATCAAGGAATGATTAATTCTTGTCCCGGCATTAAGGTAACTGATGTCAATTGATTGCGCTCTTTAATCTCGAAGACCGTCTTGCGAATATCCTTCGTGTTATCCGTATAACGACCTGCAATATCCCATAGCGTATCACCAGATAGGACAATAACAACCTCTTCGCCTGCCTCAGGATTCATAGTATGGACAGATGCCATACCCTTCATGATTAAAAAGCTTGTAAAAAGCAGCACAAACACAATAATGCACACGATCAGCTTTGCTAAATGCTGTTGTAACTTGAACCAACCAGAATGCAGCCTATTGCCTACTGGCACAGTCGCTTCCTTATGAATAGATTTATAAAATGCAGGATTCATCATCATTATCATCGCCCCAAACGTTTGTTCTGTTTTGAGAATAACACGAACAAACGTTTGCAGTCAATAAGCAATGCGAACTTTTGTTTTCAGAACTTATGTTTGTACGAACTCGGGTTCTATGTTATAATTTTCTACAAATCTATTAATGGAGTGATTTCATTGTCGAAGATTTCTAACCGCCAACAGGCGATTCTTGCATTTATAAAGAATGAAGTCCGGGAGAAAGGATACCCGCCTTCCGTTAGGGAAATCGGCGAAGCAGTCGGTCTCGCTTCAAGCTCAACCGTTCATGGTCATCTCGATCGTCTAGAGAAGAAGGGGCTCATTCGTCGTGACCCTACTAAACCACGTGCTATTGAGATCTTGGACCAAGAAGGCGTCGATGGCATTATCCATCCTTCAGTATCACATGTACCTATCGTCGGCAAGGTCACTGCCGGTGTCCCTATAACGGCAACTGAGAATATCGAAGAATATTTCCCGCTCTCCTCGCATTTTGTAGGAGATGACGATGTGTTCATTCTTAATGTTATTGGTGAGAGCATGATTGAGGCTGGTATACATAATGGCGATTATGTCATCGTACGCCAACAGCAGACAGCCAATAACGGCGACATTGTCGTGGCTATGACTGAAGAAGACGAAGCAACGGTAAAGACATTTTACCGTGAGAAAGACCACATTCGCCTACAGCCTGAGAATTCCACTATGGAGCCGATACGCTTGCAAAATGTCACGATTCTCGGAAAAGTTGTTGGATTGTTTAGAGACTTCCACTAAGTTATGAAGTGAAAGAGGCTATTGTCACACCTTCGATTATCATCGAAATATGACAATAGCCTCTTTTTATGGAATATAAGCTATAATAAGTATAATCAAGCCAAAGGAGTGATTGTTTATGAGATATAGAGCCGGAAAAGCTTCAATTATCTGCCCCTGTTGCCAGAACGATACCTTCGACAAAGATTATCGCCAACTAAACTCAAGAGGAGCAACTTTCTTTGGAATGGACTGGGCTAATCGAAATGCTGCAATACTCGTTTGCCGAAATTGCTCTTATATTGCATGGTTTATGAGAGAGCCAGAATTAGAGAAATAATGGTGCCCCACCCTATCTCCTTCCCCTAACTTCGTTATTCACCCGAAATGAGAACGCCAAATGTTGAATGGCAAATTAATACCGCGTTTAAGATCACTAGCACTAGAAATGCTAATTCATAATGCAGCGACATTTAGGTATTTATTTTTTGTGTAAAATAATAACAAACCTATATGATCATATTACTGTATTGGAGTGAGTAAATGTGGAAAATATATTTAATAACCCTTCTTACAATTATTTGGATTGCAGAAAAATACAAATATTCAACTACTTATATGAGCAGAAAATTGATATGAAACATCTTTATTATGACGCTTGGGAATCACACTTCGACGTATTTAATCAAATCATCCTAAATAGAAGACGTAAATGGTCATACTATTCCAAAGTAGGAAGTAGCAGCAATCTCTTTGGTATAAACCATGTAGTAATTCCATTTAATGATTTTAATAGCATAGAAAATGAACTCTCTCAATTAATAAATCTAGGATTTACAATTTTCATTTGGGTCGACAATCAATTTGTTACACACAGAAAGCTTGATTCAGCTTTGAATCACTCTTTCGTTATTACGGCTATGGATAAAAGCAACTTTACAATTAACGATCTTCCTTTTAAAGATGGCCTCCAGTATACGATTCCACAAATAAGAGATGCATGCAACCACGCTTTTCTGAAAAATATCACATATATTGACTTAAATCATTATTCTATCACTGAAAATGCTGTGAAGTTCATTGAAGGAGAATTCAAAGACCTGATTCAAACTTTAAAGAGTGAGGACAGCTCTATCCTATATAATTATTTAAGTAGCCTGATATCTCACGGGGATGATATAACTGAAGAGCTCCATGATTTATTACCTTATATTGATGATGCGTTATCTATTATAGCGGGATCGAGATATTTAACTGCCTGCTATTTACAAACCTTAGACGAAAGTTTAGGACAATATGCCGATATATGTTTTCATTACGTAAAAAAAATAGAATTATTAAAGTTAACGTTAATGAAAAGCAACATGACCAAAAAAATTAAACATCATAAAGTCATAAATCTATGTACGAAATTGAATCTAATGGAGCAAAATTTAGTTACAATACTTAAAAAAGCTGCCCTAGGTGAACTAAAACAACTTCATTCCTTTATCCATCCTTCTGAGTTATCTGCCCCTCCTCAACTAAAACATATTGCCTCTAGCAATACTAGTATAAAAGTAAGTTGGGAAGAGCCCGCAGACCTGTGGGTTCAATCTTATGATGTTTACCTCGATGGAATATACATAGATACCACCCATTATACCAACTATACTTTAACTAAATTATCTCCAGATTCACATTATGAAATTAGTGTAAAGACTAGAGATTATTTCAATAATATCAGTGAACAAAATACGTCTATTTCATTAAAAACTAATAAGAATATCGACTCGGATAATCTTGCCCTGTATAAACCTGTTTTTTCTTCTTCCGATGAAAATGAAATTTTTAGTTCTGATCATGTAGTAGATGGTACTAGTGATAGTCGGTGGAGCAGTCTACCTGGAATTGATCCTCAATGGCTTTATATTGACTTGGGTAAAGAAACAAGCTTCAATCGCATTATTCTCGAATGGGAATCAGCGCATGCACAAACTTATCATATCGAAGTTTCAAATGATGCTTTAGACTGGACTATTATTTATACGAATCAAAATTGTAAAGGGAATACTGAAATACTGAACTTCAACCATCAAGAATCAAGATACGTAAGAATGTCTGGATTAACACGCTCGACTGAATTTGGCTATTCATTGTGGAATTTCAAAGTGTTAAATGTTAAACAATAAACCCAGCATGCCGTTTTTTAAAACGATAAAGTCCTTGTCACTGACCTGTGACAAGGACTTTATCGTTTTCTGTATTGGGACAAGAACAAATCTCTTTATAAAAAATATCTCACTATGCCACTAGCTTATCTTTCTGGAACCTAATCATTACACTAAATAGATACGTAAATGGAAGTGGGGCCAGCCAAAAAGGTATTCGTTGTACCCCATGCAAGCTGATTACCGCTTGAATCAACCGCTCTAATTTCTATTTTGTAAGCGTTACTCGTCTCCATTCCGACATTTCTGTTTTGAGAACCGACCACTGAAACACCCTGATTCCCCCACTCTACTAGGCTGCCGTTTTTGTAAATGAAAAACTCATAGGAAGTTGCACCAGGAACAGTTCTCCAAGAAACATTAGCGAAGAAATAAGACGCAACAGAAACCGACTCAGAATTAACAGCACTTGCGGATGCTGGTGCAGTAGTTGGAGTGCTGTCTTGAGCAAAAGCTGGAACAGCGGCAGTAATTAAGAGAGCAGTTGTAAGTACGGATGCGAACATTTTTTTCATTGTCTGGTACACTTCCTTTTCATTTTTTAATCTGAAGTCTCTTCATAAAAGAACCTTCTAACAACTTTATATTACCATTTATAACAAAAAATGATATAGTACTTAATTACTAATTTATGGATATTTTAGGAATTTGAAGTGGTCTATGAATATAGGATCCACCCATAAATGTGCGGCCCAAAAGTGCAGAAGTTATTAAGATAAAGGCCTCTCTTATTGTTTATATAGAGAGATGCGAACGGCAAACGAACTAATAGAGTGTGTTGGAATAATTCAGAAGACCTCTTTGGAAATAAAAAAAGTCGCCCGTAACAACTGGACGACTTTCTCTTCAATATCTCGTTCGATAATATCATATCACATCAAAGCAGTGGGGCTCTCTAATGACTTGTTTGCGACATTCGTCCTATGGCCACCGTCGGCACCCTCTCATCACATTGCCCACAAAAAGAAAAACCCTCAATGCTAACAGCATCGAGGGTTTCTACGATTAGTAAAGCGTCAAATATTGATCTCTCTCCCATTGGTGAACTTGCGTCTTATTTAAGTTCCCGGATTAGCAACAAGAGGTAATGAGCCGCAATACCGCATATTATATAGAAGGAATAGAAAAGCAAACCGCATTAAAAAGTAACGACTAGCAACATTCGGGGGCATTTCGGGGGCGTTTTCGGGGGCACTCTACTAATCAATCAGGATTAAAATAAAGAGCCACGGGGATGCTTTCCCTCGCGGCTCTTTAACATTAAACCATAATTATCCATTAAGTGTCAATTTAAAATCAACCAATTCTACATCTACAATCCCATCTACATTAAATATCCTCACAGCCTTTGCCTTAAAACAGTATGCTTTAAACTTGTTTCCCTTAACAGATAGCACTCTAATATTTCGTATTGATACATTACGTTTACGATCCACGTAGATGAGCTGCACGATTTTATCAATGTAAGCTTCCATCGTCCCCAGCTCCCTTACATTATATAGTCATTCAATTTATCTTTTTCGAGCTGCAGCAGCTTAGCATGCTTATCCTTAACAAATTGGGGATAAAAAATTCTTAGCGAACGTACCTCCCCCTCTTCCCAAGTGACAATATTCATTTCCCTTAATCTCTTTAGATGTGTATGGATGGCAGATCTAGAAGCTATCTTTGTCAGTTTGCATAGATCCGTAATTGCAGGTGACCGCCCATGCTTTTCTGTGTAATCAAGGATTGCCATTGCAACATCTAAATTTCTGATTGTTAGCTTCAAAACTGATCGCCTCCGTATTCATTATCTAGGATTATTATATAAGAACAAATGTTCGCTATCAAGATATAAAATAAGCTCCAGCATTATGTGCCAGAGCCTTCTTTTCTGTATTCGATTAGTTTGTTGATGTCCTCAATTTCAAGCACCCTCATGATTATGTCCAAGTTCTCCCGTGACCACGCTTTAGATTTATTCTTGGCCATATCATCTATAGTGTTCCATCGTATGCCAGTAGCTTCACTTAATTGGCGAGCATTCCAGCGTTTCTCCTCCATTATCTCCTGTAACTTCAAATATAACATCCCCATCACCTCGATATCATTATAGAACAACAGCCGTTATTATTCAACATATATAGTTATATTTATGAACTATATTCGTTGACATTCAACTATTTTCGTTGTATAATAATAATGTAAGGAGGTGAGATAAGCAAATGAAGAATAAGAGAAAGAAGCGTAAAGACGAAAGAGCATTAGACATCATGCTAGTGACGGCAATCATCAGCATGATAAGCTCAATCATCACCCTCATCACCTCACTAAGGTAATCAACACCAGGAAGGGAGCCGCAAGGCTCCTAACCTACCGGGGATGAAATTTAAGGGACGCTTCTTCTTTCTCATCATAACACAAAGGGGCTGTATATATGAAGGTACCAGGGAAACTATTGGCCGCTTGTATAATCAGTGTTGGCGCCCTCGCAATCGCTATTACAGCGCTAATAATCACACTGGTTAGATAATTGCTAATAGCCGCTAGAGAAGTTCTCGCAGCTAACTGGCGGCTATCCATTACACTTGATTTGGTTAGTCTAATTCTGACTATAAAAAAAAAGCCCACCGACCAATAGGCCAGTGGGCTTTAAATTTACAATTTTCTTATGGACTTGGCGGTTGTGGAGGTACGGGTGGATTAGGAGCTTTATAGGTTACGTAATAGTATAACGTCTTCATATTCCTAATGGATATAAACATAGAATGAATCGTTATCATGAGTAGGAACCCAGCTAATATCCACGACCATAAGGGGATATTAGGTGTAAGGTTTGGTGGTACAAGCGACCCAACATAAAACAAAATTATCCCGAATAAAACTACAACAAGTTGAATTATTACCGCCCAAGTAAAAAAAGAAATTAACACTTCATAAATCGACATTTTAGGATTAGTGGTGCTAGTGATATTCCGCAACCTATTTGTAGGTTCGGCTGCTGTTGATATAATCGTGATGCTGGCAATGTTAAACCCTGCTAATATCGAAATTGCAGCTATTAATTGACCACTTAGTTCCTTATATTTATTAATCAATACAGAAAATTCTTTTACCTGCATTGAAGTAAGAACTAATAAGCCAATTGATAAAAATAACGGAATCAATAAGTCGACAATTAGTTCGGAGCGTGAAGAATTCTTCAAATAATTTCTAAAGGTTATCCATGGAAAGTTATTTGCCTTAATGAATTTTTTAATGCTCCCGAACATAAATTATCAACTCCTAAGACTTATTCTATCATTAGCGATTTGTTTTAACACCGTCTCAACAGATGAAAGCATTGGTTGGTTATTTGTATCTACTGCAACTTTCTGTGTATACTTTTCTTGAGACTCATCTAATTTTATTGTTTTTTCAGCTCCTGCTAATTTTCCTCGAACAACAATTTTTGTTACCCCCTCTTTGTCTTTGTATTTTTGTATAAGTGGTATTACACCCAGCATTCCTGATCGCTGATACTTTGCCCCAAACTCAAGTTTAACATCAGTTGCATGAATTTCCTCAGCATCATTTTGCAAAGCTCTGACTGCTGGATTCTCATCTGCAATAACTTCAGTTCTTGTGACTTCAATCTCCAATTTATGAACAGTATTCAACTGTCTAATACTTTCAAAAAATGAATCATTGACCAATGTACATATTTGTATATATGTAAGATTGTTTGCTTCAATAATTTGTTTACCCAATATATCAAAATATTCGTCAGCCTTAGCTCTGTTCAAGCGGATGTTTCCTTGTAAAAGAAGAAGTCCATCAGACTTTTTAATTAAAAAATATGTCTCTTCACTTTCACCTTCTCGTACTTGTTTAGGATTGGGTCTCCGAGCCAAGTTATCTGCATGAACTAATTCACCAGTAGTACCATAAACAGCAGAACTAAACCTACCAAAGATATAATGTTGATCATACTCTAAATGATCAAGATACATTAACCATGAATCACGATATTTTCTCGTTTTAACAGCTGGATTTAAAGAATAGATATGCTGAAGAATCTGTTCAAAAATATCTCCATCCCATTTTATTGCATCTACGGGAGCACGATGAGCATTATCTAGATAATGCAAATCAATTTGATACGCATAGAAATTCTTCTTTTTCGTTGCCATTATTAGTACCCCATTCCTATAATCAGTTTTTTTCGACAAAATATAGTTCTATATTCCCTGATTATGGAATGACTTACAATAGGAACTTACATTCCCGAGAACATATGTTCCTATTTTTTATTATACCACACTCCCCATTTTTAACAATATGTTCTAATGAATTCATATAGTTAACTTTAATGTTTTTATCAAAATTGAACGGGCTGTCCACTCGCCTTCCGTAGCTCGTTAGCCAATCGGTTAGCTTCCTTCATACCTGCAGCATCGCCTTTCTTCTTTGCCGCTGCCCACTCCCCGTTAAGGTAAGCAGCAATGATCTTGTTAGCATCCTCTGGCTTCATTTTGTATCCCTCCATTTTATCAGCTACTGCCGCCTTAAACTCCACCCATCTAGTCCACTTGCCACCGTCATACATTAGCCGCGGGCATATCTTGCCTGACCAGTCATAGTGACGGCGTAACCGATCTACGCCCCATCTGCG